>NZ_JBYTBC010000001.1:0-633643 GCF_058788795.1 Variovorax sp. FW301-JW7
CTGCACTGGCTACAACAGCATCGTGCGTGCCGTGCGCGCTGCTGCTCTACGAATACAAGCTGAACAAAGGTGATCAGCGTAAGTACGCACGTTTCAGTGCATTCGACTATGTCAGCGTCTTGATTCAGCTTAAAAGGTTTTTTGTTTTGAGAGCGTGTCCATCGCGGTCTTGGCCGGAAGGGTTCACAGCATCTGGGCAATCGTGTCACGCAGCACTGGCCGCTGCTTCCATACATTCAACAAGGCGGGGATCGGGTCAGTGGCCGCATGCAATCCCTTCGCACAACTGATAGAGAGATGATTCCATGAAGATGAGTGACGAGATCAGCTTGCCTGTATCGCAGGCGATTGCTTGGGAGGCACTGAATGATGTCAGCTTGCTTCAATCCTGCATTCCCGGCTGCGAGGCGATCAACCTGCAGGAAGATGGGCGATACGAACTGCTGATCGCTGCTGCGGTGGGGCCGATTCGTGCCAGGTTCAAGGGCGAGATGCGCATGATGGATGTGATCGAGCCGACGTCCTATCGGCTCGAGTTCAGTATGCAGGGCGGTGCGGTGGGCTTCGGCCGAGGCGACGCCAGCATCGAGCTGAGCGAAATTGATGCCGATACGACGCTGCTGAAGTACACCACTTCGGCAAACATTGGCGGCAAGTTGGCTCAGATCGGGGCCAGGCTCATTGATATGACGGCCAAGAAGATGGCCGGTGAGTTTTTTGATGCCTTCCGGAAGCAGTTGCTAATCCGATATGCGCCAGACGGCGCCCAGAAAGATGCAATCTTGGCCGTGGCCCCATCGGGGAAAACGGCCGTGCCGATGAAGGCAGTCAATCCCGCCTCCGTCCCCGCTGCGGCAATGCCCGCCGCAGCACCTCAACCCGCGGCTTCCGAAGGAACCGTGATCCTGAAGATCGAAATAACCTTGATCGACCAGACCTCTTCGCGTCAGAAGTCGGGCCTGGCACGCTGGCTTTCGGACCTGTTTCGCAGGTAGTCACTGCACGGCGCGGAGAGGCGCCAGTGCATAGCGTGTGAAATGACCCGCAGCTTCTGCGCCAGGCTCTTCGTACGCGACGCGCGGGAAGAAATAGCAAGGCGGCGCTGGCAAGACCGAACCGCGCGGCTGCCCTGTCGACTGTGACTCAACTCACGGGCGGTGGAAGGTGAGTACCCCCGCGCGCGTTCCGTGTATTGCCGCCAATTCTCTTTGCCAAACGGGCAACCAGAGAGCGTGCGTACTGTCGCACTTCAAGGAAGATATTGGCGTCAAAAAAGGTACGATATGTATATACTTTTATTCTCGCAACTCGGAGAGATGCAATGATTGGTCTGGCGTACTCGTGGATTTCCCCTGCGCAACGATTGCTTCTTTCGATCTGTCTGCTCGGCTTATTTGCGTTTCACAGCAATCTGGCGCACTCGGACGAGCGTGTGGCCCCGTTGCGCGAATCTTTCGTAGCGAATGCGACGCATGCGATGTACGTTCAGACTTGGCGGCCTGATCCGCAGGCTGCGCCCAGGGGCAACCTGATTCTGGTTCATGGCGGCTCTCATACTGGGACTGGATGGACGACGACGCCCGATGGTCGACCCGGGTGGGCATTCCACTTGGCACGCGCTGGTTGGAATGTGCATGTCGTGGATTGGCCGGGTATCGGGCGCTCTGGCTCGCGTCCCGAGAACCTGAACGACACCCCTGCTGATGTCGTGGAAATCTTGGCCCTTTTGCTGTCGCGCACTGGTCCAGCGGTCCTCATGGGACACAGCATCGGCGGCGCCCTAGCGATCAAACTAACGGAGCGCGTACCCGAATCGGTACGCGCAGTTGTGGCACTAGCCCCCGCATCGGTTGAGACTGTCGGCAACATCGTCCCCGCGGCCCCACTGGACCGACTGTCTGGGACTACTCGGGAAGGCGCGCTTCAGAGGTTTGCCAACACCTCGACTTTCCCTAAGGAAGCGTTCGACAGTTACTTCTCTTCTCTGGTTCTCTATTCACCGCGAATCCGAAATGCTGCGGCCGGCTTGTCAGACGATTTCAAGATCGATCGTTCGAAGGTGACGATCTGGAAAGACCAAGTCCCGATGTTGCTGCTGGCTGCCGAAGAGGACCGCACGGTGCCTCCGGATCGCATTGCCCAAACAGCTGCCGCGCTGAACGTTCCGGTGACCCTCTTGGGGAAGGATTGGGGCATGCCTGGGCATGGACATTTGTTCATCATCGAACGTGGCACGGAAATGATTGTCCAGAAGGTCGAAGCGTGGCTTGCCGCCAATGTCAGTCAGGCCGATCGCAAAAATGCTAAACCATAGGGCATGCAGCCTGCGACACGCCCTCGTGGTCTCGCCGAACGCATCGTGCGGGCTCTGCGGTGGAGCGCACGCACCTGCCAACGGTAGAACGATCGGATAGTCTCGCTCTCCCTGCTCTGAAACTCGCGATAGTCGGTCCCGTGTGACACAAGCGCCGCGCCGCAGTTGCCGCTCAGCTGCTTCGGGTACGCCACTGACCTGGGATCGAGGTACTGAGATGCATGCTCACAAGCAGTTCACAGTGGCCACCGACATCCAAGCCTACTTCTGTGATCCGCAAAGCCTCTGGCAACGCGGAAGCAACGAGAACACGAACGGGCTACTCGGGCAGTACATGCCCAAGGGTATGAATATATCGGGCTTGTCACAGCTTCAACTCAACGCAAGCGCGAGACAATTGAACGAGAGGCCGTGCAAGACGCTTGCGAATGTGTTGCATTGACCGGTTGAATCCGCCGCGGCAAGCGGTCATTGACGGCCTGCTCTCAGCCACAGGCGCGCTCTCGGCGTCCGAAGCGGCGGGTCAACGTTGCCGGAGTGCACGAGCGGTGATGCTGGCGGCAAGCGACCGTGACCAGGCGCTGGAGCAATATCTGGAGGCAGCCGCCGGCACCGGTCTCCATGGCCCGCAAAAGCTCTTAGCCTTTGTGCGCCGCCACCGCAGTCCGGGCGATCTTTTCGAAAACTTCCTTCGTCACGTCGGTCGAGGGCCGGAACTGGGCCCGATCATGGCTTTCGCCCCGGCTTCCAATGTGTGCGCCGTCGTCGAGTCCTAGAGGTCGAGGCGGTGCGCGTCGGCTCATGGGCTAAGGCACGACTTCAAGAGAGGGACGAGTTCGGACGGTTCAAGAAGTATCTACTCTCGATTTGTTGGCGCGTGACCGACCGTATGGCATCCGCAAACGCCGTGAGGATCGCCGGCCGCGCCATGCCGTCGCGTCGAAAGAACAGGCCGAACGACGGCAGGACGACCTGGGGCCCGACCTTGAGCCTCTGCACGCCGCCCCGGGCGACTTCGTCCAGCGCGTGCTCAAGCCGTACCGCGCACAGCAGCGAAGGGTCCTTGCGAAGCACGGTGCCGATCGTGACCGAGGACATGGCTTCGATGACCGGCACGGGCGGCGTCACGCCACCGTTCAGGAAGACGGTCATGAACGCCTGCCTGACCAGCGTTTCCTTCGGCGGCAGCACCCACTGAGCGGCGCGCAGGTCGGCCCACTGCAACCTGCGTGGGGCGACGCTTGGGTTTGAAATAGACGCGAGCACGCACAGCTCGTCCTTCAGCAGCACGACGGGCTCGAGCAACGGGATCATGTCGCTGGAGATCAGCTCGGGCGTGATGGCGCCGAAGACGCAGTCGAGCTCCCCTTCGAGTAGGCGATGGATGAGCTCGTGGACGCGGCCTTCTCGCAACTGCACGGCGGCGCCCGGCAGCCGCTCCCGCAGCTTGACGATGGCTGCGGGAACAGCTGCAGTGACCGACGGTGCGCCGACGCGCAGAACCGCCGTCACGCCGCTTTGCATGGCGTCCACGTCTGCGGTGGCGCGGGCCAATTCATGCAGCACGGCGCGTGCGCGAAACGCCGCGCTCGCCCCCAGCGCATTGGCATGGATTCCCAGATGGCTGCGTTCGAATAGCCGGGCCCCGAAGCAGCGTTCGAGCTCGCCGAGCATCTTGCTGATGGCAGGCTGGCTCAGATGCAGCCGCGCCGCGGCACCGCGCATCGTGGGGGTCTCGGACAGCGCCACGAGCAGCTCGAGGTGTCTCAGGCGCAGCGTGCGGACCAGGCGGTCGGTTTTGGTGTCCATTTCAGGTTCCACGGCATATATCTAATTGTGATCACTCCCTCACGATTATCGAATTTTCAAGAATCGGGGAAGGCGATAACGTCGCGCCCAATGAACTTCGAATCCAAAGAGACAACAAGCGGATCCGCCCCTCCAGCTCCGCTGCAGAACGTGCGCGTGATCGACCTGGGGCAGTACATCGCCGGGCCCGGCGCGGCCATGGTTCTGGCCGAGCTGGGCGCGCAGGTGATCAAGATCGAACCGCTGGCGGGCGACCAGGCTCGGCACATCGGTCGCTACGGCGAGTCGATGATCCGTGCCTACAGCCGCGGCAAGCAGTCCATCGCGCTCAATCTGAAGAGCGACGCAGGCCGGGAGATCGCGTGGCGGCTGATCGAAAACAGCGACGTCGTGATCCAGAACCTGCGCCCCGGCGCCGTCGATGCGCTGGGCCTGGGCCCGTCCGCGGTGCGCGAGCGCTTTCCCAAGGTCATCTACCTGTCGATCTCGGGCTTCGGGGACTTGGGCCCTTCGAGCGCGCGTCCCGGCTACGACATCGCGGCACAGGCCGAGAGCGGCTTGATGTCGGTCACGGGCGAGCCCGACCGCCTGCCCCAGAAGGTGGGGGTGCCGATCATCGATGCGGCCGCGGCGCACCTGGGTGCCCAGGCGGTGCTCGCTGCACTCTACGGGCGCGCACAGACGGGTGTCGGCGAGACGTTGCGCACGTCGCTGCTCGAGGTGGCGCTGCATCTGCAGGCCACCACGTGGTGCGACTACCTGGGCGGCGCACCCGAGCCGACGCGCATCGGCGACGGCCAGCCCAACAACGCGCCTGCAGCCGAAGTGGTGCCCACGCGCGACGGGCACATCGTGCTGTCCGCGTATGCGGACGAACACTGGGCACGGTTCTGTCGTGTGATGGGACGCGAGCCGCTCGCGACCGATCCGCGTTTTTGCACCAACGCATTGCGGGTGCAGCACCGCAGCGAGTTGCGCATCGTGCTGCGTGAATGCCTCTCGTCCTTCACCAGCGAAGAATGCGTGGCGCTGCTGAGCCGTAACCAGATCGTGGTCGGCTTTGTGCGCAGCTACCAACAGGTGCTGCAAAGCGCGGACGTCCAGGCCAGCGGAATACTGGTCGATGCATTGGGCGCGGACGGCCAACGCTACCCGTCGCTCGCATTGCCCTATCGGCTGGGCGACGCCCCACGAGCCACGCCGCCGGCCGCGCCTGCGTGCGGGGCCGACACCGATCGGCTCCTGGCCGACCTCGGGCTCGCAGCGAACGAGATCGACGAGCTTCGCCGCGCCGGCGCAGTGGCATGACGCAGAAAGAGAAGACACCCCTCATGAATTCGAAGATCGATCCCCTCTCGCACGGCTGCGACGCCGTCGTGATCCAGACGCTGCCGCTGTTCGAGATGATGCGGATGCGCGCGGCCACTACCGCGCGCCGGCACCCCGTGCTCGGCTTCGCAGCGCCAGATGCAGCGTCGGCCGTGCGGTGGGTCAACCAGTTCACCCACACGCATCGCCGCCTCGGCCCGGACGACAAGGAGGTCGTCAGCCCGAACAACGACACGGTCTACAGCAACGCCTGGCTCGACCTGTCCGAAGGGCCAGTCATCATCGAATCGCCCGAGATGGGCGACCGCTACTGGACCCTCGGCCTGCTGGACGCGTGGACAAATCCCTTCGCCTACGTCGGGCGTCGCACGACGGGCAACCGGCCCCAACGCACGCTGGTGCATGGCCCCGCATGGCGCGGCGTCGTCCCTTCGGACATCACGCAGACGATTGCCGCACCGGGCGACGACGTGTGGCTGATCGGCCGCCATCTCGTGGAGGACGACGGCGACGATGCGGCGCGCGTGCGCGAGACGCAAGCCAGGATGCGGCTCGTGCGCCTGGATGGCAGCGACGCGGCGATGCGGGTGGACACGTGGATGGACGGGCGCGATGCGGGTACTCCGGCTACGGACCTGTACCTGTCCATCGTGAGTGCCGCGCTGCGCCGCAATCCGCCGATGGCAGGGGAGTGCGAGATGTGGCCTCCTGCCGCAGTCGAGCTGCAGGCGTCGCTGCCTGCCGTCTACGAACGGCTGCGCACCAGCAACCAGCCGCACGATCTGGGCGGTGGCTGGGCGATCCCGGTGATGGTGAAGACCCACTGGGGCGACGACTACCTGACGCGTGCGCGCATCGCGCGCAACTTCATCGGCGCTCTGGGCGTCGAAGAGGCGATGTATCCCACCGCCGAGGTGGACGCGCGCGGCGCGCCGCTCGATGGATCGCTGCGCTACGAGTTGCGGTTTGCGCCGGGTAAGGGGCTGAAGGTGGGCGCTTTTTGGTCGCTCACGATGTACCGCCGCAGCGACTGTCTTTTTGTCGCGAACCTCATCCACCGGTACTCGATCGGCGATCGCACGCCCGGCTTGCACCACGACGCCGATGGCAGCTTGGCCCTGCGGCTGCAGGCCGACGACCCAGGGCCGGGTGTCAACTGGCTTCCGGCGCCGAAGGGCGAGCTGTTCTACGTCGTGCTGCGGCTGTATCAGCCGCATGCCGACCATCTGGAACTGCGGTTCGACTACCCGCCGATCCAGCCGATCTGACACTCACAAAATCAACGGAGACACGCACGCATGACCACAATGAACCGCCGACACCTTCTTGCCGCCGCAGCCGGCCTGGCCTTGCCCTGGAGCGCATCGAGCCACGCACAGGCCTGGCCAGCGCGGCCGATCCGCATGGTCTCTCCCTACGGTGCAGGTGGGTCGAACGACATCCTGTCGCGCGTGCTCGGCGACTTCCTCGGACGACGGCTCGGGCAGGGCATCGTGATCGAGAACAAGGCCGGTGCCGGCACGCGCATTGCCAACGACTTCGTGGCCAAGGCGCCGGCAGACGGCTACACGCTGCTCCACGCGGCCGCACCCATTGCCATCGGCGAGGCGCTGTACAAGGGCCTGCCTTACGACGTGCACAAGAACTTCGCCTCGATCGCCAGCACGGCTATTGCGCCCTTGTTCCTGGTGGTCAATGCCGACGCACCGTACAAGACGGTCGCGGAGTTCATCAAGCAGATGAAGGCCGACCCGAAGGGCGCAACCTTCGGATCGCCGGGGGCGGGCTCGGCCCCGCACCTGACGGCCGAGCTTCTGTTGCGGGCCTCCGGCACGAAGGGCATCGTGGTGCAGTACCGCGGCGATGCGCCGGCCTACACCGAGCTCCTGGCCGGGCGGATCGACGCCACCTTGACGGCCATCTCGACTGCGATTCCCCACATACAGGCCGGCAAGCTGCGGGTGCTGGGCGTCGCCACGGAAGAGCGCTCGCCGCTGTACCCGAACGCACCGACTTTTCGTGAGCAGGGCCTGCCTTCCGTCGTGGGTTATGGCTGGTACGGCATGCTCGCGCCGGCCGGAACGCCTGCCAACATCGTCGAGCGGCTGAACGCAGAGATCAACGCGGCGGTGGCCGACGCGGACGTCCGTCGAAAGGCCGAGGCGGCAGGACTGCAATTGCGTGGCGGTAGCGCCGCCGAGTTCAGTGCGTTCATTGCCAGCGAAACGCGCAAGTGGGCGCAGATCATCAAGGCCGCGAACATCACGGCCGAGTGAGCGTCACCCGCGAAAACGAGCGGTGGCGCGTGTGGAGCCGCCGCGCAGAATGCGCGAAAGTTCACAAAGGTTGAGATTTCCGCTGCAGTTCGTTGTCATTTCAAGCGGATACTTTTTGCTTAGATTTTTCACATCAAGCAAGGCGTTGAATTTCCATGGACATGGCCGTTGTTTCGTCGTCCCAGGCCGAAGTGTTCTCCTACGACTTCGTGTTGCCGATTCCCGTCGAGGGATCGACGCATCGTCGCCTGGAGGTCATCGGGGTGTTTCGCACGATGGCGGCAGCGCGGGTGGAGCGGTGGGTCATGGATGCCCACGGCCAGCCGCGCGCAGACAGTGAACTGGCCGCCGAGGTCCTCGTTGAATTCCGCCGCGTCTGCGGGACCAGTGGGCTGACATCGCCGCTGCAGGTCGAGATGACGCAGGTGCTGGCCTCCACGAAAGCCACGGCCGCGATCGTCTCGGCCTTCCTCGCAGGACATCCCCGGGCCGCCACGCGCATCGGCCGTACGCGCAGCCGCTCCAAGACCCAGTGGGCCTGGGGCGGACATGCGGGATCGCCGGATGCGATGGCCGTAGCGACCGCATCGGCGGCCTGATCCACCTCGACCGGTGTCGTCGGGAATGGCGGAAGCGATCACACAGACACGAACCGATCGGGGCGCGTTGTCTGCGAAATCCGCCCGTGCATGCGGTGTTCTGAATGTTGCTAACTCGTCCCGACGGCACCGACAGGGTGCAGTTTCTTGCAACGCAACTCGGTTGCAGTGTGGGCGAATTTCCCCAGCCCTACGGCCGCATGAAACCGGCGCTGCTGGGTAGCGTGTCGGACCACTCCTCTGTGCTGGCGGAGTTCGGCGGCCGCTTCGATCACGGGGAGCAGGTCTATCTCTTTGCGAGCTGGCCGACCCTCGAAGCCGCGCTGCAGCACATCGTCGACCAGCGAAAAAAACAGTAGCGCGCGGCGCTTCCGGTCGCTTCGCTGTGTACATCGCGACACACGATGGTTTGACCCCACGCCGACACGGCGCGCGTGTGTCCGCAGCGATCCGGCCGATGGCCGGGTCTCGCTTCGCTTCTTCTCATTCCCAAGCACGGCACGACAAAGTGTTGTTCGTCGCGTTACCAAAAGAACACAAAAATTGAGTGCAAAAGCGTGAACAAATAGTTGCTTCCAATTTGCAAGCGCACCATTTGTGAGCATTCCTTCCTTCGGCAGGCTCTCGAGCAGTGCGAAAGTGCGCGGATAGATAGTTATGAAGACATATCTATTCAGTGTGCACTTTCAGGGAGCAAAAGTTGAACAAGATACATAAGAGCATCTGGAGTGACGTGTCGGGTACGTGGGTTGCCACGTCCGAAGTCACGCGTGGCAAGTCGAA
Source organism: Variovorax sp. FW301-JW7 (assembly GCF_058788795.1). Lineage (NCBI taxonomy): Bacteria > Pseudomonadati > Pseudomonadota > Betaproteobacteria > Burkholderiales > Comamonadaceae > Variovorax > Variovorax sp. FW301-JW7. The sequence goes on from NZ_JBYTBC010000001.1 coordinate 9,111, forward strand.
ATCCAGTCGCACGGCGAGGTTGCCCTCGCTGCTCGTGATGGCCGGACTTTTCGGCGGCATTGCAGGTCTGGCGCATGCGCAGGACGTGCTGGGCACCTACACGCCCGCAGCCAACAGCAACCAGACCGGTCAGCAGGCATATTCCGACGGGGCCGCCCACACGCTCACCGGCAGCTATGCCAGCGTGCAGCCCGGCGCCACCAACTACTCGTACCCGACGCTGGGCGCCATCGAGGCCGCAAATCTCATGACGAGCGGTACGGTGGCCGGGCGCCAGCTGGTCTACAACGACGACCCGTCGCTCAACATCAGTTACCGCGACCCGATCACCGGCGCCTCGAAGACGGCCACGGTCTATGACACGGGCAAGCTGCAGGTCTACAACTATTCGCAACTGGCACCCAGCGGCAACACCGTGGGCAAGCTGTGGGGCCCCGGCGACATGGACGTCTATGTCGACGGCCGGATCGCCACTGTGGCCAACGGCTCGACGCTCGACGTCACGATCGGCGACCCGACGGCGCTGCCCAACGCCAGCGCGGCCAACAAGCTCTCGATGCTGTCCAAGCAGACGAGCGTGTTCAAGGTCGAGAGCGGCAGCACGCTGAACTACAAGACCAACACGCGTTTCGACCTCGGCAGCGGCGACCTCGCCCCGCCGCCCAGCAACGTCGATCCCGCCACGGGCATCGCGTCGGTCACGAAGCTCACGCAGCAGTTCGACCGCGGCGTGAGCTTTGCCGGCGGCACGTGGACCAACCCACTCACTGGCCAGCAGGAAACCGTGGCCGGCGGCAACGTGACCGACCTGGACAGCTACCGCCGCTACAACAACTACCTCATCGGCCAGGTGCAGGCCGGGCTGCTGTCGCCCGCCGACTATGCGAGCCGGTTGACGAGCAGCTACTCGACGCAGTCGTTCCAGGTGCAGTACCAGGCCGCGCCCGCGCAGACGCCCGGCATGAAGACCTGGATGCCGCTGGGCCGCGTGAACCTCATCGAGTCCGACGGCGGCACCGTCAACATCGACAAGGACAGCCACATCCACAACGCCAGCTGGTGGAGCGGCGGCTCGACCGCCAACCTCGTGAACGGCGCCACGCTCAACAACGCGGGCCACCTGTCGTCGCAGACCACGGGCAGCAACCACCCGGACATCGTTGCGTCGCAGAACTCGTCCATCAGGAACACCGGCTCGCTGTCGGTCGGCTACGACCCCGACACCTACACCGCCAACGGCACCACCGGCATCAACAGCGGCAAGGGCGACCGCGTGGGGTCGTTCGGCGTGCTGTTGAACGACCAGGCCACATTCAGCAACGAGGGCTTCGTCAACGTGGCCAACGCGGTGACAGACCGCACCGACTTCGCCCGCGTCAACATCGGCCTGCGTGCGGCCGGCAGTGCCAGTGCCGTCAACCAGGTGCAGGGCGTGATCAACATCGGCGTCAACGAAACGGGCAATCCGGGCGACACCTACGGCGTGCAGGCCGTCGACAGCGCCACGTTCACCAACAAGGGAACGATGTACATCGGCCGTACAGGCCAGTACGCAGCAGGGCAGGGCGCGACCGATGTGCAGAGCAACCTGGTGGCGATTCGTGGCGTGGAAGCCGCCGGTTCGGCGAAGGTGCACAACGAAGGCACGATCACCATCGGCAGCGGCATCGGCAATGCCGTGGCCCTGACGGCGCGCGACGGCACGGCCGACCTGGAGCTGGTCAACGATGCGACCGGCATCATCGCGGTCAACGGCGCCGCCAACGCCGCCAGCCCGCTGATGAACATCGGCATGCAGGCCAACAGCAGCGGCGGTGCCACCGTGCGCAACGACGGTGTGATCTCGCTGAACGGCGTCAACGGCATCGCCATGCAGGCCATGGCCGCCAGCGCCGACGCCACCCTCAGCCACACCAGCACCGGTACCATCAGCGTGGCCGGCGGCGCCAACGTGGCCACGGGCACGCGCAACATCGGCATCTGGGCCGAAGGCCTGAACGGCCACACGGCCACCGCCAAGGTCGACGGACAGATCCGGCTCACCGGCACCGGTGCCATCGGCGTGCATGCGCGCGGCACCTCGGTCGTCGATGTCTCGGCCAACGCGGTGCCCGTGTTCTCGAACGGCACCGACCAGATCGGTTTCTTCTCGTACGGACCCGGCTCGCGCATCAACGTGAGTGCGCAGAGCCTCGACGTGGCCACCGACCGCTCGACCATGTTCCGCGTGGCGGGCGGTGCGGCGTACACCGGTTCTTCGACGGCGGGCACGCTGACCATCAACGTGAACGGCGCGGGCGCGCGCGGCGTGGTCGCGACCGATGCGGGTACCACGCTCTCGACGGGCAACTCGGTCTACAACGTCAACGGCGCGAACGGCATCGCCATCGTGAACGAAGGCGGCGCGGCGGGCACCATCGATGCTGCGACGACGATTCACCTGAACGCCGCTGGCGCCACCGCAGGCGTCGTGGACGGGCAGGCCCACGACCTGGCCAACGCCAACAATGGCGCGCCCGTGGCGACGACCCTGACGAACCACGCGCTGATCGCGTCGAGCACCGGCGCGGTGACCGGCTTCGTGGCGCAGAACCTTGGCACGCTCGTGAACAACGGCAACGTGCAGCTGATCGGCGCGGGCTCCACCGGTGTCGTGGTCGGCATGCAGGGCACGGTCGACAACCGCGCGGTGGTGCAGGTCAGCAACGGCACCGGCGCCTTGGTGATGGGCGCCACCGCGACACTCACCAACACAGGCACCATCGAGGCAGGCGACGGCACGGCGGCCGTGCACCTGGCGGGCAACGGCGCTTCGCTGGCCCTCTCGGGTGCCGGCCAGATCCGTGCGGGCGGCACGGCGGCCGGCATCCTCGTGGACACGGGCGCTGCCAGCCTGAGCGCGAAGGACGTGGTCATCCAGGCCACCGGCACGGGATCGGGCATCGAGAACAAGGCCGAGATTGGCGCGATCCGCCTGACCAATGTCGTCATCAACACCGGCAATGGCGCGGGCATCCGCACCGCGACCAGCCTCGACCCGACGTCCACGGGCGTGCAGCTCAACGTGGCCGGCAGCGGCACGGGCTTTGCCTTCCAGAACGCGGACGGCACCACCACCACGGGCAACCTCGCACTGGGAAGTGGCTACGCGGTCACCGTGGCGAGCGGCACAGGCTCGGGCGTCGTGGCCAACACCACGGGCACGGTCGTCAATGGCGCGAGCGTGACGGTCAACAGCGCCACGGGCGGTCCGGCGCTCGTTGCGAAGAACTCGCCGTCGGTCTCGAACACCGGCGCGCTGGTGTCGGCCAGCACGGCGTCGCCCGTGGTCGATCTCGGCGGCAGCGGCGGGGTGGTGTTCGACAACACCGGCACCATCAAGGCCGCCAGCACGAGCGCCGTCGCAGTGGCCGGCAATGCCGGCAGCGACACCTACACCCTGCGCGGCGGCGCCGTCACCGGTGTCGTGCGAACCGGCAACGGAACCGACACCGTGAACCTCACGGGCGGCACATTGGCCGGCGCCATCGAAGCCGGCAACGGTGTCGGCAACAGGGTGCTGGTGCAGGGCGTGTCGCTGGCCGACACCACGCACATCACCAACGGCACCGGCGCAGGCGGCCTGCTGGAGCTCAACGGCGTGAAGCGTAGCGTCGGCTCCCTGGCTGCGGACGACGTGGCGCGCGGCACCAACATCGGCACCGGCTGGAACCGACTGGCCTTGACCAACGGCGCCGATGTCCGCGTCATCGATCCGCTGGTGCTGGCCGGCAGCGGCTCACAACTCCAGGTAGGCGGCAACAGCACGCTGCGCGTCGGCGGCAGCGGCACCACTGCCGGCAATGTCGGCAACCACGACATCGCCAACAACGGCGCGGTGGTTTTCGACAACCTCGACACGCAGACCTACGGCGGAGCGATCAGCGGCACCGGCACGTTCACGCGCGCCGCCACCGGCACCACGGTGTTCACCGGCACGAACAGCTACACCGGCACCACGACCATCGACGCCGGCGGCACGCTGCAGCTTGGCAACGGCGGCACCACGGGTGCGCTCACCGGCGGCGGTGCCATCGTCGACAACGGCGTGCTGGCTATCAACCAGAGCGGCATCGTGACCTTGAACGGCGGCATCACCGGCGCCGGCTCGCTGGCGCAGATCGGGTCAGGCACCACGCGGCTGACGGGCGACAACGCCTACAGCGGCGGCACGTCGCTCGTGAAGGGGCGCATCGACGTCGGCAGCAACGGTGCGCTCGGCAGCGGCCAGCTGGCCATGAACGAAGGCACGACCCTCGGCTTCCTGGCCGACGGGTTGAACGTCGCCAACCCGATCCTGCTCACAGGCATCGCCGACCCCATCGTGGACACGGGCAGTTTCACCGAAACGCTGTCGGGCGCGATCACGGGCGGCGGCACGCTGACCAAGAACGGCAGCGGCACGCTGATCGTGACCGGCCCCAACACCTACAGCGGCGCCACGCAGGTGGCACAGGGCACGTTCAAGGCCGGCGCGGCGAGCGTCTTCAGCCCCGGCTCGGCCCACGCCGTGGCCACGGGTGCAACGCTGGACACCGCCGGCTTCAACCAGACCGTGGCCTCGCTGTCCAACAGCGGCACGGTCTCGCTCGTCGGCACTAAGCCCGGCTCGACGCTCACCGTCAACGGCAACTACGTCGGTGGTGGCGGCCTGCTCAAGCTCGGCACCACGCTGGGCGACAGCGGCAGCGTGAGCGACCGACTGGTGCTCAACGGACCGGGCGCCGCGGCCACGGGCAGGACCACGGTGCAGGTCACCAACATCGGCGGCCTCGGTGCATTGACCACCGGCAACGGCATCAACGTGATCACCGCGCAGAACGGCGCGACCACCACGGCGCAGACCACGCGCGATGCGTTCTCTCTGGCGGGCGGCCACGTCGATGCCGGCGCCTATGAGTACCGCCTGCATGCGGCCGACGCCAACGGCACCGGCGAGAACTGGTACCTGCGCTCGACGACGACCGTGCCCGGTGGCGGCACACCGACCCCACCCGCTACGCCGGGCACGCCCGCGTCGCCCACATCGCCGACGATCACCGTGCCGACTTACCGCGCCGACGTCCCGCTCTACTCGGCGCTGCCGAACATGCTGCGCCAGGGCGACCTGGCCATGCTGTCCAACCTGCATCGCCGGATGGGCGACGAGAGCACGCCGATCAAGGCCGACGCGTCCGCGTCCGGCGGCGAGGCCGCGTCGGGCTGGGGCGGTGCCAACCGCCGCGGCTGGGGTCGCGCCATCGGCAGCAACACCTCGATCGCCCAGGGCGGGCCGGTCGCCAGCAGCAGCCGCGTGAGCATGGGCGGTTTCCAGACGGGCGTGGACCTCTTCGCCAACGACGCCTGGAATGCCGGCCTGTACGTGGGCCAGCTGCACAGTGACGGACGCGTGAACGGCATCTACGGGCTGAACCTGTCGGGCGCCCAGGCGGGCCGCCTGGATGCGGAAGCGCTGTACCTGGGCGGCTACGCCACCTATGCGAAGAACGGTCGCTATGCCGACTTCGTGCTGCAGTACGGCATGCACGACGTGTCGGGCATGACGACCGCGATGGGCGCAGGCACAGGTGCTGACGGGCACAGCATCACGGCCTCCGCCGAAGTCGGGCAGCGCTTCGCGCTCGGCGAGCGCTGGGGCGTGGAGCCGCAGGCGCAGCTGATCTACAACCGCCTGAACATGGGCGACGTGGGCATCGGCGGTGCACGGGTCGAACAGCAGACGGCCGGTGCGGTGATCGGGCGCCTGGGCGTGCGGCTCACCGGCGACGTCATGACGCGCGCCGGGCGGCTGCAGCCCTACGCGCGGTTGAACCTGTGGCATGGCTTCAAGGGCACCGACACCACGCGCTTCGTCGGCCCGGCGGGCACGACGTCGTTCGCGAACGGTGTTGGCTACTCGTCGGTAGAGGTGGCGGGTGGCTTCACCCTGACATTGACGCCGACCACCAGCGTGTACGGTGAAGTCGGCAAGCTCTTCCACGCGGGCGGGGGCGCCTTGCGGGTGAAGTCGTCGGTGCAGGGCTCGGTGGGCGTGAAGCTCAGGTTCTGAGGTTGATGCGGCAGCGGGCATCGCGCTCGCTGCCGCCGCGAACGGCGCCCGCCTCAGGTCCGCTGCACGTTGACCAGAAGGCCGAGCCGTTCGTACTCCGCCGCTGTGTCCTTGCTCCAGATGCTGGAGGCAAAGCGCACGTCGAGGTAGTCGACCGTGCGCAATTTCTTCTTCCTGGTTTCGATCTGGCATTCCCCGTAGTACTGCCACCCACCGTGGCCACCGCTGTTGCCGACGTTCACTTCGCGGATCACGCCTTCGATCGCGGTGTCGTCCAGCAGCACGATGCGTGCGATGCCATCCAGGGGAATTTGCCGGGCAACAAGCCTGATCTTCAGGATGTCATCGATCGACGAGGTCCAGCGTGCCATGTCCTTGGGTCTCCTTGCGGTGTCAATGTCGGGGGGATTGGGGAACCCCGGCGTTCCTGGCGAGCGCTTCATCGGCGGCTTGCTGCAAGAACAACTGCGACTTGCCGCAGTTCGCGCAGCGATACAGGCCCACGCGCGGCAACAGGCGTATCCATCCCTGCCTAGGCGACCACGCCAGGTGCTTGATGTGGCACAGGCAGGCGAAGTAGGGAAGTTTCATCGCGGAAATTCGATGACGAGGCGCGTGTGCGTGCCTCACACCTTCTTGTTCAGGAATGCACTGTTCCGGGGCTTGCGCCAACCAGCCGCCGTCTCGACGGCATCCCGTTCGTCGCGCAGCCATGACGCGACGGCGGCATGTTCGAAATAACCGGTGGAACGCGTGCGGTCCTGAAGGTACCGGTAGGCGTCGCGATCCACGGGTTCGTAGGCTGCCAGATCCACATCGAGCAGCGCACTCCAGGTTTTCGGCGCCGAACTCCACAGCTGCACCAGCACATAAGCCATGGCCCCGCCTGCAACGGAGATCAGGCCCGAGCAACGCATGTCGAATGCGGTCGCTACGGGCACCCACCCGAGCCATTCCAGGGAGCGAGAGACAGCCAGCACTGCGAGGAATGCCGTCACCGAAACAACCGCTGCCTTGCTCGTGCGAGGGCCGACAGAGCTGATCATGCGCTGCTTGCGGCGCCAGTCGATGCGTTGCAACTGCCGCAGCTTGGCGTGCCAGTCCGGGGGCGGCGGTGTTCTGCTTTCGGTGCGGGACCTTCCACCTTGGATGATTTCAAACATGCATGCGTCTCGGGGGGGCTTGGAGGGGGCGAGATAACTTTGGGTGCGTTTTCTTTCGTATTAAATTTTGCAGGAGAGGCAGCGAGCCGCGAACGAGATTCCGCTGAGGATGGTGGACTTGATCACAAAGTTTGCGATGCGCTGGTGCGGACGTGGACAGCGAGGCACAGCGAATGTAGACGGCTTCGAATCGTTGTTGCCGAACAGTTCAACTTCGCTGTGCGGCGTTAATGTTTGTTCATAAAAAAATCAAGTTGAAATCCCCACATTGCATCGCGAGACAGTGAGGAAGTTGACACTTTGTTGACGTTTGTAGGATGTGCATCCGAGCGACATAGTCTTTTGGAGAAGAATCGCAGAGATAGCTCGCAGGCCGGGACTTTCCATGTGCAAGCGTTGCGTCTCACGCATGCGGTTCTGTTGCGTGGGGGGTGATCCCGATGCCGGGATCACTGCACGTTCAACCCACCATGACGCCATCATCAGAAATCCTCTTCGGGCGCCTCACGTCTGGTGCTCGCATCCGCCATCTGCAGGCCTATGTGTCCGTCGCCGAACTGGGCAGCGTCAAGCGCGCGGCCGATGCCATCGGGTTGTCGCAACCCGCGGTGACCAGCCTCATTGCCGATCTCGAGCAACTGCTCGAATGCGTGCTATTCCAGCGCCATGCACGCGGCATGTGGATGACGGGCATTGCGAAGGAGTTGCTGCCTTTCGTGCGCCGCGCACTGGCCTCGCTCGAAAGAGGCGCGGAGTTCGTGGCGTTCCGGCACGTGAGCGCCAACAGCATCGTGCGCATCGGCGCCATCCACGGCGCCATCTGCGGGCTGCTGGTGCGGGCCCTACCTCCTTTCGCGCGCACGAGGCCCGAGGTGATGATCGAAGTGCAGGAGGCCAACGTGCCGCGCATCGGCTCGCTGATCCTCAAGCAGGAGATCGATCTCATGCTGTGCCGCGAACCTGCCGTGGAGCCTGAAGGGTGGGGCTTCTCGGCGCTCATGCCCGACCGGCTTGTCGTGGTCGCCGGGCCGCAGCATCCGCTGGTCGCGAGGCGTTCGCTGGGCTTTGCCGACCTGTTCGACGAGACATGGCTGTTGCTGCACCCCGCGACCCATGCGCGCCGCATGTTCGACCAGCTCACGGAGCATCACGGCCTGAGCCCGAAGTACCGGAAGATCGATGCGTTGTCCACACCGCTGGTGTTGGCCCAGTTGCAGAGCGAGCCGCTGCTGGTATTGGCGCCGTACAGCGTCTTCCGTCAGCTGATCGAACTGGGCCAACTGGCCCAGCTCGACGTCATTGACATTCCCCCGTTCAAGCCGCTGGGCGTGCTGAGCCCCGCGGACGGCGAGATGAGCGAGGCAGCACTGGATCTCAAAGAGTTTCTCTATCGCTACGTCAGCCAGCATCCCTAGGCAGACGAAGGGACGGACGACGCTGGCGAGGAACGCGCTCCGCCTCACGTATAGCGTGTACTGATGTCTTCGGACGAATTCTTATTTGTCGTGAAAGGTTCAGAACGGGACAATTGAGTCCTCGGTAGAAGAAGGCTGAACGAATCAGTCCGTCGAGCTGGACACGCAAGGGAGAGTGAGACAAATCGAGGCCATGCAAGAGCCTCGCTCGGGCGTCCGCCCGCAGCACGCCGGCCACGTCAGTCGGCACCGTCCCGCAGAGTCGGCCTTGGATGCGCCTGTCCGGAGATGGGTGATGTGAGTCGTTGCGCGCCAGGTGAGCAGGCTTGTGCGATTTTGGGGAGGATGGTCCGAAACCGATGAATGAGCCTTCGATCCTGCTCCGGATGGCTGAAATTGATAACCATGATTCCTTCCGGAAATGATCTCCATGCAACGCGCCTTGCGTTAGAGGGTTCGAACGTTTTGTCATTTTTATCGCGACGAGTCGATGCCGGGGAACCTCAAAAGTCGGCAGCCGTTCTCGATGTGGAGAAGCAGGATCGAGAAAGCGCGAGCGATATCGTCAGTTCGCTCGGCTACAAGGCCGTCCAGTTCGACTGCAGCGAGGACCTGATGACGGCGCTGATGCGCGGATCTCGCTTCGATCTCTTCTTGGCGGGCTTCGATGGTTCGGAAAACAGATTGCTGTCTGGCGCGAAGATGCTCAGGAGTGTCCTGGGACCGAAGGCGCCGTTGTTGCTGATGGTTCGAGAAGCGCAGCTGGGCGCCGTTTCGTCGTTGATGAAGGGGGCGAGTGAAGACTTCATCGTGATGCCATGTAACCCGGTCGAGCTCGAAGCCCGAGTGCTGGCATTCAAGGGGCTCAGTGCGTCGGCCGAGTTGTACGGGGAGTTTCGTTCCGGGGCCTATCACTTTCAGGCTCTCGGAAGAGTTGTCAGCTTCAACGGCCGGCAGATAAAGCTCCAGCCGATCGAGTTCGATTTGGCATTGCATTTCTTCCGGAACCCCGGCTTGGTGCATTCGAGAAAGGCACTTTTCGATGCTGTGTGGACGCGCATGCGTACGGATGAATCGGACACGAGAACGCTCGATGTTCACATCGCGCGTCTGAGAAAAAAGCTGGAAATCGGAGAGCCAAACGGCTGTGAGCTTCAAAGCGTAAGAAACATAGGCTATCGCCTTAACTTCTATTTCGAGGGTGCGAAGGGAACGCTGATTCCCGATGACCGGCCGTCGTTTGGTGTCTGGGAGGCACGCGACGGGGAGTCCGGAGGAGGCTGAGTCCTGGCCGTCTGCTGCCGCTGCTGAGGCGCGGCGCGTTGCATCGGGCATCTGCTGTCCTCTCCGACATCGCGCAGGTTGCGCGGACGCCAGGATCCGATCGTTCCGGGACATCTCACGCCATGAGGCGTCGATGACGCTCCCGACGCTAGAGAGAAATCACTTCCATCATCAGATGATGACGAGGTGATTGGCAAGGCACTGAAAAGCCGCCTTCGCCGCTGTCAAGGCGCGGCATTTTTTCATTTTCAAGATACGCGAGACCGCAAGGCTCATTGCGGGTGCGCGCCTGCCCGAAGCACTCAAGGAGCCTTCCAGAGGGCGGAAGTGTCGCGCCCATATTTCGAGGAGATGGGGCGACGATTCCCAGATATTCAAACTTTGATCACGGATGAAACACGCTGATCGAATTTCTCACACTTTAAGTTATCTGAATATTAAGCAATGTTAGTAAACAGTTTTTCCAGATCTTTTCTTTCTACAGTCGCGACCGGCTTCCATGAGATATGCGTGGATGCCGATGAGAAGGTTGCTTGCAGGCTTGGCGATGCCTCGCATGGCGCAACGCGTTCATGCCGGTTCACGTCTTCACTTGGCCATTCTTTCATTCAAAGGTACTTCATGAGTTCGATTCCTTCCGCATCGCAAGGTGCAAACGCGACCCAACAGGTACAACGAAACGCAATGCGGTGGCATGTTCGCGGTGCCGTGGTCTTGAGCCTTCTGTGCGGGGCCTGGGTGTCGGCGCTCGCGCAACCCGCTGTGGCCAAGTCGCCCGTGGCGGCGCGGCCTGCGGCTGCCGCTGCCGTGGTCGTCGAACTGACGCAGCACAAGGTCACGAAGAACGAGAAGGGCGACGAGCAGCTGGTGGACGCTGCTTCCGTAAAGCCCGGCGACGTCATCGAGTACCGCGCAACCTACACCAACAAGTCGCCCAAGGCCGTGACCGGTCTGGTCGGCAACCTGCCGATTCCCGAAGGCCTGGAGTACCTGCCGCGCAGTGCCAAGCCCGGCGCTTCGCTGGTCAAGGCTGCGGCCGATGACGGCGTGTTCGCTGCGGAGCCGTTGGTGCGTGCCTTGCCCGGCGGCAAGACCGAACCGCTGCCCTACAGCCAGTACCGCGCGTTGCGCTGGACGCTGGGCCAGTTGCCCGCAGGCGGCGTCACTGCCGTGAGCGCGCGCGCCAAGGTCGAGGTGGTGGTGCCCAAGGCGCCGCTGACGCAAGGCGCGGTGCAGGTGGTTCCCGGTGCCGCACTGGCCGCGCCCTCGACGTCGAAGCCGTGAGCGCGAAGGCATTCCCGAAGGTGTTTCGTTCGATCTGCGCCGGGCACCACCCGGTCTCGCAGGTCGGGTTCTCGTAGCAAGTCGACTGTCCCCGTTTCCGTTCTCGTTCCGTCACGCATCCACAAATCAATAGGACAAACCAAGTGAAACCTCATCCATTCCCAGGCGCAGCCGGCTCCAGGCCGATTGCTTCGTGGGTGGCTCAGGCAACGGTGTACCTGGGGCTCGTATTTGGAGCCTCGGTCGCGTTTGCAGCGCCTCCCCCCGCCAACACCGTCATCGGTAACCAGGCCTCGGCAACGTACTCCGATGTCGGCGGCAACCAGCAACTGGCCACCTCCAACCTGGTGCAGACCACGGTGCAGCAGGTCGGCTCGTTCAACCTGGACAGCTACACCACGGTCACGACCAACGTCGTGAACAACAAGACCGGCGCGGCCGGTGCCACGGTGTATGCGCCTCACGTGCTGACCAACACCGGCAACGGCAGCGATGTGTTCGACATCAAGGTCGACGCCGCAGCCGGCGGGTTCTCGCGCGTCGAGGTCTTCGCGGACGCCAACGGCGACGGCCTGCCCGACAGCACGACGCCGCTGTGCACGGCCATTCCTGCCGCCACCTGCAGCGTGCCCACGCAGACGGTCGCCGGCAACAACGGCGTGTTCCAGTTCGTGGTGGCCTACAGCCTTCCCTCGACGGCCAGCACGCCGACGACGCCGTACAGCTACGGCACGGTGACCGCGACGGTCCCCGCCTCGTCGCCGGTGTTCGGCTCGTATGCGAGCACGTCGGCGGCCGACCGCGACAACGTCAACCTGACCACCGAGGCGGCGTTCAACGTCACCAAGGCGATCGGTGTGCCGGCCGTGAAGGCACCGGGCGGTGGTGCCTGGCCCACGGCGGCCGCAAGCGGTCCGCGCTCGTCGTTGGTCAGCTGCTCGACGACTTGGGCGGCCGGCATGACGTCGACCCCGACCTGCCAATACACGGTCTACACGATCAACGTGAGCAACACCGGCGGCGCGGTCGGTGCCCTGGCGCTGCAGGACACGCTCCCGAGCGGCTTCACCTACGTTGCCGGCTCGGCCGTGTGGAGCAACTCGCCTACGGCGGGTACGGCCCTCACGGATGCTTCGACGGCCGATCTGGGTGGCATCGACTACCAGGCGTCGGGTAACACCATCACGGCGGTCATCCAGGCACTGCCCGTCAATGTGTCGCAGACCATCAGCTTCGTGGTGCTGGTCAACGACACGGCGGCCATCGGCGTGACGACCACCACCAACACGGTGAAGTACAACCCGATCGATGCAGGAACCAGCGCCAGCTCCACGGCGCCGGGCTCGCTGCCTTCGACGTCGAACCCCGCGGCCTTCACCGTGCTGGCCAGCTACGGCTTCGCGATCGGTACCAACCTGCCGACCGTGTCCACCGCCGTGACGGCCAAGGACGTGATCCCCGGCGCCGCCGACGGTAGCGCGGACACGACCACGCAACCCTCGGTGATCCCCGGCGGCAGCGTCTCGTTCCCGAATCGGGTGTTCAACACCGGCAATGCGACCGACGCGATCAACCTCGCGACGAGCGGCAGCACATTCCCCGCAGGAACCACGTTCACCTTGCTGGCCGTGGACGGCGCTACGCCGCTGCTCGACACGACCGGCGACGGCATTCCCGACACGGGGCCGATCGCAGCCGGCGGCTACGTCGACATCGTGGTGCGCGCAAACGTACCGGCCACCGCGACCCTCGGTTCGGGTCCGTTCACCGTGCTGGTCACCGGCAAGTCGGCGGGCAATCCGGCGGTTGCCGTGGATGCAACCAAGGAAATCGTGACCGCCGTGATCGGCTCGCTGGTCGACCTGACCAACAGCGCAGGCGGCACGGGCACCGGCACGGTCGCCGGCGGCGACCTGGGCCCGGGCCCGAGTCCGAACCCGACGACGACCCGGACCGTGGCAGCAGGCAGCGCAGCGTTCTTCAATCTGTTCGTCAAGAACGGTGACTCGCTGGCCAATACCTACAACCTGTCGGCCAGCCAGACGCCGAGCTTCCCCGGCACACTGCCGGCCGGTTGGACAGTCAAGTTCGTCACCGCCGGTACGGCCGGCGCGGCGGGTGAGACCTGTGCGACCGCAGCCGCCATCACGCAGATCGACGTGGCGGTCGGGGCGCAAGGCAAGGTCGACGTCTGCGTCACGCCGCCTGCGACGCAGACACCTGTGACGGCGCAGAAGATCTACTTCCGGGTGGATTCCACGAAGCCCACGTCGACGACGGCGCCCGCCAACGACACCAAGACCGACGCGGTGACGGTGATTGCCGCCTCGACCCTCGGTGCCACGCTGACGCCGGACAACAGCGGCCAGGTCGCACCCGGCGGTTCGGTGGTGTATGCCCACACGCTGACCGCCACTGGCACGCAGAGCTGCGTTGGCCCCTACGCCGTGTCGGTTACGCTGCCCTCGGCAGACATGACGGCAGGATGGACCACCGCGGTGTACATCGACGCCAACGGCGACGGCCAGATCGACGGCGGTGATCCGCTGATCACCGGAACGATCCCCGGCCCGCTGGTCGGCGGCACCTCGCAGAAGCTGCTCGTCAAGGTGTTCGCACCCGGCGGCGCAACGGCAGGCGCTACCGACACGGCCACCGTGACCGTGACGTTCCCCTCGGGGGCCGGCTCGTGCGGTACGCCTTCGGCCACCGACGTGAGCACGGTCATCAGCGGCCAGGTGCGCGTGGTGAAGACGCAGGCGGCAGACGTCAACTGCGACGCGACCGAAGCGGCCACGCCCGCGAACTTCTCGACCGCGCTGCTGACGATGAAGCCGGGCCAGTGCGTCCTCTACCGGATCGTGGCGACCAACGAAGGCGTGGCACCGATCTCCAACCTGAAGATCACCGACGCGGTGCCTGCGTACACCAGCCTCACGGGTGCCACGCAACCCGCGGCGGCCACGCAGTGCTCGTCGACGGGCCTGACCGGAACGGCCGTCACCTATGCAGGCACGGCACCGGCCACCACGGTGAGCTGCGGCAGCGCGGCCAACACCCTGGCACCGGGCGGCACGGCGACGTTGATCTTCGCCGTAAAGATCAACCAGTAACGGTCGATCGACCCGACCTCCCACGCCTTTCGCGGGCGTGGGAGCTTCACCCAGAAGGGCGCCCCTCAGGCGGTGCTGCTTCTGCTCTTTCCTGCGCTGTGAACCGCACTGTGCGCCTGGCTGTCGAGGCCAGGCAGCGCAGGAAAGAGCCTTGGGCGCGCGTGCGTATTCGCACGGCGACGCAACCGATTCGGAACCCCTTTCGTGCGACACGTCATCCACCACCGTCAATTCTGGTCACGCCTCCCGGCAGCCGCATGGGCACTGGCGGTGGCGACGTGCCTGTTCGCTTTTTCGATGGCACCCGCGCCGGCATCGGCCGCTCCTGTGCCGGCCGGCGTCTCGATCCGCAACGTCGCCACCGCGACCTACGTGCCGGCAGGGATGAGCCAGCAGGAAACCGCGAGCTCCAACGCCGTGCAGGCCACCGTGCTGCCCGTCGAGGCGCTGCTGCTCACGCAGGACCAGAGCGTGACACGGCCGCCGAACGCGCAGGTCACGCTGAGCCATTTGCTCAGCAACGTCGGCAACGTGACGTCGGGCTACACGCTGGCCTGGGCCAACAACGCCGGCGGCTGCGGCCCCGACCAGCTCGACCTGAGCGCCTTGCGCGTCGTGCGCGACGTCAACAACAACGGCGTGGTCGATGCGGGCGACCCGGTGCTGCCGCTGGGCAGCGCCGGCGCGCTGTCGCTCAAGCCCGGCGAAACCGCATCGCTGCTGGTGCAGGGCTCGCTGCCCGCGGCATCGGGCGGGACCGCGTGCCTGGCGCTGACAGCCACCACGGCGCTGCAATCGCAGACGGCCACCAATCGCGACGTGATCACCGTCAGCAGCGCGGCGGTGATCTCGCTGGTCAAGTCGGCGTCTTACCCCGGTGTGATCATCCCGGGGACCACGCGCATCGACTTCACCGTCAAGGGCTCCAACATCGGCGCACAAGATGCGCAGCCCACCGGCGCGGCCGTGCCCGGCCCGTCGGCGATCCGGGTCAACGGCGTGGCGTCGTCGCTGGTGCTGGTGCGCGACCTGATTCCCGAGGGCACGGTCTATATGGCCGGCACGCTGCAGAGCACGGCCGCGGGTGCGGTCCGGCTGTACCGCCTGCCGGGCGACGCGGCGTTCAACTACCGCACCACGGACGACGCGGCCGCCATCGAGGTGGCGATCGGCGTGCCGACGGCGCTCGTGCGCAACGGCTCGATCGCGATGCAGTTCGCCGTGAAGGCCAAGGCCGACGTGGCAGGCGACATCCGCAACAACGCGCAGAGCTACTACAACGACAGCGCGGTCGACACGCTTGCGCAGTCGAACACGGTGGTCATCCCCCTGTCGCCCGCGCGCATCGGCGTGGCAAAGGCGGCCACGGTGCCGCGCATCCATCGCAACGCCGACGGCTCGCCCGACGGCACAGCGACCGTTGGCTTCAGCCTGCACGTGCGCAACTACGGCACGACTTGGCTGTACGGCGTGCAGGTCAACGACCTGCTCGAGGGCACGGGCGCCACCCAGTTCGGCAGCTACACGGCCGCCGTGGTGCCGGGCGCGAACCAGTACACGGTCGTGCCCGGCACGCTGCGCGTGGTGGGCAACCCCGGCGGGGGCACGGTCGCTGCCGTCAACACCGGCTTCACCGGCAAGGCCGCGGCACGCGGCCTGCTCGCACCGGGCGCGGTGCTGCCCGTGGGCGCGGAGTTCACGGTGCAGTTCGACGTGCGGATCAACTTCACGGGCCGCACGGGCACGTTGTTGAACACGGCCCGCGCCGAGGCCTCGCTCACGCCGGGCGGTGCGCCGCAGGTGTTCGACGATTCGGTCGATGGAAGCAACCCCGACGCCGACGGCGACGGCAACCCCGGCAACGACGCCTCGCCCACGCCCATCTCCACGCAGGGCCCCTCGCTGTCGATCGTGAAGACGGCGTCGCAGCCCCGCCGAGTCGGCGACGGCGTGTACGAGATCGACTACGGCTTCAAGGCCACGAACACCGGCAACGGCCCGGCGCCCAACCTGCGCGTCATCGACAACCTGAACTGCACCTTCGACATGGACAGGTCGGACGGCCGCATTGCGTCGTGGCAGCTGACGGGCCCGGTGCGGGCGCGCAACGGCTTGCTGTCGCCGTCGTCGGGCTTCACCGGCCGCGCCACCTGCAACCGCGACACCGCGGCCAGCACCGACCCATACAAGCTGCCGACCGAGGTCGCGCTGAGCCTGGTCGACGGCAGCAGGGCACTGGCGCCGGGCCAGAGCGAAGAGCTCGCCCTCACCGTGCGCGTGACCACCAAGCGTGCAACGGACAGCACGCGCGTGACGCTCGACAACAAGGCCTGGGCTGCGGCGTTCGCGCAGAACACCGTCAACGTTTCGCCGGCCAACCTGCTGGCCGCGGCCGTCGGTTCCGCGCGCGCCGTGCTGATGGACCCGATGGGCACGGTCTACAACGCCGTGACGCGCCTGCCGGTGGCGGGCGCGGTGGTCAGGTTCACGCGTCAGTCGTGCAATGCGGGGCCGGTCACGCCCATCCAGCCGGGCGAGATCGTCGGGGCCGACACGGGCGTGTACACCTTCAATGCGGACGGCAGCGTGTCGATGACGACAGGCGCTGACGGCACCTACCAGTTCCCGCTGCAGAACCCGCCCGTGACCGGGTTGTGCACCTACGCCATCGCCGTCACGCCGCCCGCGGGCAGCGGCTACGTGGCGCCGTCGCTGCTGCTGCCGGCCCGGGCAGGGAGCTTCGCGAGCTGCGGCCAGGTCGTGCCCAACACAGTGCCGCCGCAGGGCGCGGAGCCCACCACGTATTACTTCAACGTGGTGACCGGCTTCAATGCCGATGGCAGCGCCTGCGACGCGGCCCACAACCACGTGCCGATGGACCCGGGCTCGATGACGGGCCTGGTGATGCGCAAGGACGGCAGCAAGCGGCAGGTGGAGTTCGGCGACTTTCTCGACTACGCGCTGACCGTCACCAACAAGACCGGCTTTGCCGTCCACGGCCTCAACGTCGTCGACACGCTGCCGCCCGGCCTGGCGTACGTGC
Source organism: Variovorax sp. FW301-JW7 (assembly GCF_058788795.1). NCBI lineage: Bacteria > Pseudomonadati > Pseudomonadota > Betaproteobacteria > Burkholderiales > Comamonadaceae > Variovorax > Variovorax sp. FW301-JW7. The sequence goes on from NZ_JBYTBC010000001.1 coordinate 26,501, forward strand.
CCGGCAGCGCGCGGCTGAACGGCGTGGCCACGGACAACCCGCGCGGCGGCGGCGGTCCGCAGCTGGTTTGGAGCTATCCCGCGCTGTCGCTGGCCATCGACCAGTCGGTCATGGTGCGCTACCGCGTGCGGGTGGGCGTGGGCGCACCCGTGTCGGGCGACGTGGTGAATCGCGCGCTTGCGAACTCCGGCGCGCTGCAGTCCAACCTGGCCACCTTCACGGTGCGCGTCACGGGCGGTGTCTTCTCCGACGAGGCCTTTGCCTTCGGCAAGGTCTACATGGATTGCAAGCGCGACCGCACGCAAGAGGGCGCCGAGGAACCCGGCGTGCCCGGCGTGCGCCTGTATATGGAAGACGGCACCAGTGTCGTGACCGACGTGGAAGGCAAGTGGAGTCTGTACGGCCTCAAGCCCGTCACGCACGTGCTGAGACTTGACGAGACGACGCTGCCGCCGCAGGCGCAGATCGTGCTGCTGGACAACCGCAACGCCAACAACCCTGCGAGCCGCTTCGTCGACCTCAAGAAGGGCGAACTGCACAAGGCCAACTTCCCGCTGGCCGGCTGTGACGACTCTGTCGTGATGGACGACGTGGCGCGGCGCCGCAAGCTCATCGTCCTGCGGCCCGATGCCGACGGCGAAGCCGCGGTTCGTTCGCGCCTCGACCCACAGGGCACCATCGTTCCCGTGGGCGACCAGCGCTCGCTGCCGGCCTCGGGCGAGGTTAGCGCTTCGGGCGCCATCGGCGCCACGGTGGTGTCGAGCCAGCCGCTGATCACGCTGCCGAGTGCACCCGCGGGCGGCGCGGGCAGCTTTGTCGGCGGCGTCGGCGCGACCGGCGGCCTGACCGGCACGCTGGGCGCGGTGCAGCAAGCCGGCGCCTTCAGCAGCCCGGTGGGGGGGGCCGGCGGTACGTCGGGCCTCTTGCCTGGCGGTGTGGGCAGCGGCGTGGGCACACTCGGTGCCAACGGCATCAACGCGCGCAGCGGCAGCCTCTCGCCGTTGGCGCAGCCGCTGTTGCCGCAGTCCGCGCCCGGCACCATCGAGCTGGAAAAAATGATGCCCGGCCTGGACAACACACCGGGGTTCATCGGGTTGAAGGACCGCGACACGCTTGCGTCGCAGACGGTCAACGTGCGCGTCAAGGGCCCGGCGGGCGCGAACCTGCAGTTGCTGGTCAACGGCGAGAAGATCGACGGCCGCCGCGTCGGCAAGAAGGCGACCCTGCCCAGCGCCACCTTGAGTGCCTGGGAGTACATCGGTCTCGTACTCCAGCCCGGCACCAACCAGCTGCGGCTGGAGGTGCGCGACGACTTCGGCGGGGTGCACGGCGGGCCGGTGGAAGTCACCGTGGTCGCGCCCGACAAGCTCGGTGCCATCGCCGTGCAGGTGCCCGAAGGCGCGCGCGCCGACCTGCGCACGCCGGTGCCTGTGAAGGTGCGCCTGACCGACGCGGCCGGCGTGGCGGTGTCGGCCCGCGCCCAGCTCACGCTCGAGGCCGACCGTGGGCGCTGGGTAGAGGAAGACCTGAACCCGAACGAGCCCGGCACGCAGGTCTTCATGGACGGCGGCGAGGCCGAGTTCCATCTGCTGCCGCCGGGCGAGCCGGGTGACGTGCGCGTGCGCGTGTCCACCTCGGCCTTCGTGCGTGAGGTGCGCATCGCCTTGCTGCCCGACCTGCGCCCGATGATCGGCGTCGGCATCCTCGAAGGCACGCTCGACTTCACGAAGCGCGGGACGCTCGCGCTCGGCGAGATGCCGGCCGGCGCCGCTTTCGAGACCGAGCTGCGCAGCCTGTCGAGCGACCCGAAGGACACGCGTGCAGGTGCACGCGCCGCGTTCTTCTTCAAGGGCGCGGTGAAGGGCGAGTACCTGCTCACGGCCTCGCTGGACACCGACAAGAACCGCAAGGACCGGCTGTTCCGCGACATCCGTCCGGACGAGTTCTACCCGGTCTATGGCGATTCGTCGGTGCGCGGCTTCGACGCGCAAAGCTCGCAGCGCCTGTATGTGCGCATCGACAAGAACCGCTCGTTCCTGATGTATGGCGACTTCGTCACCTCGAGCAGCGCCGACGTGCGCCAGCTGAGCCAGACCAGCCGCACGCTCACCGGCCTGAAGCATGTGTACGAGACCGACACGGTGCGCGCCACCAGCTACGCCTCGCGCACGTCGCAGACGCAGCAGGTGGAAGAGTTCGCCGCGCGCGGCATCTCCGGGCCGTACTACCTGGGTGTCGGCACGGGCAGCGCCGGCGACTTCGTGGAGAACAGCGAGCGCGTCGAGATCCTCGTGCGCGATCGCAGCCAGCCGAACGTGGTGCTGCAGAACGTGGCGGCAACGCGCTTCGTGGACTACACGATCGAGCCGTTGTCGCGTCGCATCCTGTTCACGCGCCCCATTGCATCGGTCGATGCCAACCTGAACCCGCAGTCGATCCGCGTCACCTACGAGATCGACGCGGGCGGCCCCAAGTACACCGTGGCCGGCACCGACGTGCAAGTGAAGGTGGCCGACAACCTGCAACTGGGCGTGGTGCTCGGTACCGACCAGAACCCGGAGAACCGCCGCAAGCTGGGCGCGGTCACCGCACTGGCGCGCCTGGGCGACAACACCAGCGCGGCGGCCGAGCTGGTGCAGACCGATTCCGACCTGAACGGCAAGGGCTCGGCGGGCCGCATCGAACTGCGCCACCAGGACGACACGCTCGGCGTCGCGGTGCAGGCCGCGCGCACGAGCAAGGGCTTCGACAACCCGGGCGCGACCTTCGCGGCGGGGCGCACCGAAGCCAGCGCGCGTGCCGAATACAAGGTCGACGCCACGCTGCAGGTGCGCGCCGAGGCGCTCTACAGCAAGGACAACCTGGCGGTGGGTAACACCCAGGGCGTGACCGTCAGCGCGCAGAAGAAGATCAACGACAGCCTCACGGGAGAGCTCGGCCTGCGCTATGGCTCCACCTCGAGCGCGTCGGCTTCGCTGTTCGACTACAACCAGGTCTCCAGCTACAACGGCGCCCTGGGTTCGCCCACGGTCGGAAGCTCGGTCACCGCACTCGGCGGCGTGGCCAATGCCGCGGGCGCGCTGCTCGACAAGCAGCAGGACAACCTCGCCACCGTGCGCGGGCGGCTCACGGCGCAGGTGCCGAGCCTGCCCCAGGCCCAGGTCTTCGTCGAAGGCGAGCAGGATCTGCGCAGCAGCGGCAAGCAGATCGCGATCGGCGGCAACTACGCCATCACCGACAAGACGCGCATCTACGGCCGCTACGAGTTCATCTCCACGCTCGGCGGCATCTACGACCTGAACAGCCGGCAGTCGCGCAATACCGGCATCCTCGGCGTCGAGAGCAACTACATGGAAGGCGGGCGTGTCTACAACGAGTACCGCCTGGCCGATTCGGTCGACGGCCCCACGGCGCAGAACGCCATCGGAATCCGCAACACCTTCAAGCTGAACGAGCGCTGGCGCCTGACCGGCGGCGTCGAGCATGTGAAGGCGATGGGCGCCACCCCGGCAACCGCGGGCATCCTGGGGCAGGGCGATTCCACCGCGGTGGTCAGCGGTGTCGAGTACGCCAGCGAGCGCGTGAAGGCGAGCGCGATCCTGGAGGCGCGCTGGGCCGACGACTCCAACACCGTGCTGTCGAGCGCGGGTCTGGGCTACAAGATCGACGACGACTGGAGCCTGCTCGTGCGCAGCGTTTACAGCGACAGCAAGGGCAAGGGCGCCAACGAAGGCGACCGCCGCACGTTGTCGCGCCAGCAGGTGGGTGTGGCCTACCGCCCGGTGGGACAGGACGTGTGGAACATGCTGGCCCGTTACGAGCACAAGACCGAAGCCGTGCGCGGCGCGGGCACCACGCTCGGCACGATCAGCGGCAACGCTTTCGGCTCCGACGCCACGCAGGCCGGCGACTACCAGGCCGACATCGTGTCGGTGCACGTCAACGTGAACCCGCAGCCCGGCACCTACATCACCGGTCGCTTCGCAGCCAAGCGCGCGACGCAGGACGACGGCGTGCTCAAGAGCAGCTATTCGGCGCAGCTGCTGCAGGGCCGTTTGACCTACGACATCAACAAGGACTGGGACGTCGGCGTGCAGGCGGGCCTGCTGCACGGCAGCGGCGGCTCGCTGCAGAAGACGCTGGGCTTCGAGGTCGGCTACCAAGTCTACAAGGACCTGTGGCTCTCGGGTGGCTACAACGTCGTGGGCCTGAAAGACCGCGACCTGACCGCCGGCGAATACACGAGCAAGGGCGCGTTCGTGCGGCTGCGCTTCAAGTTCGACGAGACCGCGCTGGGGTTCGCTTCTGCGGGGGCTGTGGCCAGGACAGGCGAGCCCGCGGCTGCGCTGCCGCCGGGAAAGATCACGCTGCAGGCGCAGGCCCTGTTCGAAGCCGGCCAGCACACGCTCAAGCCGGATGCCCACGCCGTGCTGGACGAGGTCGTCTCGCGCATCAAGAGCGAGCATTACGACGTGGTCGAGATCATCGGTGCCCCCGCACCTGAAGGCGCGGCCGATGCCGCGCCGGAGCTGCCGGCACAGCGCGCCGAAGCCGTCGCCGCCTACCTCGTGGGGCAGGGCGTGAGCTCGGCCCGCGTCAAGGCCGACCGGCCCGTGCCGCAAGGCGGTGCGCGCAAGCAGCCGCTCGAGATCGAAGTGGCCGGCTGAGCCGGTTGCCCACGATGCCGCGCTGCCCGTTCACCTGCCGATTTTCTTGCCTGCGAGCACTGCGCCCGCTCGCCCCGTGACGCACACCGTCGTCACGCCGCCTCACCGACAGAAGAGAAGAATGATGCCCAGAACCTTGTGCGCGCGATTTGCGTCGGCCCTGTCGAGCGGTTTGCTTGCGTTGGCCGCAGTGGCCCTGGCACCGATGCAGGCGCAAGCGCAAACGGTGACTTTCGCCGGCACGACCACGGCTACGGCCAGTGGCTCGGGTGCGTTCGGCACCCCCACGCTGGTGTTCAATGTGGCGGCAGGGCAGAACCGCGTCGTGCTTCTCTCTGCATCTTTTGAGCGGGATCACTGTATCAGTGGCGGCAGCGAAACCGTTGCGGATTGCGTCGATGAACCGGCCAGTCAGGCCAACAGCAATTTCGCCGGCCCCACCATGGTGGCCAACAACGGGGCGAACGTTCAGATCCAGTTCACGGCTAGCGGGCCGGGCGGCTCCATGACGCTGTCCAGTCCACTGGCACCGCCGAACGGAGACCTTCGCTTTGCCAACCGGTGGATAGGCCTTCCCGGTACCACCACGATCGACCGCACGATCTACAGTCAGGAAAGCTACTTCCTTGCACTGTATGAAGCCGATCTACGCACCTTGCTTGGCGGCACGGGCAGCGGTTCGATCACTGTCACGCTGCCCAATGTGCAAGCACCCCATAGGGCTGGCGATGAGGCCATGCTGACAGGCCTCCAGTTCAACAATGTGAGCCAGCGCAAGGACGGAACTGCCGGCACGGGCATTGTTCGTTCGGGGGCCGACACGTCCGACGTGAACTGCGCGACAGGCGCCAGCACGTCGCTGGGCACCACGTCCGGGACATGGTCGAAATGCCTTACAGGCTATGACGCAGGCCAGGCGCCTGTGGCAGCTGGAGATGGTGTCCTGCTGTTCGGCTTCAACGGCTACGCCGGCACCGGGTCGATGGGGTTCGATACGGTCGCTGGATACACCGAGGTGGCGAATCCGTCAGTCATCAACACCGATCCGGTGATGGGTGGAGGCACCGGCGCGGGGGCGAATTTCATCACGAGCACCGAATCCGACGGCTTCAGTACGTCCTTCCAGTTTCGCAATGGTGTCGCGCCTCCCAACGTCGTGATGCAGTCGCGTAACGGCTCGGCCACGCTTACCACCGGCGGCCAGGTGGCGAAGTTCACGCTGACCCGTGCGGGCATGGACCTGACGCTCACCAAGACCGACGGCGTGACGTCCGTGGCGCCGGGCGCGACCACCACGTACACCATCGTGGTGACCAACCCCTCCGTCAACTTTGCGGACGGCGCCGTGGTGACCGACCCGGCCACCCTGGGGCTGACCCTCACCAACGTGACCTGCGCGGTCACCACGGGCGCCGCGGTGTGCCCGGCCAGCCTGACGCAGGCCGACCAGGCGCTGCGCGTGACGGCGCTGCAGGGCGGCGCGACGATTGCGCGGTTTCCGCCGAACAGCTCCTTGACGCTCACCGTCACCGCGACGGTGGGTACGGGCATCGCCACGGTCGCGAACACCGCGACCCTCACGGCTCCGGCGGGATACACCGATCTCGTGCCTGCGACCAATACGGCGACCGATACCGACACCGTGCTGGGCACCATCGTCATCGTCAAGGACGCGCAGCCCGACCACGCGCAGGACTTCAGCTTCACCACGACGGGCGGTTCGAACCTGCCTGCCAGCTTCGACCTGGACGACGACCCGACGGACGCCACGCTGCCCAACAGCCGCACGTTCTATGTCACGCCCGGCGCGACCGTCTACACCGTCAAGGAGGCGACGCTTCCCAGCGGGTGGACGCAAAGCAATGTGAGCTGCACCACCGGCGGCAGCGTGGCGAGCGGCACGGCCTCCATTACCGTGGGGGCGGGGGAGACAGTCACCTGTACGTTCACGAACGCCAAGACGCCGACCGTGAAGGTGCAGAAGGTCACGCAGGGGGGAACGGGCGGCACGTTCAACTTCAGCCAGACCAACCTGGCGGGCGCACCGACGGGCGTCATCACGATCGCTGCCGACACACCGACGCCGTCATCGCCGACGCCGATCAACGTGACCACGACGGGCGTGGCCGTGACGCTGACCGAAGCGCCGCTGACCGGCTTGTTGACCGGATGGGCGCTGGTTTCCGCCAGCTGCACCGATGCCAACAGCACGGCCACCGGCAACCCTGCGGGCCCGATCGGCACGCTGGTGGGCAGCACGCTGACGATTCCAGCAGTGAACGTGAAGGCCGGTGCCGACTTCACCTGCGTGTTCACCAACGCCCGTCCGCGCCTTCGCCTGACCAAGCTGCTGCCCGATGGGCGCGTGAATGACGGCCTGCTCACGCCCGACCAGTTCAGCCTGTCGATCGTCGGTCCGAGCGGGGCGACGGCCAGCACCTCGACGGTTCTGCTCACCACCCTCGGCAATGGCACCACGGCGACGGGTCTGGCCGACACCAACGCCTTGTTCCCTGCGAACTCCGGCGGCACCTACACGTTGTCGGAAACGCGAGGCAACCTCACGACGACGATGGCGCAGTACGTCTCAAGCCTCAGCTGTACCAATGCGGTCGCGGGCTCCACCACTGTGCTGCCGAGTGGTCCTGGCACCACTGGCTTCTCGGTGACGCCCACGGGCAACGACGACATCACCTGTACCTTCACCAACCGGAAGAAGCTGCCCCAGCTCACGACGACCAAGACGGCCAGCGCGAACCCGCTGCTGGTGGGCGCGAGCGGGCAGAGCTACACCATCACCATCACGGTGGCCAACGGACCGACGACGGCGCCGATCACGCTGACGGATCCTTTGCCTGCGGGCATCACCACCAGTGGTCCTGTCACGGCCACGGGTGGCACCTTGAGCGGATGCCCGGCGGCAGGTGCGACAAACCTGGCGGGCTGCACGATCGCCACGGGCGTGGCCAACGGCAATATCGTCATCACCGTGCCGGTCACAGTGGCCGTGGGCGCGGTGGGGCCGTCGGGTGCCACCAACGTCGTGAATGTGTCGGGCGGCGGCGACCCGCTGTGTACGACGGCGCTGGGGCAACCCTGCGATGCGAGCACGGCGACGACCGCCGTGGTCCAGGCTGCGACGTTGCAATTGACCAAGGCCTGGGGCGTCGGCAGCATCGCCGGCAACGTGGCGAGCATCGGCGCGAGCACGGGTGGAACGAACAACACCACCGCGTTCACCGCCACGGCGCCCACGGTCGCCAACAGCGGCGCGGCCGTGATGGTCGTGGCGGGCAATACCATCACGCTGCCCGCGGAGGCGATGACCACGGGCACGCTGACCAACTACACGACGGTGCTGTCGTGTACCGCCAATGGCGGCCCCACAGCGAACGCACTGAGCGGTACAGACGGCCAGGCAACCAACACGCTGCTGATTGGCGCGGCCGATGCGGGCAAAGCCATCGTCTGTACCTACACCAACATCGGCAAGCCGCCGACGCTGACCATCGCCAAGCGTTCGCTGGGTGGCACGGCGGCTTTCGAGTTCACGGGCACCAACGGCGTCGCGTTGCACACCATCACCACCACCGTGGCCGGCACCGCCGTCAATGGGGCGGTGCAGACGCTGACGGCGCCAGGCGTTGCGACCACGGTCACCGAAACCTACACGCCTGCCGCGGGTGTGCCCGACTACGTCATCACGGGCGTCAGCTGTACCGGCATGGGCAGCGGCGGCACGGTGACGCGCGGCACCGCGCAAAACAAGAACCAGTTCACGCTGGATGCCGCGGCCACGTCAGCGGGGGCCAACATCGTTTGTACCGTCACCAACGCCAAGGCGCCGACCGTGCAGCTGCGCAAGAAGTGGGTCAACGCGCTGGTCAACGATGCCTTCACTCTGACCGCCACAGGCACCGTGCACCCGAACCACAACATCGGCTATGCCTCCAATCTGCAGGCGATCGCCAACACGCCCAACGAGACCGATACCGGCGGTCCGCAACGCGTGGCCGTGGGCGACACGGTCACGCTGGGGGAGACACCATTCGGCACCAGCGCAGGCTCCTACGCCGCCAGTGCCTGGAGCTGCACCGGCGGCGGCTCGCTCAGCGGCAACCAGCTGACCTTGGGCATCGCCGATGCCGGCCTGCCGATCGTGTGCGAGATCACCAATACCGCGAAGACGGCGAACGTCACGCTGGCCAAGACCTGGGTGGGTGCGAGCGTCAATGACGCGGTGAGCATCACGGGCACGGGCCTGACCACGCTGGCCTCGGTGGCCAACACGGCTGCCGAGACCGACGCCGGTGCGCCGCAGGCCGTGCCCGTGGGCAGCATCATCAACCTGGCCGAAACCTTCACCACGGGCAGTGCAGCCAACTACACGAGCGCGCTGAGCTGTACCGGCACCAGCGGTTTGTCGGGCAGCACGCTCACGGTCGGCGCGGCCGACACGGCCATCGTCTGTACGTACATCAACACGAAGAAGACCGCCACGCTGCAACTGGCGAAGGCCTGGGGCGCGAACAGCATCGCGGGCAACGTGGCGAACATCGGCGCCAGCGCGGGCGGGGCGAGCAACACGCCGGCGTTCGCTGCGACCGCGCCCTCGACGGCCAACAGCGGTGCGGGTGTGAACGTCGCGGCGGGCAACACCATCACCTTGCCGCCGGAGACGATGAGCACCGGCATGCTGACGAACTACAGCACGGTGCTGTCGTGCACCGCCGATGGCGGGGCCACGGCCAACGCGCTGAGCGGCACTGACGGCCAGAGCACTAACACGCTGCTGATCGGCGCAGCCGACGCCGGCAAGACCATCGTCTGCACCTACACCAACACGCGCAAGTCGGGCTTCCTGAGGCTGGCTAAGCAATGGGCGGGCGCGGTGCCCGGTGACGACGCCACCCTGACGGTGACGCGCGGCGGCACGGTGTTCCACACCCTTGCTTCCGATGCGGCCTCGCCCGCCGACTTCGATTCGGATGCGGCGGCCACGCAGGTGCAGGTGTTCGCCGGCGAAACGCTGACCCTGGCCGAGACGCTGGCTCCAGGCAACGTCGGCGGCTACACCGGCGTGCTGACTTCGTGTTCCCCATGGACCGTGAGCGGTGCCACGGTGACGGTGGGCGACCTCACGTACCCCGTCAGCTGCATCACCACCAACACCCGCCAGACGTTCCCGGTGAAGGTGACGAAGACCTGGACCAACGCCAATGCAGGCGATGCGGTCAGCCTCGCCATCAGCGGCACCGCCACCGACGTGACGGCGATCACCGCCGGCTCGTCCACCGCGCCCGCCACTACCACCAATGCAACGGCCACAGCGGCCAGCGGCAGCGCGGTGACCATTGCCGAAGTCTTCACCAGCGGCAACGAGGCCAGCTACACCACCACGCTGAGCTGTACCAAGGATCTCGACGGTAGCGCCGTGGCCGTGACGACGGGCAGCGGCTTGAGCCGGGGCTTCGTCATGCCCAAGGATAGCGCGGTGACCTGCACCTACGTCAACATGCGCAAGACCGCGACGCTGCAACTGGCGAAGGCCTGGGGCGTCGGCAGCACGACGGGCAATGTGGCCCGCATCGGCGCGAGCACGGGCGGCGCGAGCAACACCACGACATTCACGGCGACCGCGCCGGCGGCAAACAACAGCGGCACGGCCGTGGCCATTGCAGTGGGCGATGTCCTCACGTTCCCGGCGGAGACGATGACCACAGGCACGCTGACCAGCTACACGACCGTGCTGTCGTGTACCGCGAACGGCGGTGCGACGGCCAATGCGTTGAGCGGTACCAACGGCCAGAGCACCAACACGCTGTTGATCGGCGCAGCCGACGCCGGCAAGGCCATCGTCTGTACGTACACCAACAGCCGACTGCCGACCGTGCAGATCAGCAAGCAGGCAATGGGCGGCACGGGCACGTTCGTATTCAGCGGCGACAACGGCTTCGGCACCGACAGTATCCAGGTGACGACAGCCGGGACCACGGTGGCCGGTGCCGTGAAGACGCTGGCGGCGAACGCCCAGACGGTGCTCACTGAACCGGCCGGGTCGATGCCGGCCGGCTTCACCTTTGCCGGTGCGACCTGCAGCGGCCTGGCTGGCGGCGCGACGGCCGTGGTCGATACGGCGGCACGGACAGTGACGCTGCCCGCTGCCGGTCTGGCCAACGGTGCCGCGGTAGCGTGTACCTTCACCAATGTGGTGGCGGCCACCGTGAGTGGCAGGGTCTTCCTGGACACCGGAACGGGTGCCTCCGCCATTGCCAACGATGGTGTTCTGAACGGCGCCGAAGCCGGCATTACCGGCGTCACCGTGCGGCTGACCAACTGCGCCGCCACCGTGTACGGCTCCACGATCACCGATGGCTCCGGTGCCTACACCTTGGCTATTCCCGCGTCGGTGACCGTGGGCAGTGCGCTGTGCGTCGAAGAGGCCAACACGGGCGCGCGGATTTCCACCGGTGCGTCGGTAGGCAACTTTGCATTGCCTTCAGGTGCGGCCATTGCAGCGTCAGGCACGACGTACACCTACACGCGGGCAAGCACCCCCGACCGGATCGCATTCACATGGACGGGCGCCGCCCATGCCAACCTGAACTTCGGTGATGTCGACCCCAGCACCTTTGCAACGAGCGGCGCCAAGACCGGACAGCCGGGCAATACCGTGACCTACGCGCACACCTTCGTGGCGGGCACGGGCGGAAGCGTGACCTTCGCAATCAGCGCATCGACCTCGACGCCCACGCTGGCCGGTTGGGCCGAGAAGATCTTTGCGGACCCGACCTGCAGCGGCAGCCTCCAGCCGGGTGCTGCCACGCTGTACCCGCCGTCTGCATCGACCACCGTGACCGCAGGCCAGAGCGTGTGCGTGATCGTGCAGGAGTTCATTCCCGCTACGGCGCAGCCGGGCTATTCGAATGATGCGAAGGTGCAGGCCAACTTCACGCTCACCAACTCGTTGCCGGCTCCAACGCTCAGCGCCAGCTACACGCTGGACGACATCACGACGGTCTCCACGTCGGCGCTGGAACTGAAGAAGGAAGTACGCAACGTGACGCAGGGGGCCACGGTCTTCACCGTGAACAACCAGGCCAAGTCGGGAGAGACGCTGGAGTACCGCGTCACCTACACCAACAACGGCACCACCCCGATCGGCAACCTCACGGTGAACGACGCCACGCCGGCCTACACCACCTTCGTGTCGAGCACGACCGGTACGACGCCCACCACGCTCACGGCTTGCAGCAAGGCGACGCCGGCCAACCCAGCACCCGCTGCCACGGTGGCCTGCAATGCGGCGCAGACGGCTGGCGGATCAGGGCCTGTGAGCTGGATCTTTTCCGGCACGCTGAACCCCGGGGCGACAGGTAGCGTGCTGTTCCAGATCAAGGTCGATTGACAGAGGGTAAAAAAGAACCCGCCGAAGCGGGTTAAACAGTCAACGATCACAAAGCTGCCCTGCGTCCACAGCAAGGCAGCGCCGTTGTTTTAAGCGCTGCGCGGGATGCCGCGTTCGATGCCATACACAAAGCAGGCGAGGTCGAGAAAAACTTCCACTCTCCTTCATGTTCATTTACGCCCTGGCATGAAGTCGTGGCGTACAAATCACGAATGAACCACAGGATGCGAATGAATTGGGAAGGGCGCTGGGCGCTTACCATCAATGAGCTGGCGCCGGGCGCGTTCTATTTCACGGTGCTGGATGCCATCACGGACGCCGTCGACTGTCTGTCGTATCGCCCCTTGTTCACCGATGAAACGCCGCACGAGACCGCCGCCGAAGCGTGGCTGGCCGGGGTGTGCGCGCTGAACGCGCTCGACGTGGCAAAGGTCGACCTGCCCCCTCTGTAGCTGCAGCAGCACTCAGTGCAGCGTGCTCAGCTGGAGTTCGCGGGGATCGCAAGGCACCGAAATCTGCTGCCCGTCGAAGCGCACGCGCACATGCGGATAGGTAATTCCCGTGATCGTGCCGGTCCGGCCTTCACAGACAACGCGATCGCCGCGCTGAAACGATCTGCCGAACTGGGTCTTGATTTTCTCGAAACTGGTGCGTTGATTGGTTCTGGACATTCCGGCCTCCTTCGGAGGAAATTGGAGTGCCCAACGCACGAAGTCGCATGAAGGACGACAGCGCGTATCGGTAGCGAAATAATCGAAAAAGGATGTGCGAACAGTGCCTCGAATTCATGGAGATTCGAATGTTCTTCATTGTTCTCCATGAGGCAAAAAAAGACCCGCCGAAGCGGGTCGAGCGATCCAATTGATCAGAAGGTTTTACTTGGGTGCGTGACAGCCTCCATGTTTTACACCTGCGCATGGCAGGTATGTCGGCGCTGCCAGGCAAAGGTCTGGACTGCGAGGAAAAATTCCGTTTCAATTTACGGTCATTTACGTTGCAGCATGGAGGTCAAGCCATGCGTGCGACCCAATCGTCGACCACTTGGCCTTTTTGAAAAGAGGCTGGAATTTCCATGCATGACGTGGATCGAGCATCGATCGTGCGGCGGTGCTGGATGGTGGGGCGCGGCTGTCAGATCTTGGACGAGGTTGATTTGTCATGACGCCATCCGCGGCAACGCTCTATGGTCGCCTCATGACGAGTGCCCGCATCCGCCACCTGCAGGCGTACGCGGCCGTCGCAGAGTTGGGCAGCGTCAAGCGCGCGGGCGATGCCATCGGACTGACCCAGCCCGCCGTGACGAACCTCATTGCCGACCTCGAACAACTGCTGGAGTGCACGCTGTTCCAGCGTCATGCGCGCGGTATGCGGATGACGGAGGTGGCTGCGGAGTTGTTGCCTTTCGTACGGCGCGCGCTGGCGTCTCTCGAAAGAGGCGCGGAGTTCGTGGCGTTCCGGCACACGAGCGAACACGACATCGTGCGCATAGGCGCCATCCACGGCGCGGTCTGCGGCCTGCTGGTGCGTGCGCTGCCGGCATTCGCCAGTGTGAGACCGGACGTCATGATCGAACTCCACGAGGCCAACGCGCCACGCACTGCAACGATGATCCTCAAGCAGGAGATCGACATGATGCTGTGCCGCGAACCTGCAGTTCGGCCGGAGGGATGGAAGTTTTCCGAACTCATGCCGGACCGGCTGGTGGTGGTGGTCGGGCCGCAGCATCCATGGGTCGCGAAGCGCGCGCTGAGCTTCTCCGAACTGAGCGACGAGACATGGCTACGGATGCATCCCGCGACCCAGGCACGCCGCGTCTTCGACGAACTGCTGAACCACCATGGGTTCACTGCGAAATTCCGGAAGATCGAGGCGCTTTCAACCCCGCTGGTGCTGGCGCAGCTGCGCAGTGAGCGGCTGATGATCCTTGCCCCTTACAGCGTCTTTCGTCAATTGATCGACCTCGGCCAACTGGCGGTGCTCGACGTGATCGATATTCCTGCGTTCCATCCCATGGGGGTGCTCAGCCCCAAAGATGACGACATGAGCCAGGCAGCCCGCAGACTCAAGGAGTTTCTCTACCGCTACGTCAAGCAGCATCCTTAGCGGCGCTCCTGGTGGTCAGGGAGTGCTTGGGCGTTGCGAGGCGTTCGGCATACCGTCGGGCGGATTGCCGAACAACGCGCCGCAGCTTTTGCCTGCCGACTCCGAGGCGTCTCGCAAGGCTTGGCGGCCTTTCTTTGTGATGGCGAGCACCATGGCGGGTTTGTCGTTCAGTCCATCGTCTCCAACTGCATCACGCGGTGGGATGAACGCCATGACAAGTTCCGCATCCCTGAGCATTCTGAGAGCGTTGATTTCCGGGAGGGCGAAGGTTTCGCAGGGAAGCTTCTGTCCGGCAAAGTGCCGCAGACATTCCATCGTCATCTAGATATCCTGCACGGGCGATGTGTAGGGCGCCCAAAAAAAGAACCCGCCGAAGCGGGTGAAGCGATCAAAACTACCGAAGAGCTGCTCCATGTGAAGCAGCGTGGATATTGTGAAGCCCGATGTTCTTTGGCGTCACGAGGACACAGGAGCTAATTCTGATCCGGCAAGGAAAAGTCACGCTCGCAAGGTCTTTGTTCTCGACCGACCGCCATGACGGTGCCAGACCGGCTCTCAACTGACGTTGTTGATCGTGTCCTTGAGCGCTTTGCCCGCGGAAAACTTCGGTGCCTTGCTCGCCTTGATGGTCATCGGCTCACCCGTCGACGGATTGCGGCCGGAGCGCTCAGGTCGGTCTGACACCGAGAAGGTGCCGAAGCCAATCAACTGCACGGTGTCGCCGCGTGCCATTGCGCGAGAGAGATTCTCGATGACGGAATCTAGTGCTCGGGCCGCATCGATCTTGCTGAGATCGGTATCTGCAGCGATGGCTGCGACGAGGTCGGTCTTGTTCAAAACAGGAAGTCTTTCAATGGATGGGTTGATAAGGAATCAGCGACGCAAATGCGCGCAGGATCGAGTCTACGCACGACCATGGCCGACTTGTGGAGTGGAAGCGTTTCGAAACGGAAACATCATGGCCTGCCGCGAAGGGCTTGTGACGCGACGGAATTCTTCACAGTTTCCATTGCCGTTACCTCGTGTCTTTCTTGAGGTCTTCTCAAACGGAAATTTTTCACGCGAAGTGACGGCTCTGGCGGACGCCGACGCATATCATCCCGGCCCCGCAGCGACTGCATCTGCTCAGAAGAGAAAAAGAAACTTGAAAACCGCCATCACTGTCATCGTCTTCGGGATCGCCTTGGTGCTGATCGCCGCACTACCGCCCTCGACGCACACAGAAGCTCCCACGGAAATCCCCGCCACGGCGCCGCATGCATAAGGCGCCCAACTCATAGCATTTGGTTGCCGACAAAGCGATAGCTCGAGAGTGGCGATCGAAAGCGAACTTTCTCACTCGCAATGGTGGAAGTGGCGGCAGAGCTTTGCTTGGTGTAGCCTCTGCGGAGAAAGCCGATGCGGCAGACGCTGAATCCGGCCGCGTGTGCAGTTGCAGGGCTTGCCGCATCTTTCGGTGCGATGTGTGCCGAAGCTTCTTTGTCGGTGAGGATATTCAGCCATGACACCATCAGCAGCAGTCCTCTATGGGCGCCTCGTGTCTGGCGGGCGCGTTCGGCACTTGCAGGCATTTGTCGCCGTTGCCGAGTTGGGCAGCGCCAGGCGGGCCGGAGAATCCATCGGCGCCTCTCAACCCGCGGTCACGAGCCTTATCGCGGACCTCGAGCAACTGCTCGAGTGCGCGCTGTTCCTGCGCCACGCGCGCGGCATGCAGATGACGGACATCGCGCAGGAGCTGCTGCCCTTCGTGCGGCGCGCACTGGCCTCGCTGGAAAGAGGGACCGATTTCGTGACATTTCGGCGCACGAGCGAGCGCAGCATCGTACGTGTCGGCGGCATCGAGGCCGCATTGAATGGTCTGCTGGTACGGGCTTTGCCTCCTTTCGTTGCTGCGAGACCCGACGTGATGGTCGAAGTGCAGGAGGAAGTCATGACTCGAATTGCCTCGCTGATTCTCAGGCAGGAAATCGACATGATGCTGTGCCGCGAGCCCGCAGTACTCCCCGAAGGTTGGGAGTTCGCCGAGCTGATGCCGGATCGGCTCGTCGTGGTGACCGGACCGCAGCATCCGCTTGTGGCCCGGCGATCGCTGGGCTTCGCGGACCTGTCCGACGAGTTGTGGTTGCCAATGCATCCAGCCATTCCGGCTCGCAAGGTGCTCGACATGCTCATGAACCATCACGGTATCACCCCCAGATATGGAAACGTGACCGCGTTTTCGCTCTCTATTGCGATGGCGCAGCTTCGCAGCGAGCGGGTTGTCGGGCTTGCGCCGTATAGCGTCTTTCGCCAATTGATCGAGCAGGCTCAGCTGGCGGTGCTTGATGTGGTCGACATGCCCCCGTTTCAGCCCATCGGGGTGTTGAGCCCCAAGGACGATGGGATGAGCAAGGCGGCCTTTGATTTCAAGAGCTTTCTCTTTCGCTACGCCAAGCAACATCCGTGAGCATGCCGTGCGCGATGCGGCTCGCTGCTTTTATTCGAGCCACGCCGCGTTGGCCAGCCTAACGCTGCCTGTGCCCGAACCGAGGCTTGGCTGGCTACTGCCAGTGACGCTGACGCGGCCCGGATGCTGGTGGCCCACTGGCTGTCGAATGGGGCGCGCACGGGCTGCGCACCAACGCGCTGGAACTGTCGCGCGGCCTGGTGCCGCAGGCCTACCAGCCGTTGCTCGATTACCTGGCCGGCCCGCGCGCAGTTTCTGATCGTGCAGGTGCTGAGGTTCGGCGCTGGGCATTGAATTTCCGTAAGCACGCGGCAACACATCTTGACGAGGGCCGCATATTTGGCGGCGAGCGCGAGCACGTGGCCGGCTGTGTGAGCAGCCGCTCGGTATGTCTCTGACGAACTCAGGTGGACATTGCTCTACAGTCTCAGGATGACTAACGTTGATGAACCACGGACCGCCTTTGATGCTCTGCTGAAGTCCATCGCTTGCCCGAGTTGCGGCGAGTTGTATTCAGACTCATCGGTGCAGTGGTGCAACGCATGGATAGAGGGACGTCATGACTTGCTCGACGAGATGAATACGACGGAGAGAGATGGTCCCGTCAAGATTCTCTGTATGAGGTGCGGGGGCAAGGCTCTTGTCGACTATTTCAAGCGACTGGCAACGCCCGTGTAGCGCTAAAGCGCTGGGCCAAGGGACGCCAGTAATGCGGCAGCAGTTCGTCGATGCGGCTATGCGGCTGTGTCGGAAGGCGCAAGAACACGTCCTTCAGGTAGGCATACGGATCGTGCCCATTGAGCTTGGCTGACTGGATCAAGCTCATGACGGCTGCGGCGCGTTGACCGGCACGCAGGCTCCCAGCGAACAGCCAGTTCCCCCTGCCCACTGCAATCGGCCGGATCTGGTTCTCCACCCAGTTGTTGTCCGCAGGCAAGTTGCCATCGTCTAGGTAACGCGTCAGCGCAGGCCAGCGCTTCAGGCTGTAGTTCAGTGCTTTGGCTGTCCCTGAACCTTCCGGGACCTTGAGCCGCTGCACGATCATCCAAGCATGCAGTGCCTCGGCGATCGGCCGACCCCGCGCTTGGCGGATGCGATGCCGCTCATCTGCGTCCAGGTCCTTCACCTCGCGCTCGATCTCGTACAACTGGGCGAAGTACTGGATGCCTGCCTCTGCGATCTGGCTCTTGTTGGCCGTGTGCAGTTCGACGAACTTGCGCCGGGCGTGTGCCAGGCATCCAGCTTCGACGACGCCTTTGGCCAGCAAGGCCTTGTAGCCTGAGTAGTCGTCGCAAACCAGCGCGCCGCGCCATTCGCCCAGGAAGTCCTGAGCATGCTGGCCGGCCCGGCTGTCGGCGAAGTCGTAGACCACGCCCTTCATTTCTTCGAAGGCGCCTGGTGTGTAAGCCCACAGGTAAGCGCGGTGCGTCTTGCCGGTGCCAGGCCTGAGCATCGCTACCGGCGTCTCGTCGGCATGCAGCACGCGATAAGCGAGGATGGCTTCCTTGAGCGCATCGACCAGTGGTTGCAGGCGTACCCCGCAGGCGCCAACCCATGCCCCGAGTGTCGAGCGTGGAATCGCTAGGCCGGCACGCCCGAAGATCGTTTCTTGGCGGTACAGCGGCAGGTGGTCGGCGTACTTGGCCACCATCACCTGCGCCAGGAGGCCGGCGGTGGGGATGCCCTTGTCGATCACCTGGGCCGGCACCGGCGCCTGGATCAGCGTCTGGCACTTCGCGCACGCCCACTTACCTCGAACATGCCGCTCGACGCTGAACACGCCGGGAGCGTAGTCGAGCTTCTCGGCCACGTCCTCGCCGATGCGCTTGAGCGCACAACCGCACGTGCAGGTGGTCGACTCGGGTTCGTGGTGGACATCGACGCGCGGCAGGTTTGCCGGCAGCGGCGTGCGGCGCGGCTGCTGCTTGTCCTCGGTCTTGGGCGGCGGGCGAAGTTGCTTCAGCTCTTCTTCGATGGCGGCCAGGTCGGCGTCAAGCGTCTCTTCCAGGAGGCTGGCCTGCGCCACGTCGAGCTTCTCACTGCTCTTGCCGAAGCGCAGGCGCTTGTACTGTGCAAGCTCGTGGGTGAGCTGGTCGACCTTGGTGGACTTGAACGTGACCTCGCGCGTGAGCGTCTCGATTGAGCGGTCCTTGGCCTCGAGCAAGCGCTGCTGTTCGGCGAAGCCATCGATGAGCCGGAGGGTCACCTCGTGCAGTTGCTCTGAACTGAGGCCCTTCAGTTGTTCGGCGTCCACCATGAGCCCGTAGGGTGCCGTGCGATTGCGCGACTGTCATCGGCGTTTGCCGCAATTGCAGGGGGGTGCGCGATTACACGACGGTGATGACGCCCGCTGCCCCGAAGCGCTGCCATGGCAATCCGAGCACAAGCGCGTCGAGCTGCTCACGCGTCATCGCCATCTGCGTGCCCAGGCTCGCGTTGGCCCAGAGGAATCGGCCCTGGTTCAGCCGACGTGCGCACAGCCAGATGCCGATGCCGTCGTGCACGAGGACCTTCATGCGGTTGGCGCGTCGATTGGCAAACAAGTAAGCGTGGTGCGGCTGCGCGGCGCCGAACACCTTCACGACGCGCGCGAGCGCCGACTCGGTGCCAGCGCGCATGTCGATCGGCTCGGTGGCTAGCCACACGGCGTCGACGCGGATCAACGCAGCCACTCGCGCAGCCAGGCTGCGCACGACGACGCTGATTCCACCGGCCAGTGCACCACTGCGGTAGCGCCGCCTCGCTTCAGTTCGATGCGGATGTCACGGGCAGGCATCTCGGCTTCGGGCTGCACATCGAGCGCGATGAAGGCGGGCATCGGCAAGGTTGGAACGTCATTCGTCTTCGGCGACGCAGCCTTGCGATCATCGGAACGCCACCGGTGCACCACGTTCGCATTCAGGTTGTACAGCCTCGCGATCGCCGCGGCAGAAGCATCCGGCTGCCGGCACGCCTCAAGGACCTCAGCCTTGAACCGCGCGCTGTGCTTGCGACGGGTCGCCCGCTTAACCACACCATCTATTGCGTCCACATCATTCATCGCGGACACGATGCCTGCCGACTCTCAGGCAATCAAGATGACTTCACCGTGCGCTTACGGCGGGGCGAACCCGCGGCCCGTTCGAGAGAAGTCGCGATCTATTCTCCCGTTAAGGTCGCGGTTGCCAGCTGTAACCAGTGACTTCAGCAAATCGTTTGATAAGTACCATTGGCTGGTGCTGCTCATTCTGTCCTCCATGAACGAGACCAGCGATGCGGAGAGCATGGCCTCGTTGGTTCGATTTTCAGAATCGGGCAGCAATTGCGAAACCCGCATGGGCGAGGGTGGGCGTGGGAGGGCATGGATACACGCGGCGTAGGCGAGCATGCGAAGCCGTAGCGTGTCTGAAGAACCTTGCCTCGGATTACTTGAAGACGATGCGCGGGAACGGCCGAGGAAAGCGATGGGCGCTCGCTGAGAACAAGCGCGCGCAATTTCGCGATAGACTGCTCGCAAGGCGTCCGCCTGAGTTTCGAGCGGCTCCAAAAAGACGTGCTGCCAGGCAGCAAGACCGATTCCAGAATGATTTGTCCAACCCATGCGAGCTCGCATGGCGCAGGACGGGTAAGCGCTCGAACGTCCTGTGCCCAATTTGGAGCTTACATGGCTATCGACATTTCGCCGGTCGCATACGCGATCACGCACCATCCTCAATTCACCGGTCGGATCAAGCATGGACACGCTCAGCAGTGCCTGGCTGCGGCATTGGGCTACAAGTCCTTGGCGGCGCTGCAAGCATCACCTGATGCGGCGCTCTTGCTGGAACGAGAAACACACGTCGTGCTCGACAAAGCTGCGTTGCTCAAACGCGCGCAAGACTTGAATCTCGAGCTCGGAGGCGAAGAACTCAGTGCCCTGGTGCTCGAGGCACTTCGCAAGTCGTGGGTGGGGACGCCTGCGCACGAGTCGTTGGAAGCGTTTCGCAGTTCGTTGCAGGCGAGGGTGAACTTCGTAGTCGCCAACGACGGCACCGTGTCTGGCCAAACAGCGGTCATGAATTCGGACGGCATGCTGGAAATCTATGTGCCCATCGAAGGGTTGGATTTCGATGACGTCCCAACCAACGGCGACCCCTATGAGATCGAGATCGAAGGGCACATCGCGATGGAGCAAGGCACCGAACGTCCCTATGTGGGACATCACGTGGACGTGCGCGCAACGCTGTGGCTCGTGCGACAGGGCGCGGCGTTCTGGGCGGTAGGGTGTCGTATCGAAGATGCTCAGCTCGACACCAACTGGAACCGGCGGGAGACCTTGTCGCTCGCCGAAGCGCTGGCAGACCTCCTTGACGTGGATATCGCTGCAGCTGACGAACTGACCGATGCGCCACTGCAGGAGCTGGTTTCTGACGATGGGGTCGTCTATGCGTGGGAGTTCGATTTTGGCGCGGTGAGGGTGGACGACGAGATTCTTGAGCGGATCAAGGGTCTTCACGGATCGCTGCAAGTCAGGGTTGAACCAGACTTCTTTGTCCACGTCCAGGGGTTCGATCGAGTCCCTCACCGACACTACGTGCACGGCGATGAATTTGAGGGCGGTGTCGGGGTCTACCTCTGCGCCTCTTGCGACGCGCATGTCAACGCTGGTCACTTCGATCGTGAGCATGGGATCAAGTCCTATGAACGCTACTTCTCCGACCTGCAGCGCTGGCAGCGTCGGACGGCTCGGAGCAGAGGCGGCTTGCGTCGGCCTTCGAATGCCGTGAACGTCGTTGCACCCGCAGCCTTGGCACACCAGGCCGCGTACGAAGCGTCCCGGAGTCCATTTCATCGATGGCTGGAGCAGCAAACGCAACGCCAAGACGAAATCGGTGACCTCGCGCAAGACGTTTTTCGCGACGTGAGATTTCCAGTGTCCGCGTCGTCTCGGGAAGCTGTGCTGAACTATCTCGAAACCGTTGTTCGCTCGAGAGAAGTGATAGAGACCTTCAAGGACAGTTGGCGCGAGTTCAGCGGTGCGCGTAGGTCACATCCTTGATGCGATTTTCTCTCTCGTAAGAAGCCCGAATGCCCTCAAGGTTTGTGTCGCACATTGCGAACAGCACCATCGAGATAATCGATTGCTTGCATGCAGAGCGAGACTTGCAGACGGGCATTTCGATCTACAACCACCTTCGAGATCTCACCCCAGAGGGCGTGCCAAGAATTCGCAGGCACAGCATCGAGTCCGGGGATGCCCTCTGGGCGTGTCTGGATGAGATTGAAAATGATTGCGTCAGAGGGCGGAAGGCCATCGTTCACCTTGAGGGCCACGCATGCAAAGCTGGCTTTGAACTACGTCGCGGTATCGAGCCGCCTTACCCCATCGTTCCTTGGGGAGCGCTTGTTGACCGCTTCAGACGTATCAACGTCGCCAGCCAGTTCAACCTTGGTGTCTTTCTGGCCGCATGCGAGGGGATAGAAGCCCTTAGGCCAATGACTATCAAGAAGGCGGCCCCATACATGTTCCTTGCCGGACCAAATGTAGTGGTTTCCGCGGGCGTGATGAAGGTCGCCGCAGAGAGGTTCTACGACATCATCGTCACCGCGCCGGACTTAGGTCGAGCGCTTGCCAGCCTACCAGCAGAGTTCAGTACTTTCCTGGCGGAGAGATTTTTTGCAACCACTTATGCGCGCGTACTGAAGGCGCAGAGCTTTGGTCGCAACAGAAGAGAGCGGGTTGACTCGCTGGCAAACATGGTCGTGCCTGACAACGCTCCTCTCGAACAAGTTCGTTCAGTCAGGGAGATGGCGCGGGTATTCGCCCGTCCCGACCGAGAGCGCTATGAAGCGGTGCAGCAGAACTATCTGCCGGCCGGGGTCAGCTTCACGTTCGATGACCTGGTCGAGTTCGCTAGAACGGGAAGGGTTCCGAACTAGCGAATGAGCCAGGCGCCGCGCTGAGCTTCCGGTATTTCGGCCCTTGCAGCATCATCGTCCTGTACTGATCGGAGACAGACGCGGCGTTAGAGGAAGCGCGGGTGTGCGTTCGGAGCGGACACTGTTCCGGTCATGGGGGCGCGCCTATCTCGTGGGTGCAGCGAGCTTCTCGAGCTTTGGGGTGATCGTGGCCAGTGGATGGTTCAGAAAATGCTGCCGCAGGACTTCGCTGATAGCCTTTTCGCGCAGTTTCGTTGCCAGGGCAAGGACGTCACTACCCGACTTCCAGTCAATACGGCTGCGCGTACGCGCAGCTTTTTGATCAGTCAGCAACGCCAGTGCCTCGGCGCTGAAATCTCCTGTGGTCCAGATCTCGAAGCTGACCTCCGCCTCTCGATCACGATTTTGTCGAAGGCCGTTCTGAATCACGCTGGTCTTGCGCAGCCAGTGCTGGACCTCGTCGACCTCGACTATCCCTCCCGGCTCTCGCGCCTTGCATTCGATCGCCACAAACTGGCTGGCCATCTGAAGCACCTTGAGAATGTCGATCTCTGCCATTTCTGCGGTCTTGGGATCCCTGACACGCACGCCGACATCGATGGACACCGCGTCCCTTCGCACCAAGTAGGCCGCAAGCAGCTCGAACAGCGGCCCACGCAAATTCTGCGATCGACCCTCTATGTCCTTCAAAGTCTCGATCAGTGCGATGAGCCGGTTGGGCGATTCTGCCGACGCGTAGGCAGCTGCATTGTTGAGGGTGGTCAAGAGCGTGCGCAGGGCCTCGCCGACGCGTTTGCCGAACAGCGTCTTAGGCGTTGCCATGAGAACGCCGGCGGCATGACCTGCCCTCAGTGCGTCGGGAGTGAACTCGTTGGCCACCAGAATCGGGAGGATGGTGGCGCTTGCCAGCGTGGTGTGCAGCGCCTTGGCCTTTCGCAGGAAGTAACGGACATGGAATTCATCGAGCTCGCCGTCTGAGAACACATCGGCGACAAGGAAGCCGGGACTTCGTCGGTCGCCGCGCTGCAGCGGCAACAGGTAGCTTGGACCAACCAGGTCGAAGCGAAACTGCTGAACGGGCTTCAACGTCTCCTCCCCTCGGACGGCAATTTGGTTGTACGACGCAGCTCCGATGTTGCGGGCCCAATCCCGCATTCCATCGAGGATGATCCGTTCGACCGTTGCGCGAGACTTGATGCCTTGGTGGTCAGCCAAGCCCAATGTGCTTTGGTGGAGCAGAACCAAGGGGCCTTCGCCGTAGTTGATCTGGGTAACGAGGCGCGCGGCTTCGAGCCTGTCCAACACGGTTTCGGCGGTGACCTGCCGCTTTATGGGAACAACGGTCGCTCCGCTGATCACGGGGAATTCAGCGGCAGTCGTTGCGCCGCGGCGCGCGAGGAGGCCGTCCAACGCCATTCCATAGACAGATCCACTCGTACGCAGATCGCGGTGCAGCGCGGTCCAGAACCTCTCGCTTTCGCGTTGGTCTTGTAGGTACATGAACCGTGTGCCCTTTGGGAACAGCGGCACCGGGAAGGAATGGACAGGGGGCAGAACGCGTGAAAGGCGTTTCCGCGCAGCTTCGGCCTTGACGCCATGGGCTTGGAGCCACGCACCAATGGTTGCAGCAGTAGCCGGACCGCGGTCCCTGAGGTAGTCCTGAATGCTCACGTTGACCTCCATGTCACGCAGCTTTATTTATTCCATTTACTACCACGGGCGGGCTTCCTTTTTCGACTCTCAGGATAATCCTATATAAATCAACAACTTACGTTATGTATTCTGAAAGAATCGGCTGATAAGTTGTCCGAAGGCATGTCCGGGAAGCAATTTCCTCTCACTGGGTACCGGAGCGTTTGGGACTCTGAAGTGAACTTCACTGAGCTCAGTCGGGCTCAATCGTATGTCCCGGCGTGCGGACGTCGGGCTCGCGGGCTGCGCCCCGTGCTTCGTGCCGAATCACGGCCATTCGGCTTTGATCCCTGACACCTGCGGCCCTTTCGGGCCTGCGCACTGCGCTTGCCGGTCACTGCATTGGCAGGGGAGGGACGGTCTTGCTGTCACCTTCATGCTGGCGCAACGTTCTCGGCGTCATCGCCGACTGAAGAAGTGGGCTGTACCGGATATGCGACCGAGGGCAGGCCGCATCCTGCGCCCTGTGCGTTGAATGAAAATGGAAGAAGTCGCGCGGATCATCTGCGCCACTACCTCAGGAGGGAGACAGATGGCATTCACGGACGACAGCGGTGGATTTAGGTTTTCCTGCGACGACGCAAAATTGTCGATCGGGGCGAGCACATGGAGCACGCGCCTCTCACAGCTTGCTCGCATGGGCCCGATGTATGTGATGACACGGATGCTGCCGAATCTCGACTATGTTGGAAGGATCCTGGGCAAGCGACCGCGCGAGATCTACATCATTGCCAGTACCGAAGCTGAGGCGGATGCACGCCGCCTCAAAGCCCAGTTTCCTGAAATTCGTATCGTTCTTAACGACAACGTGAACGCGAAGATCGTCCTGGTTGCGCCGAACATCATTTGGCTTGGGAGCTCTGACTTCGGGGAGTCGAAAGAGATCGAGTCTGGAATCGGTCTTCATTCCGACTTGGCGTTCAGCAAGGCAGTCACCTCACTTTTCGAACCGGTCTGGTTGAAATCGCGGGAAATATTGCTTTGAGCACTTGGCGGTTCTCTACCGGTTGCAGGGCGATAGAAGTCGGAGTGGATGGATTTGATATGAGTGAACAACGATGACAGGTGATCAATCTGTTCCCCTGAACCGCTGCGGCTATTGCGGCTCGACCAACTACCGTAGGGTCGTTGAGCGTGACGCGCAGGGCGCTATGCGTTGTGGCCAGCGGCTCGTGTGCTCCGGTTGCACGAGGGAGTTCGCCAGCATGGAGGATTGGCGGCAAGGCCAGTGCGATGCTGGGCCACCGTTGCCTTCAGCGGCATGAGCCCTACGTATCTGGTTTCGTCCTTCGCGGACAAGGATCGGGTGAAGGCGCTTGGCGCCCGATGGGACCCGGGCCGCCGGCAGTGGTACGTGCCCGAGGGGCGTGATCTGGCTCCCTTCTCCCAATGGCTGCTGCAGGATAGCGGTGCTGTCGCCGTGAGTCCTTCCAGGGATCTGCTGGCTCAGGCTCCGGCAGAGTCGCGCGACCTGGCGGTGCCTGACAAGAAAGGTGTGCCGCTCTCCCAACTGCTGCAGGGCGTTTCCGCGGCAGTGACGCAAGCTTTCAAGGCCGGTGTCTGGACCATGGTCGAGGTGGTGGATACGCGCATGCGCAACGGACATGTTTACCTGGAGGTGTCCGAGCGGGATGCCTCGGGTGTGATCACCGCCAAAGCGAATGCCGTCATCTGGGCCAGCACGGCCAGTCAGATCTTGCCCAAGTTCGAAGAGGCTACGGGCGCTCAGGTGGGCCCCGGCATCAAGCTTTTGGTGCGGGCTCGCCCCGTCTTCAAGCCGCAGTTCGGCTTCAGCATCGAGGTCGATGCCATCGACTCGGAATACACACTCGGCGACCTCGAGGCGCGCAAGCGGGAAGTCCGAGACCGCCTGCAGCGTGAGGGCCTCTTCGACCTCAATCGGCGATTGCCAACACCTTGGGACTACAACTTGGTGCTGGTCATCGCCCCGGAGGGCGGTGCTGGTTTGGGTGATTTCCAATCGGAGGCCAGCCGCCTGCAGGCACTGGGCATTTGCCGCTTTGTGTACGTGCACAGCCGTTTTCAGGGTGACGGCGCGGCCGCGGAGATCCGTCGAGCGCTACTGGGAGCTCTGGCCCACATGGGAACGGGCGACGAGGGCAGTGACCCTCTGCCCGATGCCGTGGCGATCATTCGAGGGGGCGGTGCCATCAACGACATGGCCTGGCTCAACGACTATGCGCTGGTGCGGGCTGTGTGCGAGCTGGAGGTTCCTGTACTCACCGGAATTGGCCATGAACGCGACAACACTGTGCTCGATGAAGTGGCGCACATCCGCTTTGATACGCCTTCCAAAGTCATTGTCGGGGTCGAACGGTTGATCCTGCAGCGGGCGCAGGAAGCCAAGGCGCTGTTCGCCGGCGTGATCAGAGACGCGACCAAGGTCATTGGAGCGACCCGGCGTACCGTGGTGGAACGCTATGCCGCCATCGAAGCGGGAGCACGACACGAAGTCGCGCGCAGCCGCCAAGAGGCGCGCGAACTGCTCGCGCAAACCCAGCTCGATGCCGCGCAGGCAGTGCGCGTGGCCGCGGAGGGCACGGAGCGTCAGTTGAACGATGTGCGCCGCCTCGCAGCCCACCAACTGGCCGATGCCCGCAGTACGGTGCCGGCCCTGCTGGCCGAGATCCGCGCCGAGGCGCGGCAGTCCCTGCAAACCGCCCGCGCCGGCATCCGGACCAACCAAGCCTATGTGCTCGACAAGGCGACGGCCGATCTTCGCTTCGTGGCAGATACCACCAGTAGAGCATTCGAGGACGTTGCAGCACGATCCCGCCAGGCCGTGGCGAGCGCCAAGACCGATACCCAGGCTCTCATGCGCGAGATTGCAGGGCAGGGCCCGGAAAAGACATTGAGCCGCGGCTTTGCCCTCGTGCGCGATGCCGACGGCAACGCCATCACCAGCGCGTCCAGCGCCGAGGCGCAGATCACCATTCAGTTCAGAGACGGAGCCAGGCGTGCCAAGCTCCAAGAGGACAATCAACCATGAGTACCACGTTCAAAGAGTCCTACAGCGTCTTGCAGCGCCACGCCGAGACGTTGCGAAAGCAGTCCGAGCCCAATATCGACGATCTCCTGCGCATCGTCGAGGAGTCCGTGGCTGCCTACAAGGTGTGCCAGGAGCGCATCGATGCGGTGGAGACGGCCTTGGAAAAGGCCCTGGGTGGCGCCCCGCAGCGCACCTCCGACGAGCAGGTCTCGAAACCCGGCGCGAGTGCGTCAAGGGCAACCCCAGCTCCAGATGGTGAAGACGATATCCCGTTCTGATCACCCCTGATGGACACCGCGACCGCACGCTTCTACCAAGACAACGCGAAGGACGTCGCGGGCCGGTACGAGTCCGTGGAAAGCCCTGTCGCTAAGTACTTTCCTCTTGCATTCGTGGCAGGCGGTCGGGTGCTAGACATCGGGGCTGGTTCCGGGCGAGACCTGGCGCACTTGCTGCGCAGCGGGTATGACGCCTACGGCATTGAACCAACCGACGGTCTG
Organism: Variovorax sp. FW301-JW7; assembly: GCF_058788795.1. NCBI lineage: Bacteria > Pseudomonadati > Pseudomonadota > Betaproteobacteria > Burkholderiales > Comamonadaceae > Variovorax > Variovorax sp. FW301-JW7. The sequence goes on from NZ_JBYTBC010000001.1 coordinate 54,225, forward strand.
CGCACGGCGGCCCTGTCGGCCCATCCCGAGCTGCTGGAACGGCTTCAAGCGGCTTCCCTGCCCGCGCCGGGCCTGCCGTTCGGTGGAGGGTTCGATGGAATCCTGTGCAGCGCGGTGCTTATGCATGTGCCGGACCACGAACTTTTCGATGCTGCATTGGCCATGCGCGCCTTGCTGAAGCCGCGTGGGCGAGTGCTGCTCTCGCTGCCGTTGTCGAGGGGCGAGGGCCTGGTGGAGCAGCGCGACGCGAGTGGACGCTTGTTCGAAGGGTATACCGCTGAGGAAATCCAGCTGCTGTTCGAGCGGCTCGGCTTCCAATGCGTCGGGCGCTGGAACTCCGACGATGCGCTGGCGCGCACGGGTACCACCTGGTACACGCTTCTGCTGGAGCTGCAATCCACAGGCTCACTGCGATCCATCGATCAGATTGAAGGCGTGCTCAACAGGGATCGAAAAGTCGCCACCTACAAGCTGGCGCTGTTCCGAGCTTTGGCAGATCTGGCGATGCATGAGAGCAAGGTGGCGGTTTGGCATGCAGATGGCACCGTCGGCGTGCCGCTGATGCGCATCGCTGAGAAGTGGCTGATGTACTACTGGCCCATCTTTGCCGCCTCTCGGTTTATTCCGCAGTCTCAGTCGGAAGGGGCAGGGGATGCAAAGCCGGTGAAATTCAGGGCGGCGCTCACTGCGCTGATGCAGCCGTACCGGGAGCAGGGCGCTTATGGTGGGCTCAGCGCCTGGCACCTGGATTGGCAGTCTGGGCGGCTCTCGCCAGAAGTCCAGGCGCAGCTGAAATCCACCCTTCGAACCATTGCGGAGACGATACGTCTGGGGCCTGTTGCCTTCTCGGGCGGCGCGTTGGATACAGGGACGGTATTCGAGTTCGACCGTCGCACCGGCCTGGTGATTCTTCCTGCGGGTATCTGGAACGAGCTGAGCCTGTTGGGCCACTGGATCGCCGATGCGGTGGTCCTGCGCTGGGCTGCACTGTCCGAGCGCTTTGGGTACCGGCAAGCCGTGACGTCGGGGGATGTGCTCCCGCTGCTGCTGGCCCGGCCCGATCCCGAGAGAGCCACCATGCTTGCCCGTCAAGCGTACGAGCGGGCCGGGATCACACGGTGTACCTGGTCGGGGCGCCCGCTGAAGCAGCGGTTCGTGGTCGACCACGCGATCCCGTTTGCGCTATGGGCGAGCAACGACCTGTGGAACCTCCTGCAGGCGGACCACCAAGTCAACGCCAACAAGTCTGACAAGCTTCCATCGGCCCAGCTTCTCAGCGACAGGCGCCTAGCAGTGATGGAGGATTGGGCGGTGCTGCGAGCCGCGCATCCTGTGTTGTTTGATCGTCAGGCGACCCAGTTTTTAGGAAGCCCACCTACTGATTCACTTGGCTGGGCGGACGCCATGTTTGGGCGGTTTCGCGAGGCTGTGGAGGTCACTGCGCTGCAGCGAGGCGCTGAGCGATGGTCGATTTAGGGCGGCCAACGACGCACAGGAATCCGGTGCCGGCAGCAGCGCGGGCCATCGCCAACATGGGCGCTCAGTCACGTTCGCTACAACAGTGACGACACTCATACCCAGTGACTCAAAGTGTTTGAAGTTGGCGCGGAAGGAAAATTCAGCGCCGGCAAGCCTGTCGAAATGACCCGTCCGCAGGCGGTCGAGAAAATGAAGGCGGGGAGCAAGTTCACGACCATCGTGCAGAAGGCTGACAAATCCTGGCTGATGGGCGCACATCTGGAAATCATGCCGGTCGAGACCGAGTACCTGAAAACCAAGAAGGACAAGTCGACCCGGGACAAATCTTGAGAGCCTGCCGATCTTCTAGGTCGCGCGTGGCGTGTGACGCGCGCCGCACCGCTATGCCCATTCAGCTGTCTCAAGGCGGCCAGCAGTTCATTAAGTCTCGCGGTTCAGTTGAGAACCCCAAGAATGTTGCGAAAAGTCAACTAGCTAAGAGGATCTCAGGGAGGGGGTACAAAAGGGGGTACAGCAGTTTCTCAAAATCGGAAAAATCCAGCATTCATGCGGCTTGCGGGCGATCTTTAGATCGGTTTCACACGACCAAATCAGTAGATAGATCAACGGGTCAGAGCCACAAGCTCTGACCCGTTTTTCTTTGTGCCTGACAAAGGCGCGGGTGTGCTGCAAACCCAGGGGCAGCCTTCGCCATGCCCCAGTCGCGGCCGGCAAGGGGCCGACAGGGGGATGCGCTTCGTCACCTTGACGTCGTACGGGTTTTAGCGGCAGCAACTCTTCGCGTTGGGTCTTCTCGATCCAGAGCCGACTGGAGGTCACCTGTACAAGGTTCAGGTGCATCACGTTGCCTCCTTGAAGGGGTGGAATCGATCTCCATCCAGCAACAAGCCCCGCCCTCTGGATGCAGAGGCGGGGCGTTGATGGGGAGGGGAGGGGGAGGGACGTCGCGCGAAAGCTCATCCTGAGAGTTCCAGCGCATGTGCGAGAGCCCACTGCTTGCGTATGGCGCCTTGGCCGAACCAGGCATTGTCAAGGCGGTGCTCGCAACTTCAGCTCAACGCGATGGCGAGCAATTGAATGAGAAGCCGCACAAGACGCCTGGCTTCAAACACCGGCGGAGACGCTTGGCGAATGCGTTGCAGCGACCGGTTGAATCCACCACCGGCCGCAGTCGCTCAAGTGCCCCGTGCCCGACGCCGGCCTTCCCTTCGACCTGACGTTGGACATGCGTGTCGCGGCAGCCGGCCCGGTGAGGTGTGCCTGCGCTCGAGCCCGAGGGGCCGCGTTGGCAGCGCGGCGTTTCATCCCATCGACAGGCTGCTGAGAATCAACCGCACCAGCATGGTCTGTCGGGTCACGCCGGTCTTGGAGAAGATGGAGCGCAGGTGCGCACGCGCGGTGTTCTTGCGGATGCCGAGTTCTTCGGAGGCCTCTTCCAGCGTCTGGCCGTTGGCCAGCTGCATGGCCAGTGCGGCTTCGGCGGGCGTGAGGTCGAAGAGGTTGCGCATGATCTCGTGCGAGGCCTCGGACTTGCGCTCCGGGTCGCGGATCATCACCGCGACCGAGGGGCGGCGCTTGCCTTCGGACCAGGCGTTCAGCGGGATCGCGCGCACGATCACGCCGAGCTTGGCGCGTCCGGACGGTCGGGTGATGGCCAGGGCCGCGGCGACGGCGGGCTTCCACTTGGTCGCGGTCGACAGCGCCTCGGTGATCAGCTGCTGCAGCTCGCGGTCCCCCTGGCGGTAGTCGGCCTTGATGGCGCCTTGCGACATGCCGAGGCCGTCGTTCTCCTTGAGGATCTCGGAGGCGATCGTCGTCATCTTCAGGAGCTTGCCGGCCTCGTCCAGGATCACCATGCCCAGTTGCATGCGGTCGACCGTGCCCGCGTAGAGCTCGCGTTCGGTCTCCAGCACGTCACCCTGCGAATGCAGATGCACCGCGAGCTTCAGGTGCGGCAGCAGGATCTTGAGCAGTTCGCGGTCGGTGCCCGAGAAGCGCGCTTGCGTGTCCGAGCGGCAGATCCGGAAATGGCAATCCAGGATGCCGCCGTCGTGGGGCGAAGTGTGAGGCTGGGCGTGCCCGGAGGCATGGAAGTCGAAGCCCAGCATCTGGCCGATGTTCTCCGGCTCCAGGAACTGCTTGTAGAACTCGCAGGCCTTGAGGTCGGCCTCGTTGATCACTTCATCGAGGCTGAGCACGCGGTCCAGCGGCAGGTTCACGAAGGGGTCGATGGCGCAGGCGTACTGGTCGTAGGCGGTGGCGATGCGGACCGGAAACCCCTGCTTCCAGACCAGCACCAGCCCGTAGCGGTCGATGACCGGCCGGCGCAGGACCAGGGTGACCCAGTTGGCGTCCAGCAGGCGCCCGACCTCGCTGAGCAGGCTTTGCCAGGGCACGGTTTCGGTCGAGCCGTGATAGACCAAGCGCACCAGTTCGCTGAATTCCGACAGCGAAAGAGGAATGGCAGCGCCTGTGCCCACCGGCGCCTGCACAGGCTTGTCGTTTTCTTCCACTTTCAAGCCTCGGTTGGTACGAATCAGGGCGAGCGAAGGTGAAAATTTTACAGGCGCCTGCCGTTCCAGTGTAGTTCGAAAGGTTTCGCCAAAGCGATCGTCCGGCAGGGGGCGGGCTTGTGCGTGGAGGGTGTTCATGGGGCCTCGATCTACCGTTTCTCGGAACACGAAACCGGGTGCGGCTGTTCGACCACGGGGGCATTTCCAGTGCCGGGGTTCATTCGGCAACGCCCCTGTTTCCTGCGCGAACGCCGGGCTCGATCATGGGCGTGGGCGCCTCAGAAGTAGTAGCGGTTGAGGCTGTCCACGACGCACGCCGGCCGCTCGCTGCCTTCGAGTTCGACGGTGACCTGGATGACGCACTGCACGCCGCCGTCCCCCAGTGGCGTGACGGTGAGCATCTTCCCGCTGCCGCGCAGGCGCGAGCCGACCCGCACCGGCGCGGGAAAGCGCACGCGGTCGCTGCCGTAGTTCAGACCCATGCGCATGTCGACCTGCAGGATCTGCGGCATGAAGAGGTTGGCGAGCGACAGCGTCAGGTAGCCGTGCGCGATGGTGGCGCCATACGGCCCGGCGGCGGCCCGCTGCGGGTCGACGTGGATCCACTGGTGGTCGCCGGTGGCGGCGGCGAACTGGTCGATGCGCTCCTGCGTGATGCGCAGCCAGTCGCTGCATCCCAGGGGATGGCCCGCCGCCGCGACCAGCGCCTGTGCCGAGGCGAAGACAGGGCGTGGCGGTGCCTCGCCGGAAGGGGTCAGGCCCTGGACGTCATGCATGCTGGCTGCTCGCGGAGAGGACTTCGCCGACCAGGTAGCTGGCGTAGTCGCTGGCCAGGAAGACCATGATGTTGGCCATCTCCCAGACCTCTGCGGGGCGGCCGAACGCTTCGTTCTGCGCCAGCCTCTCGAGCATGTCCGCCGGCGCCACCTTGCGCAGGAAATCGTGCATGGCGATGCTCGGCGCGATGGCGTTGATGCGCACGCCGTACTCGGCCGCCTCCAGCGCGCTGCAGCGGGTGAGCGCCATCACGCCGGCCTTGGCGGCGGCGTAGTGCGCCTGTTCCTTCTGCGCACGCCAGCCGACCACCGAGGCGTTGTTGACGATGGCGCCGCTGCGGCGGGCCTGCATGGGACCCAGCATGGCGCGGGTCATGCGGAAGGTGCCGGTCAGCGTGACGTCCAGCACCTGCTGCCACTCTTGGTCGCTCATGTCGACCACGCGCCGGGAGCCGCCCAGGCCTGCGTTGTTGATCAGCACGTCGGTGCCGCCGAGCTTGTCTTCGGCCGCCGCGACCAGGGCCTGCACCTGGTCTTCCTGCGTCACGTCGCACAACTGGGTGTGGATGTGGCCGTGGCCGGTCTCGGCGCGCAATTTTTCGGCGGCTTCCTCGAGCCGGCGCGGATGGATGTCCGAGATCATCAGCGCGCGGCAGCCTTCCTCGGCGAAGCGGCGCGCCGCCGCGTAGCCGATGCCGGCACCGGCCGCGGCGGTGATCAGCACGGACTTGCCCTTGGCGAGGCCATGCGCTGTGGTGGGGTAGGGGGGAGGAGAAAGGGGGACCACGAGGGCTCCTGCTGTGGATGGGGCGTGAACGGAGAGTGCGGAAACCGGCGGTCGGCCTCAGCGCGCCGGGCGCGGTTCCTTGGGCATGCCCAGGGCGCGTTCGGCAATGATGTTGAGCTGGATCTCGCTGGTGCCGGCAACGATGGTGTCCGAGCGGCTGAACAGAAAGATCTGCTGCAGGCGCGTGCGCGAGAAGTCGTCGATGAGGATGTCGCCTTCCAGGCCGAGCACATCCATGGCCAGCTTGCCGAGGTCGCGGTGCCAGTGCGACCAGTAGTGCTTGTTGATGTAGGCCTCGCGCGAGAGCTCGCCGCTCAACTGCGCGGACATCGTGCGCAGCGTGTTGTAGTGCATCACCTTCAGGCCCAGCGCCGCGTGGCCGATGCGCGCGCGCAGCGCCGGCACCTGGTCGGCACCGGTGGCGCGGGCTGCGTCGCACACCAGGGCCAGCTGGTGCTCGAAGTGCATCTGCTGGTCGATCCACGACAGGCCGCGCTCGAAGCCCAGCAGGGCCATCGCCACCTTCCAGCCTTCGCCCGGTGCGCCCACGGCGTGCGCCGCCGGCGTGCGTGCACCGTCGAAGAACACCTCGTTGAATTCGCAGGTGCCGGTGATCTGCCGGATCGGGCGGACCTCGACGCCGGGCTGGTCGAGCGCGACCAGCAGGAACACCAGGCCCGAGTGCCCGCGCGAGCCGGCCTCGCAACGGGCCAGCACGAAGATCCATTGCGAGTCCTGCGCCAGCGAGGTCCAGACCTTCTGCCCGTCGATCACCCACTCGCCGGTGTCGGCATCGAGCCGGGCGCGGGTCTGCACATTGGCCAGGTCGGACCCCGCGCCGGGTTCGGAATAGCCCTGGCACCAGTAGTCGGTGCCGGCCACGATGCCGGGCAGAAAGCGGCGCTGCTGCTCGGCACTGCCATGGGCGATGAGGGTCGGCCCCAGCAAGGTTTCGCCGAGGTGGCCCATGCGGCCGGGGCCGCCGGCGCGTGCGTACTCTTCGTGAAAGATGATCTGGCGCGCCACGGAGAGTTCGCGCCCGCCATGTGCGCGCGGCCAGCCGATGCAGGTCCAGCGGCCGGCGGCCAGCAGTTGTTCCCACGCCTTGCGCAGCTCGGGGTAGGCGTCTTCGTCGCCGGGGCCGCCGCGGTGGCGCAGGCACGCGAAGCGGCCCACGAGGTGGGTCTGCATCCATTGCGCCACTTCGGCGCGGAACGCCTCGTCGGTGTCGGTCGTTGCAAGGGTCATGGTGTGCAAGAAAGGTTTCGGGCGTCGCCCAGCAAGGTGGCGGCCGCGCGTTCGCGCAAGAGGTCGGGGGTGCCCAGCCACTGGGTGCCGGCCTGTGCGCGCTTGAAGTACAGCTGCGGGTCGTATTCCCAGGTGAAGCCGACGCCGCCGTGCAGCTGGATGGCTTCCTGCGCGCAGAAGAAGAAGGCATCGGACGCAAAGGACTTGGCGCACGCCGCTTCCAGCAGGAGTCCGGCGGTCGTCACGTCCGCTTCGGAGGCCGCGCGTGCGGCGCCGGTCACCGCGGAGCGGGTCGACTCGATGCGCACCATCATCTCGGCGCAGCGGTGCTTCACCGCCTGGAACGAGGCGAGCGTGCGACCGAATTGAACGCGTTCCGCGACATAGGCCAGCGTGAGGTCCAGGCACTGCTGTGCGCCGCCCAGTTGCTCGGCGGCCAGCGCGATGGCTGCCAGTGCTTCGGTGCGCTGCAGCGCCTTGGCGGCCCGGGCACCCTCGGCGACCAGCGCCCCGGGCGGCAACTGAACTTCGGGCAGCACCACCTCGGCGGTGCGGCGCGTGAGGTCCATGCCCCGGTGTTCCGTGGCGCGCAGGCCGGGCGTGCCGGCCGGCACGGCGAACAGCGCAGGTGCCTGGTCGAGCAGGGCCGTGACCAGCAGCAGCTCGGCCTGCGCGCCGTCGGGCACGTGGCGAAAGCTCCCCTCCAGCACGAAGCCGCTGTCCGTGCGCCGGGCGATGGCGGTCACGCGCGCAGGGTCCCAGCCGATGCCGGTTTCGCCGAAGGCCAGCGTGGCGCGCAGGGTGCCGTCCGCGATGCGTGGCAGCCAGGCTTCGCAGGCCGCGGGGTTGCCGCTTTGCTGCAACGCGGTTGCGGCCAGGCACACGGTGGCGAAGTAGGGCGAGCAGACCAGGCGGCGGCCCATCTGTTCGAGCAGCAGCGCCACCTCGACCCAGGACAGCGCCAGGCCGCCGCAGTCTTCGGCGATCGGCAGGGCGCACCAGCCCATTTCCACGCCCATGCGCGTCCATAGCGCGGGATCGAAGCCGCGTTCGGATTCCATGGCCTGGCGCACGGCACCCGACGGGCTTTGCGCCGTCAGGAAGTCGGCGGCGGCGTCGCGGATCATCCGTTGGTCCGCGCTCAGGCTGAAGTCGACATAGCCGCTCATTGGTATACCTCCGTGCTTCGCACTGCGGTGCGAGCTTGCTTGGGGCGGCCCGGCGCGGCGCTCATGCGCCGTACACCGGTTGCGGCGTTGCCGCCTCGGCGATCAGCGCATCGATCACCGGCCTCAGCTCGGCCGGTTCCCATCGCGCGCCCTTGTCGCGCAGCGCACCCACGCGCCAGCCGTCGGACAGCGACACCTGCCCGCCCGAAGCCTCGAAGACGCGTCCCGTGATGTGCGCGGACAGCGGGCTGCCCAGGAACACCACCAGCGAGGCGACGTTGGCCGGGTCCCAGAAGTCGAAGCTGTCGTCGGCGGGCACCTGCACCCTGGCGGCCATCTCCTGCGTGCTCTGGGTCATCGCGGTGCGAGCCGCGGGCGCCAGGGCGTTGACGCTGATGTCGTAGCGCCGCAGCTCGGCCGCCTGCACCAGCGTCAGCGCGGCAATGCCGGCCTTGGCACAGCTGTAGTTCGATTGGCCCACCGAGCCCTGCAGGCCTGCGCCCGAGCTGGTGTTGATGATGCGTGCGTCCACCGAGGCACCGGCCTTCTTGCGGTCTCGCCAGTGGCGCGCCAGCGTGTTGGACAGGCAGAAGTGGCCGCGCAGGTGAACGCGCATGACCTCGTCCCAGTCCTCGTCGCTCATGCTGACGAACATGCGGTCGCGCAGGTTGCCTGCGTTGTTGACGAGGACATGCACGTCGCCGAAGCGCGCGATGGCCTGCGCGACGATGTCCTGCGCGCCCCGCATCGTGGCGATGTCGTCGCTGTTGGCCAGCGCCTGGCCGCCGGCCGCCGCGATGGTATCGGCAACCTCTTGCGCCGCGTCGAGGCGGATGTCGTTGACCACGACCTGGGCGCCGGCCTCGGCAAAGGCCAGTGCATAGGCACGGCCCAGGCCGCCGCCGGCGCCGGTGATGATGACGGTTCGCTGTTCGCAAATCTTCATGGCAGGCGGCTCCTCAACCCAGGCGTTCGATGATGGTGACGTTGGCCTGCCCGCCGCCTTCACACATGACCTGCAGCCCGTAGCGGCCGCTGCTGCGCTCGAGTTCGTGCAACAGCGTGGTCATCAGCTTGGCACCGGTCGCGCCCAGCGGGTGGCCCAGCGCGATGGCACCGCCGTTCACGTTGGTGCGTTCCGCCGGATAGCCGGTCTCCTTGTGCCAGGCCATGACCACCGACGCGAAGGCTTCGTTGATCTCGACGCGGTCGATGTCCTCCAGCCGCAGGCCGGACTTCTTCATCGCCGCGGCCGTTGCCGGAATGGGCGCGGTGAGGTGCCAGATGGGGTCGTCGGCCAGCACGCTCATGTGGTGGATGCGCGCGCGCGGCGTGAGGCCGTAGCGCTTCAGGGCACGCTCGGACACGACCAGCAGGGCCGCCGCACCGTCGCAGGTCTGGCTCGACACGCCGGCGGTGATGCCCGGGTACTCGGGCGCGACCGGCTCCAGCGTCGCCATCTTTTCGAGCGAGGTTTCCCGCGCCGTCTCGTCCATGGCAAGGCCCGCGAGCGGCACGATCTCGCGCGTGAAGCGGCCTTCGGCGATGGCACGGCGCGCGCGCGCGTGGCTTTCCAGCGCGTAGGCCTCCATGTCCTGGCGCGAGCACTGCCACTTGTCGGCAATGATCTGCGCCGCATAGAACTGGTTGACCGGCTGGTTGCCGAAGCGGGCCGTCCAGCCCTGGCTGCCCGAGAAGGGGTCGGGGTAGCCGAGCGCCTGGCCCGCGCTCATGGCGTAGGCGATGGGCACCATGCTCATGTTCTGCACGCCGCCGACGGCGATGACGTCCTGCGTGCCGCTCATCACGGCCTGTGCCGCGAAGTGCAGCGCCTGCTGCGACGAGCCGCAGGCCCGGTCGATCACGGTGCCAGGCACATGCATCGGCAGGCCGGCGGCCAGCCACGAGGTGCGGCTGATGACGCCGGCATTGGGCCCGACCGCATCGACGCAGCCGAAGATCACGTCTTCGTAGTCTTCCGCCGGCACGGCGTTGCGCTCGACCAGCGCCTTGAGGACATGGGCGCCGAGGTCGGCGGGGTGAACACCGGACAGCGCGCCACGGCGTTTGCCCGTGGGGGTGCGCAAGGCGTCGACAAGATAGGCTTCAGTCACTGGGTCTCCGTCACGTACTGGTTGATGGCTGGTGTGGGCCATTCTTCCGGGCGAGATCGGTGCATGCATCGTCCATCGGGACTAGGAGTGACTGGTGGTGAACGCCGTGCATGCGCGAAGACTCCACGGCCCGAGAGATCGTTCAGGCACGCGCCGCTTCACGCACCGCAAGCAGTCATCGACTGCCCGCGGTGCGTGAAGTCGACGCGGGTTCGCTCAGCCCTGGTTGACGTTGGCCGCCGTCAGGAAGCCCGGCCGTTCGCCGCCGCCATGCACCAGCAGGCTCGTGCCGGAGACGTAGCTGGCGCGCGGGCCGGCAAGGAAGACGCAGGCATCGCCGATGTCCTGCGGCTGCGCCAGGCGCTGCGCCGGAATGGTCGCCGCAACCGCCGCAATGCCGGCGGCATCGCCGTAGTGCAACGCCGACTGCTCCGTCTCCACCAGCCCGGGGCTGACCGCCACGACACGCACTTTGGGCGCCCATTCGATGGCCAGCGAACTGGTCAGGCTGAGGATGCCGGCCTTGGCCGCGGCATAGGTTGCGGTGCCCGGCTGCGCGCGCGTGGCGGCAACGCTGCCGATGAACTCGATGACGCCGCCTTCGGCCTGTTGCTGCATCACGGCATTGGCCTGGATCGCCAGCGTCAGCGGCGCCATCAGGTTCAGCCGCAGGATGGACTGGTGAAAGCGCGGCGACCCATCGCTGGCATAGGCAAAGGGCGTGCCGCCCGCGTTGTTCACCAGCACGTCGAGCCGCCCGTGGTCCGCGACGATGGCCGCGACCAGCGCCGCCGTGGCATCGGTATCGACCACATCGCAGGTGTGGAACTGCGCGCTGCGGCCGTCCGACTGCGGCAGCGAGGCGGGCGTCTTGCGGCCGCACACGATCACCGTGGCGCCGGCGTCCATGAAGCGCTGGCTGATGCCCCGGCCCACGCCCTGCGCGCCACCGGTGACCAGCACCACCTTGCCTGCAAGTTCTTGATTCGGATTCATGTCGTACTCGCTCTCTCGGTCTCTTCGTTGGGGTGTGGCCCGATGCGCCGGTTGTGGTCAGACACCGAAGCCGCCGGCCACCGGGAGCTGGTGGCCGGTGATGTAGCTGGCGCGGTCGGAGGCCAGGAACACCGCCGCATGGGCGATGTCCTCGGCCTTGCCGATGCGCTTGAGCGGCACCGCATCGATCGTGTTGCGTTCCCACTGTGCATCGAAAACGCCGCGCCGTTGCAGCTCCAGGTGCATGCCTGCGTCGATGACGCCGACCAGCACCGAGTTGGCGCGGATGTTGAAGCGTCCCTCTTCACGCGCCACGCCGCGCACCACCGCCTCGTTCGCCGCCTTGGGGATGACCGACAGGCCATCCCGCGCCGGCCAGACCACCTCGCCGGCCGAGCCGATGTGCACGAAGGAGCCGCCGCCCCAGGCCCGAAAGCGCGGCAGGGCTGCCTGCACGGTGTTGAAGAAGCCCGACACCTCTTCCGTCAGGGCGCGCTGCCACTGGTCGCGGGTGATGCGGGAGATGTAGACCTGCTCGGTCACCGCGGCCGCGCTGAAGACGATGGTGTGGATGCGGCCGTGCTGCTGCGCGACCGTGTCGATCAGCGCGGCGATGGCCGCGCCATCGGCTGTGTCCAGCCGGTGCACGCTGGCGCTGCGGTCTAGCGCCCGGACCTCGTCGGCGGTCTGTTGCGCCGCTGATTCACGGGAGAAATAGGTCAGGGCGACATCGCTGCCGGCGCGCGCGAATTCGCGGCAGATGCTGCGGCCGATGCCGCCGCTGCCGCCGATGACCAGGGTGACGCCGGAGGGAAAAGCAGAGGTTGTCATGAAGGTGCTCGGGAAGAAGAAAGCGGGGGGCCTGAGGGTTCATGTCGCGTCGGAACACCCACCCGTCGAAAGCGTCTCAGTGGCCGCTGGCCACAGGCAGCTTGCGCAGTTCGCGCTTGAGCACCTTGCCGCTGGCGTTGGTCGGCAGCGTCTCGACAAAGTCGATGAACTGCGGCACCTTGTAGTTGGCCATGTGGGCGCGGCACCAGGTGACGAACTCGCCGGATTCCAGCGGCACGCCGGGCTTCCTGACGACGAAGGCGCGGCCGACTTCGCCCATGCGTTCGTCGGGCACGCCGATCACGGCGATCTGCGACACCGCCGGATGCCGGCTGGCCAGGCGCTCGATCTCGGCGGGGTAGCAGTTGAAGCCGCCGGCGATGTAGACGTCCTTGACCCGGTCGGTGATGCGCAGGTAGCCGTGCGCATCGAGCGTGCCGATGTCGCCCGAATGCAGCCAGCCATTCGCATCGATGGCCTGCTGCGTGGCGCCCTCGTCGTCGAGGTAGCCCAGCATGACGTTGTAGCCGCGGATCAGCACCTCGCCCGGTTGGTCCGGCGGCTGGGTCCGGCCGTCGGTGTCGACGATCCTGATCTCGACATCTCGGATGGCGCGCCCTGCCGTGGTGGCCACGGTGTGCGCGTCGTCGTCGGGCGCACTCAGCGCGGCCGTGCCGCAGCACTCGCTCAGGCCGTAGCCGGTCAGCACGGTCTTGAAACCGAAGTCGCGCCGCATCGACTCGATCAGCGAGGGCGGCGTGGAGGTGGAGCCGGTGATGGCGGCGCGCAGGCTCGACAGGTCGGTGGCCGCGAAATCCGGGTGGCTCAGCATGCTGTAGTAGATCGTCGGCGGCCCGGGCAGCACGCTGACCTTGTCGCGCGCGATCGTGCGCAGCACCTCGCCTGCATCGAACACGGCGACCGGCATCAGCGTCAGGCCGTTCATGATGCCGACCATCCAGCCCGACTTGTAGCCCATCGAATGGAAGAAGGGGTTGACCATCAGGTAGCGGTCCTGCGGCACCAGGCCCATGACCTGCGACCAGTCGTCCATGGTGCGCAGGTTCTGCCCGTGTCCGCACTTGACGCCCTTGGGGTGGCCGGTGGTGCCCGAGGTGAAGATCACGTCGGAGACCATCTCGGGCGTGACCGACAGGGCCCGTTCCCGCGCGGCCGCTTCGCTCACCGACTCGCCGCGGGCGATGAAGTCCTGCCAGCCGGTGTCGCTGTCTTTCGCGCCGTGAATGACCAGGATCTTTTCCAGCGACGGCGGCAGGTGGCCCGTCAGCAGGTCGGGGTAGTGGACGCCCAGGAAGTCGCCCGTGGACAGCAGCAGGCGCGCGCCACTCTTCTCCAGCACATAGCCGACCTCCAGGCCCTTCATGCGGGTGTTCACCGGCACCACCACCGCGCCCACGCCGAGGATGCCCAGCGCGGCGACGATCCACTCGCGGCAATTGGGCGCCCAGATGGCCACGCGCTCGCCGGGCGCGATGCCCCAGGCCATCAGGGCGCGGCTGGCGGCCAGGACCATGCGGTCCAGTTCGGCATAGCTGGTGCGCACGCCCCGCTCTTCGATGGCGCTGTGGTCCGGATGGCGCGAGACGGTCTGCGCGAAGGCACGGGGGATGGTGGGAATCGGTGGCAGCAGGGACATGGTGCAGAGGAGGAGTGTCTGGGAGGGGCGCGCGATCGCGAGGGCGAAGGGGGCGTGAAGCCCTGCAAGCCGGCCATCGCAGGATGGCTCCATTGTGGCGAGCGCCCCTGCTGCAACATCGTTCAATCGGACTAGGATTCGCAGCTTTTTTCAGTCTGTTGCCACGCCCGGTGGCTTGCTGGCTCAGGGCAGGCAGGGATAGTCCGTATAGCCGGCGGCACCGGGTGTGTAGAGGGTCTTCGGGTCGAAGTCCGCCAGCGCGGCGTTCTCGCGCAGGCGACGCACCAGGTCGGGGTTGGCAATGAAGTGCCGGCCGAAGGAGACCGCCTCCCCGTGCCCCGCCCGCAAGGCCTGGCGAGCGTCGCCGCCATCGAAGCCGTCGTTGAGGATCAGCGGCCCGGCGAAATGCCGGCGTGCCATCGCGAAGGCATCCAGTGTCGGCAAGGGCGAACGCATGATGTGCAGGTAGGCCAGCTTCAGCGGCGAGACCGCGTCCAGCAGGCCGCCGCAGGTTTCAAGCGGCGCGGCGTCCGTCACGTCGTTGTAGGGGCTCGCCGGGCGGATGCGCAGCCCGACGCGGTCCGCGCCGATGGCCCCGGACAGGGCCTGCAGCACCTCGACCATGAAGCGGCGGCGGTTCTCGGCGCTGCCGCCATAGGCGTCCTCGCGCAGGTTGGTGTTGGTGGCCAGGAACTGCATCGGCAGGTAGCCGCTGGTGCCGTGCAGCTCCACGCCGTCGAAGCCTGCCTCCCGTGCCAGCGCGGCCGCCTGGGCGTACTCGCGGATCACGCCGGGAATCTCGTCCAGGCGCAGCGCGCGCGGCATGTCGAACCCGGCCGGGCCGATTGCATCGGTGAAGATCTTGCCGCTCGCCCGCACCGCCGAAGGCGCCACGGTGTCGGCCTGCTTGTTGTGGTGGCTGGCGATGCGCCCGGCGTGCATGAGCTGGGCCACGATGCGGCCTCCTTCCGCATGCACCGCCGCGGTCACCCGCCGCCAGGCCGCGACCTGCTGCGGCGTGTGCAGTCCCGGCGTGCGGCAATAGCCCTTGCCGGCGGCGCTGGGCTGCACGCCTTCGGTGACGATGAGGCCTGCCGTGGCGCGCTGGCGGTAGTACGCGACATGCAGGTCCGTCGGCACGTCGCCTTCGGCGGCGCGGCTGCGCGTCATGGGCGCCATGACGATGCGGTTGGACAGCGCGATGGCGCCCAACTCAAGCGGTTCGAACAGCGGGTCGGAGGCGAGTGTCATGGGGGTCTCCTAGCGCACGCGGATCTTCGGTTCCGGTGCGCCGCGGCGCATGGTCGCCAGGAATTGCTCCAGCGGCGCAGGCGCTGCCACGTCGGCCGTTTCAGCGCCCGGGGGCTGGGCCCAGAACGCTTTCCAGCTGGGCCACAGCGCATGCCAGCTGCCTTCGTAGGGCTCGCGCCCCGGCCAGCGCATCTTGCGTTCGCCGATGGGCGGCTTGTTGAGGTCGGTGGCGTACCAGTAGCAAGGCAGGCGCCGGCGAAACAGCCAGCGACCGTCGATGCGCTCGTAGTCGTCCCAATACAGCATCTGCATGATGACCCAGTCGCCGCCGGCCTCGTGCTCGTTCTTCGAGTACACGACACCGTGTGCGCGGTCGGGGCTGGTGAACTCGATCACATGTCCGCCCAGGTGGTGCGAGGTGCCGCTGAACTGCTGGCGCAGGGTCTGGTCGACCCAGGCCTTCAGGTGCGCACGGCCCACCTTGTCGCGGCTCACGCGGATGTCCGGTGCGAACAGTCCGACGTGGGCATCCACGTCGCGCATGTCCAGGGACAACGAGTACTTGGAAACGAGGAATCGGATCTCCTCGATGGATTCCAGCCGATCGACACGTGCAAGAAGCGCTTCCGTCATGAACCGGGTCTCTCCGTCAGTCTGTCAATGAACCGCGGCCATTCTGGTTCGCGCCCTGCGCGGCGGGCATCGTCTGATCAGACTAAAGGCCGGCTCGAAGGACTTCGCACACGCGCGTAGTCTCATCGGACGATGTGTCCCGCAAGGGGGCTCCACAGAATCGACGCACAGATTCAAGGAGCCAAGGATGAACAAGCAGTTGGGGTTGGATGCGGTCGCTTCGCATCTGCGAGACGGCATGACGGTGGGCATCGGCGGATGGGGCCCGCGCCGCAAGCCGATGGCGGTGGTGCGCGAGGTGTTGAAGTCGCCGGTCAAGGACCTCACGGTCGTGGCCTACGGTGGCCCGGAGGTCGGCATGCTGTGCGCCGCCGGCAAGGTCCGCAAGCTGGTCTACGGCTTCGTGACGCTCGATGCGATTCCTCTGGAGCCGTACTTCCGCAAGGCCCGCGAGGCGGGCGCGCTGGAGGTCTGCGAACTGGACGAAGGTCTGCTGCACTGGGGCCTGCGCGCCGCCGGCATGCGGGTGCCTTTCCTGCCGACGCGCGTGGGCCTGGGCAGCGACATCCTGACCTACAACCCGTCCTTCAAGACGGTCCAGTCGCCGTATGCCGATGGCGAGGTGCTGCTGGCCATGCCGGCGCTGGCGCTGGACCTGGCCCTGCTGCACGTCGACACCGCCGACCGGCTGGGCAACACCCACATCCACGGGCCGGACCCGTTCTTCGACGACCTGTTCGCGCGGGCGGCGAAGAAGACCATCGTCAGCTGCGAGGAGATCCACGACCGGCTGGACATCGCCCGCCCCGAGGACGCCAAGGCCAACCTCTTCGAGCGCAACCTGGTCACTCACGTCATCCATGCGCCCTTCGGCGCGCACCCCACCTCCTGCGCACCGCGCTACGGCTGGGACATGGGCCACCTGAAGCAGTACGTCGCCAGCGCGAGCCAGGCCGACGGCTGGAGTGCCTACGGCGAACAGTTCCTGCGCGGCGACGAGGCCGCCTACCAGTCGGCCGTCGGCGGCGTGCAACGCATCGGCGCCTTGCCGATGCCGATTTTCTGATGCGAAGACAGGACCTTGAGATGAGCCAGACTTCTTCTTCTTTCACCTTGGCCGAATTGCTGATCAGCGCGGCGTCCGAAGCCTGGCGCGGCAACGGCGAGCTGCTCGGCTCGGGCATCGGCACGCTGCCGCGCATCGCGCTGGGCGTGGCCAAGCTCACCCATTCGCCGGAACTGCTGATGACCGACGGCGAGGCCTACCTGGTCGAGGAGCCCATCCCGCTCGGTCCGCGCGGCGACTGGAAGCCCCGCTTCTCCGGCACGATGACCTACGCGCGGGTGTTCGACTGCGTCTGGAGCGGCAAGCGTCATGCGCTGGTCGGCCCGACCCAGATCGATCGCTGGGGCCAGGCCAACATTTCCTGCCTCGGCGATTTCCACAAGCCCAAGGTGCAGATGCTGGGCTCGCGCGGCTTTCCGGGCAACAGCATCAACCACGCCAATTCGATGTTCGTGCCGGCGCACAGCACCCGTGTCTTCGTGGCCGGCGAGGTCGATGTGGTCGGCAGCGTCGGCTACAACCCTGCGCGCTGGCTGCCCGGCATGAACCGCGATGCGGTGGACCTGCGCCTGATCGTCACCGACCTGTGCATCATGGATTTCTCGGGCCCCGACCACGCCATCGCGGTGAAGTCGCTGCACCCCGGCGTCAGCTTCGAGCAGGTGCAGGCCGCCACGGGCTTTCCCTTGCTGCGCGCCAAAGACCTGGGCGTCACGCCCGCGCCGACCGACGCGCAGATGGCCTTGATCCGCCAGCTCGACCCGCACGACCTGCGCGCCGGCGTTCTCAAGGACAACCCGCCCGGAGTGCGTGCATGAACGTCGCCCTTCAGCGCACGGCGTCACCTGCCGCCGACGCGGGAGCGGTGGCATGAGCCGCGCCCTCAAGACCGAACTGTGCGACCTGCTGGGTTGCCGCTATCCGATCGTGCAGACGGCGATGGGTTGGGTGGCCGATGCCCGGCTGGTTGCCGCGACCTGCAATGCGGGCGGCTTCGGCTTCCTGGCCGGCGTCACCATCGAGCTCGACAGGCTGGAGGATGAAATCCGCAAGGTCATGGCGCTGACCGACCAGCCCTTCGGCCTGAACTTCCACATGTGGCAATCCAATGCCGCCCAGGCCATCGACCTCGTGGTCAAGTACAGCCATCGCATCCGCGCCGTGAGCTACGGGCGCGGGCCGGACAAGGCGACCATCCGCCGCTTCAAGGACGCGGGCGTGCTGTGCATGCCGACGGTCGGCGCGGTCAAGCATGCGCTGAAGGCCGTCGAGCTGGGCGCCGACATCGTCACCATCCAGGGCGGCGAGGGCGGTGGCCACACCGGCAACGTGCCGACCTCCATCCTGCTGCCGCAGGTGCTCGATGCGGTCCAAGTGCCGGTGGTCGCGGCCGGCGGGTTTCACGACGGACGCGGCCTGGCGGCAGCGCTGGGCTATGGCGCGGTCGGCATCGCCATGGGCACGCGCTTCCTGATGACCCGTGACTCGCCGGTGCCCGACGCGACGAAGCAGCACTACGTGGCGGTGAACGACGTGGCCCACATCCGCGTGTCGCACGCGGTGGACGGCATGCCGCAGCGCCACATCGACAACGCCTACCTGTTGCGGCTCGAAGCCGACAGCGGATTCAAGCGCGTGCTGGTGGCGCTGCAGTGCGCCTGGAAATGGAAGGCGCAGACCGGCATGAGCACCGGCCACATGCTGCGCACCGCGGCGAGCGCGCTGCGCGAGGACGGCATGAGCGTGGCGCAGACGCTGATGGCGGCCAACGCGCCCATGCTGATCCAGCGCTCCATCGTGGACGGACGGCCCGACGAGGGCGTGCTGCCCAGCGGCCAGGTGGCCGCTGCGATCGGCGAGCTCAAGAGCTGCGCCGAGGTGATCGAGGAACTGGTCGCCCAGGCCCATGCGCGGCTGGACGCGATCGCCGCGCTGACAAGAACGCAAGAGACCCTCTCATGACGAACGACATCGAAAACTCCCTGAAAAGCACCATCGACGCCGGCGTGGCGGAACTGGTGATCGACCACCCGCCGGTCAATGCCCTGCCCAGCGCGGGCTGGCACGCGCTGGCCGCGCGCATCGACCGCCTGGGCAGCGACCCCGAGGTCCGCGTCATCGTGCTGCGCGCCGAAGGGCGCGGCTTCTGCGCCGGCGTGGACATCAAGGAACTGGCGGCGCACCCCGCACGCATCGCCTCGGTCAACGCCGGCAACTACGCGACCTTCCGCGCCATCCACCGTTGCCGCGTGCCGGTGATCGTGGCGGTGCACGGCTTCGTGCTGGGCGGCGGCATCGGCATTTCGGGGGCGGCGGACATCGTGGTCGCCTCGGACTGCGCCACCTTCGGCGTGCCCGAGGTGGACCGCGGCGCAATGGGCGGCGGTGCCCACCTGCAGCGCCTGTTCCCGGTGCAGAAGGTGCGCCACATGTACTTCACCGGCGAGGCCATCGATGCGTCGGAAGCCTTCCGCCTGGGCGCCGTCGAGCGCGTGGTGCCGCGCGCGCAACTGCGGGAGGCGGCACTGGACATCGGCCGCAAGATCGCGGCCAAGAGCGCCACCATGATCCGCCTGGCCAAGGAGTCGCTCAACGGCATCGAGGACGGCAACCTCGAGGACAAGTACCGCTGGGAGCAGGGCTTCACCTTCGAGGCCTACATGAGCCCGGACTCGCAGGAAGGCCGCGAGGCCTTCGTCGCCAAGCGCGATGCGAGCTTCGACGCGAACGTCGACGCGAAGGCCTGAGGCGTTCCATGCACCTGCACTACACGGAAAAACAGCGCAGCTTCCGCGCCGAGGTCCGCGCCTGGCTGGCCGCCCACGTGCCGAAGGAATCGCTGGCCAGCTTCGACACGGCCGAAGGCTTCGCACAGCACCGCGCCTGGGAGCGCACGCTCAACTCGGGCCGCTGGAGCATGGTGACCTGGCCCGTCGAGCTCGGCGGGCGGGGCTGCGACCTCATCGAGTGGCTGATCTTTGAAGAGGAGTACTGGCGCGCGCAGGCGCCCCTGCGCGTCAACCAGAACGGCATCTTCCTGCTCGGCCCCACGCTGATGGACTTCGGCAGCGCCGAGCAGAAGGCGCGCTTCCTGCCGCGCATGGCCGCCGGCGACGACATCTGGGCGCAGGGCTGGTCCGAGCCCAACGCCGGTTCGGACATGGCCGCCATCCGGGCCAGCGCCGTGCGCGACGGCGACTTCTATGTCGTCAACGGCCAGAAGACCTGGTCGTCCCGCGCGGTCTGGGCCGACTGGCTGTTCGGCCTGTTCCGCAGCGACCCCGATTCGCAGCGGCACCACGGGCTGAGCTTCTTGCTGCTGCCGCTGGACGCACCGGGCGTGACCGTGCAACCGATCCGCCAGCTCAACGGCGAAGCCGGCTTTGCCGAGGTTTTCTTCGACAACGTCAAGGTGCCGGTGGCCAACCGCATCGCGGAGGAGGGCGCGGGATGGCACGTAGCCATGGCCACGGCGGGCTTCGAGCGCGGGCTGATGCTGCGCTCGCCGGCGCGCTTCCAGGCCACGGCACGCGCACTGGTGGCGCTGTACCAACGGCATCGCGCCTCGGCCGATCGCGACCCGGCGATCCGCAACGCCGTGCTGCGCGCCTGGATGGATGCCGAGGCCTACACCCTGGCGACCTACCGCACGGCCAGCCGCCTGGACAACGGCGGCAGCATCGGACCCGAGTCGAGCACCAACAAGATCTTCTGGTCCGAGCTGGACCTGCGGATGTACGAGACCGCGCTGCGCATCCTCGGCCCCGAAGCCGAACTGCTGCCGCCGGTGCGCGAGCCCGGCGTGGTGGGCCACTGGCTCAACGGCTTCCTGCATTCGCAGGCCGGAACGATCTATGCGGGCGCCAACGAAATCCAGCGAAACATCATTGCCGAACGCATGCTCGGCATGCCGCGCTCCTGAGGACACCGCGATGTACTTTCATTTCACCGATGACCAGCGCGAGTTCGGCGAAGCCATGTGCAGCTTCTTCATGAAAGAGGCCACGCCCGAGCTGGCGCGCGAACTGTGGGACACGCCGACCGGGCGCTCGTCCGAGATGTGGGCCCGTGTGGCCGGGCAGGGCATGCTGGGCATGTCCGTGCCGGAAAACTTCGGCGGCCTGGGCTGCGGCGACGATGCCTGGTCGCTGATGACGCAGGTCATCGGCTACTACGGCGGCTCCGACGGCTTGTTCGAGACCGCTTGGCTGGCCGCTGCGCTGATCGACGCACTGGGGTCGGAATCGCCCGAGCGCGCGCGCTGGCTCCCGCGCATCGCGGCGGGCGAGGTCCGCCTGGCGATCGGGCATCCGGTCAACCCGCTGGTGGCCGACGCGCATGTGGCCGATCTGCTGCTGCTCGCGCACGAAGACGAGGTCCATGCGGTGCACCGCGAGGACGTGCGCATGAGCCCGCGACGCAGCATCGACGCCTCGCGCCGGCTGTTCCATGTCGAGTGGACACCCAGCCGCGCCAGCTGCATTGCCGATGCCGAGCTCGGCCAGCGCCTGTGGGCCGACACCCTGAACCGCGGGGCTTTGGCGGTGGCCGGGCAGATGAACGGGTTGACGCAGCGCCTCATCGACCTGTCGGTCGACTACACCGCGCAGCGCAAGCAGTTCGGCAAGCCCGTGGGCAGCTTCCAGGCGGTCAAGCACCTGATCGCCAACGTGGCGGTCGAGCTGGAGTTCGCCAAGCCGGTGACCTACCGCGCCGCCTATGCGCAGGCCGAGCGCGAAGACCTGCGCGACGTGCATGTGTCGCACGCCAAGCTGGTGGCGGCCGATGCGGCGCGCCTGGCGTGCCGCAACGGCATCCAGGTCCACGGGGCCATGGGCTACACGTGGGACATGGACCTGCAGATCTTTGCCAAGCGCGTCTGGGCACTGGACGCCACCTGGGGCGACGAGGCCTTCCACAAGGCCCGCGTCGCGCAGCACGTGTTCGACCCCGCCGCGGCGCTCGGACCCGGCCACACCTTTTCTGAATCGACGGAGTAAGCCATGCATGAAGCAGTGATAGTTGCCACCGCCCGTACCGCCATCGGCAAGGCCTTCCGGGGCGCCTTCAACGACACCGAGGCGCCCGTGCTGGGCGGCCATGTGGTGCGCGCTGTGGTCGAGCGTGCCGGCATCGAGCCCGGCGAGGTCGACGACGTGCTGATGGGCGCGGCGGCGCAACAGGGCACGCAGTCGTACAACCTGGGTCGCCTGTGCGCCTACACCGGCGGCCTGCCGTTGAGCGTGCCGGGCATGGCCATCGAGCGCATGTGCGGCTCCGGCCTCATGAGCATTGCCACCGCCGCCAAGGGCGTGATGTGCGGCGAGCTGGACATTGCCGTCGCGGGCGGGCTGGAGTCGATCTCGCTCACGCAGAACGCACACAAGAACAGCTTTCGCGCCCAGTCGCAGGCCGTGCGCGCCGTGGTGCCCGAGGCCTACATCGCCATGATCGAAACGGCGGAAGTGGTGGCCGAGCGCTACGGGATTTCACGCGCCGCGCAGGACGCGTATTCGCTGGCCAGCCAGCAGCGCACGGCCGCCGCGCAGGCGGCGGGCCTGTTCGACGACGAGATCGTCCCCCTCACCGTCGACAAGGCGCTGACGGACAAGGCAGGGCAGTCGCTCGGCAGCACGCGCGTGACCCTCGAGCGCGACGAAGGCAACCGCGCCGACACCACGCTGGAAAGCCTGGGCGCCCTCCAACCGGTGCTGAAGAACGGCACCTGGGTGAAAGAGGGGCGGCACATCACCGCGGGCAACGCCTCGCAGCTGTCGGACGGGGCCTCGGCGACGCTGCTGATGCGCCGCACCGAGGCGGCGCGGCGCGGCCTGGCGCCGCTGGGTGTCTACCGGGGCATGGCGGTGGCGGGCTGCGGTCCGGACGAAATGGGCATCGGGCCGGTGTTCGCGATTCCCAAGCTGCTGCAGCGGCACGGCCTGGGCGTGAACGACATCGGCCTGTGGGAAATCAACGAGGCCTTCGCCTGCCAGGTGCTGTACTGCGCCGGGCAGCTCGGCATTGCGCACGACCGCCTGAACGTCAATGGCGGTGCCATTGCCATCGGCCATCCCTTCGGCATGTCGGGTGCGCGCATGGTGGGCCATGCCCTGATCGAAGGGCGCCGACGCGGCGTGCGCTACGTGGTGGTGGCCATGTGCATCGCCGGCGGCATGGGTGCGGCGGCCCTGTTCGAGGTGCTGTGATCCGTGGCCGCCACGACGGGCGCGGGCACCGCGAGGACTGAGCGCGCCGGTGTCCTGCAGGGCAAGGCCGTCGTCATCACCGGGGCCGGCCAGGGCTTGGGCGCGGCCTATGCGCGCCTGGCTGCCGCAGAAGGCGCGAGCGTGCTGGTCAACGACATCGACGGCGCGGCTGCGCAGGCGGTGGTGCAGGGCATCGAGGCCGCCGGCGGGCAGGCCGTGGCGAACGCGGCCGACATCTCGAGCTGGGCCGGCGCCGCCGGGCTGATCGGCGAATGCATCGGCCGCTTCGGCACCATCGACGGCCTGGTCAACAACGCCGCGCGCTTCTACATGGCGCGGCCCGAGGACGAGGAAGAGGCCGCGATGCGCGCGCTGCTCGCCGTCAATGTGCTGGGCACGGCCTTTTGCGGCGTGCACGCGCTGCGCCACATGCTGGCGCGCGGCCGGGGCGCCATCGTCAATGTCACCTCGGGCTCGCAGACCGGCACCACCTTGCAGGGCATGTACGGCGCGTCCAAGGGCGCGGTGGCCTCGCTGACCTACAGCTGGTCGGTCGACGCCGCGCCGCACGGCGTGCGCGTCAACGCGGTGTCGCCGATGGCGAAGACGCCGATGGCCGACCTGGCCCGCAGCTACTTCACGGACCGGCATCGCACGCCGTGGCCGCAGGTCGCGGTGAGCCCCGAAGACAACGCGCCCGTCGTGGCCTACCTGCTGTCCGATGCGGCGCAGGGCGTCAACGGACAGGTCGTGCGCATCGACGGCGATCGCCTGTCGCTCATGACGCATCCGGCCGTGCTGCATCCGCCGCTGGAGAGCGCCCGCTGGGGCGTGGACGAGGTCGCGCAGGCCTTCGAGGCGCAGTTGAAGTCGCGGCAGCTGCCGGTCGGCGTGGTGGGGGCGCAGCTCGTGCTGCATCCCTACGCACTGCGCTATCCGCGCGAGGCGGACGCCGGCGGCTGACCGCGCCGATCCATTCGATCCGCCTAGTCTTTAAGGACGATGTTGAGGCGGATGTCTTTCCACAGAATCCGGCCGGCGGACACGCACCGGACACGGCGCGATTCGCACACGGGGTCTTCAGAGATTCCTCCGATTTTCATAAAAGCACCAGGAGACAAGAGACATGACGACATTCAGGAAAGTGCCGATGGCGCTGGCCCTCTCGGCGGCGTTCGCCCTGCCTTCGCACGCCGACGAGCTGTCGGACCTCAAGGCGAAGATGAGCGAGATGCTGCTGCAGGTGCAGGCGCTGCAGAAGAAGCAGGACGACATGGAGGCGAAACAGGCGGCCAATGCCGCCGCCAAGCCGGAGGGTGCAGCGCCGGTCGTGGCGGGCACGCTGCCGGGCTCCATCATGCTGCCGGGCACCAACACCTCGCTGAAGATCGGCGGCTACGTGCAGCTGGCCGCGAGCCGGGAGATGAACGGCTTCATCGGCAACACGCAGACCGTGCTGTCGCCGTTCTCCGCGGCTGCCGGCGGCATTCCGTACGCGGGATCGCAGGCGTCCAAGCGCAGCGGCGAGACGAGCTTCGAGGCGCGTGAATCGCGACTGAACGTCACCACGCTCACGCCCACGCGCTATGGCGACCTGCGGACCCTGATCGAAGGCGACTTCTACGGCACCGGTGGCACCAAGGCCTCGACCAACTCGGTCTCGTTCCGGCTGCGCCACGCCATGGCGGAAATCGGCCCCTGGATGTTCGGCCAGTACTGGTCCAACTCGGCGGACCTGATGCAGGGACCGGACGTGTACGACTTCGGCGGCCCGGTCGGCCTGGCGGCCCTCAGCCGCGTGCCGCAGATCCGCTACACCTGGAAGATCAATCCGCGTTCCACCTTCTCGACCTCGATCGAGCAACCCACGCAGGACTTCAGCGGCGCGGACAGCGTGGTGTTCCAGGCGGGCTACAACAACATCAGCACCAATTCGCTGGACAAGCTGCCGGACATCACCGCGCGCTATGTCTATGACGACACCTGGGGCCGCCAGTCCTTCGGCTTCGTGGCCCGCCGCCTGACGGCGACCAACGTGGGCGGCGCGGGCACGGCGGGCGCGGCGCTGGGCGACAAGACCCTGAGCACCACCGGCTACTCCCTCAACAACCAGGGCACCTTCAACGTGTTCGGCAGGGACAAGCTGGGCTACCACCTGGTCTGGGGCAAGGGTGCCGGCCGCTACATCACGCAGCAGCAGCCGTCCGCCGTGCTGTATCCCAACGTGGCCGGTGCGCCCAACGCGCTCGACGCCATCAAGTCGCGCGGCTTCAACATCTCCTACCTGCACTACTGGAACGACCAGTGGCGCTCGACCATCGACTACGGCCGGGTCCGCACCACGGTGCCGCATCCGCAGCTGCCGCTCACCACCATGAGTTCGGTGGAGTCGGTCTTCGCCAACCTGATCTGGTCGCCGGTGCCGCAGGCCGAGCTCGGGCTGGAATACGCCTGGGCCAAGATCAAGAACGACGTGCCCAAGTCCGGCATCGGCAGCCGCCTGTCGTTCATCGGCAAGTACAAGTTTTAATGGCCGCCAGGGCGGCCGTCCACCGGCCGCCGACATTCAAGGGCAGTGACTATGGTTGACGAATTTGCGATTGTGGTGATCCGGGGCATCGGCCTCGGCGCGATCTTCGCGTTGATCGCGATGAGCATGAACATCGTCTACGGGGCGACGCACATCCTCAACTTCGCGCAGGGCAACATGTTCGTGCTGGGCGGCTTCGTCGCCGTGGCCGCGACGCCCGCCGGCCAGAGCATGGTGCTCTGGCTGGCGCTGATCCCGGCCGCGGCGCTGGTGCTGGCGCTGGTGGTCGCGGTGCAGGGCTGGATCACGCTGGTGCCCTTGCGGCATTCGGTGGAACAGAACTCCTGGCTGATCACGACGATGGCCGTGTCCATCATGATCAGCGCCACGCTGCTGCTGGTGCAGGGCCCCTGGGCCGCGACGGCGCGCAGCCCGATGCCGCCGCTGGTGCTGTTCGGCGTGCGCACGCCCGGTCCCTACATCGCCGTGATGGCGTTGGCCGTTTTCTGGTTCGTGGCCTTGCGCCTGTTCCTCACCCGAACGCTGGTCGGCCTGGCCGTGAGCGCGCTGTCGCAGGACCTGGAGGCCGCGCGGGCCGCGGGCCTGAAGGTGCGCCAGCTGCAGCTGCTGGCCTTCGGCATCAGCGGCCTGGTGGTGGGCAGCGCGGGCTTCGTGGCGGCGCCGCTGATGTCGATCTCGGCCGACACGGGCATCCGCTACGTGCTCAACGGCTTCGTCGCCTCGGTCATCGGCGGCATGGGCAGCAACCTGGGCGCCATGGTGGGCGGTGCGCTGGTGGGCGTGGTCTCGATGCTGGCCATCTACCTGGTCGGCGGCGAGTACCAGGGCCTGGTGTCGCTGCTGCTGCTGGTGGGCATGCTGCTGATCCGTCCCGAAGGCCTCTTCGGTCGGGCGAGCGCGCGCCGCGTGTGATGAGTGTCTCTCTGGAAATCCTTCGAATGACATCCACTGTCTTGACGCCCACCGTCCCCGGAACGGCCCGCCGCTTCCGCATGGATGCGGACACCGGGCAACTGGCGATCGCCTGCGTGCTGATCGTGCTGAGCGGGCTGCTGCCCGACTGGGTCGGCAACGACTACTGGACGCACAGCTTCCAGCTGGTCAACCTGTTCATTGCTGTCGCCGCCTTTCAGAACCTGCTGATGCACGATGCCGGCCAGACCTCGTTCGGCCAGGGCGCGATCTTCGGCGTGGCCGCCTACGGTGCGGCCGTGGTTGCCAGCCTGTACGGCCAGCCCTACTGGGTGGCGGCCTGCTGCGGCGTGGCGGCCGCGGTCGTGGCGGGATTCCTCTACGCGCTGCCGTCGCTGCGCGTGCAGGGCTACTACCTCGGCTTCGTCACGATGAGCGCGGCCACCGTGTTCCCTGAAATGCTGGTGGCGGCGAACCGCTACACCAACGGCATCAACGGCCTCTCGCTGAGCTTCTCTTCCTGGCATGAGCGCACCGTGCTCGGCGTTTCGCCGATGACGCTGGCGGTCTGCGGCGTGGCCTGCGCCGCACTGGCCGCGCACGTGCTGCTGCGGCGGACCGCGCTGGGGCGGCTGCTGCGCGTGGCCGCCAGCAGCCCCGAGGCGGCGCAATCGCTGGGCGTCTCACCGGGCCTGATGCGCTGCGTTGCCTTCACCCTCGTGGCCTTCGGCACGGGCATCGTCGGCACGCTCTACACGCCCATCGTCGGCTTCGTCAGTCCCGCGGCCTTCAACCTCGACACGTCCATCCTGTTCTTCCTGGCGGTGATCGTCGGCGGGCGCGGCCACATCCTGGGCACCGTGGTCGGGGTGTGGGTGCTCTACCTGCTGCCCAACATCCTGCTGGCCGAGCTGTTCCAGTACCGCCTGCTGGCCTATGGCGCCGCGGCGCTGGTCGTCATGCTGCTGCTGCCGGACGGCATCGTCGGCACTTTCGAGCGCTGGCGCCAGCGTCGCCGGAAGACCCAAGCGCCGTTGAGCGTGAACCTGGAGTGCCTGTTGGAAGGCGGCACCGCCAAGGCCCGCGTGGACGGGCAGGCATCGGGCGACGCCATCGACGTGCGCTCGGCGACCAAGCGCTACGGCTCGGTGGCGGCGCTGGACGGCGTCGACCTCCAGGTCAGGCGCCACCAGATCCACGGCCTGGTCGGTGCCAATGGCTCGGGCAAGACCACGTTGCTGAACATGCTGAGCGGCTTCTCGCGCCTGGACAGCGGCTCGGTGCGCATGGCGGGCCGCGAGGTGAGCGCGTTGCCTGCGCACCGCATCGCCCGGCTGGGCCTGGGGCGCACCTTCCAGAAGCCGCGCATCTTCCCGGCGATGTCGCTGTGGGAGAACGTGGAGATCGGCGTGGACGCCTCGCGCGTCGTGCGCGGGGTGGGTGGGCAGGGCGGGCAGGCGCATCCGGCCGAACGGATCGCGGCGCTGGCGCAGGCCATGGCCGGTGGCCATGTCGACCTGGTGCCCCATGGGCAGCGCCGGTTGGTGGAGCTGATGCGCGTCGTGCTGATGGGCGCGGACATCATCCTGCTGGACGAGCCGGCCGCCGGCCTCTCGCCGTCGGAGCGCGAGCAGTTCAAGCAGCTGCTGCGCCGCCTGCGCGATGACCTGGGCAAGACCGTGGTGCTGGTCGAGCACGACCTGGAGCTGGTCTGGGACATTGCCGACACCATCACCGTGCTGGAGGCCGGCAAGGTGGTCGCGCACGGCAGCGCCGGCGACATCGCCGAAAACCCCTTCGTCCGCAAACTGTTCATCGAGCCGGCCCATGCTTGAAACCACACAACTGCGCTCGGGCTACGGCAATGTGCCGGTGCTGCGCGACATCGATCTCTCGGTCAAGCCGGGAGAGATCCTGCTGGTGGTGGGCGAGAACGGCGCGGGCAAATCCACGCTGCTGCGCACCATCGGCGGCTTCATCAAGCCCGAGCAGGGCCGCATCCGGCTGGACGGCAAGGACATCGGCGGCATGAGCCCCGAGGCCATCGCGCGCAGCGGCCTGCGCCTGGTGCTGGACGGGCACCGCGTGTTCCCCGATATCTCGGTGTGGGACAACCTGCGCCTGGGCGCGGTGATCCGCCGCGACAAGCGCGGTTTCGACCGGGCGATCGAGGAGGTGTTCGACGTCTTCCCCATCCTCAAGGAGCGGCTGAAGCAGCCCGCGCGCAACCTGAGCGGCGGGCAGCAGCAGATGCTGGCGCTGGGCCAGGCCTTCGTCGCGCAGCCGCGCGTGCTGCTCAGCGACGAACCTTCGCTGGGCCTGGCGCAGTCGCTGCTGCCGCCCATCCTCGCCTTCCTGCGCCGCTGGGCGGCTTCGGGCACGGCGATCGTGATCGTCGAGCAGCACATCGACATCGCGCTGTCGGTGGCCGATCGGGCCATGGTGGTCGAGCGCGGCGCCATCAAGCTCAGCTGCGCCGCCGGGGACCTGAAGGCCCACCTGAAGCAGCAGGCCGAGGCGCTGGCGCATCCGGGATGAACGGCGCACGGCGATGACGATCGTGTATGAGTTCGACGGCGTGCGGCCGGTGGTCCACCCCTCGGCCTACGTCCATCCGACGGCGGTGCTGATCGGCGACGTGATCGTCGGCGCCCGCTGCTACGTCGGCCCGGCGGCCTGCCTGCGCGGCGACTTCGGGCAACTGGTGCTGGAAGACGGAGTGAATGTCCAGGACACCTGCGTGATGCACAGCTTTCCCGGGCGGGCTTCGGTGGTCGAGGCCGACGGCCACATCGGCCACGGCGCGATCCTGCATGGCTGCCGCAT
This sequence comes from Variovorax sp. FW301-JW7, assembly GCF_058788795.1. Lineage (NCBI taxonomy): Bacteria > Pseudomonadati > Pseudomonadota > Betaproteobacteria > Burkholderiales > Comamonadaceae > Variovorax > Variovorax sp. FW301-JW7. Next base: position 83,240 of record NZ_JBYTBC010000001.1, read on the forward strand.
CGGCCGCAATGTGCTGGTCGGCATGAACGCCATCGTCATGGACAACGCCGTCATCGGCGAGTCCAGCCTGGTGGCGGCCTTGAGCTTCGTCAAGAAGGGCATGGTGGTGCCGCCGCGCTCGATGGTCTCCGGCATTCCCGCGCGGGTGGTGCGCACGCTGACCGATGACGAGGTGTTCTGGAAGTCCGAGGGCACGACCGAATACCAGCGCCTGGCGGCCGTGTCGTTGCGTACCTTGCGGGCCGTCGAGGCCAGCACCGAGATCGAACCCGACCGCAAGAGCGTCGCCTTCGCGCTGGAGGCCCACGCGCGCCTGGCGCGCAGGCGCGATGCCACGGCGCCCTGAGCCGGGGCCTGCTTCGGGGCCTGCTCCGGGGCCTACTTGCCCAGGAACTCGAAGAAGTCCCAGGCCGGGTCCTGCCGCCCGCGTGCGCCCGTGAGCGGCCAGCGCCGCAGCGAAGGCTGCACTTCGTTCCAGTCCATCACGGCCTTGCGGCTCTGGAACTTCCAGACGCCGTCGCGCCGCGTGTAGCGGTCGAGATAGCGTCCGCCGGTGATCACCTGTTCCTCCTGCCCGTCGGCACCGGTCTTCAGGTGGCAGGCCACGACATAGACCTCGCCTTCGGCCCGGTCGCCGCGCCACGCGATCAGGTGGTTGCTGACCTGGTGGAAGGTGGCGTGCATCCTCTGCGCCATGGAGGGCAGCCAGTCGATGTACGCGCTGGCCGGGCCCTCGAAGAGGCTGCCGTGGTCGTCGGTGGCATCGGCGTGGTAGAGCGCGCGCATCGCGGCCCAGTCGTGCCGGTCGATGGCGCGGCAATAGCGGATCGCCAGGTCCTGGATCTCGCGGTGGTCGAGCAGGCGCTGCAGGGCGTCGGGGGTGGGGTCGGGCACGAAGTTTTCTCCAGGGATCGCCTGCAGCGTAGGAACGATTGCGACGGGCCGAATCGTCCGCTTGGACGATGAGCGCAGGGACACGCTTCGATAAGGTCATGGCGTCGGGCGCATGCATCCGCTGTGCAACAGCCCCACGCAACAACCCCCCACAACAGACCCGAGGATCAGGAGACAAGACATGAGCCTGCAAGGAAAAATCGCCGTCGTGACCGGCGGTGCCAACGGCATCGGCCACGCGGCGGCGCTGCGGCTGGCACGCGACGGCGCGGACATCGCGCTGCTGGACCGGGACGAAGCCGGGCTGCGCCAGACCGCCGCGGACGTGCGCGCGCTCGGCCGGCGCGCGCAGACCTACGCCATCGACTGCACCAGCGAGCCGGCGGTGCGCGAGGCCTTTGCCGGCATCGACCGCGAGTTCGGGCGCGTGGACATCCTGTTCAACAACGTCGGCCAGGGCGCGCGCGAAAACACGCACGAGTTCCTCGAGGCCGACCTGGGGTCCATCGACTTCCTGTTCGCCGTGAACCTCAAGACCTGCGTGCTGTGCTCGCAGCAGGTGGTGGCGCAGATGCGTGAGCGCCGCAGCGGCAAGATCATCAACGTGACCTCGGAGGCGGCCGTCAACGGCGTGCTGCGCAACTGGGACTACGCGGCGATCAAGGCCGGGGTCATCGGCTTCACGCGCGCCCTGGCACGCGAGATGGCGCCTTTCCAGGTCAATGTCAACGTGATCGGCCCCGGTGCCACGCGCACCCGTGCGATCGAGCAGGCCCCCAAGGACCTGATGGACAAGGTGATCGCGGGCATTCCCATGCAGCGCATCGCCGAGCCGGAAGAGATCGCCGGCGTGGTCTCGTTCTTTGCCGGCGATGCTAGCAACTACGTGACCGGGCAGACGCTGCTGGTCAACGGGGGCAACTGGATGCTGTGAGCGCGGCGGCAGCGGCCTGCGCCTTCCGGCAGGCCGCTCCTCGTTGCTGTGTCTACAGGCAGCTGCGCTCGGGCAGGCCGTCTTCGCGCTTCTTGTCGGGCCGGGTGACGAACACGATGGCGTCGGTGCCGACCAGGAAGTGGTTGGCGGGCGAGGCCGACAGCGGACCGTTGATGCGGCCCTTGATGGCCTGCGCGTTCTTCTCGATCCACGCCGCCAGCACCGGGCCGTCGAAGGACTGGGTGGCCTCGACCGCGGCCTTCACGATGTAGACCCCGTCGTAGGCCATGCTCACGACCTGCTGGTTGAGCTGGGCGAAGTTCTTGCTGTCGGCGGCCTTGAGCTTCGTGACGAACTTGCCGAACTCGGTCTGGCCCACCGCATCGCCGGGGCAGTAGGTGTAGGCCTTGAGCAGCTGGCCGGCGGTCAGCCCGTTGCTGAACGCATCGGGGCCGCCGGTGCGCATGACCATCGGCACGTTCAGCGCCGCCGAGTTGCTGACCAGCTTGACCTTCCAGCCCACCTCGTCGAGGTTCTTCAGGATGGAGCCGGTGTCGTCGCCCGTGCTGCTGACCTGCAGCAGCACCTCGGGGTTGCCCCGGCGCAGCGACAGGACCTGCGAGGTCATGTCGGTGATGTGCGGCTCATGCTGCTGCGTGCCGGTCACCTTGATGCCGCGCGCCGCGAGCATGCGCTGCAGGTTCTCCTGCGCGGACTTTCCCTGGCTGCCGGTGTCGGTGATGATCGCCGCCGACTTGACCTTCAGCACGTTGGCGATGTAGTCGGTCATGGCCTCGGAGACGGCCTCGATGCTGGTGAACAGGCTGAAGTGGTAGGGCGCCACCTTGGGCGTGATGGCCGACGAGCCGGAGACGCTGATGTTGGCGATGCGCGCTTCGGTCAGCACCGGCGCGATGGCCAGCGTCGCCTGGCTCACCATGGGGCCGACCAGGACCTGGATCTTGTCCTTGGAGATCAGGCGCTTGACGGCGGTGACCGCCTGGGTCGGGTCGTTGGCGTCGTCGCCGACGAACAGGTCGACCTGGCGCCCGAGGATGCCGCCGGACTTGTTGATCTCGTTGACGGCCAACTTGTAGCCGGCCAGCGAGGTCAGGCCGTTGGCCGGGTTGCCGGTCACCGACACCAGCGCACCGAGGCGCACGGGCTCGGCGGCCGTCTGGGCCAGTGCCGGCAGGCAGCAGGCACCGGCGACGAGCGCGGCGACCAGGGTGCGCCGGGAAGGGGAACGAACAGGGGCTCGGTGAGGGGCTCGCGAAGGCTTCATTTGTCTACTCCATCGTTATTGAAAGAATGCGAGGCTTGCCGCACGGGCGCGGGGCTTCAGTGCGGATGGTCTGTACTTCGGGGTGGGCAGGCATCGTCCAGTCGGACTAAGGTCTGTTCAGTGCTCTTCTAGTCTGAACAGACGACGACCGGCGCAGGGGGCGAAAGCAAGATCGGGCTTCACGGGGATTGTCTTCCCCGGTCCATTGGACAAGGAGCCCCATGCAAATTCTCGTCGTCGGCGGGTCCGGAATGATTGGCGGACACGCGGCCCTGCATCTGGCGGCCTCGGGGCACGAGGTCACGATCGCCTCGCGCAACCCACCGGCCGCGGCGACGCCGATGTCGGCCCTGCCGTTTCTTCAGGGCGACTACGTGGCCGGGAGCTTCAAGACCGCCGATCTCGCGCGCTTCGACGCGCTGGTGTTCGCGGCCGGGCAGGACCCGCGCCACCTGCGCAAGGGCGACGATGCCGAGGCGCTCTGGGAGCGTGCCAACGTGGAGGCCGTGCCGCGCTTTTTTGCGCAGGCCCGTGACGCCGGCGTGCGGCGCGCCATCAACATCGGCAGCTTCTATCCGCAGGCCGCGCCGCAGCTGATGGTGGGCAACCCCTACATCCTGTCGCGCCATCGCGTCGACGAGGCCGTGCGCGCGCTGTGCACGCCGGATTTCGGCGTCGTCTGCCTGAACCCGCCCTACATGCTCGGCGCCGTGCCTGGCCTCGGCTCGCGTGCGTTCGAGCGCCTGACCCAGTACGCCCAGGGGCGGGTGGCGAAGATCCCGGTGTTCGCGCCGACGGGTGGCGTCAATTTCATGTCGACGCGATCGCTGGCGCAAGCGATCGAAGGTGCGCTGACGCGCGGCGAAGCGGGGCGGGCCTACCTGGTCGGCGACCGGAACCTCTCCTTCCTCGACTACTTCACGGCCTTCTTTCGCGCCGTGGGCAACACGGCGGCGATCCCGCAGCTGGCACAGGACCATCCGCTCGCGTCCAGCTATGCCGGGCTGGGCGGGACCCTCTACTTTGAGCCCGATCCGGCGGAGACCGCATTGCTGGGCTACGACCGGCACGACATCGACCGGGCGATCGAAGAGATCGTCGCCCAGTACAGGCACCCATGACGCCCCCGAGCATCGATCTGCACGGCAAGGTCGCGTGGGTGACCGGCGGCGGCGCCGGGATCGGCCGCGCGATCGTCGAGGCCTATGCGCAACTGGGCGCCCGCGTCGCCGTCGCCGAGGCGGACCCCGGGCGCGCCGAGAGCCTGCAGGCCGCGCTCAATGCGCAGGGCGCGGATGCGCTGGTCAGTTGCACCGACGTGCGCAACCCGGAGCAGGTCGATGCCTGCGTTGCGGCGATCGGGCAGCGCTACGGCCGGCTGGATGTGCTGGTCAACAACGTCGGCGATTTCCTGCGCATCTTCGGGCGCTTCGAGCGACACACCGAGGCGCAGTGGGAGCAGCTGTACGACATCAACCTGAAGCAGGTGTTCCGCGTCACGCGCGCGGCCTTGCCGCTGATGCTGCGCACCGAGGGCGACCGTTCCATCATCAACCTGACGACCATCGAGGCGTTCCGCGGCATCCCGAACTGCCCGGTGTACTCGGCCTTCAAGGCCGGCCTCACCGGATTCACGCGCAGCCTGGCGGTGGGCCAGGCGCCGCGCGGCATCCGCGTCAATGCCATTGCCCCGGAGACCACCGATTCGCTCCAGGTGGACCTGTCGGGCCTGCCGCCCGGGCTGCGCGAGAACCCGCAGCACTGGGTGCCGCTCGGGCGCTATGGGCGGCCGCGCGACGTCGCCGGTGCCGCCGTGTTCCTGGCCAGCGAGCTGTCGTCGTGGGTCACCGGCACGACGCTGCATGTCGATGGCGGCGCGCTCGCGGCGGGCGGCTTCTATCGCACGCCCGAAGGTCATTGGACCAACGCGCCGCTGGTCAGCGGCTCCGGGTTCTCCATCTAGGCATGGACACGCGCGATCGGCCGGCTGCCATGGCATCCGTGAAGGGCATCGAAGCCCTGGAGGCGGTCGAAGCGATCCGGCAGCTCAAGGCCCGCTACTGCCTGTGCGTCGACGGCCAGCGATGGGACGAACTGCGCGAACTCTTCACGCCCGATGCGGCCACGGACACGGGCGGCCAGGGCCGATGGCGTGGCCGCGACCGCTTCGTGGACAAGGTGTCGACGCTGTTGGCCGGTGCCGTCACGCTTCATGCCGCGGGCATGCCCTTCATCACGCTGCAGTCGTCCACGGCCGCCCACGGCGTCTGGTCCATGGAAGATCGGCTGTGGTTCCCCGACGCCGCCGCGCCGGATGGCTGGCGCCACTGGCAGGGCAGCGGCCGCTACCACGAAGACTATGTGCGGGCGAAGGGGCACTGGCTGATCCGCACGATGCGGCTGGAGCGGGCGGACCCGAGGCCGGGGCGCGGTTGAACGCCTCTCTTCGGAACCGGAGATGACCATGCCTGTTACCTTGTCCACGCACGGCCGCATCGGTGTGATCGCCGTCCACTCGCCGCCGGTCAACGCCTTGTCGCTGGCGGTCCGGGCCGGCCTGCTGGAGGCGGTGCGGCGTGGGGGCGAAGACCCCGCGCTGGATGCGCTGGTGCTGGTCTGCGGGGGCCGCACCTTCATCGTCGGCGCGGACATCCGCGAGTTCGACCGACCGATGCAGGCGCCGCACCTGGCCGAGGTGGTCCGTGCCATCGCGCAGTCCGCCAAGCCCGTCGTCGCCGCCATGCACGGCACGGCCCTGGGCGGCGGTTTCGAGCTGGCGTTGGCCTGCCAGTTCCGCGTGGCGCTGGCCTCGGCGCAGGTCGGCCTGCCCGAGGTCAAGCTCGGCATCCTGCCCGGTTGCGGCGGAACGCAGCGCCTGCCCCGGCTCATCGGCGTGGACGCCGCGCTGCGGCTGATCGTTGAAGGCGACCCCGTCGGTGCGCCCCAGGCGATGGCCCTGGGCGCCATCGATGCCCTGATCGACGGCGATCTGCTGGATGGCAGCCTGGCCTTCGCCGAAGAGGTCGTGGCGGGCAGACGGCCGATGCGCCCTGTCGACGAACATCCCGTTGCGCAGGTCGATCTGCAGGTCTTCGATGACTGGGAGCAACGCGTCGCCACGACATACCGAGGCTTTCTCGCGCCCGCTTACAGCATCCAGGCGATCCGGGGAGCCTGCGAACTGACACTGACCGAAGGCCTGGCGCGCGAAGACGAACTGACGCGGGCGTTGCTGGCTTCGCCGCAGTCCGCGGCGTTGCGGCACCTGTTCTTCGCCGAGCGCGAAGCCAGGAAGGGGCTCGGCAAGCAATCCGTGCGGGTCGGCATCTGCGACGGCCTCGTCGGCGACCGCATGCGGGCCAGGCGCTCGCGTGAGCGCAGCGTCATGCTGGAGGAGGGCGCGACACCGCTGCAGATCGACAGGGTGTTGTTCGATTTCGGTTTTCCCCTGGGGCCGCATGCCGTGCCCGACCCGGACACCGAAGCCCTGATCGCGGCGCACTCGCAGCGGCGAGGGCTGGTGCGCCGCCCGGTACCGGATGCCGAGATCCTCGAGCGCTGCCTGTTCGCCATGATCGACGAAGGCGCGAGGATCCTGGAGGAGGGCGTGGCCTCGCGCGCGCTCGACATCGACGTGGTCTGCGTCCACGGCTTTGGGTTTCCCCGCTACCGGGGCGGTCCGATGTTCCATGCGGACCAGATCGGCCTGAAGCACATCCTTCGCGCGATGCAGGGCTATCAGCAGGCGCTGGGCGCCGAACACCGGACGCCGTCGCCGCTGCTTGCACGCCTGGCCCGTGAAGGCAAGGGCTTCTACAGCCCTTGAGCCGCGTGGCGTTCGATCGCCCTCAGCCCAGCGACATGCCGCCGTCGAGCGTGACTTCGGCGCCCGTGCAGTAGGCCGCGTCATCGCAGGCCAGGAACGCCACCAGGCGCGCGACTTCCTCGGGGGTGCCTCGCCTGGGAATGGGCTGCTTCGCATAGACCGGAACGGCGGGCTCGCCCGCCGTGGCTGCGCGCAGCCCGGCCATCTGTGTCGCGATGGCGCCGGGCAGCACGGCATTGACGCGGATGTTGTCGGGGCCGAACTCCAGCGCCGCGCACTTGCTCATGCCCAGCACCGCGTGCTTGCTGGCGACGTAGGCCGAGCCGTCGCGCATGCCCTGGCGGCCGGCCAGCGATGCGATGTTGACGATGGCGCCGCCGCCGGCGCGTCGGAGTGCGGGCAGTGCGGCCTTCATGCCGAGCCAGCAGCCGACCTGGTTCACGTCGATCACGCGGCGGTAGCTGTCCAGCGTCATGGCTTCGATGGACTGCCAGGCCAGCACGCCGGCGTTGTTGACCAGGATGTCCAGTCGGCCGAAGGCCTGCTCGGCGGTGGCCACCGCGGCCGTCCAGGAAGCCGGGTCGCGCACGTCCAGCGCCACCGCGCGCGCGGCATCGCCCAGCACGTGCGCCAGTTGCCGGGCCGCCTCCGCGGCAATGTCGGCGATCACCACCTGTGCGCCCTCCTTGACGAAGAGGCGCGCGATCGCCTCGCCCATGCCCTGTGCGGCGCCGCTGACCAGTGCGGTCTTGCCTTCGAGTTTCCCCATCTTCTGCTCCTTGAAAAATGGTGAAGGCATGGTGCGTCGGCTGCCGTGCGCAGGCATCGTCCGAATGAAGGGGGCCGCGTCCCGGGCGTTGCCTGGCGTTCGCTGGCGTTGAAACGCTCGTGGCCAGAAGCCGACCGTTGCGGTCGGCCCGTTGCAGACGTGTGAAGAAATCCCCTAGGCCGGACCCACGGCCTCACACCCGGCCCTTGCAGCTTGGTCCGCAGTGAGGTCACGCAGCGTCGCTGCATTCAGCAAACGCTGCAGTTCAGCGACATCCAGGCCGGTTGCAAAGATGCGTGCATCTGCATCGAGACGCGGGTTGTTTTGAAACGCGATGGAAACGCGTTGCTCGATGCCTTCGAAAACCTGGGTCTGAACGAACACCGCAGGTTCATTGGCCCACCAACCGCTCATCCGCATTTCGGGGACCATCGGCCCGCCCGGATGTGCAGGCATGGGCTTCCACCACGAAAAGGCCACGATGCGTCCTTGCTTGTCCTTCCAGGAGCAATGCGTCTCGACCGTCGCTACCGAGGTCCCGGGGAAGGGGGTCTGTTCGACCTTCTGATCGACCAGCTCATAGCCGGAAGGAAGCAGCAGGATGTAGGCAGCCGCAGTCCATGAAATCAAGTCCACTGATGCTCCCGGAGAGTCGAAGAGGTTCGCGGGCGCACTATAGCTTTGCTCTGTGACGCATCTGGAAGCTGTGCGGACTCAGCCCAGAGAGGCTTTGTCCTTGTGCTTGAGTGCAACACCCCTGTTGCCCGCTTGCCGGTCGGCAGGGGCTCTTTTTGAGCCTCAACCGAGCTGCTCGGCAAGTCCGACGATGATGCCCTCGGGGCCCCGGATGTAGGCGAGCCGGTACGACGTCTCGTATTGCATCTGGCCGATGAGTTCCGCGCCATGGGCTTGCATCCGCGCAACGACCGCATCGATGCCATCGACGGCAAACATGATGCGGCGAAGACCCAGGGTGTTCACCGGCGCATTCACGGGCCCGAACCTGACCGCCTCCGGCGTGTGGAACTTGTCCAGTTCGATTCCCTGCCCATCGGGCGTTCGCAGCATGGCGAGGGTGGCTCGGACATCTCCCAGCCCGATGAGGCTGCCGACAGCAGGCCCTTCCACCGTGGTCTGGCCCTCGAGCTTCAGGCCCAGCGCGACAAAGAACGCCTTCACCGCTTCCAGATCGTCGACAACGATCAGGATGTTGTCCATTCGCTTGAGCGTCATGTGCTTCGGCTCCTCTTTCAATGGGGTTGCATATCTGGGAAAGTCGGTGTCCGGGTTGGCGGCAGGCGCTACATGACGTGGATGTCGTTCAGTCGTATGGTCAGCCCGTCCGCGCCCTCTTCGACATCGAAGGTCGCGGTGAGGTCGCTGACGTATCCGTCGATGTTCAGGTCGTACCAGATCTCGCCGATGCCTCCCTGGTGGTCCTTCTGCCATCGGGTGACTTCCTTGCGCTGGGACACGTCGGTTGGTTTTCCGTGCAGCGTGACCTTCTGGGTGGCACTGCATTCGCCGTACGACTTGACGACCTGCTCGATCAGCGCGGGCGTCCACTGCATGGAGGGCTCGTGCGCAGTGAATGCAAAGGCGGCCACGTAGTCTTCGGCCTCCATCAGCCTGGCCCATGCGTCGGCGAAGTGGATGAGGTCCTGGTCGGACGCGGAAGCGGGCAGGTGAGCCATGGTGATGGATGTGAGGGGCGTTATTGCGGGGCTGATCGTTGCCTATGGTGGAGCAGTTGCTGAACGCTCGCAAGATGCTGTCGCCTGTTCTCCTCTGCCGGTGCTGTTGGGCCAGGGGGAAGCGCTGTTCGCAGGCCTGGATCTGCCCGCGCTGGGCTACCGCTGCGAACGGCAGGTGGCGGGCGAGCGTGCCATGCATGTGTTCCTGCGTCGCGACGTGCCTTGATAGGGGCCGCCGCTTCGGCCGAAAGCGAGCACACGGCACGAACGGCCGGCTGATCGCAACCGCCGCATGGCGGCTTGTGCTCATTCCTTGCGTGCTGCGCCATCGCGCACGGCCTGCAGATACCCGTCCAACGCCAGCAAGACCTCCTCCACCATGACATCGGCGCTCGGCAACGTGGCGCTCACCAGCAGCGTCTGTTTCACCAGCGCATCGACGACGGTGTAGGCACCGAAGGCGACGCGCGCATCCTGCAGTCCTTCGGGCCAGTCCACCGCACTCGTCAGTGCCTTGCGAAAGAGGTTGACGTTGTGCTGGTACAGGCGGTTGTAGACGAGCTGCGGCGAGACGCGGCGTTCGATGGAACTCAGCACCCGCCAGTGCCCGCCGCCCTCCAGCATCGTGTGCACCTGGGTCTGCGCCAGCTGTCTCGTGATCTCGCGCAGCGTGCGTTGACCTTCCGCCTGGACGATGTCGTCCACCGCGCTCGACAGCGCCGTCGAGAGCTTGCGCACCCAGGTGCGCACGGTCATGGCCGCGACCGCTTCCTTGCCGGGGAAGTACTGGTAGACGCTTCCGACGCTGACGCCGGCCACGTTGGCGATGTCGCGCATCGACGTCTTCTCATAACCCTTTTCCAGCAGCAGGAGCGCGAAGGCGTCCTGGATGGCGATGGACGTCATCCATGCGCGGGACTGGGAGGGTTTGCGTCGGGGCTTGAGAGCGGTCGTCATGGCTGAAAAGCGAACACCGGGACGGCGCACGCAAGGAGGAGGGCCTCGTTGCAGAGGGAAATCAAGGCCTCGGGGCGCGTCCCGAAAACTGAACATGCTTGCCCGGTCGATTTCCTAGACTTCTTCCAACCCGAGGCAGCCGGTGGCCGCGAGCCCCGAACCTCACTTCAACCCAAGGCCAACGCGCGCACTCGTCATTCTTGCATGTCACCTCCTGCGTCCTACAAAGCTCCCTTGCGCGAACTGCGCTTCGTCCTGAACGACCTGCTCGGCATCGATGAAGAACTGAAGGCGCTTCACCTGCCCGGCGCCATCGCCCGGGAAGACATCGACGCGCTGATGGAGGACATGGCGGCCTTCGCCGAAGAGGTGCTCGCGCCGCTCAATCAGAGCGCGGACCGCGAAGGCTGCGTCTGGCGCGATGGCGAGGTCTCCGCGCCCAGCGGCTTCAAGGCCGCCTACGACATATTCCGGGGCAAGGGCTGGGCCGGCCTAGGCGCGGCGACCGAGCACGGCGGCCGTGCATGGCCGACGGTGCTGACAAATCTGATGACGGAGCTGATCGGCTCGGCGAACCATTCCTGGCTGATGTACCACAGCATCTCGCGCGGCGGCTACGAATGCATCCGGGCCAACGGCACGCCCGCGCAGCAGGCGGCGTACCTTCCGCACCTGGCCAGCGGCGCGTGGACCAGCAGCATGTGCATCACCGAGCGCGAGGCCGGCACCGACGTGGGCCTGCTGCGCACGGTGGCCGTTCCGCAGCCGGACGGCAGCTACCGCCTCACCGGCCTCAAGCGCATGGTCACGGCCGCCGAGCACGACCTGGCGGACAACATCGTCCATCTCGTGCTGGCCCGGATCGCGGGTGCGCCCGAGGGCGCGCGGGGGCTTTCGCTGTTCATCGTGCCCCGGCACCTGCCTGGCGCGGTCGAGCGCAACGGCGTGCGCTGCGAGGGGCTCGAGGACAAGATGGGCATCCGCGGCACGCCGACCTGCTGGTTGCGGCTCGACGGTGCGCGGGGCGAATTGCTGAACACCGCCGGCAACGGCCTGGTGGCCATGTTCGTGATGATGAACATCGCCCGCCTGGCCACGGGCATGCAGGGCGTGAACCAGGCCGAGGCGGCCTACCAACTGGCACGCGACCACGCCCGCACGCGGCTGCAGGGGCGCGGCTTCGGCGGGGCGCGCAAGCCCGAGGCGCAGCCGGCCGCCGATCCGTTGATCGTGCATGCCGACGTGCGCCGCATGCTGCTGGTGCAGAAGGCCTGGACGGAAGGTTCGCGCGCGCTGGCCTACTGGCTCGCGTTGCAGGTCGATCGCTCGAAGCTCCACCCCGAGCCCTCGGTGCGCCGCGAGGCCGACGAGCTGGTCTCGCTGCTCACGCCGGTGCTCAAGGCCTTCGCGACGGACAACGGCTACGCCAGCACGACCCTCGCGCAGCAGGTCATGGGCGGCTGGGGCTACCTGGACGACGGCGGCGTTCACCAGTACCTGCGCGACGTGCGCGTGGGCCAGATCTACGAAGGGGCCAACGGCATCCAGGGGCAGGACCTGCTCGGTCGCAAGATCCTCGGCGACGGAGGCGCGAGGCTGCACCGGTTCCTGGACGTGGTGCACCAGGTCCTCGAGAAGAACGAGGCGCATCCGGTGCTGCAGCCGTGGGTGGCCCAGACGCGCACGCTGTGTGGGCGCCTCGATGCGCTGGTCCGGCACCTGATCGCGCGGGCGCCGTCGCACCCCGACCAGGTCGGCGCGTCCGGCCACAGCTGCCTGCGCGTCGTCGGTGTGCTGGCCCTCGCGTGGCAGTGGATCGGCATGGCCTCGATCGCGCAGCGCAGGATCGACGCGCAGCAGTCCGATGCCTTCGATGTCGCCAAGGTGGCCACGGCCCGCTTCTATTTCGCGCACCTGTTTCCCGAGGTCGAGCAGCACCTGCTGGTGGCCGCCCAGGACGACGACGCCGTGATGGCGCTGGACGCCGACTGCTTCTGATCCCACCGCGCAGCCGCTCCCGGCTGCGCCCACAAAAAACACCGGATGCGGAACCCGGCGGCATCGCGCTGCCCGGCCCTGCATCCCACTGGAAAAAACTTCATGAACCTGATCTCGATGTTCGACGAGAGCGCGTCGCGCTGGCCGACGAAGACGCTGCTGCACTGCGGCGACGAAGCCTTCAGCTACGCGCAGATCCAGGCGCTCAGCCGCCGCGCCGCGCAGGTGCTGCGCGACCGGGGCGTGGGGCAGGGCGACCGCGTGGCGCTCATGTGCTTCAACACGCCGTACTTCCTCATCGGCGTGCTGGGCGCGCTGCGCCTGGGTGCGGTCGTCGTGCCGGTCAACCACAAGCTGCAGAAACCCGAGGTCGAGTTCATCCTGCGCCACAGCGACGCTAGGCTGTGCATCATCGACGTCGCCCTGGGCGTGGCGCAACGCATCGAGACCGAGGCCTGCCTGCTGGGCACCGGCGACGCGTCCGGCGCGGCGGGCGTCGGCTTCGATCATTTCGACACGCTGGTGCAGCGCACCGAAGCGGGCGAGTTGCCTGCGCCGGTCGATGACGAGGCGCTGGCGCAGGTGCTCTACACCTCGGGCACCACCGGCCAGCCCAAGGGGTGCCTGCACAGCCATCGCGCGGTCTTCACCACGGCGCTGGTCTGCGCGGCGGCCCTGTCGATGACGCACAACGACCGGATGCTCATCGCGATGCCGATCTGGCACGCGGCGCCGCTCAACAACTGGACCTTCGGGACGCTGCTGATGGGCGGCACGCTGGTCTTCCTGCGCGAGTACGCGCCGCGCGGATTCCTGGAAGCCATTGCGCGGCACCGCGTCACGCTGACCTTCGGCGCGCCCATCGCCTTGCTCGCGCCGCTCGAGCTTGCCGACTTCGACCGCCACGACCTGGGCTCGATGCGGCTGTGGATCTATGGCGGCGGTCCGCTGGGCGAGGACATGGCGAAGCGGCTCATGCAGCGCTATCGCACGACGCAGTTCATGCAGGTCTACGGCATGACCGAGATGGGCCCGCTGGGCACTGCGCTGTTCCCGGAGGACGCACTGCGCAAGGCCGGGTCGATCGGCCGCTCCAGCCTGCCGGGCGTGCAGGTGCGCGTGGTTGCCGAAGACGGCAGCGCGACGCCCGCGGGCCAGGTCGGCGAGATCCAGCTGCGCAGCGAAGCCGCCATGCGCGGCTACCTGAACGACCCCGAGGCCACGCGCGCCGCCTACACACCCGACGGCTGGTACCGAAGCGGCGACCTGGCCCGGGTCGACGAGGACGGTTACTACTACGTGGTGGACCGGCTCAAGGACCTGATCACCACCGGCGGCGAGAACGTGTACTCCAAGGAGGTGGAAGACGCGCTGTCGCCGCATCCCGATCTGGCCGACGTGGCCGTCATCGGCCGCCCACATCCGGACTGGGGCGAAACCGTGGTGGCGGTCATCGTGCCCCGGCCCGGCCGGCAGCCGGATGCGGAGACGCTCAAGGCCTTCCTGGCCGACAAGCTGGCCCGCTACAAGATTCCGCGCGACTACGTCTGCGTCGACACGCTGCCGCGCACGCCGTCGGGCAAGTTGCAAAAGCACCTGCTGCGACACGGCATCGGTGCACCGGCTCTCTCCCTTCTTCCCACTTTCAAGGATATCCACGCATGAACCTGTTCGACCTGAACGGAAAAGTCGCCGTCGTGACCGGTGCCAGCCGCGGCATCGGCCGCGCCACCGCCGAGCACCTGGCGCTGCTCGGGGCCAAAGTCTGCGTCTCCAGCCGGCGGCTCGAGGCCTGCGAGGAAGTGGCCGAGGGCATCCGCGCGCAAGGCGGGCAGGCTTTCGCCTGCCAGGCCAGCATCTCGCAGCCCGAGGAGCTGCGCGCGATGGTGGCGCAGGTGCGCGAGCGTTTCGGCCCCATCGACATCCTGGTCTGCAATGCGGCCACCAACCCGCACTACGGGCCGCTGGCCGAGATCGCGGACGAGATGTTCATGAAGATCGTGCGCAACAACGTGCTGAGCAACCTCTGGCTGGCCAATCTCGTTCGGCCCGACATGCAGGCCAGGGGCAGCGGCGCCATCGTGATCGTCTCGTCCATCGCGGGCCTGCAGGGCTCTTCGACGATCGGCGCCTACGGATTGTCCAAGGCCGGCGACATGCAACTGGCCCGCGACCTGGCGGTCGAGTGGGGCCCGCAGGGCATTCGCGTCAACTGCATCGCGCCGGGCCTGATCGACACCAAGATGGCCGGCATGCTGCTCGCGGACCCCGAGATCCAGTCGTTCACGCAGAAGAAATTGCCGCTGCGGCGCGTCGGGCAGCCGCAGGAGATTGCAGGCGCCATCGCGTTCCTGGCATCGCCCGCGGCCGCGTTCGTGACCGGCCAGACGCTCGTCGCCGACGGCGGCGCCGTCATCGTCTGAACACCCATCGATCGACATCCACACGAGGAGACTTACCGTGAGACTGACAAAGACCATCGCCGCGCCGATGCTGTGCATCGCCCTGGCCGCCGGCGCCCAACCCGTGCAGACCGTGAAGATCGCCACGCTCGACATGCTGTCGGGCCCGATGGCCGGGCTGGGACAGAACGTGTTGAAGAGCTTCCAGTACGCGGCGCGGGTGGCGAACGAGGAGAAGTGGGCGGGGCCCTACCAGTTCGAGATCGTTCCCTTCGACAACAAGCTCTCGCCCCAGGAGGCCGTGGCGCTGCTCGGCACGGTCGTGGCCAAGGACATCCGCTATGTGGTCCAGGGCGCGAGTTCGTCCAGCGTGGGCATCGCGCTGGGCGAGGCCATCGACAAGCACAACGCCCGCAATCCGGGCAAGGAGATCGTCTTCCTGAATTACGCGTCGCAGGCGCCGGTGCTCACGAACGAGAAGTGCAGCTACTGGCACTTCCGCACCGACGCCCACTCGGACATGAAGGTCGATGCGCTCACCACCTACCTGGCCGGCCGCAAGGACATCCGCAAGATTCACCTGCTCAATCCCAACTACGCCTACGGGCAGGACACGGCGCGTGCATCGCGCGAGTCGCTCGCGCGCAAGCGCGCGGACATCGAGATCGTGGGCGACGACCTGCATCCGACCGCGCAGGTGAAGGACTTCGCGCCCTACATGGCCAAGATCCGCCAGTCCGGCGCCGACGCGGTGATCACGGCCAGCTCGGGTTCCGACCTGGCGCTCATCGTGCGCGCGGCCAACGACTTCGGGCTCAAAGTCGACTTCTACACCTTCAACGGCAGCAACTACGGCGTGCCCGGCACCATCGGCGCGACGGGCGAGGGCCGCGTCAAGCTGGTCTCGACCTTCAACCCGAACGACCCCGGTGCGAAGAGCTCGGCGGTGCTCGGCAACTTCAAGAAGCAGTTCGGCGAGGACTTCATCAACGGCATGGGCTACAACGCCGTCGTCGCGCTGTCCAGCGCCATCCGCGGCGCGAAGTCCGCCGAACCGGCGAAGGTGGCCGCCCAGCTCGAGGGCTTGCGCTTCGACGGCATCAACGGTCCCGTGGTGCTGCGCAAGTCCGACCACCAGGCCCAGCAGGCGATGTTCGTCCAGAGCTGGGAGAAGGTCGACGGCGCGGCCGTCCGCTACGACCAGGAAGGCACCGGGTTCGGCTGGAAGCAGATCGCGAGCGTGGACGCCAAGGCGGCCGAGCAGCCCACGACCTGCCGCATGAAGAGGCCCTTGTGACCGCACGACGGCGCGAGGCGTTCGCCCCGGCACCATGACCACCATCTACATCGACGAAAGCGGCCACAGCGGCGACATGGTCGACAGCGGCACGGGCTACGACTTCAAGCGGCAACCCTACTTTGCATTGGCGGGCGTGGGGCTGCAGGACGAAGAAGAGTGGGATGCACGCCTTCAGGCGTTGCGCGATCGCCACCGCATTCCCTCGGGCGAACGCGATGCCCGTTCGCTGGCCTCCAGGCCGGAGTTCGCCGCTGCGGTGATCCACGCCTTGCTCGACCGGCGGGCCCCGCTTTTCGTCGAGCTGGTCGACAAGCGCTACTTCATCTGCACCTGCATCACGTCGTTCCAGCTGCTGCCGTCCTGCCTGGGCTACCCCGAGTCGATGCGGCTCGACTTTCTCAGGAACGCCGTCGCGGATTTCCTGCACGTCCATGCCGATGCGCATGTGCTCGACAGCTTCGTTGCGTCCTGCCTGACGCCGGAGGCTGAGACACTTCACGCATCGTTTGCCAGCTTGCGCGAGCTGGCCACGCACACCGCCGAGGAGGAGGAAGAAGCCGCGGCGCAGGTCGCCAAAGGGTTCGGTCGCATCGTCGAAGCGGCGAACACCGAGTACCACGCGCTGAGTGGGGCCCAGCATCAGCCCTGGCTGGAGTTTCTTCCGCCTCCCGAGCTCAACGCGTCGTCGACGCAGGCCTGGACGCTGCCGAACCTGACGTCGTTCATGCGCATCTACGCGCGGATCGACCTCTACTACCGGCACAGCCTGGCCGATGTCCGGCTGGTGCACGACCAGAATTTCGAGGTGCAGCGCATCCTGGGGCAGGGGAAGGCCGCCGCCGAAGGAGCAGACCGTGCGATGGAACTGCAGTGCACGCCCCCGTCCGACCACCGCTTCGAAGACGTGGCCGCCCTCGATTTCAGGCAGTCGCACGAAGCGGCGGGCGTGCAGATGGCCGAGGTGGTGGCGGGCGCCACGATGCGGTTCTTTCGTGACCTGCACACAGGCACAGGCGTGTGCCCCGCGTTGCGCGAGGCCATGATGCGGCTGATCTCCGAAGGGGACGAGCGCACGGGGTACGGCCTCCAGCAGGTGGTGCCGACCCGCCAGGTTCGCATCGGTGCCGAAGAGGCGTGGGCCTGAGCGGACGATCGCGTCTCGTCGACCGCCGACGCGGAACCTTCGGGCGAGCAGGGCCTCCTATCTGGCTTCTCCGCTTCTTTCCCCACCCCGTTTCGCCCGATGAATGAAATCCGCAATGCCGCCGCCGAGCTCGCTCTTTTTCGCCGCCGCGTGGTGGTGGTCGGTTGTGCGGTGCTGTTCGGATTCGGACTGATCGGCGCGCGGCTGGTCTACCTGCAGGTGGTGCGCCATGAAACGCTGGCGGACCGGGCCGAGAGCAATCGCACCGCGATCGTCCCCGTGGTTCCCAACCGCGGGCAGATTCTCGACCGCAATGGCGTGGTGCTGGCGTCCAACTACGCGGCCTACACGCTGGAGATCACGCCGTCGAAGGTGGGCGACATCGCCACCGTCGTCGACGAGCTGGGCGAGCTGCTCGAAGTGACGCCCAGGGACCGCCGCCGCTTCCAGCGCCTGCGCGAGGATTCGCGCAGCTTCGACTCCCTGCCCATCCGCACCCGCCTGAGCGATGAAGAAGTGGCGCGCTTCGCGGCGCAGCGCTACCGCTTCCCCGGCGTGGAAATCCGGGCGCGGCTGTTTCGCAGCTACCCGCACGGCGAGGTGGGCGCGCACGTGATCGGCTACATCGGCCGCATCAACCAGCGCGAGAAGACCGCGATGGACGACTGGGAGGAAGACGAGCGCGCCAACTACCGGGGCACCGACTACATCGGCAAGGTCGGCATCGAGCAGAGCTACGAAAAGGCGCTGCACGGCCAGACCGGCGTGGAGCAGATGGAAACCTCGGCCGGCGGGCACGCGGTGCGCCGCCTGTCGCGCCACCCCGCCAGGCCGGGCCAGACGGTGATGCTGTCGCTCGACATCAAGCTGCAGAAGCTCGTGGAAGAGATGTTCGGCGAGCGCCGCGGCGCGCTCGTGGCCATCGACCCGAAGACCGGCGAGGTGCTGGCCTTCGTGAGCAAGCCCACGTTCGACCCCAACCTGTTCGTCGAGGGCATCGACACCGAGAACTGGAAGGCGCTGACCGAGTCGCCCGACAACCCGCTGCTGAACCGCGCGTTGCGCGGCACCTACCCGCCGGGCTCCACCTACAAGCCCTTCATGGCGATGGCGGCGCTGCAGACCGGCAAGCGCAGCGCGGACAAGGTGGAGAACGACCCGGGCTTCTACAACTTCGGTGGGCGCACCTTCCGCAGCCACCGGGGCGGGCTGGGCGGCGTCGACATGCACCGGGCCATCCAGTTCTCGAGCAACACGTATTTCTATTCGCTGGCCGCCGAGATGGGCGTGGACCTGATCCACGACTTCATGGCGCCCCTGGGCTTCGGGCAGTTCACCGGCATCGACCTGCAGGGCGAGTCGCGCGGCGTGCTGCCCAGCAGGGCATGGAAGCGCGCGGCCTACCGGCGCGCCGACATGAAGACCTGGCACCCGGGCGAGACGATTTCACTGGGCATCGGCCAAGGCTACAACAGCTTCACGATGCTGCAGCTGGCCTCGGCCAACGCCACGCTGGCCAACGGCGGTGTGCGCTACCAGCCGCACCTGGTGCGGGCCATCCGCGACACGGCGACCGGCGAGGTGGTGCGGCAGGTCCAACCCCCGGCCCAGGACCTGGGCTATGCGCGCAAGCACGTCGAGGTGGTGCGCGACGCGATGGTGGCGGTCACCAAGGGCGGCACCGGCACGCGCGTGTTCGCGGGCGCCGCGTACACCTCGGCCGGCAAGACCGGCACCTCGCAGGCCGTGGGCCTGAGCCCGAAGGCGCGCGCGAGCGGCAAGGCCCTGGAGGCGCGCCAGCGCGACCACGCGCTGTACATGGCATTCGCCCCGGCCGAAGACCCGACCATCGCGGTGGCCGCGATCGTCGAGAACGCGGGCTTCGGCGCGGCGCACGCGGCGCCGATCGTCCGGCGGGTGTTCGACTACTGGATTGCGGGGCAGTACCCGAACGACGCCGACATGGCGGCGGTCCAGGTGGGGAAAGCCGGCGCGCCCATCGGCAAGCCGCTGGTGGCCAGCGAGGTGCCGGTGGTGGACGACGGTGCGCAGGGGGATGAGGCTGCGGTGCTTTGAGGGGGCAGGGCGAAGCGTCAACCCGGCGCGAGTCGCCGGGCAAATCAGTCCGCCACGGAGGCAGTCCGCTGCGTTGCGTGGTTGTAGACCGTGTGCTCGCCGTCGTCCCACACGCGCAAGGTGACGTCGGGGTTCGTCGCGGCTTCCCGAAGTCCGATCAATAGCTGGGAGGCGCCGGGGCGTCGGCGGGGATGGCGCCGGGTTGGAAAACCTGCGTGAAGTCGCAGCACTCCTGTGCAAGCAGCACCGTGGAGTCGATCAACGTGCTTCGCTGCTCGCTCCTGCTCATTGCGACGTAGGTGATGTCGGGGATTGCGGGCGTGACCTTGAGGGGTTGCAGCAAGCCCAGGTCGACCATGGCCCTAGTCGTCGTCGCGCACCCGGTACTGCCCCATCAGCGTGCGCTGCACGGTCGGCGGTACGGCCTCGTAGTGCGACAACGTGAGGGTGTAGCGCCCCTGGCCGCTGGTCATCGCATTGAGCCGCGACTGGTAGTTGGCCAGCTCGACCTCGGGCACCTGTCCGCCGATGGCCACCGTGCCGGCCCCCAGGCCCGACGTGCCGGTGACCAGGCCGCGCCGCGATGACAGGTCGCTCGTGACGTCGCCCACGGCATGCTCGGGCACGGCGATCTCGATCTGGACGATCGGCTCGAGCACGGCCGGTTGCGCCTCGCGGATCGCCGCCATGAAGGCCTTGCGGGCGGCGGTCGCGAAGGCGATGTCCTTGCTGTCCACGCTGTGGTGCTT
Source organism: Variovorax sp. FW301-JW7 (assembly GCF_058788795.1). NCBI lineage: Bacteria > Pseudomonadati > Pseudomonadota > Betaproteobacteria > Burkholderiales > Comamonadaceae > Variovorax > Variovorax sp. FW301-JW7. Next base: position 103,268 of record NZ_JBYTBC010000001.1, read on the forward strand.
TCCGTCGTACACCACCACGCGCACGTCGACCACGGGGTAGCCGGCGATCGCGCCGTAGGCCAGCACTTCGCGCACGCCTTTCTCGACCGCCGGGATGAACTGGTTCGGAATGGCGCCGCCCCTGACTTCGTCCGCGAACTGGAACCCCGCGCCGCGCGCCAGCGGCTCGATGCGAAGAAAGACTTCGGCGAACTGGCCGGCGCCGCCGGTCTGCTTCTTGTGGCGATGGTGGCCCTCGGCCGGCGCGGTCACGGTCTCGCGGTAGGCGATGCGTGGCGGGCGCGTCAGGACCTCGAAGCGGTACACCTCGCGCAGGCGTTCGAGCACGAGGCGCAGGTGCAGTTCGCCGAGGCCGTAGAGCACCGTCTCGTTGGTCGCGGCCACATGCTCGATGCGCAGGCACGGGTCTTCGGCCGCGAGCTTGCCGAGAATTTCCCAGGCACGCTGCTCGTCGCCGTGGCGCTTGGGCTCCACCGCCAGGCCGTACACCGGCACCGGGAACGGCAGCGGCGCGAGATGCACATGGCTGTCTTCGGCCGCATCGTGCAGCACGGCATCGAAATGGATCTCGTCGACCTTGGCCACCGCCACGATGTCGCCGGGCACCGCGCGCGACACCTCGACATGGTCCTTGCCCTGGAGCATGAACAGGTGCCCTACCTTGAACGGCTTGCGGCCGTCGCCGATGTAGAGCTGGCTGTCGCGCGTGACCGTGCCCTGGTGCACGCGGAAGATGCCCATCTTGCCGACAAAGGGGTCGATGGTGACCTTGAACACGTGCGCCAGCACGTGCAGCGACGCATCGGGCAGGGCCTTCATGGGTTGGGCCTGCGCGCCTTCGCCCACGATGAACTCCGGCGGGTTGCCCTCGGTCGGGTCGGGCAGGAGCTTGACGATCACGTCCAGCAACTCGGCCACGCCGGCGCCGCTGCGCGACGACACGAAGCACACCGGGATCAGGTGGCCTTCGCGCAGCGCCTGCTCGAGCGGCGCGTGCAGCTCGGACGGGTCCACGTCGCCTTCCTCGAGGTAGCGATCGACAAAGGCCGCGTCGACCTCGACCACCTGCTCCACCAGCGCGCGGTGCGACGCTTCGACGGGCCCGAAGTCGGAGCGCCCGAAGCGGTTGAAGAAGCAGTCGATCACCTGCCGGTTGACCCCGTCGGGCACGTTCAACGGCAGGCATTCGCGGCCGAAGGTGGCCTGGATGTCGGCCAGCAGGCCCGCCAGCGAGATGCCCTGCGAGTCGATCTTGGTGACGACGATCATGCGGGCCAGGTGGCGCGAGGCCGCGTACGCCATCATGCGCACCGCCATCGGCTCGATGCCGGTGGCGGCATTGATGACCACCGCCACCGTTTCGACCGCCTCGAGCGCCGGCAGGCTCTGGCCGAGGAAATCGGGGCCGCCGGGCGTGTCGATGAAGTGGATGCGCGTGGCGGCATGCGTGAGGTGCATCACCGAGGCGTTGAGCGAATGCAGCATGCGGCGCTCGAGCGGGTCGTGGTCGCTGACGGTGCTGCCGCGTTCGATGCTGCCGCATGCGCCGATGGCACCGGCCTTGAACAGCAAGGCCTCGGCCAGCGAGGTCTTGCCGGAAGCCGCGGCGCCCACGAGCGCCAGCGTTCGCACGGCTTCCACTTCGGCCGCGAGGCCGTTCGATCGGCTTGGCATGGCGGGACTCCTTTGCGCGTCCGCAAGGCCGGCCCGGCGGCCCGCAGGGGCTCGGGTGTTGCGCGTGGACGCCGGGTCAGCGTACGGGATTGACCGTGCCGATGCAAGCTGGGGAGGGCGCGCCGGTCGGCCGATCCGGTCGCTGGCGCGGGGCCCGCTGTCGGGCGCCTGGCTCAGGCACGACGTGCGGCCTCACGACGGCCGCTCAGGGCTCCCGCGGCGCGAGGCCTTCGGATGGCGGCCGGTCGGCGGGCAGCCTGCCCAGCCGCGACGAGGTCGCGCGCTCCGTGCGGATCTTTCGCAGCGCGTTCGTCAGCGCCTGCGGGCTCGTGTTGAGCTGCCTCGCCGCCTTGGCCGGGCGCATGCCCTCGACCAGCACCAGCCGCGCGGCGGCGAGGGACGGGGTGGCCTGCAGGTGCAGCAGCTCGGCCACTTGCCAGAACTCGGCCGAGGTGAAGGTGCCGAGGTCCGGCGGCAACGAGCGCGAAGGGACGGCCTGGCGTTTTTCGAAAACGCAGTGGGGGGCCGGGTCCATCTCCCCGACCCGCGCGATCAGGGCCTCGAGGTAGGCCTGCGTGGCGGGGGTGTTGGAAACCCAGTTCGAATGGACGACCAGCTTCGTCCCGTCGTCGGGGAACGTGTGCTCCCAGCTGACCCTCAACTCCGTCATGGCTGGCTGCGGAACGAGCGCATCGTGGGGCGGCTCGTTTCCATGTGATTTTTTTGCATTCGTGCAGTATGTCGCGACGGCTCGCGAATTCGTTCTTCGATGTCGCCAGTGTGACCGATGAAGGTGGGTTTTATCCCGTGCTTTCGGTGTAGGCGAATGGAAGGACGGGCTGCCTCGCGGCGATGTGACACGCGAGGCCTGGCGGCCACCGGGGGCGAGCCAAGAAGAGGCGCACGAACACGCGCCGCGCGCGGCCGGCGCGGCGGGGGCTGTCTTCCTTGCGGTCTGCCCGCCCTAGGCCGATGCGGCCGATGGCTGGGCGGATGTGGCCTGCGGTTGTTCCTGCGAAGTGCGAACCGGCGCGGGCGGCCCGCAGTCGTCCGGCATCTTGCGCGAGATGCCTCTCACGAGATGGCGGGGGACGTGGTGTGTCTTGATGAACAGTGCCAGTGCCTCGCTGCGCGCGGGCTCGCAGACCGGTAGAAACATGTGCAAAGCGCTCATGGTGTCGTTCCGTCGATGCCAGGCAGGAAGGCGGCGCACCCGCTTGTGCCGGGTGGCTGGCGACCCCTGGCATGGCCGCCCGGCGAGCATTATGAGCGCCTGGATCAACCGCGTTGGCGCTGATGTTTTAGGGCGGTCCGGCCACGCCAGAATGCTTGCTTGTCAACAGGAGCACACCCCATGGGCCACACCGCAACGATCGTCTCCACCGACGTCAATTTCACCCACCGCATCCAGGTCGGCAAGTTCCAGCTCGTGGCGGACGAGCCGGCATCGCTGGGCGGGCAGGGCGCGGGGCCGGCGCCTTACGACTACTACCTGGCCGCGCTCTCCGCCTGCACCGCGATCACGCTGCGGATGTATGCGCAGCGCAAGGGCTGGGAACTCGGCGAGTTCAAGGCCGAGCTGAGCTTTTCGAAAGACGCGGACGGCAAGGCGCACATCCACCGCGTGCTGCATGCCAGCGCACCGCTCACCGATGCGCAGTGGAGCCGCCTGCTCGAGGTGGTGGCCAACACGCCGGTCACGAAGACCATGCGTGAAGGCGCGGAGATCACGAGCGAGCGCGGGGCGGCTGCGGCCTGATCTGCGGCCGGTCAGAAGGCATGCCGGATGCCGACGTCGTAGCCCGTCGACGTCGTCGGCACGAGCGACGCGCTGCGCAGGTAGGCCGGGCCGCCGATGGTGATGGCGGCGCCGTTCTTGTTGCGCAGCCGGGCCACGGTGGCGTACAGCGCGGTGCGCTTGGACAGGTTGTGCAGGTAGCCCAGCGCGATCTTGCTGGCCTGCGGGTCGGGGCGGTTGTCGTTCAGGTGCTCGTCGTAGACGGCCCGTGAATAGGTCGCGCGGATCACGCCCACACCCACCGGCACGGTGACGCCGACCAGCGCGCTGTTCAGCGTGGCGTCGGGCAGCGGCGAGACAGGCGGCCTCGCGTAGTCGCGGCCGGCCTTGCTGCGGTTGACCCCTGCGTAGAACTTGGCGAAGTTGAAGTCGTAGGTCAGCCCCAGGCTTGCGAGCTGCACCTCGTCGGTGGTGCCTGCGTTGTAGTCGTCGCCGGTCGTGCTGCGGCCGAAGGCAACGCCGATGTCCAGTGGTCCCTTCGCGTAGCCGAAGCGCGCGCCGATGTGGCGGCCGGTGCGCGTGCTGTTGGGCGGTGGCGGCGTGGTCCACAGCGTCTGCTTGGTGCCTTCGTGCAGCGCGTACATCGCCTGGCCGTAGAAGCCGCCCAGGTTCGGCGGCAGGAAGTAGGCGATGGAGTTGTTCGCGCGCGAAACGCGGTCGAGCCGCGAACCGGTGTTGGCGATGAAGGTGAGGGCGGCACCGGCGCCGTTGAAGCTGAAGGGGTCGACCAGCACGTCGTTGACGAACACCGGCATGTAGTCGCGGCCCACCCGCAGCTCGCCGAAGGTACCCAGCAGGCTCAAGGTCGAGCGGCGCGAGAAGGTGGCGATGCCGGTGGCGCCGTCGTCGTTGGTGACGGGGGCTTCGAGCCAGAACGCCGCCGCCATGCCGCCGCCGAGGTCTTCCTGCCCCATGAAGCCCAGCCGGCTGCTGGCGCTGCGGCTGTTGGCCAGCTCGGTGCGCGAGAGCGAGACGCTGCCGCCGAGCGGCGACAGGTTCTGCGCCCGGTTGGTGGTCGAGGTGATCGAGGCATCGAGCACGCCGAAGATCGTGAGGGTGGACTGGGCGTGCGTTGCACCCGATGCGGCAAGGGCCAGGGCCAGGGTGGCCGGGGCGGTCAATCTCTTCTTCATGCGTTCTGTCTCCGTTGTTGTGCTGAGGGCTGCGTTGCCGGCCGCGATTCTTCTTTTGGGGCGGGGGCACAACAAATGAAAATTGAGACCCAGGGGTCTGCTTTGCTTATGGCTGGGTGCCCCGGCCTCAGGGACACAACCCATGGCCGCGCATGCAAGGGGCGCTTAGCATCCGGGCTTTCCCGCCGAGGCCGTCGCGGCCTGCTCCCGTGCCATGACTCCGTCGTCTGCTGTTCTTTATGCGCGTCTCATGACGGGGGCGCGCTTTCGCCATCTGCAGGCGTTTGCCGCCATCGCCGAGTTCGGCAGCGCGCAGCGCGCGGCCGACGCGATCGGTCTCACGCAGCCCGCGGTGACGCACCTCGTGGCCGACCTGGAGGAGTTTCTTCAGTGCCCGCTGTTCCATCGCCATGCGCGCGGCATGCGCATGACGGACATGGCGCGCGAGCTGTTGCCGTTCGTGCAGCGCTCGCTCGCCACGCTCGAGGCGGGCACGCAGTTCGTGGCCTTCCGCCAATCGAGTGGGCACAGCATCGTGCGCGTGGGTGCGATCCATGGCGCCATCAACGGGCTGCTGGTGCGGGCGCTGCCGGCCTTCGGGCAATCGAAGCCCGACATCCTCGTGCAGCTGCAGGAGGCCAATGCCGCGGAGTCGAGCGCGTTGATCTCGAATCGCGAGGTCGACCTCATGCTGTGCCGTGAGCCGCCGGTGTGGCCCGAGGGCTGGGAGTTCGCCGACCTTCTGCCCGACCGGCTCGTGGTCGTCGCGGGCCCGAACCATCCGCTGGTGCGCAAGCGCGGGCTGCGCCTGCCGGACCTGCTGGACGAGATGTGGCTCATGCTGCATCCCGCGACCCATGCGCGAAAGACCTTCGATGCCCTCATGGCCGCACACGGCACAGCGGCGCGCTACCGCAAGCTCGAGGTCCGCTCCAGCGCGATGGTGCTGGCCCAGTTGCAGAGCGAGACGCTGCTCAGCTTCACGCCCTACAGCGCGATGCGCCAGTTCATCGACATGGGGCAGATCGCACTGATCGATGTGACCGACCTGCCCGCGTTGCCGCCGTTGGGCATCCTGAGCGTGCGCGATGAACGCGGCGAGGCCGCGAACCTGCTGAAGGACCATCTGTTCCGCTTCGCTGCGAAGCACCCCTGAAGCTATAAGCAGGATGCATGGCTGGGGCATGCAAGGCATTGGTTCTCGACGGGGCGTCATTGAAGAATGGCCTTTCCCGTTCATTCCAGCGACATCCATCCGACCATGCCAAGAAGAACCCGACTCCTCGCTGCCGCGCTGCTGTGCGCCGCGGCCTTTCACGGCCATGCCGCACCGCCCGAGGCTTACCCGAACAAGCCGGTGACGGTCGTGGTGGCGTACCCGGCGGGCGGTTCCGTCGATGCCATGGCGCGGGCGCTGCATGTGGCGCTCGGCAAGCAGCTGGGGCAGCCGGTGCTGATCGAAAACCTCGGCGGCGGTGCCGGCGCCATCGGTGCCGCCAAGGTGGTGCGTGCCCGCGCCGACGGCTACACGCTGCTGCTCGGCTCGGTGAATGAAGTGGTGCTGGCGCCGCTGGTCAATCGCGCCGTCAGCTACAAGACCGACGACCTGGTGCCGGTGGCGCGCGTCGGCGACTCTTCGTTCGTGCTGGTGGGGCGCCCCGGCATTGCCGCGCGCACCACCGACGAGCTGATCGAGTTCGCGCGCAAGAACCCCGGCGCACTGAGCTACGCGACCTCGGGCATCGGCACCTTGCAGCACGTGGTCATGCGCGACATCCAGGAGCGCAGCGGCACCTCGATGCTGCACGTGCCGTACAAGGGCGGCTCCACGCAGGTGACCGACCTGCTGGGCGGCCAGGTCGACCTGACGCTGGTGGCGCCGGCCACCTTTCCCGAAGCCATCGAGAGCGGCCGTGTGCGCGGCTTCGGCACCACCGGCCTGCAGCGCGACGAGCTGCTCAAGCACGTGCCCACGCTCAACGAGAGCAAGTACCTCAAGGGCATCGACCTGAACACCTGGCTGGGTTTCTTCGTGCCGCGCCACACGCCGCCGGACGTCACGCAGCGCCTGTCGGCCGCCGTCGATGCCGTGCTGGCCGACGACAAGGTGGCGGCGAACCTGCGGCGCATCGGCTTCATGCCGGCCGCCGCGGGCGCGCGCCCGGGCTTCGCCGAGGTCGTGGCCGAGACGCAAGGCAAGATGCAGGGCATCGTCTCGCGCATGCCGCCCGAGAAGAGCGAGGTGGCGCGATGAGCCTCCTCGACCTCGCCAACCGGCACATCGACGAGATCGCGGCCATCCGCCGCGACATCCACGCCAACCCCGAGCTGGGGTTCGAGGAGGTCCGCACCTCGGCGCTGATCGCCGGCAAGCTGCGCGGCTGGGGCATCGAGACCCACGAGAAGGTCGGCAACACCGGCGTGGTCGGTGTCGTGCGCGGCCGGCGCGCGGGGGCGGGCGCCATCGGCTTGCGCGCCGATATGGACGCCCTGGCCCTGTGCGAGCAGAACACGCTGGGCCATGCCTCGACGGTCCGGGGCCGCATGCACGCCTGCGGCCACGACGGCCACACGGCGATGCTGCTCGGCGCGGCCCAGGCCCTGGCCGAGAACCCCGACTTCGAGGGCACGGTGCACCTGATCTTCCAGCCTGCGGAAGAAGGGCGCGGCGGCGCGCTGGCGATGCTCGAGGCGCAGCTGTTCGAGCGCTTTCCCTGCGACCGCATCTTCGGCATGCACACCATGCCCGCGCTGCCGCTGGGCCAGTTCGGCATTCGCAGCCACGCGATGATGGCGGCGTCGGGGCGATGGCAGGTGCGCTTCAACGGCACCGGCGGCCATGGCGGCGCCTACCCGCACCTGTCGACCGACCTGAGCGTGGTGTTGGCGCACTTCATCCTCGGCCTGCAGTCGATCGTCAGCCGCAACGTGGCGCCGACCGAGCCGGCCACCGTCAGCGTGGGCCACATCGGCGCGGGCGATCCCGAGGCCATGAACGTGATTCCGGCGGAGCTGCGCATCTCGGGCACCATGCGCGCGTTCTCGGACGAGGTGCAGGCACTGCTCGAAAAGCGCCTGCGCGAGCATGCGGAGCACGCGGCCGCCACCGAGGGCGCGTCGGTGCACGTGAAGTGCTGGTGGAACTCCGTGCCGCTCGTGAACGACCCCGACGCGACGCGCAATGCGATCCGCGCCGCACACGACGTGGTGGGCCTGCAGGCCGTGAATCCCGAGCAGGCGCCGTTGACCGGTGGCGATGACTTCGCGTTCTTCGCGCGCAGGCGCCCCGGCGCCTACATGCTGATCGGCAACGGCCTGGGCAAGGGCGACGGCCAGGGCGACGTGCACACGCCGTATTACGACTTCAACGACAAGGCCTTGCCGCTGGGCATCGCCTACTGGCTCTCGGTCGTCAACAAGGAACTCGGCGGCACGCTGGGCGCGGCATGAGCGCGTGCGTCGATCTGCGCAGCGACACGGTCACGCGACCCACGCCCGCCATGTACGAGGCGATGCAGCGCGCGCCCGTGGGTGACGACACCTACGGCGAAGACCCGACCGTCAACGCGCTGCAGGCGCGCATCGCCGGCATGCTGGGCTTCGAGGCGGCGATGTTCGTGTCGTCCGGCACGCAGGCCAACCTGTGCGCGGTGCTCGCGCATTGCGGGCGCGGCGACGAATACATCGTCGGCCAGATGGCGCACTGCTACCGCTGGGAGGCCGGCGGCGCTGCGATGTTCGGCGGCGTGCAGCCGCAGCCGCTCGACCACGCGGAAGACGGAACTCTGCCGTTGGCGGCGATCGCCGACGCGATCAAGCCGGACAACGAGCACTTTGCCGTCACGCGGCTCCTCGCGCTCGAGAACACGCTGGGTGGGCGATGCCTGCCTGATGCGTACCTGAGTGCGGCGACCGATCTGGCGCGGCAGCGCGGCCTGTCGACGCACCTGGATGGCGCGCGTTTGTTCAATGCGGCCACGGCCTCGGAGGCGACGTTGCCCGAGGCCGGCGCGCGGCGCATCGCGGGGCATTTCGATTCCGTGTCGGTGTGCTTCAGCAAAGGGCTGGGCGCGCCGGTCGGCAGTGCGCTGTGCGGCAGTGCGGCCTTCATTGCGCGGGCGCGGCGCGTGAGAAAAGCGGCGGGTGGTGCGATGCGGCAGGCCGGTGTGTTGGCCGCAGCGGCGCTGCATGCGCTGGACCACCATGTCGAGCGGCTGGCCGAAGACCACCGGCTGGCGAGGCTGTTGCATGAAGGCATTTGCGACCGCCCCGGCGTGCGTGCGGAGGCGCCGCAGACCAACATCGTGTTTCTTGATCTGGCCGATCGGGGGCAGGACACGGCGCGTGCGCTTCAACAGCACCTGCAAGAGAAAGACATCCGCGTCTCGATGCTGTACGGCCGGCTGCGCCTGGTCACGCACCGGGACGTGGATGAAGCCGGCGTGCTGCGCGCCCTCGATGCGCTGCGCGAATTCCTGAGGCGGTAGCCGTACCGCCGCTCAGCGCCGCGAGATCACGCGAACCACCGGTTCGCTGTGCACGCGGAAACCCATGCGCTCATAGATGCGCCGCGCGCCCGCGTTGCCTTGCATCACATGCAGCACCGGCACTTCGCCGCGCTGCATCTGCTGCGCCACCAGGCGCGTGACGAGGCGCTTCGCGTAGCCCTTGCCTTGCGCATCGGGATGCGTGCAGACACCGCTGATCTCGCGCAGCGTGCCGGCGGCCATGCGTTCACCGGCCATCGCCACGAGCCGGCCGTTGTCGTCGAAGCAGCCGAAGTACTCGCCGAGCTCGATGGTCCGCGTGGAGAAGGGGCCGGGGCGGGTGAGGGCGGCCAGGGCCAGCACTTGTTCTACATCTGCTGCGCCGAGCCGGACCACATCAGGAAGCGTGTCGGCCACGGGCGCAGGCGCGTCCCAGATCATCTTCACGATGACCGACTCCATGTCGACCTGCCAGGTGGACGGCGCGGTGCCCGACCAGCCGATGGCATAGAAGTGCTCGTCCGGCGTGCAGAAGGGCAGGAGCGCGTCGAGGTCGGGGTGCAGGGCATCGGCAAACCCGACGATGGGGGAGAAGCCTGTGGCGTAGCGGCGTGCGGTCGATGTGCCGGCGGCAAAAGACGCATGCGGGCCTGAGAGGGCGTGCCAGGTGAGGTTGGTGAGGAGGTCTGTCATGGGGGCTGGATTGTCTCGGTCTGACAGGAACCGTTTCGGCGCCGTCCGCTGTGTGGGGGCGGCGCCTCCTCGTCGAGGACGAGGAGGTGTGTCGCGTCGCGCGGCGAGGGTGGCCTCGCCGGCATTAGCGACTCAGCGCATCAGCACTTCATGGCCGTGGCTTGTGCGGCGAAGGCGTCGGAAGCAGCCTTGCATGCAGCGCCGAGTTGTGCGGCGTTGGCGCCGTAGCTGGCCCAGGTGGCCTTGGTCTGCTCGAGGCTGCCCTTGAGCGCATCGGCGGCGGCACCGCTTTGCTTGCCCACGCAGGCGCTCACCTTGTCCAGGTATTCCTGGCATTCCTTGGGCACGTCGGCCGATGCCGTGGTGGTGGCAGTGGGGGCTGCAGCGGCCGGCGCGCTGGCGGCCGGGGCGGGTGCCGGCGTGGCCGGTGCGGTGGCAGCAGGTGCTGCGGGTGCGGCCGGCGCTGCGGGCGTGGACTCTTGCTTCGAGCAAGCGGTGATGGCGGCAGCCACGAAGATGAGTGCGAGCAGTTTGTTCATTTTTGTCTTACATGAGCGAGTTGGATGATGTGCCTCGTCTCGTGTCCCGCAGCGCGCGCTGAGTGCGCCAGGAACGCAAATATCAAGGCCATTTCAGTATCGCCGTGTTGCAGCGGCTTGCCTGTGACTGGAACGTGGTCAGTTGGTTTGCAGCGACGCAAATGGCACAAAAATCGTCTCTTATTGTTAATTCTTGCCGGGCTGTGATTGCCGTGCCGCGCAGGCCGGCGGCCGTAGCGCAAGGCCGGCAAGTCCGGGGCGCACGCATCAAGCTGCGATTCAGTGAAATCCAATTGATCATTTGGTATTACATCAATCCAAAGCTGGATCTGAAGCGGCGTTGGCTGGGCGCATGGACAGCCGGTCGCGCTGTCGTCAGCACAGCGATCGCGAGCATCTCAATGAACTTCCCGCATTGGCGTGCAGTTGTTTTTCCAATTCGATTTGCATGTAGTAAAAATAACTACATACATTGAAAAAATACGCATTATTTGGTGATTCACATGCCGCACGCCAATTGCGTTGATCGCATGGCGCCTCTCGCTCCGTCGAATTGAAGTTCAGCGCTTCGACGGACGCTGTTTACATTCCAATTGGCCGACCCGCGCATTGCCGGACTCTCGTTCGGCTGAAAAGCCGACGCGCGCCCGTCGCTCGCGATTCAAGGCGTTCGCTAACCGCTGGCCGGGGTTCTTGCCAGGGGTGGAGCGGAATATCACGGAAATCCGTAGGTGAATGCGACGTCATCGGGGTAACAATTGTTTTCGGCAAATAGTAAAAACACCGATTGAACGTTGCTTTATGTTCAAAGGTATTGATTTGGCGAAGTTTGCGTTCGTAAACGGTGGACACAATTGAGTATTTGTCGTCACACTTCGGCGCATGCCCAGTTCCAAACTGCCCCAATTCCTCCGCCCTCGTTCTCATCGATTTGCGCTGGAAAGCCGGCAGCTTTTTGATGGGGCCGCTTTTGTAGAAGCCGCCGCCGCGGCACCTCCGGATGCGTCTCAGGGCCAGCACGTGGAGGCGCCGCATGCCGCCGACGCGGCGCCCGTCACCGTGCCGCATGGGCGTGAAAGCATGGCCGAGGCGGCTCGCGCGCCTGCGCAAGCAGACGCGCGATCGGGCCCGGCCAGCGAGGTCTACGTCGTCGACAAGAATGTTGCCAATTGGCAGCAGCTCGCCGCCGCGGTGCCGCAGGGCGCGCAGCTGATCCTGCTGGACACCGGATCGTCCGGCGTCGAACAGCTGCGCCAGGCGCTCGAAGGGCGCACCGGCCTCACGGCACTGCACATCCTCAGCCACGGCACCGCGGGCGAGATCACGCTGGGCAACGAGACGCTCGGCGTCGCCAGCCTGGCGCAGTCGGCAGGCGCCTGGCAGGCGATCGGTGCGAGCCTCGACGTGAACGGCGACATCCTGCTCTACGGGTGCGACGTGGGGGCCGACGGGCAGCAGTTCGCGCAGGCCCTGAGCCGTGCGACCGGCGCGGACGTTGCGGCGTCGAACGACGCCACCGGCGCGGCGTCGCGCCGGGGCGACTGGTCGCTCGAAGTCGCGACGGGCCTCATCGAGACGCGCGCCTTTGCCGCCGCCAGCTACGACGGCCTGCTGGCCGCGCCGACTGTTTCGACGACCACGCCGCGCATCACGGTCAGCGAGCCCAGCACGCTCAATGCGCCGGGCGCCGACCGCGCCACGCTCAGCGGCTGGACGCTCACCGACGACGGCGCGGGCAACGTCACGGTCGACGTGACCGTCGAGAACCCCGCACTGGGCGCGCTGTCCAGCGCCAGCATGAGCGGCGTCACCACCGTGCCCGGCGGCTACCGCTTCGTCGGCAGCGTGGCCGATGCCAACGCCTGGATCAACCAGCTGGTGTTCACCGCCGCCGACACCGAGCTGGGCAACGCCACGGCCACCACGCGCATCCTGGTGTCGATCACCGATTCGGAAACGCCGGCGCTCACCGCCAACCGCGCGCTCGACGTGACGATCACGCCGTCGAACGACCCGACCACGGTGGCCGACGCGGCGCAGGCGGTCTCCGAGGGCGGCACCACGGTGCTGACCGGCACCACGCTCAACGCCATCGACCCCGAGGTGACGATCGGCTCGCAGAACACCGGCCAGATCGTCTACGGCATCGCGACCAACACCGCGCACGGCTACCTCACGCTCAACGGCGAACGCATCGGCGTGGGCTCGGTCTTCACGCAGGCCGACGTGCTCGCGGGCCGCGTCGCCTACGTGCACACGGCCACCGGCGCGGACCAGAACCTGGACGACAGCTTCGTCGTCGTGGTCAACGACGGCGCCACGCCGCTGGCCGGCTCCGACCACGCCACCATCACGCTGAACGTCACGCCGCTGAACCAGCCGCCGGTGGTCTCGGGCGGAGGCAGCGTGTTCGAAGGGCAGCCGCCCAACGCCATCGACACCAGCGGCAACCCGGCCTCGGTCGTGGGCAACTTCATCGTCGCCGACGGCGGCGGCGACGACGCCAGCGGCGACCTCACGGTGCGGCTGACCAGCCTGCCCACCGACGGCACGCTGTACTTCACGGGCACGGTGCTGATCGGTGGCGTGCCCCAGAACGTCACCAACCGCGCGATCACGCAGGCCGACATCGACGCCGGCTTCGTGTTCGGCTACGACGACCGCGGCGGCCTCACCTACGGCAACAACGGCCAGCGCGACAACAACGGGCAGAGCTACCCGTTCACCGACGGCTTCGGCGTCACGGTGAGCGACGCCGGCGGCGGCACGGGCACGCCGTCGTCCACCTCGGGCACCATCGCCATCAACGTGCGACCGGCCAACGACGACCCGGTGCTCGACCCCGGCAGCACGCTCGAGGCGACCGTCGACCCGGCGGGCGGCGGCTACACCGTGACGCTCACGCCCGGCATGCTCGGCGCGACCGACGTCGATTCGAGCGACGACAACCTGACCTTTGCCGTCACCTCGATGAACGGCCTGAACCAGGGCTACCTGCTGCTCGACGGGAAGATCCTGCCGCCGGGCGGCACGTTCACCATGGAAGACGTGCGTTCGGGCCGCGTGCAGTACGTGCAGACGCAGGGGGCGGCGGCGGGCGACACCGACACCTTCAGCTTCCAGGTGGTCGACAACACGCTGGGGCCCACCTGGGACGCGAACGGCAACACCGTGATCCGCGAGGGCGCCGACCGCAACCCCGACGGCACGCTGAAGACCTACGAGTTCACGATCAACCTCGTCGAAACCCCGACGGGCAACGGCAATCCGCTGCAGACCATCGACGGCACCGTCACCACCTCGGGCTCCAACCACGCGGGCACCGACCAGAACGGCGCCACGCGCGGCACGCTCAGCGAAGGCGGCTCGGTGGTGCTGGGCGGCACCGGCGCCGACTTCAACATCGTGCCGGGCCTGAGCTACACGGTCGACGGCGTGCCGCCGTCGCAGGTGATCTACACCGTCACCGACTACACCGGCACCACCGGGCCCGTGCGCAACGGCGTGCTGCAGCGCTTCGATGGTGCGAACTGGATCGACATCGACACCTACGAGACCTTCACGCAGGAAGACCTGAACGCCGGGCGCATCCGCTTCCAGCACGACGGCGACGTGGAAGACTTCGAGTCGGCCGTGTCGCTCTCGGTGACGGCCGGCGTCGCCGTCGGCGGCGTGCGCAACGTCTGGAACACCAGCTTCGCGTTCTTCATCACGCCGGTCAACGACGTGCCCGTGGCCACCGGTTCGTCGAACACGGTCATCCGCGAAGGCGAGACCGCCTACCTCACGACCGGCCAGATCCGCGTGGTCGACGCGGACGATGCCGCGAGCGAGAACTACCTCGAAGGCTCGGCCACGCTGCTGAACGGCGACCCGAACTACGCCTTCAACAACGGCACCAGCGGGCCCGGCGCGATGCAGTTCGAGTTCGACAGCCTGCCCGCCGGCGGCGTGCTGCAGTACTCGCCCGACGGCGGCACCACCTGGCTGACCGTGACCGTGGGGATGCGCATCGACGCGTCGCTCATCACCGGCAGCGCCGGCACCACGGGCCTGCGCTTCGTGAGCGACGGCTCCGAGGTGCGCGCCACCGAGTTCAACGTGCATGCCGTGGACCGCTGGGGCGCCGCGTCGAACCAGGTGAAGGTCGGCATCCAGATCACCAACATCAACGACGCGCCGATCATCGCGGCCGACCCGACGCAGCCCGACCCACCCGGCGGCACCACCGCCAACAACCCGCTGGTCGTGACCGAGGGCGGGCGCGGCCAGATCACGCCGGGCATGCTCACGGCCTTCGACCCCGACAGCACGCTCACGCAGCTGCAGTACACGATCACCTCCGTCACCACGCACGGGCGCATCATGTACTCGACCGACGGCGTCAACTTCGTGGCGCTGGGCGTGGGCTCCTCGTTCACGCAGGCCGACGTGAACGCCGGCTACATCTACTACACCAACTCGGGCGACGAGTCCGACGGCGCGACCTATCCCGGTCCGCCGAGCGACCGCTTCACCTTCACGCTGAGCGACGGCGACAAGGAGCAGACCGGCGGCCAGTTCTGGATCTACGTCACGCCGCTGAACGACGCGCCCACGGTGACCGCGCCTGCGGGGCCGATCGACATCGACAGCAGCACCCCGGCCAACAACCCGGTGCCCGGCTTCAGCGTCGACGACGTCAACCTCGACGTGATCCTTCCGGTCGAGACCGACTTCCTGCAGGTCACGGTGCGGCTGACCGACGCCAGCGGCAACCCGCTGTCCGCGGCCGACTATGCGGACGTGAACATCGGCTGGGCGCCGGCCAGCGGCGCCACCGTCGACGGTGACAAGAACGGAAACGGCGACTTCCTCACGCTGCGCGGCACGCGCGCCCAGGTGAACGCGGCGCTGGCGGGCCTCACGCTCACCTTCGCCACCGACCGCGACCAGGCGCTGCGCCTGCAGGTCATCGTCGACGACCGCGTGCGCGACACCGCCACCGGCGCATTGCAGCCTGGTGCCAACGGCGGCCCGCAGAACGAGCCGACCGTGCCGGGCGGGCCGAACATCCCGGTCCCGACCACCGAGTACGACTGGTACACCGACACCGTGCCCACCACCGGCGACATCAAGGGCAACATGGCGGCGGCCTCGGTGCTGGTGCGTGCGTCGAGCGTGAACGACCCGGGCGTGCTGGTCGTGCCGCCCGCGCACACGGTCTATGAAGACCAGCCGACCTACATCGGCGCGGGCTTCGTGGTGTCGGACCCCGAATCGGCGGCCTTCGACACGCCCATCACGCTGCGGCTGACCGTGCCCAACGGCACGCTGGGCATCGGCGGCACCGGCGGCCAGACGAGTTTCACGCTGCCCAGCGGGCGCATCGTGACCATCGCCGGCGACAACACCGGCGCGCTCACGCTCACCGGGCGTGCCAGCGACATCCAGGAACTGATCACCAGCGGCGCCGCCACGGGCCTGACCTACCGCAGCGCGGCGGACGTCAATCACGACCTCAACGGCGCCGACGCCGGCGACGTGACGCTCCTCGTCTCCTTCGACGACACCGGCTCGCAGATCGGCGGCGACACCGGCGGCGGCAGCGTGTCGAACAACCCGCCCGACATGACGATGGCGCTGACCATCGTGGCGGTCAACGACGCACCGACGGCCGGGCTCACGCCGGGCATCAACCCGAACACGCCGTTGAACCTGACCGGCGGCGACACGCCGTCGGCCGTGCCGGGCTTCGTCGTGGGCGACCTGGACATCGACGGCGACGGCGGCGGCATCGCGCCCGGCGAGGCCGATTTCCTGCAGGTCACCGTGCGCATCACCAACGGCGCGGGCACGCCGCTGGGCGCGTCGTTCTACCAGGACGGCGGCAGCGACGTCATCACCATCACCTCGGCCAATGCAGCCGGCTCGGGCGTGACCATCGACAGCACCTACGACGGCACCGGCAGCGCGCTCGTCATCCGCGGCACGCGCGCGCAGGTGCAGGCCTACCTCGACGGCCTGCAGGTGGCGCTGGGCGGCGGCCTGGCCAACACCGACCAGAACTTCCGTGTCGAAGTCGTCGTGGACGACCGCCTGCGCGAGAACAGCAGCGGCGCGCTGGCGGGCGGCGCCAACGGCGGCGACAACAACAACACGGGCGGCGGCACGGTGGCGGTGCCCACCACCAACGTCGATCCCTATGCGCTGATCCCCGCCGGGCTCACGGCCAACGTGGCCTCGGCCTACCGCACGCTGTTCCCGTCGTCGATCAACGACCCGGCCCACATCGCGGCCGGCAACCCGACGGTGAACGAAGGCAACGGCAGCGTCACGCTGACCGGCCTCACGGTCACCGACCAGGACGCGGGCGCCACCAGCGTGCTGACGGCCACGGTGTCGGTGCCCAACGGATTCGTCATCAGCGACGTGGGCGGCAGCGGCGGCACGGTCAGTGCGACCGGTGGCCCCACCATCACCATCACCGGCACGCTGGCCGAGATCAACAGCCGCATCAACGCCATTTCCGTCGCACTGCCCAACGCACCGGGCGTGGCAACGGCGGCCGACTGGAACGGCGCCTTCACCGTGACCGTCGTGGTGGACGACGAGGGCAACACCGGCGGGCGCCCGGGGGCCCTGGCGCCCGGCGACAACAGCACGACCGGCACCTTCACTTACGAAGACGGCGTCAGCAACCACCTGGTCACCACACGCACCTTCGTCTTCACGGTGGCACCGGTCAACGATGCGCCCGTGGTGAGCGGCAGCACCGAAACCCTGCTGCCGGTCAACGAAGACGTGGGCACCAGCGCCGCAGGCACGCGGGTGGACACGCTGTTCAGCAGCCACTACCGCGATGGCGCCGACCAGATCGACAACAGCGGCAACGGCGGCACCGGCGGCAGTTCGTCAGACACCTTCTTCGGGGTCGCGATTTCCGGTCACACCCCGAACGCTGCGCAGGGCAGCTGGCAGTACCTGCTCCCAGGCGGGGCCTGGACCGACGTGGGCGCGCGCACCAACGCCAACGCCCTGGTACTCGGTGCGGACGCGCAGCTGCGCTTCGTGCCCGCCGCGAACTTCCACGGCACGCCCACCACGCTGACCGTGCGGCTGGTCGAGACCGACACCAACAACGACAGCGCCACGGCCGATCCCACCTCGGGCTCGACGGTCAACGTGGCGGGTGCCAACAACGGCGGCAGCACCGTCTACAGCGGCGGCACCATCGTGCTCAGCACCACGGTGATCAACGTGAACGACCGGCCGACCGCCACCGATGCGACCGTGCCCGCCGGCGTCGAGGACGTGACGGGTGCCGGTGTGCGGGTCGACACGCTGCTGGGCGGCGGCTACGGCGACGCGATCGACAACCAGACGGCCATCAGCGGCGGCGGCGATGCATCGACCTCGTTCGGCGGCATCGCCATCGTGGGCAACAACGCCAACGCCGCGCAGGGCGCGTGGGAGTACAGCCTGAACGGCACCGACTGGCTCGCCGTGCCGACGGGCGCCTCCGACACCAGCGCCTTGCTGCTGCCCACCAGCGCGCAGCTGCGCTTCGTGCCGGCGGCCGACTTCAACGGCACGCCCGGCGGGCTGGTCGTGCGCGTGTCCGATGCGCCGGTGGCGGCGGGCAGCGGCGACATCAGCGCCACCGTCAACGACGCCACCAGCCAGTGGTCGGTGCTGCGCAACGTGTCGACCACCATCGCGCCGCGCAACGACGCGCCGGTGATCGGCGGCACCACCGGCGCGACCGCGGTGGAGAACAACCAGACCGGCACCGGCGTCAGCATTCCGCCCGTGGCGCTGGTCAGCGGCGGCACCGTGGGCGACCTCGACCTCACGACCACGCCCGGCCTGGCCGCCGGCGTGTTCGGCGCGGGCTCGCTCACCGTGAGCCTGGACGGTTACCAGCCAGGCGACCAGCTGTTCGTCAACGGCGTGCTGCCCGCGGGCGTCACCGTCTCGGGCGGCAACGGCGCGCCGCTGGTGGTGCAGTTCGACGCCGACACCACCGTGGCCGAGGTGCGGGCGGTGCTCGACCAGCTGTCCTACCGCAGCAGCAGCGACAACCCGACGGCGTTCGGCACCGACAACGAGCGCGTCTACACCATCGTGCTCAACGACGGCAACAACGTGCAGCCGGGCGGCAACGCGGGCGGCCCGCAGCCGCTGAACAGCAACGTGCTCACCGGCACGCTGACCATCACCGCCGTGAACGACCCGCCGATCGCGGTGGACGATACGCACAGCATCGACGAAGACACGGTGTCGGTCGGCAGCAACGTCATCACCGGCCGCATTCCGGGCGAGGCCGACTCCGACCCTGACAACACCACCGCACAGCTGAGCGTCACCAGCATCCGCACCGGCCCCGAGTTCGGTGCGGGCTCGTCCGGCACGCTGGGCAACCCGCTCACCGGCACCTACGGCAGCATCGTGCTGAACGCCGACGGCAGCTACACCTATGCGTTGAACAACACGGACCCGCGCGTGCAGGCGCTGATCGTCGGCGAGACGCTCACCGACCTGTTCACGTACACCATCTCCGACGGCGCCGGCGGCACCGACACCGCGCAGATCACCATCACGATCCGCGGCGCCAACAACGACGTGCCGGGCATCACGGTGACCGACGCCAACGGCAACGCGACCGGCCAGGTGACGGTGCACGAGTCGGGCCTGACGAGCGTGGGCGACACGAGCGAGACGGCGGGCGCCGGCTTCAATATCGCGGCGGCCGACGGCGTGGCGAGCATCAACGTGGGCGGCACGATGGTGACGCTGGCGCAGCTGCAGGCCCTCACGCCGGGCGCACCGATCACGATCAACACGCCCGACGGCCAGATCCGCCTCACGGGCTTCAGCGGCACCACGCTGTCCAACGGCGTCGTGATCGACGGCACGGTCAGCTACACCTACACGCTGACCTCGGCGCAGAACCACAGCGCGGGCGAAGTGACCGAGGCGGTGCCGCTGAGCGTGACCGACCGCGACGGCGACGTGGCCAGCGGCACCCTCACGGTGCTGATCGTGAACGACGTGCCCACCGCGAACCCCGACACCAACAGCGTCACCGAAGACACCGCGCCGAACCCCGTGAGCGGCAACGTGAAGACCAACGACCGCGAGGGCGCGGACACGGCCGTGCCGGTGACCGGCGTGAGCTTCGGCGGCAACGCAGGCACGGTGGGCAGCGCGCTGGGCATGGAATACGGCAGCATCGTGCTGAACGCGAACGGAACCTACAGCTACACGCTGAACAACAGCGACCCGCGCGTCAACGCGCTGAAAGACGGCGAGACGCTCACGGACACGGTGAGCTACACCCTCACCGATGCCGACGGCGACACCTCGACCACCACGCTGACGATCACCATCCACGGCCGCACCGACGCCAGCCCCGAGATCGTGCCGGTGGACGGCAACGGCGCGGCCACGGGCCAGACCGAGGTCTACGAGCGCGGCCTGGTCGACGGCCCGGGCGGTCCCGATGCGCGCGAGAACGGCAGCGGCGTCGTCACGGTGTCGGCGGCCGACGGCCTGCAGACCGTCACCGTGGGCGGCCGCACGCTGACGCTGGCCGAGCTGGCCAACCTGGGCACCACGCCGGTCGTCATCACGACGCCGCTGGGCACGATCACGCTGACGGGCTTCACGGCCACCACCTCGGTGGGCGGCGTGCCGACGGCGGGCAACCTGGCCTACACCTACACGCTGCGCGCGCAGGTGTCGCAGCCGAACGCGACCGAGAGAACCGAAGCCATCGACCTGAAGGTGACCGACGCCGGCGGCGCCACGGCCACGGGCACGCTCACCGTGCGCATCGTGGACGACGTGCCGCAGGCCACCGACGACGCGGCCGCCATCACCGAAGACGCCGCGCCGAACACGGTGTCGGGCAACGTGGCGACCAACGACACCATCGGCGCGGACGACCGCAACGTGGCGCCGGTGACGGGCGTGAGCTTCGGCGGCGCGGCCGGCACGGTGGGCGCGTCGATCACGACCACGTATGGCGCCATCGTGCTGAACGCCGACGGCAGCTACACCTACACGCTGAACAACGCCGACCCGCGCGTGCAGGCGCTGTCGGTGGGCGAGATGCTGACCGAGCAGGTGCGCTACACGATCACCGATGCCGACGGCGACACCAGCACCGCCACGCTGACGATCACCATCCGCGGCGCCAACGACCTGCCGGGCATCGCCGTCACCGACGCCAACGGCGCGGCGACCGGGCAGGTCACGGTGTTCGAGTCGGGCCTGGTGAGCATCACCGACACGGGCGAGCGTGTCGCCAGCAGCTTCAACATCACCGCGGCGGACGGCGTGGCCAGCATCAACGTCGGCGGCACGGTGGTGACGCTGGCGCAGCTGCAGGCGCTCACGCCGGGCGCGCCGATCACGATCACCACGCCCGACGGCCAGATCCAGCTGACGGGCTTCAGCGGCACCACGCTGTCCAACGGCATCGTGACCGGCGGCGCGGTCAGCTACACCTACACGCTGGGCGCTGCGCAGAGCCATCGCTCCGGCGGTGTGCTGACCGAAGTGACCGAGCAGATCCCGCTGTCGGTGACCGACCGCGACGGCGACGTGGCCAACGGCACGCTCACCGTGCTCATCATCAACGACACGCCGCAGGCCACCGACGACACGGCCGCCATCACCGAGGACGCGGTGCCCGACACGGTGAGCGGCAACGTGAAGGCCAACGACCGCGACGGCGCGGACAACGGCAACGGCGTGCCGGTGACGGGCGTGAGCTTCGGCGGCGCGGCCGGCACGGTGGGCGTGTCGCTCACGACCACGTATGGCGCCATCGTGCTGAACGCCGACGGCAGCTACACCTACACGCTGGACAACGACAACGCCGCCGTCAATGCGCTCAAGACCAACGAGCAGCTGACCGAGACGGTGCGCTACACGATCACCGATGCCGACGGCGACACCAGCACCGCCACGCTGACGATCACCATCCATGGCCGCCTGGACGGCGACCCGGCCATCGGCGCCGTGGACGGCAACGGCGCGGCCACGGGGCAGGCGGAGGTGCACGAGCGCGGGCTCGTCGACGGCATCGGCGGCCCCGACACCCGCGAGATCACCACCGGCACGATCGTGGTCTCGGCGAGCGACGGCATGCAAAGCGTCACCGTGGGCGGGCGCCCGCTGACGCTGGCCGAGCTGGCGAACCTGGGCACGACGCCGGTCACCATCGACACGCCGCGCGGCACGCTGGTGCTCACCGGCTTCACGCCCACCAGCTCGGTGGGCGGCGTGCCGACGACCGGCGAACTGACCTACACCTACACGCTGGACGCGCAGGTGCCGCAGCCGAACGCGACCGAGAGCACGGAAGACATCAAGCTGGTGGTGACCGACGCCGGCGGCGACACGGCCACGGGCACGCTCACCGTGCGCATCGTGGACGACGTGCCCGAGGCCGTGAACGACACCAATGCCATCACCGAGGACGGCGCGCCGAACACGGTGGGCGGCAACGTGAAGGCCAACGACACCCTCGGTGCCGACGACGCCAACGGCGTGCCGGTGACGGGCGTGAGCTTCGGCGGCGTGGCCGGCACGGTGGGCACGTCGATCACCACCACCTACGGGCGCATCGTGCTGAACGCCGACGGCAGCTACACCTACACGCTGAACAACGGCGACCCGCGCGTGCAGGCACTGGTCGTGGGCGACACGCTGACCGAGGTGGTGACTTACACGATCACCGACAACGACGGCGACACCAGCACCGCCACGCTGACCCTCACCATCCACGGTGCGAACGACGGCGTGACGCTGGTGATCGGCGACAACAACGGCCCCGACACGGCCGGGCAGGCCACCGTGTACGAGCGCGGCCTGGTCGAGCCGGGCGACGCGAGCGAGACGGTCTCGGGCAGCTTCTTCGTCACGGCGCCCGACGGCCTGGGCAGCATCGCGGTGCACGGCACCACGCTCACGCCGGCGCAGCTGGCCGCGCTCGGCACGAGCCCGGTCACCATCGCCACCGACCGCGGGCGCATCACGCTCACCGGCTTCGATGCGGCCACGGGCACCGTGCGCTACACCTACGTGCTGGGCGCCGCGCAGAGCCACGCGGGCGGGCAGGTCACCGACGACATCGCGCTGCAGGTGACCGACCGCGACGGCGACACCACCCAGGGCACGCTGCGCGTGCTGGTGATCGACGACGTGCCCACGGCACGCAACGACGCCACCGCCATCGGCACCACGCGCCCCGGCGCCACGGCGACCGGCAACGTGTTCGGCGGCGACGGCATGGGCGCGAACGACGTGGCCGACCGCCTCGGCGCCGACCACACGCCGACGCCGGTCACGGGGGTTTCCTTCGAGGGCGTGGCCGGCACCATCGGCGGTGCGACGGCAGGGCGCTACGGCAACCTGCGCCTGAACGCCGACGGCAGCTACAGCTATTCGGTGAACGCCAGCAACGTGCGCGTGGCCTCGCTGGGCGACGGCCAGACGCTGACCGAGGTGTTCGACTACGTCATCACCGACGCCGACGGCAGCACCAGCACGGAGAAGCTGGTCGTCACGATCAACGGCACCTCGCAGCACCGGCCGCTCGCGGGCGACCAGGTGTTCCCGGCCGACTTCGGCGACCCCAGCCGCCGCATCGACCAGTCGATGACCCCGGCGCTGTTCGTGCAGATCGCGGTGCAGGAGTCGCAGCGCCTGAGCCAGACGCTGTCGGGCGCGATTGCCGCGCGCGCGCTGGGCGGCGACCGCATCTTCGGCGAGGACCGTCCCACCGACCTGTGGGGCGAGCCGCAAGGCGTGGACTACGCCGACCACGTGAGCCGCGATGGCGTGTCGTTCTCGCTGCGCATGATCCGCGATGTGGAGCAGACGCTGGCGCTGCGCGGTGTCACGGCCGGCAAGCTGATCGACGGTGCGAGCCCGCTGTTCGGCGACTTTGACAGCTTCTCGGCACCGTACCCGCAAGCGCCGCAGGAGGCGCCGGCGCGCGACGGCGGGCGCATCGTGGTGCCGCGCGCCGATGCGGCGCATCCGTCCACCGAGGCCGCACACGCCGACGCAGTGCCTGCGGCCGGCAAGGCCGTGCCGGTGGCGCCTGCCGCCGACGGGCCGGCGCGCTCCTTCTCCAGCCGCGTGGCCGCGGCCGCCGTCGAGCGCGGCAACGTGCGCGACGCGATGCGGCATCCGCAGCGCGCCGAGCCCACCGTGCGCGTGCCCTCGAGTTGACCGACGCCAGTCCCTTCCCGGAACCACCGACCCCTTCATATCCAGCGAGCACCAGGACCGATATGCAACATTCACAAGAATCGACGTTCCGTTCCCCCCTGTCGTGGACCGCTGCCGCGGCCGCGCTCATGCTGGCCGGCTGCAGCATGACGCCGGTGCAGCTCACGCGCGACGAGATCGTGGTGCGCGTGCGCCACGACCAGAAGCAGCTCTACAAGGACCAGGCCGCGGTGGCCACGCCGATGACCTATTCGGAGGTGCTGGCGCGTGCGCTCAAGTACAACGCCGACTACCGCCTCAAGCTCATGGAGTCGGCCCTGGCGCGCGGACTGCTCGACGTGTCGGCCGCCGACATGCTGCCCAAGCTGGTGGCGGATGCCGGCTACAACGACCGCAGCAACGATTCGGGCGGCACCAGCATCGGCATCGAAGACCGCGTGGTGAGCCTGCGGCCCTCGACCTCGGAGCAGCGCTCGCACTACTACGGTCGCGCCACGCTGTCGTGGAACGCGCTGGACTTCGGCATCAGCTATTTCCGCGCCAAGCAGGCGGCCGACGAGGTCAACATCTCGGAAGAGCGCCGCCGCAAGATCCTGCAGAACATCGCGCAGGACGTGCGCAGCGCCTACTGGCGTGCCATCGGTGCGCAGCAGCTCATCGGCGACGCCGACCGGCTGGCCGTGCGCATCGAGGACGCGTTGAAGAAGTCGCGCGAGGCCGAGCGCGCCGGCGTGCTGCCGCCCGCGCAAGGGCTGGCCTACCAGCGCGCGCTGCTCGATGCGATGTCGCTGGTCAACGCCAAGCGCCAGGAGATGCAGTTCGCCAAGCGCGAGCTGGCCGCACTCATGAGCCTGCCGCCGGGTGTCGACTTCACGCTGGTCGAAGGGCCGCAGGACGGGCGCGCACCGGTCACGCTGGACATCGACAAGCTCGAGCTTGCCGCGCTGGAAAACCGCGCCGAGCTGCGCGAGGAAGACTACAAGGCGCGCATCGGCATCGCCGAGACCAAGAAGCAGATCGCCTCGCTGTTCCCCAGCCTCAACCTGTACGCCGGGGCGCGCTACGACTCCAACTCCTTCCTCTACAACAGCAACTGGAGCGACGCGGGCGTGAGCCTGTCGATGGACCTGTTCCGGCTGGCGGCCATTCCGGCCATCAACCGCACCAACGACGCGCGCAAGAAGACCGATGAAGCGCGCCGCCTGGCGCTGACCATGGCGGTGATCACGCAGGTGCGCGTGTCGGCCGAGCGCTACAAGCTGGCGGTGGTCGACCAGGAACTGGCGGCCGAGTCGAGCCGCGTCGACCAGCGCATGTCGAGCGTGGCGCGGGCCGGCGCCAGCAACCAGCTCGAGAGCGAGCTCGAGGCACTGCGCGTCGATTCGCGCGCGCTGGTGTCGCGCTTCCAGCTCGCCACGGCCTATGCGGCCACGCAGACCTCGTACGGCCGGGTGCTCAACTCGGTCGGCGTCGATTTGATGCCGGCCTCCGTGGCCAGCACCGACATCCAGACCGTCGCCAAGGCCATCGAGCAGAGCATGGCCGAGGGCGAGAAGGCGGTGTTCCTCGAAGCGGCGCTGATCCAGACGCGCAACCGACCCGTGACCGTGCGCGTGCGCGACCTGCCGTCGGGCGTGAGCGAAGCGGCGGTGCGCAGTGCGGTCGAACGCATCGTCACGCGCAACGAGCTGGTGTCGTCGGGTGCTGCCGATGCGCTGGTGCTCACGCTGGCCTTCCAGCGCAATGTGCCGCAGGTGCGCGGCACCACGCGCGCCCAGTGGCGGCTCACGCTGGCCGAACCGGGCGGGCGCGAGCTGTTGTCGCAGAACTACGCGAGCTACGTGCCGGCCGTGACGACCGAAAGCGCGGTGAGCGCCTTCGCCGAGGCGGCGACGCTGTCGGTGATCTCGGACGTGCGCCGCCTGGCGCGCACGGGTGCCACGGTGACGCAGAAGTGAAAGCGGGCAGGTCCTTGATGAAGCTGCCGCACCTGGCCGTTCTTCGCGCGCTCGTTCTCGTGTCGTGCGCCGTGGGTGGCACGCACGTCGGCGCCCAAACGGCGCCGGCTGCGGCGCCGCCACGCGCTGCCCCGAGCGGTGCGCCCGGCAACCTGGCACCGGTGCGTTTTCTCGTGGTGGCCGCGCAGGAAAGCGTGCTCTCGGCCTCGGCGCCGGGCCGCTTCGCGAAGGTGCCGGTGAGCCTGGGCGACACGGTGCGCGCCGGCCAGGTGCTGGCCGCCTACGAGTGCGACGAGATCCAGGCGCGCCGCGCCGCCGCGCGTGCCGAGCACGAGGCCGCCAAGGTGCAGTACGTGGGCAAGCTGAAGCTGCAGGGCCTGCAGTCGGCGGCCGAGATCGAGGTCGAGCTGGCGGCGGCCAACGTGAACAAGGCGCAGAGCCAGGTCCGCATCTTCGATGCCCAGATCGCGCAGTGCAATTTCGTGGCGCCGTTCGCCGGCAAGGTGGCGCGCGTGCACGTGAAGGTGGGGCAGGGCGTGAACCCCGGCGCGCCGGTGGTCGAGCTGGTCGGCAACGGTCCGCTGAAGGCGCGCATGAACGTGCCCTCGCAATGGCTGGCCTGGCTGAAGACCGGCCAGCGCCTGGAGGGCACGGTCGATGAGACGGGCGGCACCGTGGCGCTGAAGGTCACGCGCGTGTCGGGCCGCGTCGACGCGGTGAGCCAGACCATCGAGATCGAGGCCGAGCTGGCGGGCGAAGCGGCCGGCCAGGTGCTGCCGGGCATGAGCGGGCAGGTGCGCGCACCGGCCAGCAAGGGATGAGCGCCGCACGCAGCAAGGATTTTTCTTCGTGACCGATCTCGCGTTCCATGCACTGGCCGCGAAGGTGCGCGCGGCGCAGCGCCCGGCCGACATGGCCTTTCTGATCTGCAACGAGACCCACGCGCTCGCGCCGTACCGGCAGGCCGCGCTGGTCGGTTTCTTCGGCGCGCGCCGCACGCGGCTGGTGGCGCATTCGGGGCTGGCCGATGTCGAGTCCGACTCGCCCTATGCGCTGTGGCTGGCGTCGGTGGCCGACCATCTGAAGCCGCGGCTGGACGAACTGCCGGCCGCTGCGCGCGTGCTGGCGCTGTCGCCCGGCATGCTGCCGCCCGCGCTCGCCGCCTCGTGGGCCGACTGGCTGCCCGACCAGGTCTGGGTGCTGCCCATGGCCGACCCCGACGGCCGCGCGCGCGCCGCGCTGTTCCTGGCGCGCGAGGCGCCGTGGCCCACCGAGTTCGACGCCAAGGCGCCCGAGTTTTTGCTGCTGCAGGCCGCCGCGATGTACGGCCACGCGTGGTGGGCGCTGACCGGTCGGCGTCGCTCCATCGGCACGCTGCTGCGCGAGGCCTGGTCGCGCAAGCCGCTGCGCTGGGCGCTGGCGCTGCTGCCGCTCGCGCTCCTGGTGCCGGTGCGCGAGTACGCGCTGCTGCAGGCCGAGGTGATCTCCACGCGCAGCCAGGTGATCGCCTCGCCGCGCGACGGCGTGATCCGCCGCATGACCGTGCCGCCCAACACACCGGTGGAGGCCGACCAGACCATCGCCGAGCTCGACGACACCACGCTCGACAACCGCCTTTCTGTGGCGCGCGCGGCGCTGTCGACCGCGCGGCTGGAGCTGCACCAGGCCTCGCAGCGAGCCATCGAGTCGCAGTCGGCCAAGGCCGAGCTGAGCCTGGCCGAAGGCAAGCTGCGCGAGCGCGAGGTGGAAGTGAATGCGCTGCAGCGCGAAGTGGCGCAGCTGCAGATCAAGGCGCCGGCCAAGGGCGTGTTCGTGTACTCCGACCCCGACGACTGGGCCGGCCGCCCGGTGCAGACCGGCGAGCGTGTCGGGCTGCTGGCCGACCCGGCCGCGCTCGGCGTGCAGGCCTGGGCGCCGGTGAGCGAGGCGGTCAACCTGGCACCGGGTGCGCCCATGACCTTGTTCCTGCGCGTGGCGCCGCTCGACCCGGTGTCGGCGCAGCTCGACTACGCCGGCTACCAAGCGGTCGAGGCGCCGAACGGCGTGGCCAGCTACCAGTTGCGCGGCCACTTGCGCGAGCCGTCGAGCGTGGCGCGCATCGGTCTGCGCGGCACGGCGCGCGTGTCGGGCAGCTGGACTGTGCTCGGCTACCTGCTGCTGCGCCGGCCGTTCGCGGCGGCGCGGGAGTGGTGCGGATGCTGAGCGGCGCGGCGCTCGCGGGCCGTGGCGCCCCTGCGGGTGCGGGTGCTGCGTCGCCGCCACCCTGGCCGGCGCTGCGCGAGGAACTGCAGATCCATCCGACGGGCGCCAACCGCGATGGCTCGCCGGCTTGGCACATCAGCGACCCGGTGCGCAACCTGTTCTTTCGCATCGGCTGGCTCGAGTTCGAGATTCTTCTGCGCTGGCCGATGGCCGATGCCGAGCGCATCGCGCAGGAGATCGCGCGCGACACCACGCTGGCGCCCGACGCCGACGACGTGGCGCGCTTCCAGGGCTTTCTCGAACAGCACCAGCTGCTGCGCACCGTGCGCCGCAAGCCGCCGACGCCGGCCTGGCGATGGCTGCTCAACAACTACCTGTTCGTGCGCATTCCGCTGGTGCGACCGGCGCGCCTGCTCGAGAAGATGCTGCCCTGGGTCGAATGGCTCTACAGCCGCTGGTTCGTGGCGCTCACCGCGCTGGCCGCCGGTGTCGGCGTGCTCCTGGCCGCGCGGCAGTGGGACACGGTGGCGGCCCACCTGCGCGGCGCCATCAGCTGGGAAGGCGTGCTGGGCTTTGCCGGCGCGATCGTGGTGTCGAAGCTGCTGCACGAGATGGGGCACGCGCTCATGTCCACGCGCCACGGCGTGCGGGTGGGGCACATGGGCGTCGCGCTGCTGGTGATGTGGCCGATGGCCTACACCGACACCGGCGAAAGCTGGAAGCTGGCGCGCTCGCGGCATCGGCTGGCGATTGCGTCGGCCGGCATCTGCGCCGAACTGGTGCTGGCCGCGTGGTCGACGCTGCTGTGGGCCTTCATGCCCGACGGCGACCTGCGCAACGCGCTGTTCTTCCTGGCGACGACGGCCTGGGTGCTGACGCTTGCCGTGAACGCCAGCCCCTTCATGCGCTTCGACGGCTACTACATGCTGACCGACGCGCTCGATTTTCCCGGCCTGCACGAGCGTGCCGGCCAACAGGCGAAGCGCGCGTTGCGGCGCTGGCTGCTGGGCTTCGACGATCCGTCGCCGGAGACGCTGACGCCGGGCTTTCGCCGCTTTCTCATCGCGTTCGCGTTCGCGACCTGGGCCTACCGGCTGGTGCTGTTCATCGGCATCGCGGTCGTGGTGTACCACGCGTTTTTCAAGGCGCTGGGCGTGTTCCTCTTCATCGTCGAGATGGGCGTCTTCGTCTTTCGGCCGGTGATGGCGGAGCTGCGCGTGTGGCATGCGCGGCGTGACGAGATCAAGCCGCGGCGGCGCGTCGTGGCAGCGTTGTTGCTCGCACTCGTGGCGGCGGTGCTGCTGGTGCCGTGGCACGGCGGTATCTCGGCGCCGGGCGTGCTCCGGGCCGGTGTCGAACAGCCCGTGTTCTCGCCCTATGCCGCGCGGCTGGCGGCGATGGAAGCGAACGACGGCGCGGCCGTGGCGGCGGGGCAGTCGCTGGTCACGCTCGAGGCGCCCGGCCAGACCGAGGAGCGCGAGAAAGCGCGTGCGATGTCCAGCGCCTACGCGCGTGCGGCGCGCGGCGCCATGGGCCTGGAAGAACGCCCGGCGGCGCAGCAGGTGCTGGCCGAACAGCAGGCCAGCCGCTGGGACACCGAGCGGCGCGCGCGCGACGCCGAGCTGTTGCGCCTGCGGCTGGTTGCGGCGCACGGCGGCACGATGCGCGACGTCGATCCGCTGCTGCAGTCGGGCACCTGGGTCGCGCCGTCGCAGCTGATGGCGATGGTGGTCGACGGGCGGCGCTGGCGCGTCGAAGCGCTGGTGCCCGAGCACGACCGCCAGCGCCTGGCGGCCGGCAGTCGCGCGGTGATCCTCGTGAAGGGCCGCACGCGCAAGCTCGAAGGGCAGGTGCGCGCCATCGACAACAGCCCGGTGCGCCGGCTGCCGCACCTGTTGCTGGCGCAGGACCACGGCGGCCCGATCGCGCTCAACCCGACCGCGCAGAAGAAAGACCTGCGCCCGGCCGAAGCCTGGTTTCGGGTGACGGTGGAGGGAGAAGACGACACACCGGTCGACGGGGTGCGCGAGGTGCGTGCGCATTTCGAAGGCACCCGCGAGAGCCTGGCCCGCCGCTGGATCAACGCGGCGACCTCGGTGCTGATCGAGCAGTCGGGGTTCTGAACAAGCGCGCCCGCTTACGCCGGCCGGCGCGGTGCCGGCGGGTGAGGCCCGCGGTCTGCCTTACAGCCGGGTGTGCTCGGAGGGCGGCATGTCCTGGTCGGAACGCAGGACCGCCAGCATGCTCATGAGCGTCACGCCCGCGGCAAGACCGACCAGAAAGGCTAGAGCAACGAGGGAGGGGTCGGTTGTCCACATGGGGTTCTAACGCCGTGCATCGCATCAAGGTTTACCAGTGTTTACACTTATTTGACACGCCCGGCAGGTAGGGCAAAACAGGCGTGCACAGAAGGGTCGGCGCAGCCCCGCACACACCTGCCACACGGCGTGGCTATAGTCTTTTGACCATGCAGCAACGGATCGAAGTCGTCTTTGTCTCCCGGCGCAATTCGCTGCGCAGCGTGCTGGCCGAGGCCTGCCTGGCCCACCTGGATTCGAGGCGTTTCGCGGCGCGCTCGTGCGGGCAGCCGGGGCGGCTTGCGGCGGATGTGAACCCCGCGGCGGTCGAGGCCTTGGGCAGCGCCGGCATCGCCTTGCCGATGTCACCGCCGCGCAGCTGGGACGTGTTTGCGCGCGCGGGCTCGCCCCGGGTGGATTTCGTCATCACGTTGGACCCGTCGCTCGAACCGCTGCAGCCGCGCTGGCCCGGCCAGCCCGATGCGGCGCTGTGGCCTTACCCGGACGTGGCGGGCGCCGGCACCGGCCCGGACGACGCGGCGCATGGCGCGATCCAGGTGCTGTACTCACTGCGGCGGCGGCTCGAACTGCTGATCAACCTGCCGCTCGTGGGCGCCGATCGCACGGCGCTGCGCTCCGACATCCGCGACATGGCGCACATGCGCTGACGCGATCGGTCAGGGAACGGCGAGCCGGAGCACGAAGGTCTTGGCGTGCGGTTCGGTGAGAAAGACCTGCGCCACCTGCCAGGCCTGTGCATGCGCGTCGCGCCAGGCGGTCGCGTACTTGATGTCCAGGCGCGTCATGGGCGGTTCGTCGAACTGCTCGAGCCGGCGCCAGAGCCGGTAGCAGTGCGCGACCTGCCGGGGGGACCCGAGCAGTTCCTCGAGTTTGATGCGGTAGGTGAACGCCGCCACCATCACGTCCCGCACCGTGACGTTGCGCCCCTCGACTTCGACCGTGTAGAGGTGTTCGGCTGTGTGAATCTCGTCCTTCATGCGGCGGCAACGGGGGAGGCGGGTCGATCAGGAGGATGCGCAGAAAGAGGGAGACGGATCACGGCCGCTCCATCCTAGATGGCAGGCTGTTTTGGTGCGAGTGCCGAAAGTCATGCGGGTGTTCACACATGGTGTCCCTTTGCTCGGTGCGCGTGAAATTGTTATTAAACGAAATTAAATGCTAATACCTAGGAACTATGTCCTAGGGCGGCGCCGGCAGTAGCCCTAAGCTCCTCACTGACATGAGCGCCACACAGCAACATCTTTTCGTCGAACTTTCCGACGGTTGGTCCAGCGAGATCGACATCCGCCAGACCACCGGCGGCCGCTATGCCGGCGTTGCCGAACTCCGCCTGCGCGGGCTCAAGCGCGGCGTGCTCGTCTTCATGCAGCAGCCCTCGCTGGACGCCGCGGTCGCGCGCGTGCGACTGCGGGCCAGCCAGTTCGCCCGCGAACGCCTCACGCTGGCCGACGCGCGCGCCGGCGCGCTGAACTGACGCGGCCCGCCGCGCGCTTGAAGTTTTTCTATCCCGGCCATCGGGATTGCCAAACCCGCTGCGTCCGCAAGCGGCGCACCATCGAGGCTCACGGATCTCACCGATGGAGCACACGACATGTTGAAGCACTTCAGGAAAGCCATGGGCGCCGCCATTTCGCTGGCCGGGTTCGTGGTGCTGGTGACCCAGCAACTCTGAACGCCCGGCCTCTCTTCCCGCATGGCGCCGCTCAGGGTCGCGCCGGCAGCAGCGGCGAGGTGTACACCGCCGGCGGCGGACGCTGCGGATACACCGAGGTGCCGAAGGTGTTGCCCATGCGGTGCCCGGTCGCCGCGCGGTTGAACAAGCCCAGCTGATTGCCCGGCCGCTGCGTGATCGCTTCCGAGGCCAGCCCGGGCGTCGCGTCGTCCGGCCCGCGTGCCGGCATCGTGGGCGCGAGCTTGCGGGTCAGGCAGTCGTAGGCGGGCGTGCGCTCGCCGTTCACCACCACTTCCACGCAGCTGCCGTCGGCCTCGCCGCCACCGGAAGGCGGTGTCTGCGCCGCCGCGCCAGTGCCGATCACCGAGAGCATCACGCCGAACAGCCACACACCGACGCGCATCGTTGCACCCCAGGAAGAAAGTAGAAGGAACGCCGTGCCATGGCAACGGCCAACCCGGCAGTCTGGACCGCGCGCAAGTCAGGAAGAAGACGGAATCTCGCGAGGTCTGAAGTGTGAACGAAACGTCACATGTCGGTCATGCGCGCTCGCTAGTCTCGCCCGCACGCTCACCCGGGCCGCACGGCGGACGGCCGCTTTCCAGACCCTTCGTTGCTGCTGTTGATCCTCCGTCACATGACACGTACTTCCGCATCGGGCGGTGGCCTGACACTGTCCTGGTGCCTGGTCATGGCGCTGGTGATGTGCGCCGCCCACGCCGCGGCAGCCGACGACACGGCGAGCGACGCGCCAGCGCTGCATTTCGACCTGCCGGCGCAGCCGCTGGCACGCTCCCTCGCCGTCTTCGGCCACCTCACGGGTCACTCGGTGCTCGTCACCAGCCGCCTCACCGACGGCCGCGAGGCGTCACCGGTGCAGGGCGACTTCGCACCGCGCGACGCCTTGCGGCGGATGCTCGTGGGCACCGGGCTGGTGGCGCGCTACACCGGCGCCAGCGCATTCACGCTCGTGCCGACACAGCCGGCGACCGCCGCCCCCGACGAACGCGCGCCGGCGGGCGCCGCCCCGGCCGGCAACGTCCCGGCCTTGCAGGCCTACGCGGCCGTCCTGCAGGGGGCGGTCACGCGCGTGCTGTGCATCGCGCAGCCCGACGCTTTCGGCCGCTACCGGCTCGCGATCCAGTTGTGGATCGACCCGGCGGGCGCCGTCACCGAGGCCCGCCTGCTCGAGGGCAGCGGCGTGCCGGCGCGCGATGCCACGGTGCTTGCCAGCCTGCGCAAGCTCGGCCTGGACACGCCGCCGCCGGCCGCGCTGCCGCAACCCGTCACGCTGCTGCTGACCCCGCGCCCCGACCCGGCGCGCGACTGCCGGCCGTACCTGCGCGCGCGCGCAGGCTGAGTCGCATGACCGAATCGATCAAGGCCTCGCTGCGTGCGCTGTTCCTCGCGCGCTATGCGCAGTTCCGCAAGCACCTGCACCATCGCCTCGGTTCGGAAGACCTCGCCAACGACGCGCTGCAGGAGGCCTACCTGCGCGTGGAGAACTCGACCGTGCGCAGTGCCGTGCGCTACCCCTCGGCCTACCTGTTCCGCATCGCGCTCAACGTCGCGGAAGACCAGCGCAAAAGCAATTCACGGCTGCTGAGCGTGGGCGAGGTCGAGGCGCTGTACGACATGGCCGACGAGGCCGCCGACCCCGCGCGCGGCGCCGAGGCGCGCAACGAACTCGAGGCCCTCGAGCGCGCGCTGGCCGAGCTGCCGCGCCGCCGCCGCGCCATCGTGCTGGCCGCGCGTGTCGACGAGATGCCGCACAAGGACATCGCGGCGCGCTACGGCGTGTCGGCGCGCACCGTCGAGAAGGAATTGCGCGCCGGCCTGGAACATTGCTGCGAGCGGCTCGGGCGGGATTTCATCCAGCGCTTCGGTCCTGGCGCCGGAAAACAGTCTCCCCATGATGACCGCTGAAGAACCCCAGGCGACCGAGGCCATGAAGCAGACCCTGCAACGCGAAGCGCAAGCCTGGGTGGTGCGGCTCGGCTCGCAACAGGCCACCGAAGACGACGCCCAGGCCTTCCGGCGCTGGTGCGCGCGCAGCCGCGCGCACGCGCAGGCCTTCGTGCAGGCGCGCCAGGTGTGGCAGGCCATGGCGCCGGCCGCGCAGCGCGTGCGCCAGCAGGAAGCGCGCGAGGCGGCCCGCCGTCTGCCGGTGCCCGGCCGCCGCGCCTTCCTGGGCGGCGCGGTCGCGGCGTCGGTCGCCTACCTCGCGGTGTCGCCGCCGCTGGCGCTGTGGCCCTCGGTCGCCGAGTGGGGCGACGACTACCGCACCGCCACCGGCGAGCAGCGCGAGGTCGCCATGGGCGACGGCGTGGTGCTGCAGATGAACACGCAGACGCGCATCAACCTGCGCCGCGGCACGACGGAGAGCGCGAGCGAAGCCATCGAGCTGGTGTCCGGCGAGGCCGAGGTGCTCGCCGGTGGCCCGGCCTCGGCGCGCGTCACGGTCGCGGCGGGCGGCGGCACGGTGTCGGCCACGCGCGCGCGTTTCAACATCCGCCACCTCGACGGCGAGGTCTGCGTGACCTGCCTCGCCGGCCAGGTCGATGTGGCGCAAGGCACGCAGCAGGCGCGGCTCGACGCCGGCCGGCAGCTGCGCTACGGCCCCGCGGGGCTCGGCGTCGTCACGGGCGTGGACACCGGCCCCGTCGTCGCCTGGCGCCGCCGCCAGCTCGTGTTCGACCAGGTGCCGCTGTCGCAGGTGGTGGCCGAGGTCAACCGCTACCGCCACGGCCGGCTCATCCTCACGAACGAGACGCTGGGCCGCAGCCGCGTGCAGGCCAGCTTCTCCATCGACCGGCTGGACGACGTGGCCTTCCTCGTGCGCGACGTGTACGGCGCCGAACTCACGCAGCTGCCCGGCGGCATCGTGCTGCTGGGCGCCGCCAGCGCCTGAGGCGCGTTGCAACGTGCCGGTCCGCGCGTTCGTGAAGATTTCGTGACATGGTGCAGTCGCGCCGGACCTTCGCTGTCATAGCTCGGTAGTCCACGGGCCCTTGCGCTTCGTGGCCCCGATCGAGCAACGAAACACGAACCCATGGAAGTCCGCATGCAACGCAGCAGCCGCCGCACGGTGTCCCGGCGCAATCCGCCGAACGCGTCCTCTTCTTCTTATTCGTCCGCCGCATTCGCACAGGTCCGGCTCACGCCGCTGGTGCGCGCCATCGCGCTGCTGCTGGCCGGCGGCGCCGCGTTCGACGGCGCGCAGGCGCAGCAGGCGTTCAGCGGCGCCTGGATGGCGCAGAAGAACATGGCGCAGAGCACCGCGCTCGCCACCGGCCGCCTGCCCAACGGCCTGCCCGCCGCGATGCTCGCGGGGCCGCAGGCGCAGCAGCAGCGTGCCAACGAACAGCTGCAGCAGTCCCTCGGCAACCTGAACCTGGCGGCGCGCGCCATCGCGGCGCAGCAGTCGGCCCAGGCCGCGGCGCGCGCCGCCGCGCAGCTCGATCCGTCGGTGCCCGACGGCCTGGCCGAAGGCGGCCTGAAGGTCGACACGAACGCGCTCACCGCCGGCTGGCACAACGCGCGCCCGCTCACGCCCGATTCGCAGCGCCAGGCCGCAGGCCGCACGGTGGTCACGGTCGAGCAGACGGCCGACAAGGCCATCCTCAACTGGGAGACCTTCAACGTCGGGCGCAACACCACCGTGAAGTTCGACCAGCAGGCCAGCTGGTCGGTGCTCAACCGCGTGAACGACCCGAAGGCGCGGCCTTCGCAGATCCAGGGGCAGATCCAGGCCGACGGCACGGTGATGGTCGTGAACCGCAACGGCATCGTGTTCAGCGGCAGCAGCCAGGTCGACACGCGCAACCTCGTGGCCGCGGCCGTGGGCATGAGCGACGCGCAGTTCAAGCGGGGCCTGTACAGCGAAACGCGCGGCAGCACCCAGGTGCCGGTGCTGGCCAACGACCTGGTGCTCCACGCCACCGGCGCCACGCACGGCGCGGCCACCGCCGACGTGGTGGTGGAGCCCGGCGCGCGCATCGCCACGCGCCGGCCCACCAGCGTGACCGAGGGCGGCGGCTACGTGCTGCTGGCCGGGCGCGAGGCGCACAACCACGGCAGCATCGCGACCGCCAACGGCCAGACCGTGCTGGCCGCCGGCGACGCCTTCGTGATCCGCAAGGGCATGGGCACCGACGGCAACAGCGACTCGAGCACGCGCGGCAACGAGGTCGATCCGCTGCGCCTGGCCGGCAGCGCCGCGGGCCGCGTGCGCAACACCGGCCTGATCGCCGCGCCGACCGGCGACGTGACCCTGGTCGGCAAGACCGTGGAGCAGCAGTGCGTGCTGCTGTCCAGCAGCTCGGTCAACACGCGCGGCACGCTGCACCTGCGGGCGGTGGGCGAGGCCGGCGAAGCGCGCGTCACGCTGGCGCCGCAGAGCACCAGCGCGATCGTGCTGGAGAACGACGGCGCCACCGCGCTCGACGTGCAGCGCGACACCCTGCTGAAGGACTCGATGCGCCTGAGCGACGGCGGCTACAACCGCCGCGACCAGTCGCTGGTGAAGATCGACTCGGCCGGCGACATCGACTTCGACGGCGGCTCGCTCACCCTGGCCACCGGCGGCCAGGTGCAGGCGCGCGCCGGGCGCCGCACGCGCGTGGCCAGCGGCGCCGCCATCGACGTGGCCGGCGCGGTCGGCGTCGGCGTGGCCATGGCGTCGAACAACGTGAAGATCAACGTGCAGGGCAACGAGCAGCGCGACGCGCCGCTCAACCGCGACGGCAAGCGCCTGAACAACCTGGACATGTGGATCGACCGCCGCGACCTCGTGCGCGTGGCGGCCGGCGTCAACGGCTACGTCGGCGAGCGCTGGTACACCGGCGGCGGGCTGCTGGAGGTCGGCGGCTACCTCAACACCGACGGCCACACGGTCGGCGAATGGGCCGCGTCGGGCGGCACGGTGGCCTTCGCCGGCGGCGAGCTGGTCACGCAGCGCGGCTCGCGCATCAACGTGGCCGGCGGCACGCTCGACGTGCAGACCGGTCGGCTGCAGCAGAGCTGGCTCAAGGGCCCCGACGGGCGGCTGTACAACCTGTCGACCGCACCGGCCGACATCGTCTACACCGGCCTGTACCGCGGCTTCGAGGACGAGCACGCGCGCTGGGGCAAGACCACCACCGGCTACTTCTACAACCCGCTGATCGCGCCGCGCGAACGGCTGGAAAACGGCTACACCGTGGGCCGCGATGCCGGCCAGGTGCAGGTCGGCACGCGCGCCGCGGTGCTCGAGGGCGACATCGACGCCACCGTGTTCCAGGGTGAGCGCCAGCAGCGCAAGCGCGATGCCGGCCTGGACAGCTACCGCCAGCTGCAGACGGCAGCGCCGCTGGCCGGGCGCCTGGTCATCGGCGGCGTGGCGCCGGTCTACGACGCCGCCACCGGCCTGCTGCGCGACAACCCGTCCGCGCGGGTCGACCGCGTCACCTTCGCCGATGCGCCCGGTACGTTGGCGGATGCGCTGGCCGCCGGCGAGGCGCTGCCGAGGGAGCTCGCGGGCCATGTGCGCATCGACAGCCAGTGGCTGCAGCGCCAGCGCCTGGGCGGCGTCGTCGCCTATGCGAACGACACGGTGGCGGTGACGTCGGCCCTTGCCGTCGCGCCCGGCGGCAGCATCGCGCTGCACGCACCCACGGTGGCGGTGGATGCCGATCTGGTCGCGCGCGGCGGCAGCATCGCGCTGGGCGACCTGGTCAGCCGCTTCGCCAGCGTCAACGGCGGCAGCTGGGTCGACATCTCCATCGCCGACATGCTGCCGGTCGGCTACGCGCCGCGCGTGGCGGTGGGCGAGGGCGTGCGGCTGGATGCGCGCGGGCTGTGGAGCCACATCGCGCAGTCGCCCGATCGCATCGAGGGCCTGCCTTACGTGGACGGCGGGCAGGTCACGCTGCGCAGCACCGGCGATGTGGTGCTCGGTGCGCGCAGCCTGGTCGACGTGTCGGGCGGCGCGGCCCTGCTGGCCGGCAACGAACTGCGCGGCGGCCGCGGCGGCGACGTGACGCTGATGGCGGCCCAGCCCGGCAACGAAGGCGCGGGCCCGGGCACGCTGCGCATGGACGGCGAGCTGCGCGGCCACGGCGTGAAGGGCGGCGGCAAGCTGACGCTGGCCAACGGCGCGGCCATCGGCATCGGCGAGCTGCCCGCGGGCGGCGACGGGCAGCTCGCGGCGGGGCGCAGCAGCACCGTGCACCTGCGGCTGGCCGGCGACTACGTGATCGCCGCCGGCAGCGAGATCCCGATGGACTTCGCCGTCACGGTGTCGCGCGCGCTGCCGGGCGAGGCGCTCAAGGAGAGCGTGCAACCCGGCGTCAGCAACGCGCGCACCGTCATCACCGGCGCCGACTGGGTGGTGCCGCCGGGCACGCAGGCGTTCCTGCTCGACGGCAAGGGCTACGAGCCGGGCCAGACGGTGCCGGCCGGCAGCGTGCTGGCGGCCATCACCCTGCTGGCCCAGGGCTACGTGCTGCCCAAGGACGTGTTCCCCTCGGGCCTGCCGATCCCGCCCAAGACCACGTCGTACAAGGCCGGCACGGTGGCCGCCGCCGACACCGTGATGCCCGCGAGCACGCCGATCGTCGCCGGCACCGCGCTGCCGCGCGCGGTCGCGGTGCAGCCGCTGCTGCGCCTGGACACCGACCTGTTCCGCAGCGGCTTCGCGCAGTACACGGTGCGCGGCCAGGACGGCGTGGCCGTGGCCGACGGCGCGCGCGTGGACGTGCGCATGCCGGTGCAGCGCTTCGACCCCGTCGCGGGCGCGCACGCGCCCACCGGCGCGGACCCGTCCATCGCACTGCCGCTGTGGATGCCGCCGGTGTACCAGGACGATCCGGTGAAGCAGAAGCTCACCCAGCGCGCCGGCGCTGACCTGACGCTGGAGGCCGGCACGCTCTACCAGCGCGCGCCGCTGGTGGTGGGCGAGGGCGCCCACATCGCGCTCGACCCCGGCCGCACGCTCACGCTGCGCGGCAACGACCAGATCACGGTCGATGGCACGCTCTCGACCTGGGGCGGGCGCGTCTCGCTGCTGCCGGGTGAGCACGGCACGGGCAACGCACGCAACCTGGCCGACGGCATGCCCAACGCACGCTCGTACTGGATCGGCGAGCACGCGCTGATCGACGTCGCCGCGCGCCCGGTGGTGGCCACCGACGCGCGCGGCCACCGCTACGGCCAGGTGGCCAACGGCGGCACCATCGAGATCGGCGCGCGCCACGTGCTCGATGCCACGCAGGTGGACGCGGCCGATGCCTTCGTGGTGCTGCGCCCCGGCGCGCGGCTGGAGGCCTCGGGCACGTCGGCGACGCTCGACCTGCCGGGCCGTGGCGCGACCGAGGTCGCCAGCCACGGCGGCACCATCGCGCTGAGTTCCTTCCGCGGCCTGTTCCTGGACGGCGACATGCGCGCTGCCGCGGGCGGCGCGGGCGCGGCCGGCGGCATGCTGGCGCTGAACCTGGACACGCCCATCTACGGCACGGTGGCGCGCTACAACCTGAAGGGCGAGAACGTCGACGACGCGGTGCGCGTGCCGCGCGAGATGCTGCTGGCGCAGGTGCAGGGCCGCAGCGCGGTGGCCGACGCCGCCGGCCTGCGCCCCGGCCAGGCGCACGGCGCGCTGGCCTACGGCACGGCGCGCATCGGCGTCGACCGCATCCACGACGGCGGCTTCGACAACCTGTCGCTGCTCAGCCACGGCATGCTGTCCTTCGACGGCAGCGTCGATCTCTCGCTGGGCCAGAGCCTGCGCCTGACCACCACCGCGCTGGCCCTGGCCGAGGCGTCCGCGCCCGATGCGCGCGTGGCACTGGCCGCGCCCTACATCCGCCTGGCCGCCAGCGGGCGCACCCAGCCCGACGACTACATCCTGCCCAACCCGGTGCTCGGCTCGCGCAACGCCGGCGGGGGGGCCGGCACGCTGGGCGTGCCGCTGGTGTCGGCCGGCAGTTCGCTGCGGCTGGACGCGCAGCTCATCGACCTGGCGGGCATGGTGCAGCAGGGCGTGCGCGGCACCATCGTGCGCAACGTGCCCGAGGACCTGGTCGTGGAGCGCAACGCCTTCGACCGCACGCTGCTGCGCAGCAGCGGCGACCTGCGCTTCTCGAACAACGCCAGGTTCTACGTGCCGGGCGACCTCACGCTGGCGGCGGCGCAGATCTACCCGGCCACCGGCGACAGCGGGCTGGTGCAGGTCGGCCAGCGCAACGTCATCGACAAGTGGGGCACCCGCCAGGCCGAGATGGACATGAACCGCCGGCTGGTGATCGAGCGCGTGGGCGACACGCCGGCCATGCCGCAGTCGGCCTTCGGTTCGCTCACCTTCCACGCCGCCCACATCGAGCAGCGCGGCGTGCTGCGCGCGCCGCTGGGCGGCATCGCGCTGGGCAGCGTCTTCGGCGACACCTCCACCAGCACCGTGCAGCTGCATGCGGGCAGCCTGACCTCGGTCAGCGCCGACGGGCTGCTGATGCCCTACGGCGGCACGCAGGACGGGCTGACCTATCTCTTCAACGGCAAGGACGTGGCCTACCGCGTGCCCGGCGTCGGCCCGGCCATCACGCTGTCCGGCCACGCGGTGGACGTGCGTGAGGGCGCGGTGCTCGACATGTCGGGCGGCGGCACGCTCACCGGCACCGCCTTCCTGGCCGGACGCGGCGGCTCCACCGACGCGCGCATGCACCCGCTGGTGCAGGTGGGCGCGCAGCGCAAGGGCTTCGTGCTGCCCGGCCTGGCCACCAACCCGGTCTATGCCATCGTGCCGGGCGTGCAGCCGCTGCAGGCGCCGCTCGGCGCCGAGAAGGGCGCGAGCGATCCGGCAGTGGGCCGGCAGATCACCGTCGGCGCCGGCGTGCCCGGCCTGCCGCCGGGCCGCTACACGCTGATGCCCTCTACCTACGCGCTGCTGCCCGGCGCCTTCCGCGTCGAGCTCAACGGGCTGGCCGCGCAGGTCGGCGCGCCGGGCAGCGCGACGGCGATGCGCAACGGCTCCTACACCGCGCCCGCGCAGCTGGGCGTGGCCGGCACCGGCATCCACGACGCGCTGCCGCTGCAGGCGGTGTTCACGCCGGGCGACGTGCTGCGCACCTACGCGCAGTACAACGAGACCGGTTATGCCGACTTCGCCGTGGCGCAGGCGCTGCGCGACGGCGTGCCGCGCCCGCTGCTGGAGCGCGACGCCAAGGCGCTGCGCTTCCAGTTCGGCCTGAAGGGCTCGGCGGGCGAGATGCCCGGCGAACCCGCGCTGCGCTTCGCCGGCACCGCGCGCTACGCCACGGTGGGCGACGGCATGGGCGGCACGGCGCTGGTGCTCGGCGGAACGGCGCGCTCCTTCGAGGTGCTGGGCGACGGCGCCGCGCCCACGCCGGACTTCAAGGGCACCTCGCTGCATGCGCGCGACCTCAACGCCATCGGCGCCGCGCAGCTGGCCATCGGCGGCGCGCCGGCGGGCACCTTCGTGCAGGACCCCACCGCGGCCGACCGGCTGAAGGACGCCAACCGCCTGGGCTTCAGCAGCGCCGCCGAGGGCATCGTGCTGCGCGAGGGCGCGGTGCTGCGCGCGGGCGAGGTGTTCCTGGTCACCGACCGCCGCGACTCGGGCATCACCGTCGAGTCCGGTGCCGGCATCGACACGCTGGGCCGCGGGCCGGCGGCCTGGGACTCGCGCCGCGGCTACATCTACGAGCCGGGCTTGCGCAGCGTGCTGGCGGTGTCCAACGGCTGGATCGACATCCAGCCGCCGTCTGCATCGAGCGGCGGCCAAACGGGCCCCGGCCGCATCGACATCGGCGTGTGCGCCTCCAGCGGCAGCTGCAGCGCCGGCGCGCGGCTGTATTCCGAAGGCACCATCACCGCCGCCACCGACCAGGCCTTCACGCTGGGCGAAAGCACGCGCTACGGCACGCGCAACCTGGTGCTGGCGCTGGGCGGCATCAACGTGGGCGGCGAACGCGCGCTGGGCGACGCCGCTGCGCGCGGCGCGCTGCCGCCGGGCCTGACGCTGAACCAGTCCGTGCTCGACCGCCTGCTGCGCGGCGACACCAGCACCGGCGCACCGGCGCTGGAGAACCTCGTGTTCACCGTGCGCGACGCGGTCAACTTCTTCGGCTCGACGCAGCTGTCGACCATCGACCCCGCCACCGGCCAGTCGACGATCGCGCGCCTGATGCTGACCACGCCCGCCATCTACGGCTGGGGCGACGCCGACAGCGTGGCGCGCATCCACACCGACGTGCTGGTATGGAACGGCACCCGCACGCCGCCCGGGCTGGTGGCCACCGGCGGCGCGGGCACCGGCAGCGGCCGGCTGCAGATCGACGCCCGGCGCATCGAACTGGGCGCCGCGCGCGACATGCGCGTGGACACCGTGCACGACATGGACCGGCTGGTGCTGGGCTTCGGCGAGGTGCAACTCAACGCGAGCGAACAGGTCACGGCACGGCAGAAGGGCTCGCTCTCGGTCTACCAGTCGCAGGGCGCGTGGGACGAGGCGGCCAAGGGCTACGTGCGCACGGGCGGCGCGCTGCGCATCGACACGCCGCTGTTGACCGGCGAGGCCGGGTCGGTGATGCGCTACACCGCCGGCGGCGACGTGCGCGTGGCCGCGCCGCAAGGCATGCAACCGGCCACGATGACCGACGCCGACGCGTCGCGCGCGCTGGGCGCCGAGATCGCCATCGACGGGCGCAGCGTGGCGCTCGACACCGCCGTGGTGCTGCCCAGCGGCAAGCTGGTGTTGCGCGCCGACGGCGACGTGCAGCTGCACGACGGCGCGCGGCTGGACTTGGCCGGCCGGCGCCTGCGCTTCTTCGACGTCGACAAGTACAGCTGGGGCGGCGACGTGGAGATCGAGAGCCGCACGGGCAACGTGCGCCAGGCCGCGGGCGCGCAGATCGACCTGTCGGCGCAGAACAACCGCGCCGGCCGGCTGGCTGTCACCGCGCTGGGCGCGGGTGCTGGTCATGTCGAGTTGCTGGGCCGTATCGCGGGTGGCAGCAGCGGCGAGTACGACGCGGGCGGCACGGCGGTGCCTTACGCGGCCGGGCGCATCGACGTGCGCGCGCAGCGCCTGGCCGACTTCGCCGGCCTGAACCGCCGCCTGACCGACGGCGGCGTGGTCGGCGAGCGCAGCTTCCAGCTCAAGCAGGGCGACCTGGTGGTGGGCGACGAGCTGAAGGCGCGCGAGATCAACCTCTCGGTCGACGGCGGCCACCTCACCGTGGCCGGCACCGTGGACGCCGGCGGCGTGCAGGTCGGCAGCATCCGGCTGGCGGCGCGCGACGGCGTCACCATTGCCGGCAACGCGCTGCTCGACGCACACGGCACGCGGCTGCGCGTGGACAGCTACGGCCAGGCCATCGAGGCGCCCAACCGCGCCATCATCGAGATCGACAGCGGCCAGGGCCGCCTCGTGTTGGAGAGCGGCGCGCGCATGGACCTGCGCGCCGGCACCGACGGCACGCCGCGCGCCTTCGGCACGGTGGCGCTCAACGCGCCGCGCCTGGGCGGCGCGCGCGGCAACGACATCGACATCGACGCCGGCGGCACGCAGCGCATCGAGGGCGCGCGCACGATCACCGTCAACGGCTTCTTCCGCTACGACGACGCGCCCACGGGTACCGACCCGGACATCAGCGGGCGGCCCTACCAGCGCATCGACCAGGCCTACCTGCAGGCCAAGCACGAGGACAGCACGGCCTTCATGCGCAACGTGCTGGCCAACGGCGCACTGGTCGACGGCCGGCTGGCCGGCCTGCGCGCGTACGGCGATGCCTTCCACCTGCGCCCCGGCGTGCAGATCGTGAGCCGGACACCCGACGGCGACCTGCAGATCGACGGCGACCTCGACCTTTCGGCCTTCCGCTACGACAGCCTCAACGCGC
Organism: Variovorax sp. FW301-JW7; assembly: GCF_058788795.1. NCBI lineage: Bacteria > Pseudomonadati > Pseudomonadota > Betaproteobacteria > Burkholderiales > Comamonadaceae > Variovorax > Variovorax sp. FW301-JW7. The sequence goes on from NZ_JBYTBC010000001.1 coordinate 146,866, forward strand.
GCACGCAGCGCACCGGCGTCTACGGCTCGGGCGAGGCCGGCGCGCTGGTGATGCGCGCGGGCGGCAACCTGAAGCTCCACGGCAGCATCAACGACGGCTTCGACACCTCGGCGCTGCCGGCCACGCGCGACGACGACGGCTGGGTGCTGCTGAAAGGGCGCGTGCCCTTCGGCGGCGACGTGGTGGTGCCGCGCGGCGGCGCCGTCACGCTGGCCGAGAACACCTTCCTGCAGCCCGGGCGCGCGCTCAACTTCCAGGCGCCGCTCAAGGCCATGAGCCTGGCGGCCGGCACCGTGCTGCCCGTGCGCGCGGTGCTCACCGAGGGCTACACGCTGCCCGCGGGCACCGTGCTCGGCGGCGCGGTGCGCGATGCGTCCGGCCAGGTCCTTCATCCGGCCGGCACTGTGCTGGCGCAGCCGCTCGTGCTGGGCGTGAACATGCAGCTGGACCCCGGCGTGCGGCTGGCGGGCGCGGCCAAGGTCGGCCCGATGCTGTGGCCGGTCGGCGTGCCGCTGCCGTTCCCCGACGGCGCCGTGCTGGACATCAACCAGCCGCCGTTCTACCGCTACAACGGCCCGGTGCTGGCGCGCGAGGTGCCGCTGCAGCGCGGCGCCGTCATCCCGGCCGAGACGGTGGTCGTGCTGCCCGGCGGCGCGGCGTCGGTGCGGCTGCGCCTGGCCGATGGCGACGGCAACCAGGGCCGCAACTTCGCCATCGCGCCGATGCTGGCCGAGGGCTCGCAGTCGTGGTCGATGCGCCTGGTGGCCGGCGCCGACACGCAGGCCGCCGACAGCCGCGCGCTGCAGCCGCGCGGGCCGCAGCGCGACCTGCTGCTGGCCGACACGCACTACGGCAACGCCTTCACGAAGGAGCTGGTCTCCGGCGGCAAGGTGTGGGCCTGGAACCAGCAGGCGGCCGACGAAGGCTGGGGCAGCTTGGGCAGCATCGTCACGCCGGAGGAGGTGTCCTGGGGCATGTGCGACATCGGCTATTGCGACCTGGTCTCCGAGACCCCCGAGGTCTGGGACTTCAAGTCCTACCCCGTGCGCCAGCCGCTGTTCAGCGTGGTGCGCACCGGCACCGGCGACCTGGACCTGCTGGCCGGCAACGACTTCACGCAGCGCTCGCCCTACGGCATCTACACCGCCGGCACCCGCGCCGCGGCGCGCGCCGACGACGCCGACTTCCACCTGCCGCGCGCCAAGGGCCCGCAAGGCACGGTGCTCAACGGCGGCTACGACATCTTCGAGCAGTTCGTCGACAGCCAGAGCCTGTACCGCGCCTGGTACCCCGACCATGGCGGCAACCTGCGCATGCGCGTGCAGGGCGATGCGCGCGGCGACACCATCGGCGTGCGCGGCAACATGCGCCGCACGACCGACGAGCTGGGCATCTTCCGCAAGCAGATGCCCAGCGCCATGCTCGGCAACTGGCTGTGGCGCCAGGGCACCGGCAGCGTGGTGCCGGGCGCCGAGGGCGTGCCCACCGCGTGGTGGATCAACTTCGGCAGCTACGTCGCGGGCCACGAAGGCACGACCTACGACCTCGGCGGCCTCTGGCCCTACCTGGTCGGCTTCACCGGCATCGGCACGCTGGGCGGCGGCAACCTGGTGTTCGAGACCGGCGGCAACGCCGGGATGATGGAGCAGATGGGCGACCACAGCGCCACCTACGTGGCGCGCAGCCAGGGCCTGCATCTCGCCGTGGGCAGCACCGGCCGCGTGACGCGCGCGGGCGAGCTGCTGCTGACCGGCGGCGGCGACCTGGACGTGCGCATCGGCGGCACGCTGAACCCGGCGCCCGAGGTGCGCGCGGTGCCCGCCAGCACCACCTGGCAGGCCGGCAGCCTCCAGCGCTACGACCGCATGCGGCTGGACCTGAACGGGGTCTTCGCCAACCTGCGCGGCGCGCTGCGGCTGGAAAGCGGTGCGGTGGGCGGCATCGAGCTGGACGTCGGCACACCCGGCCCGAAGGACTCGCGCGCGCTCAGCCCCTACGTCGCGGGCTCGTCGATCGCCTCGGGCGGCCCGGTGCTGATTCCCGGCGATGCCGGCGTGCGGCTCGATGCGCGCGGCGACTTGGTGCTCGGCGGCGTGGCCGATCCGGGGCGCGTGCCCACGCTCACGCACGGCACGCCCTTCAGCGCCAACGGCACGCAGCACCCGGGCGAGGGCTGGACCTGGTTCTCGCTGTGGACGCCGTCGACCGCGATCGACCTGTTCAGCGCCGGCGGCAACCTCACGCCGACGCTGGGCTGGACCGACCTGGGCGATCGCACCAACCACCAGGCGACCGACGGCCGCTTCGTCTACCCGGCGGTGCTGCGCGCGCTGGCGGCCAGCGGCAGCCTGTACTACGGCAGCGCGAGCTCGGGCGTGCGCGACGAATCGAGCACCGGGCCGGTGCTGTCGCCCTGGAGCCTCACGCTGGCGCCGTCGCCGGTCGGCCCGCAGTACGCGGTGAAGCGCACCGCGCAGCTGGAGCTGCTGGCGCGCGACTCCATTCATGCGGCGGGCTACACCGTCACGCCCTCGGGCGCCGATCCGTCGCGGCTGGTGGACCCGTTCCAGCCGGGCTTCGCCGCGCTGGGCGGCGAACTCTGGTACGGCCGCGAGCTGATCCACAACACGGCCGCCGACGCGCTGCTGCCCTCCATTGCACTGGACGGCCAGAATTCGTCGCTGCGCTTTCCGCTGTTCACGCTCACCTCGCCCAGCGTGGCCGACGTGGCGCCGGCGGGCCAGCCGCCGTCGCGCTTCTATGCGCTGGAGGGCGACATCGTGGGCCTGCGCACCGGCTCGATCGTCTACCGCGGCTCCAACACCGGCGTGGCGACGCCGAACGGGCTCTGGTACGAGGGCGCCGGCCCGGTGGCGATCCGCGCCGGGCGCGACATCGTCGGTGCCGGCACCGCGCTGGGCGAGGTCGATCTCGTGCCGTCGGAGGGCGCGGGCTGGCGCGGGCGCGACTTTCCCGGCCGGCCGGAACTGCCGCCGCAGCCGCAGCCGCTGAACGCCGCCTCGGCGCGCGGCAACCTGATCGTGCACCGCCACGCCGACGACGTGTCGGTGGTGGAGGCCGGGCGCGACATCCGCAACAGCAGCTTCCACATCGCCGGCCCCGGCGAGCTGGTGCTGAGCGCCGGGCGCGAGCTGTACATGGCCGACAAGGGCGAGCTCAAGAGCCTGGGCGCCATCGTCAACGTGAAGCCGGGCGACCGCAGCAGCGGCGCCGGCATCTCGGTGGCGGTGGGCGTGGGCCGCGACGGGCCGGACTGGGCCGGCTTTGCCGCGCGCTACCTCGACCCCAAGCGCCGCGCCGCCAGCGGCCAGCCCTTCGCCGACCAGCCCGGCACCGCGCTGTACAGCTACGGCGGCGAGCTCACGCTGGCCGGCTGGCTGTCGCAGCAGTTCGGCTACGGCGGCGACGAGGCCGGCGCCGATGCCTACCTGAAGCGCAAGCAGGCCGAGATCGACGGCCAGCGCGGCGAAGGCGGCGGCAACACGCGCCGCGACCTGGTGCGCGAGTTCGGCCTGGCCGAAGGCCTGCACCTGGTGAACTGGCTGCGCGATCGCTTCGGCGGGCGCAACAGCCAGGGCCGCCACTTCGACGCCGCCACCATGGACGCGCAGGCCTTTTTCGCCGCGCTGCCGCCCGAGCAGCAGCAGGTGTACCTGCGCAACGTGTACTTCGCCGAGCTGCGCGCCGGCGGGCGCGAGTACAACGAGGAGGGCGGCCCGCGCCGGGGCAGCTACCTGCGCGGGCGCGAGGCCATCGCCACGCTGTTCCCCGCGCAGGGCGCCGACGGCAGCGCGCGCCGCTACCAAGGCGACCTGACCATGTTCAGCAGCGCCAACTACTACGCGAGCAGCTCGGACCCGTTCACCAAGCGCCCGCAGGCCGGCAAGAGCTACCTGCGGCGCGACGCCTGGACGGCCGCCGGCCGGCCCAGCGACATCGGCGTGTACGACGCGCTGGATGCCGGCATCCACACCAACTTCGGCGGCAACGTGAACATCCTCGTGCCGGGCGGGCGCACGCTGGTGGGCGTGGACGGCGGCTTCGTGCCGGGCGAGGGCTCGGGCGTGCTGACGCAGGGCGCGGGCGAGGTGCAGATCTACTCGCTGGACAGCATCCTGCTGGGCCAGAGCCGCATCTTCACCACCTTCGGCGGCGGCATCCTGGCCTGGTCGGCGCAGGGCGACATCAACGCCGGGCGCGGCTCCAAGTCGACCGTGGTCTACACGCCGCAGCGGCGCCTGTACGACGACGCCGGCAACGTCAGCCTGTCGCCGACCACGCCCAACACCGGCGCCGGCATCGCCACGCTGAACCCGATCCCCGAGGTGCCGCCGGGCGACATCGACCTGATCGCGCCGCTGGGCACCATCGACGCCGGCGAGGCGGGCATCCGCGTGTCGGGCAACGTGAACCTGGCGGCGCTGCGCGTGGCCAATGCCGAGAACATCCAGGTGCAGGGCAAGTCCACCGGCGTTCCGGTGGTGGCGGCGGTGAACGTGGGCGCGCTCACCAACGCCAGCGCCGCCGCCTCGCAGGCCGCCACCGCGGCGCAGGACGCCGTGCAGCGCGACCGCGCGGCCCAGCGCCAGGCGCTGCCCTCGGTGTTCACGGTGCGCGTGCTCGGCTTCGGCAACGAACCCGCGGGTGGCGAGGGCGGTGGCAACGGTGCCGGCCGCGAGCGCAGCGGCGCGGCCTACGACCCCAAGGGCGTGGTGCAGGTGCTCGGCGCGGGCGCGCTCACGACCGCGCAGATGCAGTCGCTCACGCCGGGCGAGCAGCGGGGGCTGAAACGCTGAGGCGCTGAACCTTTGCGCTACCCGCGCCGGCGAAAAAAACAGAAGGGCCTCCCATGCGGAGGCCCTTCTTCTTATGTGCGCGAAACCCGCCGCGCCGGACCTCGTGCCGATTTCTTGATGAAGTTTTCGTGACAAACGACAGTCGCCGCGCACGCCGTGCGTCTAGGTATCGGTACGCAGCAGCGACATGAAGGCTCTCCACCATGAGCCGCTGCCACGCGAGCTTCATCCTTGAGAACCGAGCTGTAAATGCATGACATGAAGAAGAACGCCCCACCGACCTGCTGGAGAGCGGTGTGGCTGGCGGTGATGGCGATCGGTGCCCCGGCGGCAGCGTTCGCACAAGCACCTGCCGCTGTCTCCACGCCGGCCGCGACCTCGGCCACCCCACCGGCCGCGCCCGCGGCCGCCGAACCGGCCCGCAAGGTCGACATCGCCGAATACATCGTGCGCGGCAACACCGTGCTGGACGCCCGCGCCATCGAGAAGGCGGTCACGCCCTTCCTCGGCCCCGAGCGCACGCTCAAGGACGTGGAGGGCGCGCGCGACGCGCTGCTCGCGGCCTACCAGGCGGCGGGCTACCAGTCGGTGTACGTCGACCTGCCCGAACAGCAGGTCACGCAGGGCGTGGTGTTCCTGCAGGTCAACGAGACCCGCGTGGGCCGCGTGCGCGTGGTGGGCGCCGAGTACAACTCGCCGCTCGACGTGCGCGACCAGGTGCCGGCGCTGAAGGAGGGCGGCGTGCCCGACTTCAACAAGGCCCAGGCCGAGCTCACCGCGCTCAACCGCAGCCCCAAGCGCCAGGTGATGCCGCTGGTGCGCCCCGGCACCATGCCGGGCACGATGGACGTCGACCTGAAGGTCGAGGACCAGAGCCCGTGGCGCGCCAGCGTCGGCCTGAACAACGACTACAGCGCCGACACGCGCAAGCTGCGCGCCAGCGCCTCGCTGGGCCACGACAACCTCTGGCAGATGGGCCACAGCGCCTCCATCAGCTTCTTCGGCGCGCCGCAGGACCTGAACCAGACGCAGGTGTTCTCGGCCTCGTACAACGCGCCGCTCAAGGGCACGAACTGGAGCCTCGAAGCCAACGCCTTCGTGTCCGACAGCAACGTGGCCACCGTGGGCGGCACCACCGTGCTGGGCAAGGGCCACTCGATCGGCCTGAAGGCCACCTACACCGTGCCCAACACCGGCAACTGGTGGCATGCCTTCAGCGTGGGCGTCGACTTCAAGAACAACAAGGAAGCGCTGACGCTCAAGGGCAGCGGTGACACGGTGCCGCTCAAGTACGCGCCGATCACGCTGTCGTACTCGGGCTTCCGCCAGACCGACAAGAGCCAGTACGGCGTGGGCGTGTCGCTGGTGGCGGGCACGAGCAGCTCGTTCAAGTACGGCAGCGACTGGGCGGCCTTCGACTACAAGCGCTACAAGGCTTCGCCCAGCTTCATGGTGCTGAAGACCGACCTCAACGGCGCGCACAGCTTCGAGGGCGGCACGCAGGTGGCCTTCCGCGTCAACGCGCAGATGACCGATTCGCCGCTCGTCTCGAGCGAGCAGATCGCCGCGGGCGGCATGAACTCGGTGCGCGGCTACCTCTCGGCCGAGGCCACCGGCGACTACGGCGTGGTCGGCTCGGTCGAGCTGCGCAGCAAGCCGCTCGCCTTCCTGGGCAGCACCGTCGAGAACTGGCGCGTGTACGCCTTCGCCGACGCCGCGCGCCTGCGCCTGAAGAGCCCGCTGCCCGAGCAGGCCGAGCGCTTCTCGCTGTATTCGGTGGGCGTGGGAACGACCTTCAAGGTGGGCACGTATTTCTCGGGCCGCGTCGACATCGGCTATCCGCTGGTCGACGGCCCGCGCACCAAGAAGCACGACACGCAGGTGAATTTCAGCATCACCGCGAGCTACTGACCGAACGAACGACCGACGGCAACAGCCATTCCTCTTTTCGATTTTTTTCTCATTCCACGAGCTTTCCGGAGAACCCTGTCATGCGACGACTTCTTTTCATCGCGCTCACGCTGTTGAGCACGCTCCTGCCGGGCCTGGCCCATGCCTGGTGGCAGGCCGAATGGGCCTACCGCAAACCCGTCACCATCGACGGCGGCCCGCAGGCCGGCGCCATCGGCAGCGATGCCGGCCGCGTGCCGGTGCTGGTGCGCCTGCACACCGGCAACTTCAAGTTCGAAGGCGTGAGCGAGACCGGCGCCGACCTGCGCTTTGTCGCGGGCGACGACAAGACCGTGCTCAACCACCAGATCGAACAGTTCGATCCGCTGCTGGGCATGGCGCTGATCTGGGTCGACGTGCCCAACGTCTCGGCCGGCACGCCGCAAAAGCTGTGGATGTACTACGGCAACCCCAAGGCCCCGGCCTCGGGCAACGGCCAGCGCAGCTTCGACCCCGACTACACGCTGGTCTACCACTTCGCCGAAGGCGCGGTGCCGCCGCGCGACACCACCGCCTACGGCAACAACGGCCAGACCGCGGCGGTCCCCGTCGAAGGCACGGTCATCGGCAAGGGTGCCCAACTCGGCAACGGCGCGCTGATGCTGCCCGCCACGCCCTCGCTGGCCGTGACGGCCGGCGGCACGCTGACCTTCTCCGCCTGGATCAAGCCCGACTCGCTCGGTGCGCGCCAGGCGATCTATGCGCGCCGCGACGGCGCCGGCGAACTCGTGGTCGGCATCGACCAGGGCGTGCCCTTCGTGCAGGTGAACGGCCAGCGCAGCACGCCCGGCCAGCCGGTGCAGGCCGGCCAGTGGTCGCACCTGGCGGTGAAGGCCGAGGGTGACAGCGTCGCGCTGTATGTGGGCGGTCGTCCGGCCGTGTCGCTGGCCGCGAAGCTGCCCGCGCTGAACACCGCTGCTGCGCTCGGTGCCGATGCACCGGTCGCACCTGCTGCACCCGGTGCTGCGCCCGTGGCCGGCTTCGCCCCGTTCACCGGCGCGATCGACGAAGTTCGCCTGTCGAAGGTCGCACGCCCCGACGCGCTGCTGCTGGCCGATGCCGTGTCGCAAGGCGCCGAGTCGCGCCTGGCCGCTTTCGGCCCCGACGAGCAGCAGGCGGGCAAGAGCCACTTCGGCTTCATCCTGGCCGCGATGCCGCTGGACGCGTGGATCGTGGTCGGCCTGCTGGGCCTGATGATGGCGCTGTCGTGGGCCATCATGATCGGCAAGGGCCGCAACTTCGGCGCCACCTCGCGCGCCAACGCCACCTTCATCGAGCACTTCCGCGAAGCCGCCGGTGCGCCGCTGGACCGCCTGGCCACCAACAACACGGTGCCGCAGGAAGTGCGTGCCGATTCCTCGCTGTGGCGCCTGTATGAAGTGGCCATCGAGGAGATGCGCCGCCGCCATGACCGCGGCTACGACCTGAACGCCGTGTCGGCCTCCACCATCGGCGCCATCCGCGCCGCGATGGACGGCGTGATGGTGCGCGAGACCGAGCGCATGTCCAAGCGCATGAACTGGCTCTCGACCACCATCGAAGGCGCGCCGTACGTGGGCCTGTTCGGCACCGTGATCGGCATCATGCTGGTGTTCGTGGTGGCGGCCATGGCCGGCGCCGTGGACATCAACTCGGTGGCGCCCGGCATGGCTGCGGCGCTGCTGTGTACCGCCGCCGGCCTGGGCGTCGCGATCCCCGCGCTGTTCGGCTACAACTGGCTGGCCTCGCGCTCGGACGCCATCGGCGCCGACATGGCCGTGTTCGTCGACGAGTTCGTCACGCGCCTGGCCGAAGAGCAGGGCGAGGGCCGCTCGCTGCCGGTGGCCGTGCAGGCGCGCCGCGCCTGAGGACCGCGCACCATGGCAAACACAGCCGCGAAGTTCGCCGTGCGCAAGCGCACGGGCGGCATCAACATCACGCCCTTCGTCGACGTGCTGCTGGTGGTGCTGGTGATCTTCATCCTCACCAGCAACGCCAGCATCCCGGGCATCAAGGTCGACCTGCCCAAGGCCAGCGCCTCGGTGGCGCTGGAGAAGCCCAAGACCAAGGCCATCACGATCGACAACGCGGGCAACGTGTTCCTGGACGCCTACCCGGTCACGCTGCCCGAGCTCGAAGAGCGCCTGCGCACCGAGAAGGCGCTGTCGCCCGACTTTCCCGTGATCGTGCGCGGCGATGCCAGCGTGCAGTACGCGAAGGTGGTCGACGTGCTCGACCTGCTGCGCCGCATCGAGCTGAACCAGATCGGCCTCGTGACCGGCAAGCAGAAGTGAGGACCGGAGCGTGAACCCTCGCGACCCGATTTCTTCTGCCTCGCCCGCGCCTCGTACGAGTGGCACGGGTGGAACGGCCGCGCTGTGGCGCCGCTGGGGCGGGGTGGTCATCGGCCTGGCGATCGTCGTGGCGCTGGCGCTGCTCGTGTGGCGGCTCTTGTCCGACACCGCGAGCCAGAAGCGCGTGGTGGCCGACGCGCCCACGCTGATGCTGCCCCCGCCCCCGCCACCGCCGCCCGAACCCGAGAAGCTGCCCGAGCCCGAGCCGGAAAAGATCAAGCCCGAAGTGGTCGAGCCCGAGCCCAAGCCGGTCGAGCCGCTGGAAGCGCCCAAGGACGACGCGCCGCCCAGCCCCTCGAAGGACCTGGGCGACCCGGTGACCATGGACAGCGCCGGCCAGGCCGGCAACGACGCCTTCGGCATCCAGGCCGGCAGCGGCGGCGGCATGAGCGGCACCGGCGGTGGCGGCGGCCTGGGCAGCGGCTCGTACGCGCGCTACGTGTCGAGCATGTTGCAGCAGGCGCTGTCGCGCGATCCGCGCACGCGCCAGCTGGTGTTCGACGACATCCAGATCGACCTGTGGCTCGGCGCCGACGGCAAGACCACGCGCGCCCAGCTGGTGCGCGGCACCGGCACCGAGGACATCGACGAGGCCGTGCTGGCGCTGGTGCGCGGGCTCGATCGCGTCGACGAACGTCCGCCGGCCTCGATGCGCTTTCCGATGCGCGTGTCGATGAAAGGCCGCCGGCCATGACTTTCCATTCCTGTACGGCCGACGCCCGGCCCGACTCCTTTCCTCCAGTGAACGAAGCGATGAACACCCTGCACAACATTCTCCCGCGCCGGGGCGCGATGCCGGCCCTGCGCCAGTGCGCGCTCGCGGCGGCCGTGGCCTCCGCCTTCGTGCTGTCGGCCGGCACCGCCATGGCCCAGTCCGCCGCGCCCGCCGGCGAATCCGCCATGGTCAAGCTGATCCGCGGCCTTATCCAGAGCGGCACGCTCGCCAAGGACGTGGGCGAAGCGCTGCTGGCGCAGGCCCAGACCGAGGCCATCGCCGCGCAGCAGGCGCAGCGCCAGGCGGCCGTGTCGGCCACCGCCGCATCGGCCACCGTCGCGGGCGGCATGCGCCTCGAAGCGGGCGACGTGCGCGTGCCCTACATCTCGCAGACCGTGCGCGACCAGATCCGCGACGAGGTCAAGGCGCAGGTCATGGCCCAGGCCAAGGACGAAGGCTGGGCCGCGCCCAACGAAACGCCCGAGTGGAGCAAGCGCATCCGCTTCGAAGGCGACGTGCGCGTGCGCAACGAATCGCGCAGCTACGCCGGCAACAACAGCGACATCGAGATCAACTGGCCCTCGCTCAACCAGGGCAGCGGCTACGACGTCAACCCGAACACCAACCTGTCGCTGCCGTCGATCCTGAACACGCGCCAGGACCGCCGCAACCTGTTCCGCGCCCGCGCACGCGTGGGCCTGCTGGCCGACCTGTCGGAGAACACAAAGGCCGGCGTGCGCCTGGCCTCGGGCAGCGATGACAGCCCCGTTTCCACCACCACCACGCTGGGCGGCGGCCTGGGCAAGAAGAGCGTGTGGCTCGACCAGATGTGGATCTCGCACAAGCCGACCGACTGGCTCACCGTGACCGGCGGCCGCTTCGGCAACCCCTTCATGTCGACCGACCTGTTGTATTCGAGCGACCTGAACTTCGACGGCATTGCCGCGCAGTTCGACAAGAAGCTCGCCTCGAACCGCGACCTCTCGCTGTTCGGCACGCTGGGCCTCATCCCGCTCGAATACTCGGCAGACGGCTCGCCCACGCGCAGCCAGCGCAAGATGAAGAGCGAGAACAAGTGGCTGCTCGGCGCACAGGTGGGCGCCGACTGGAAGATCAACGAAGACAACCGCGTGCGCGGCGCGCTGGCGTACTACAACTTCCGCAACGTCAGCGGCAAGGTCTCCGAGCCTTGCGCGCTGTATGCGGGCGCCGACGGCTGCAGCACCGACTGGTCGCGCCCGGCCTTCATGCAGAAGGGCAACACGCTCATGCTGCTGCGCGACATCTCGCTGGACCCGCTCAACCCGGCCGGCACGCCGCAGCCGCAGTACGTGGGCCTGGCCTCGAAGTTCCGCCTGATCGACCTGAACCTGCGCTGGGACACCCAGGTGGCCGGCAACAACCTGCGCCTGGACGCCAACTTCGTGCGCAACACGGCCTACGACGCCAACGACATCTGGAACCGCGCGGGCATCCGCGGCGCCATCGTCAACAACTTCGGTCCCACCGGCGGCACCAGCAAGTCCGACTTCAAGAGCGGCGGCAACGCCTACATGCTGCAGGCCACCTACGGCAAGCCGGCACCGGCCGCGCGCGGCGACTGGAACGTGCTCGCGGGCTACAAGCGCATCGAGCCCGACGCCATGCCCGACGGCTACAACGATTCGAGCTTCCACGGCGGCGGCACCAACGCGCGCGGCTACTTCCTGGGCGGCTCGTACGCGATCGACAAGAACATGTGGTTCACCGGCCGCTGGATCTCGACCAAGGAGGTCTACGGCCCGCCGCTGTCGATCGACACCTTGCAGCTCGAATTCAATGCGCGTTTCTAAGAAGGAGTCCGCCGTGTCCCGAACGATCTTCCCGGCGCTGGCCCTGGCCGCGCTGGCCGCCACGGCCGGCGTCGCGCAGGCCCAGCAGCCGCAGGGCCAGAGCATGGAGGAGCGGCTGCGTGCGCAGCTGCGCACCACCACCACCCAGCTGCAGCAGGCGCAGAACGAGCTGGCCGCGCTCAAGGCCGGCCAGCCCGCGGGTAAGGCGCCTGGCGTTGCAGCTCCCGCGTCCGAGCTCGAGACGCTGAAGAAGGAACTTGCCGCCAGCCAGGCCCAGCTCGCGTCCGAGCGCCACGCGCGCGGGCAGGTCAGCGCCGGCAACGCGCAGCTGCGCGAGCAGGCCCAGGCCGCCAGCGAGAAGGCGGGCGCGCAGATCGCGCAGTTCCGCGGCGCCTACGACGAGCTGCTGAAGATGGCGCGCGCCTCCGAGGCCGAGCGCCAGCGCCTGGCCGGCGAGGCCGCGCTGCAGCGCACCGCGCTCACGCAGTGCGAGGCCAAAAACACGCAGCTGTATGCCGTCGGGCAGGAAGTGCTGCGCGCCTACGAAACCATGGACGTGGGCAGCGTGCTCGCCTCGCGCCAGCCCTTCGCGGCGCAAAGCCGCGTCAAGTACGAACAGATCGCGCAGCAGTACGGCGACAAGCTCTACGAGAGCCGCTTCGACGTGCGCGCGGTGAGCGCGCCGGCGCCAGCGGCCGCTGCCTCCGCTACGGAAGGAAAGCCCCAATGACCCAGACCCAATCCACTTCCGCAGCCGGCCTCGGCCGACGCCTGCGCGCGGCAGCCGGCGTGCTGCTCGTCTCGTCGGTCGGCGTGGCCGCCGCCCAGCAACCCGCCGCGCCCGGCCCCGCCGTGGTCGCGCGCATCGGCGAAGTGACCATCGGCCCCGACGAGGTCGAGAAGCTGCTGCAGACCCTGCCCGAGACCGAACGCGCTGCCGTCAAGGCCGACCGCGCGGGCCTCGACGGCTGGCTGCGCCAGCGCCTCGTGAGCGAAGCGCTGCTGCGCGACGCCCGCGCCAAGGGCTGGGCCGACCGGCCCGATGTGAAGGCCAAGATCGACGCCGCCACGCGCGAGATCACCGCGCGCATCGTCGCCACCAGCTACCTCGAATCTGTGAGCCAGGTGCCCGCGGGCTTTCCGTCGGACGCCGAGGTGAAGGCCGCCTACGACCAGGGCAAGACCGGCTTCAACCTGCCGGCCGCCTACCGCGTGGCACAGATCTACCTGGCCACGCCCGAACGCGACCCGGCCGCCATCGCCAAGGTGCGCGACGAAGCCAACCGCCTCGCCAAGCAGGCCCGCAGCGGCGACTTCGCCGCCGTGGCGCGCACCAGCTCGCAGGACCGTCGCAGCGCCGAGCGCGGCGGCGAGGTCGACACGCTGCCGCTCGCGCGCATCCTGCCCGAGCTGCGCGACACCGTGGCCAGGCTCAAGCAGGGCCAGGTCAGCGAACCGGTGCAGGCCGAGGCCGGCTTTCACATCGTCAAGCTGCTGGACATCCAGCCTGCGCGCACCGCCACCCTCGAGGAAATGAAGCCGCAACTGCAGGCCGCGCTGCGCCAGCAGCGGCAGCAGCAACTCGTGCAGGCCTACATGGCCCAGCTGGCGCCGCCGGCGCAACTGAGCATCGACAGCGCCGCGCTCGACGCCGCGCTCAAGAAAACCAACTGAACCCGTTTCCCCTTTTTCCTGAAAGAAGAACCACACCATGAACACCACCGCCACGATCCCGCAAGCCGACGACCAGGCCGCCACGCCGGTGCCTTTCGACATGCTCGACGCCGTCACGCCTGACCAGGTGTCGGACGCCATCAAGGCCGCCGGCGGCGCTGTCACCGCCATCGAACAGGATGGCGTGGTGCGCCTGCACAGCGCCAGCCACGGCATCGGCTTCCAGGTGCTGTGGGGCAATGCCGTCACCACCACCCAGTACACCGACTTCACCCTGAGCTGCCCGCTGCGCGTGCAGGGCGGCACGCTGCCCGAGGCCGTGCTCGCCGCCTGGCACCGCAGCAAGCGCTTTGCGCGCGTGGCGCAACACGGCGACTTCGTCGTGCTCGAGATGGACGTGGTCGTGGCCGGCGGCGTCAGCCCCGCCTACCTGGCTTTTGCCGTGCGCCTGTGGATGCAGATGATGGGCGAGTTCTTCCTGCACCTGCGCAACTACGGCCCCGCCGCCGAGACGCGCGGCGATGCGGCGAATGCCGACGCCGCTGCTGCTGCCACCGCCGCCGTCCAGGGTGTGCCCGCCGCCGCGTGATGCCACTGCCCATGCGCGCCGCATCCGGCCTGTCCGTGGACGACCACCACCATCCCTCGCACGACTCGCCCACGGGTCGCGCCATCCAGGCCGCGGCGCGCCAGGCCCAACGCGCACGCCGCGCCGAAACCGTGCGGCTGCGCCAGCGCGCCGCGCTGCTCGAGCTGCTGGTGCAGACCATGGCGGAGCTGCACATCTCGATGGCCGAACTCAATGCGGCGCGCAAGGCGCTGGCGCCTGCGTGGCGGCAGGTGGGGGACGGGGGCGCCTCGCTCGATCGCGATCTGGAGCGTTGAGGGCGTGGCGGTGGGGCCGCGAAGGGTAGGGCAGAATCGCCCGACCTCTTCGTTCGATCTCGCCACTTGCTGGTAGCCACGGAATGAAAACTTCAGGACTGCGTCGGGTTGCACTGGGCGCCTTCACGTCCGTGCTCCTTTCCTCCATGGGCCATGCGGAGATCTACAAGTGGGTCGACGCCAAAGGCCAGACGCACTACACCGAGCGCAAGGCCGATGCAGGCGACGCCAGGACCGAGGAACTGAAAGTCTCCCCGCCACCCGACACGTCGAATACCTTCACGCCGCCCACAAGTGACTGGCGCCCACGTGACCGGTCCGGCCTCCCCACGTCGACGAAGTCGCCTTGGCCCCCTGGCCCACCCGAACGCAAGGGACCCAAGGCGGTTTCGGACGGCATCGACCACGGCACGAATGCCTCGCGATGCGCGCTGGCGCGGGACATCCTCAGCGGTGCCCGAGCGCGCCGCAACAAGCCCACCGACGCCTACGATCGCGAGGTGGCGCAGAACGACATCAAGGCGTTTTGCAACGCGCGGTGAGGGAGATGTCGCTCAGGCGTTGGCGACCCAGCCTCTGAATGCCATGCCCGCATAGAACAAGCGGACGTTGGCGAAGCCCGTCTCCTCCAGCAGTGCCTCTTCCTGTTCCGGGCTGAGCAGCGTCAGCGTCGAATCGATCGCGGAGGCCGCCTTGCGCGCGTTGTCCGGATCGACGCCGGAAGCTGCCGCGAAGGCGACGTAGCGCGAGAGCCACAGCTCTCGCTCCCCATCCGCCTGGGGAAAACTGAGATGCGCCATGACGAACGGTGCACCGGGCTTCAGTCGACGGCGAATTTCCATCAGCGTCGACCTGCGTTCATCGAGCGTCAGGAAGTGCATCGTCAACAGGCAGGTCGCTGCATCGAACGGGCCTTCGGGTGCGGTGTCGGTGTAGCCGTGGTGCAGCGTGACCCGCTCGGCGAGCGCACCGAGCGTTTCCGCGGCGAGGTCGAGCATGGGCTGCGACGGATCGACGCCGACGAAATGCCATCGGGGATGCGCCTGCGCGAGCACCTCCAACTCCATGCCACCGCCGGCGCCGATGACCAGCACCTTGGCCGCATCCGGCGCACGCTCGGCGACGAGCAGGGTCGCCATTGTCTGCAGGTCGTGCAGGCCTGGCACCAGGCGGGCGGTTTTCTCGGCGTAGTTGTTGGTGGTGGATGACGTGCTGAAGGCGGCGGTGGGTTGGGACATGGAGGCAGTCTATGTTGACGTTGTGCCCTTGACACGGAAGGACTGATTGGTGGCGTCCAGGCGCATCGTCAATGCAGTACTTCATTCGAAAGGCCTGCACCTCGCTCGCCACTTACCCGCTGATACGATTCCAAGCGGATCGAGGAGAAACCGATGAGTACATCGAAATACAGCAGATGGCCCGTGTGCGTGGCGAGCTTGGGCATCGCTTTGGCACTTTGCGGTTGCGCAGGTGTTCAGCCCGACAACCTTCAATCCATAGACACAAGCCGGACCCTGCGGGTCAAGGATTCCTTTTCTTATGAGGCGTACTACCGGGTCACAGGAATCCGTTGGCGGTGGACGCTCGCTCCTGGCCAGTACGCAGCCCAAAAGCAGGATCGGATCGGCGTGTACTACTTGGGTCCCGCTCAATGCCTGAGCCAAACACTGGTCGAGGCGGGTTGGGGAGAGAGGCAGTCGATGGTCGGAAAGACCGTCGGATCATTCGGCTGCGGAATCTATGTTCCGCACGATTCGACTCAAGAGCCCAGGGTTTTCCTGTTGGTCGGCTCGTGGCAGTCCTACCCCGAAGGGCGAGCACCGGTTCCACAGGACGTATTTCCGGACGCCAGCGTGACGACCGCAATGGTTGCCGCTACGGTTCCTGCCGCCACACCTCTGCAAGCAGGGATTGGCGGCGCTATCGGTGGCGTCGTGGTCGGAGCCTTGGTGGCGGCGGAACAGGGGAACTACGCCGTGCATAGAGATCAGCCGGCGGGAGCTGATCTGCGACGTGCACTCTCCTCGAACTGAGAATGAGCGGCCCAATCAAATTGCTGCGCTTGCTGCTTGCGATCCATGTTGCGGCGATGCTGGCCGGGTGCGCGTCGACCATTGCGATCTCCTCACTGAGCAGGCCGAGCAACCCGCTGGACGCCATCAAGGTCTCGGCTTTTACTTACGGAAAAGGCCAGCTAGGACTCGATGCAGGGGTGTACAGGATCGAATACGAAAGTCTCGACGGCTATTACTACAGAGGGCCAGGGCTTGTGGTCCAAGTGCCTCCCGCAATCAACTCCAACAAGGTGAACTACCCCGACAGCAAGTTCCCCGGCGGACTTTTTGTTTCTCGATCCAAGAATGCCGATGGCTATCGGCTCTACTACTACCAACTTAACATCCCGGGCGCATCAGGTTCCCCTGAAGATTGGGAGATTCAGATGCTCACGCAGGAGGTGACAGCCTCGTCGACTCCGTTGACCGCAGGCATCGGGGCCGGCTTGGGTGTGGGCTTGGTCAATCATCTGATCGATAGCGGGCGAGGGCAGATCGTCTTGATTCCCGCGACGGGTGAGTTGGACATCGCGTCGTACACGTCGTCGCCCTAGGCGAAAGCCAAGGGCGACGACCGGGCGAAGAAACTCCTGCGACTGTCGGAAAGAAGCAGACTTTCAGAAGCAGGCAGGCCTCGGTTTCCTTCAGACCTATTTCGAGGAATAGGTGACCTTCACCACGAAATCCTGCCAAGGATACGCACTGCTAAACAAGGACCTGGACACAACCTGGCCCCGGAGTGGTCCCTCTACTGGGACTTCGATCTTCATGTTGCGATCGTAGGGTTTTCCTGCGGTTGTACTTACGGTTTTCTCGTAAAGCAGGCACGACTCGTAGTTGCCGGCTGCGGTTTGCAGGGGGTGCGTCCCGCCATACGCGAACACCGTCGTCAGTTCATAGACCTGCTCAGGATCAGGAGCGCCGGGCGGACCGCCTACCGGAGTGAACACCGAGGTCGCCTTCATTCGGTATTTTTGCGTCACATCTTGCCCTTGCTTCATGTTCAAGGGACGCGCGAGAGGCGGATCGAAAACGAGGGTATCGGTTCTCGACCCAGTAGAGTCGCGCAAGGTAATGCGCCTGCCGTAGGTCACAACGTTCCCATCGACCAAGTCTGTGAATTCGGTGTCGCTGAATCGGACACGTTCGACAATGACTCCGTCAGATTCAGAAGTAATCGCGATGGGATTGAACCCAGCAAACGGCTTGCGCCCTTCAAGCTTGTAGTAGACCTTCTCTGCCCCAAGTGCCGGTTCGAGAATCAGGTTTCGTTGGAACTCTGCCTCCAGCACTGTTCCATCCCGAAAGTCTGCTTCGTTCGTGCAAGCTGCTGCGGTTGGAGCTTCCGCAGGAGGTGGGGGCGGATCGACTGGTGGTGGTGCAGGTGGCGGAGCTGATCCAGTTGACGGTGGTGGCGCTACTGGCAACAACGGAAATCCGCCGCCGCCACCGCCACCTCCTCCGCCCCCTCCACATGCCGCCACTGAAATAGCAACGGCCGCCATCGTCGTCACCGCTCGTACGCGCGACAAGGCGCAATGCTCCCTCTGTTTCATGTACTCCTCCTCGTTTATGGAGGACGGATCATATGAGACGTGCCAATCCAATCTATGACGACCTTGTGACGAGGTGGCGCACTTCAAATCGAGTCTTCAATTCAGCCACAACTGCCGGTGTTGAAGACGGATCAAAACGTCGTCTCTTCTATTGAGGCCGACGCGCCGACGCCACTAATCTTGCTATCCGCATGCACCTGCGCGAGCGCATATATTCGATGCGGCGCAACTCTTCGTTGCAGGAACAGAATTGGAAGTTGCACATGAGGATTCAATCCGCTCGCATCAAGACACTCAGGGCTGAAAGTAAGTAACCATGCACGAAATCATCTGCCCCCATTGCAGCAAGGCATTCAAGATCGACGAAGCCGGTTACGCGGACATCCTGAAGCAGGTGCGCGACGGCGATTTCGAGAAGCAGCTGCACGAGCGGCTGGAACTGGCCGAGCGTGACAAGCGCGCCGCCGTCGAACTCGCCCAGACCCGGGCCGCCGGCGAACTGCAGAAGGCCGCTGCCGCCAAGGACGGCGAGATCCAGGAACTCAAGGCGAAGCTCGAGGCCGGCGATGTCGCGCGAAAGCTGGCCGTGAGCGAGGCCCTGGGCGCCGTGGAACGGGAACGCGACGCGCTCGCCAACGAGCTTGAAAAGGCCAAGCAGGACAAGCTGGCCGCCACCGCGCTTGCCGAAGCACGGCACGTGGGCGAGCTGCAGAAGAGCGCCGCCGCGAAGGACGTGGAAATCCAGGAACTGAAGGCCCGGCTCGACGCCATCGAAGTGGCGAAGAAGCTCGCGATCAGCGAGGCCGTCAGCGTGGTCGAGAAGGAGCGGGATCAGTGGAAGAGCGGCCTCGAGCGGGCGGAGCTCGAGAAGCAACTCGCCGAGAAGTCGCTCAAGGACAAGTACGAAACGCAGATCAAGGACCGCGACGACGCGATCGAGCGGCTGCGCGACATGAAGGCGCGCCTGTCGACCAAGATGGTGGGCGAGACTCTGGAGCAGCACTGCGAGACCGAGTTCAACCGCATCCGGTCGATGGCGTTTCCCCGCGCCTACTTCGAGAAGGACAACGACGCGCGCACGGGCAGCAAGGGCGACTACATCTTCCGCGACGCGGACGAGGCGGGCACCGAGATCGTCTCGATCATGTTCGAGATGAAGAACGAGAACGACCGCACGGCCACGAAGAACAGGAACGAAGACTTCCTGAAGGAACTCGACAAGGACCGCACCGAAAAAGGCTGCGAGTACGCGGTGCTGGTGTCGCTGCTCGAGCCCGACAACGAGCTCTACAACACCGGGATCGTCGATGTGTTCCATCGCTACCCGAAGATGTATGTCGTGCGCCCGCAGTTCTTTTTGCCCATCATCACGCTGCTGCGCAATGCGGCGATGAACTCGCTCAAGTACAAGTCGGAGCTGGCGCTGGTGAAGGCGCAGAACATCGACATCACGAAGTTCGAGACCGAGCTGGAGACCTTCAAGGCCGCCTTCGGCAGGAACTACGACCTGGCCCACGGCCACTTCCAGAAGGCGATCGCGGAGATCGACAAGTCGATCGATCACCTGCAGAAGACCAAGGAAGCGCTGCTCGGCACCGACCGGAATCTTCGCCTTGCGAACGACAAGGCGCAGGACGTGACGATCAAGAAGCTGACGCGCGGCAACCCGACGATGGCGGCCAAGTTCGCCGAACTGAAGAAGCTCGGGTCTTCCGAGACGGAATGACGCTGGCGCCGGCGCTACCCAGGAAATACATGAACCACATCACCATCGACTACCGCCAGGACGTGCCCCTGGACCCGGCCGACGTCGCCCGCGTCTTCGACCGGTCCGGCATCAAGCGCCCCACGAACGATCTCGCCCGGATCGCGCGGATGTTCGCCGCGCCCAGCCTCCTGCTGTCGGCCTGGGTCGACAACGAACTGGTGGGGCTGTCGCGCTCGCTGACCGACCACGCGTACTGCTGCTATCTGTCGGACCTGGCGGTGGACAAGAAGTACCAGGGCCACGGCATCGGCCGGGAACTCGTGCAGCGCACGCAGGCCATCATCGGCGACGAGGTGTCGCTGATCCTGCTCTCGGCACCCGACGCGATGTCTTACTACCCGACACTCGGCTTCGAGCTGGCGCAGAACGCGTACGTCATCCGGCGCAAACGCTAGAAGCCGCTACGGCGACCGCCGTGATCCCGCCAGCCCCGCTTTGGCATCCAATAGGTGCCCGAGCGGCAGCGCCGTCTCCGACTTGATCTCGCGCAGCACGATGCTCGAGCGCACGTGCGTCACGCCGGGCAGGCTGAACAGCACCTCGTGCAGGAAGCGCTCGTAGTGCTTCATGTCGGGCACGGTCACGTTGAGGATGTAGTCCGCGGGCCCGGTGGCCGACACGCAGCGGATGATCTGCGGGCTCGCGGCCACGGCTTCTTCGAAGCGCTGCACCATCGCCTCGCTGTGGCGGTCGAGGTTCACCTCGGCCACGGCCGACACGTGCAGGCCCACGTGCTCGGGGTCGACGAGCGCGGTGTAGCCGCGGATGACGCCGGCCGCCTCCATGTCCTTGATGCGCTTCCAGCAGGGCGTGGGCGACAGGCCGACGGCCTCGGAAATCTGCTGCACGGTCTGCCGGCCGTCATGCTGCAGTGCAGAAAGAATCTTGAGACAATGCTCGTCAAGAGAAATAGAACCAGCGTTCATCGCAGTTTTTGAGTGAATTTTTCTTCAAACAAGGGTCTGCGCCAGTGTATTGAAGAAACACTTACTTGGGGGGGCGCAGAACAATTCCGGGCATGAACGCCCCACTTGAAGCGGCCGCACTCCGACGGCCCGACTACCAACTTTCCGACAACCTCTGGGCCGATGCCGGCTCGGTCTTCCTCACCGGCACGCAGGCGCTGATCCGCATCCTGGTGATGCAGAAACAGCGCGACGCGGCGCGCGGCCTGCACACGCAGGGCTTTGTGAGCGGCTACCGCGGCTCGCCGCTGGGCATGGTCGACCAGGCCATCTGGAAGGCCGGCGAGCGCTTCAAGAAGACCGGCATCCGCTTCGTGCCCGCCGTGAACGAGGAACTGGCCGCCACGCAGGTGCTGGGCACGCAGCGCGTGGAGTCCGACCCCGAACGCACGGTCGATGGCGTGTACGCCATGTGGTACGGCAAGGGCCCGGGCGTGGACCGCGCGGGCGACGCGCTCAAGCACGGCAATGCCTACGGCTCGTCGCCGCACGGCGGCGTGCTGGTGGTGGCGGGCGACGACCACGGCTGCGTGTCGTCGTCGATGCCGCACCAGAGCGACCACGCCTTCATGGCCTGGCGCATGCCCGTGATGCAGCCCGCGAGCGTGGCCGAGTACCTGGAGTTCGGCCTGTACGGCTACGAGCTGTCGCGCTATTCGGGCGCGTGGGTCGGCATGGCGGCGCTGTCCGAGATCGTCGAGAGCGCGGGCACGGTGGACCTCGATGCGGTGAACACACGCGTGGCCGCCTGGGAAGACGCCGATGCCGTGCGTGCCGCCACCGGCCATGCCGCGCCGCCTGACGGCCTGCACTACCGCTGGCCCGACCTGCCGTCGCTGCGCATCGAGTCGCGGCTGGAAGACAAGCTCGCGGCCGTGGCCGCCTTCACACAACGCAACAGCATCGACCGCCACGTCATCGTGAGCCCGCACGCCAAGGTGGGGATCGTCACCTGCGGCAAGGCGCACCACGATTTGATGGAGGTGCTGCGCCGGCTCGAACTCTCGCCCGATCAGCTCGCGCGCGCCGGGGTGCGGCTGTACAAGATCGGTTTGAGCTTTCCGGTCGAGCAGACGCGCCTCAAGGAGTTCGCGCGCGGGCTCGGCGAGATCCTCATCGTGGAAGAGAAGGGCGCGGTGGTCGAGACGCAGCTGCGCGACATCTTCTACAACGCGCCGCCCGAGGCGCGCCCCGTGCTCGTGGGCAAGCACGACCACGCGGGCCAGCCGCTGGTGTCGGCGCTCGGCGAGCTGCGGCCTTCGCGCCTCATCGAGCTGGTCGCGCACTGGCTGGCCGCGCACTTTCCCGAGAACCACGACCTGGGCGATCACCTGCAGCATGTGCGCGACTTCACGCCGCCCGAACTGCTGGCCAACGCGAGCGATGCGGTCAAGCGCCTGCCGTACTTCTGCGCCGGCTGCCCGCACAACACCAGCACCAAGGTGCCCGAAGGCTCGACGGCGCGCGCGGGCATCGGCTGCCACTTCATGGCCAACTGGATGGACCGCAGCACGGCGGGCCTGATCCAGATGGGCGGCGAGGGCGTCGACTGGATCTCGCACGCCATGTTCACGAAGACGCCGCACGTGTTCCAGAACCTGGGCGACGGCACCTACTACCACTCGGGCTACCTCGCGATCCGGCAGGCCGTCGCGGCCAAGGCCACGCTCACCTACAAGATCCTGTTCAACGACGCGGTCGCGATGACGGGCGGCCAGCCGGTCGACGGCGTCATCAGCGTGGACGCCATTGCGCGGCAGGTGGAGTCGGAAGGCGTCACCAAGGTGGTGGTGGTGAGCGATGCCATCCATCACTACGACGCCATCAAGAACAAGTTTCCGGCGGGCACCGAGTTCCACGACCGCGCCGCGCTCGACGAGGTGCAGCGCCGCCTGCGCGAGATGCCCGGCGTGACCGTGCTCATCTACGAGCAGACCTGCGCCGCAGAGAAGCGCCGCCGCCGCAAGAAGGGCGAACTGGCCGATCCCCCCAAGCGCCTGTTCATCAACGAGGCGGTGTGCGAAGGCTGCGGCGACTGCACCGTGCAGAGCAACTGCGTGGCCGTGCTGCCGCACGAGACGCCGATGGGCCGCAAGCGCAAGATCGACCAGACCAGCTGCAACAAGGACTATTCCTGCGCCAAGGGCTTCTGCCCCAGCTTCGTGGGCGTCACCGGCGGCAAGCTGCGCCGCAAGAGCGGGGCGCTCGCGGCCGGGCGCGATGCCTTCCTGCACCGCGTGGGCGCGCTCGCGCATCCCGCGCCGCACGCATGGACCGGCCCCTACGACCTGCTCGTGACCGGCGTGGGCGGCACGGGCGTGGTGACGGTGGGCGCGGTCATCGCGATGGCCGCGCACCTCGAGGCCAAGTCGGCCAGCGTGCTCGACTTCATGGGCTTCGCGCAGAAGGGCGGTTCGGTGCTGAGCTTCGTGCGGCTGGCCGACACGCCCGAGCGGCTGAACCAGGTGCGCATCGACACGCAGCAGGCCGACGCCATCCTCGCCTGCGATGTGGTGGTGGGCGCCTCGGCCGACGCGCTGCAGACCGTGCGGCACGGGCGCACGCGCGTGCTCGCGAACATCCACGAGATTCCGGTGGCCGAGTCGCTGCGCAACCCCGATGCGGACCTGCATGTCGACCTGCTGCTCGAGAAGATGCGCTTCGTCGCGGGCGAGGAACAGGTCGAGACCTTCGATGCGCAGAGCCTGGCCGAGGAGTTCCTGGGCGACACGCTGGCCGCGAACATCGTGGCCACCGGCTATGCGTGGCAGCGCGGCCTCGTGCCGCTGAGCCTCGAGGCGCTCATGCACGCGATCGAACTCAACGGCGTGGCCGTGGCGGCCAACCAGTCGGCGTTCTCGCTGGGGCGGCTCGCGGCGGGCGACCCGGCGGCGCTCGACCAGCTGCGCGCGGCACCGGTCGAGGCGGCGGCGCACCAGGTCGACGACCGCCCGCTGGAAACGCTGCTCGCCGATGCGTGCCGCCATCTCACCGGCTACCAGAACGCCGCATGGGCGCAGCGCTTCGAGCAGCGTATTCGCGCACTGCAGGCGGTCGAATCCGCCTTGCAGGGCGGCGATGCGAGCCTGCCCTTCACGCGCAACGCGGCCCGCAGCCTCCTGAAGCTCATGAGCTACAAGGACGAGTACGAGGTCGCGCGCCTGTACACCGACGGCGCGTTCCTGCAAAAGCTGAAGGACCAGTTCGAAGGCGACCTGAAGCTCGAGTTCCACATGGCGCCGCCGCTGCTCTCGCGCCCCGCGCACGGGCAGGCGCCCGCCAAGGTGCGCCTCGGGGGATGGATGTTGCCGGCGATGAAGTGGCTGGCCCACGGCAAGCGCCTGCGCGGCACGCCTTTCGACCTGTTCGGTCACACGGCGGAGCGCCGCACCGAGCGCGAGCTGATCGAGCACTTCGACCGCCTGTTGCAGGAGATGGCCACCGCGCTGACCCCCGACAACCAGCCGACCGCCGCACGCATCGCGGCGCTGCCGCTGTCGGTGCGCGGCTTCGGCCATGTGAAGCTGGCGAACCTGGATTCGGCGCGCCTGCGCGAGGCCGAACTGCTGCACCGCTTTGCGCCATCGCGCTACGCGAAGCCGGTGGACGCGCCCAGCGCCGGGCAGATTCGGGGCATCGCCATCGTGGCGAGTGCGCGGTAGCGGGCGCGGGTGGCGAGCGTGAGTTACTCGGATACGATCCTCGCCGAAGCACTCACTCCCGCCACACCCCGACGATCACAGGACCCATGCGCACCTTCCTCTACTACGCCTTGATGCTCCTGCTCGGATATGCCTGGTACAGGTACGGACAGAAGCTGCTGCGCAAGGGGTACCGCGATGAGAAGGGCGAACTCACCCAGGGGCTGGTCGGGCCCGTCGGATTCCTGCTGACCGCTGGCGTGACCTGCTACCTCTTCTTCGCCATGCTGCGCGCCCTGGTTCGCGGCGAAGTGCCTTGCGTCGGCAAGGGGTGCGCGGGGCAGGTCTACACCCTGGCGGCGCATGCAGGCGAGTACTGGGCCAACATGTTTTTCATCGCGTGGTGCGTCCTGGGCCTGGGCTACGCGATGTATGTGACGCTCAGGATCTGGTTCCGGGCTTAGCCCGCGCAGCCGGCTCCCGCGCCAGCATCTCGACCACCAGGGCAATGAACCACTGGTGCAGCGCCGAGGTCTCATGCCGCTCGTGCCAGACCAGTTCGACGGTGCGCGCCGGCGCCGCCACCGGTGGCGCCACGCGCTTCAGGCCCGTCATGCGCATCGTCTCCAGGCCCTCGGACCAGGGCAGCACGGCGATCAGGTCCGAGCGGCGCACGGCCTCGTAGGCCGCCGAGTAGTGGCTCACCGTGCTGACCAGGTTGCGCTGCAGGCCGCGGCTTTGCAGCACGCGGTCGTAGACGCCGCCGACACGGCCCGCCAGGCTCACGTCGAGGTGGCGTGCGGCCAGGAATTTCTTCAGCGGAATCTTGTCGAGCTTGGCCAGCGGGTGGTCGTTGCGCATGAAGCAGGCGAAGTCCACCGACCACAGCCGGCGTGAGCGCATGAAGCCGGGGCGCTGCACGTCGTCGTTGTAGGCGCCGATGGCGAAGTCGGCCCGGTTGTCGTCCAGCGACTGCCCGAAGTCCACCACCGTGCCGGGGTGGGTGTGCAGCCGCATGCCCGGCGCGAGGTCGCCGAGCCGCTCGAGCAGGCGGGGGGCGACGATGCAGGCCACGTAGTCGGTCATCGAGACCGTCAGGCGTGCGTCGCTTTGCGACGCATCGAAGCTCTCGCCTTCGAGCGTGCCCCGGATGGTGCGCAGCGACCGCGCCAGCGGCGCCCACAACTCCGTGGCGCGCCGCGTCGGGCGGATGCCCGCGCCGTTGCGCACGAACAAAGGGTCGCCGTAGGTCTCGCGCAGCCGGCGCAGCGCGTTGCTGACCGTGGGCTGCGTGAGCGACAGCTTGGACGCGGCGCGCGTCACGTTGCCTTCGTTCATGAGGGCTTCGAAGACCTTCAGCAGGTTCAGATCGGCGTTGCGGTAGTTCATGGACAGAAGAGTGGGCTGAGGGTATTGAAACCATTCATACGGTCAATGGAGCGGATTCAGCATATAAATTTTTCGGAATTGTGACGCGATCCTACGATCCCGTCATTCCTCACCGCCCCTGCCCCGGAACCCGGCAGACAGACCCCATGACCCAGACCCTCCTCGTCAAGAACGCCCGCCTGCTCGACCCGCTGAAGCCCGAGCTGCAGGACCGCCACGACATCCTGATCGAGGGCGACACGATCCGCGAGGTGTCCGACCGGCCGATCGTGGCGCGCGATGCGCGGGTCATCGACGCCGCCGGCAAGACCGTGATGCCCGGCCTGATCGACCTGCATGTGCACGTGGTGGCCGTCGACCTGAACCTGCAGCGCCAGGCGCTGATGCCCAACGTGCTGGCGACGCTGCGCAGCCTGCCGATCCTGCGCGGCATGCTGCGCCGCGGCTTCACGACCGTGCGCGACGCCGCCGGTGCGGGCGATGCGTTCAAGCAGGCGGTGCAGTCGGGGTTGGCGCAGGGGCCGCGCCTGTTCGTCTCGGGCCGCGCGCTGAGCCAGACCGGCGGCCATGGCGACGGCCGCGCGCGTTCCGACTACCTGGTGGCCAACGCCGTGTGCCCCAACTGTGCCCGCGTGGGCATGCTGGCCCGCGTGGCCGACGGCGTGGACGCCGTGCGCAAGGCCGTGCGCGAAGAACTGCAGATGGGCGCAGACCAGATCAAGATCATGGCCGGCGGCGGCGTGGCGTCGCCCACCGACCCGGTCGATGCCCTGGGCTACAGCGAGGACGAGATCCGCGCCATCGTCGGGGAAGCGGCGGCCCGCAACACCTACGTGCTGGCCCACGCCTACACCCCGGCCGCGATCCAGCGGGTGGTGCGCTGCGGCGTGCGCACGATCGAGCACGGCAACCTGGTCGATGCGCCGACCGCCGCGCTCATGGCCGCGCACGGCGCCTATGTGGTGCCCACGCTGGTGACCTACGACGCCCTCGCCAACGAAGGCGCGGCCCTGGGGCTGCCGCCCGCCAGCGTGGCCAAGGTGGAGGACGTGCGCGGCGCCGGGCTGCGCTCGCTCGAGATCTACAAGGCGGCGGGCGTGAAGATGGGCTTCGGCACCGACCTGCTGGGCGAGTCGCATCGGCTGCAGAGCGACGAGTTCCGCCTGCGCGCGCAGGTGCTGTCGCCGGCCGAGATCATCGCCAGCGCCACGCTCATCGGCGCCGAGGTGTTGGGCATGAGCGACCGGCTCGGCCGGCTGATCCCGGGCGCGCTGGCCGACCTGTTGCTGGTCGACGGCGACCCGATGCGCAACCTCGATTGCCTGGGGGGGCAGGGCGAGCGAATTCCCCTGGTGATGAAAGCCGGCGTGGTCGAGTTCGACGCGCTGTAGCCCGCCCCCCGAGCTGTTCAGACAACCCGCCGGATGCCTCCGGCCCCTTCAAGGAAACGACACATGCCCAAGCTGACGCAAGCCGTCTGGCGGTACCGCCACGACCAGATGGTCCGGTTGATGGACGAACTCGCCGTCGATGCGCTGGTGTTCACCACCGCCGACTTCTTTCAGTTCGCGACCAACTTCCACACCGACGTGCAGCCCTGGGAGCGGCCGATCTTCGCGGTGGTGCCGCGCCAGGGCGAGGGCTTCCTGGTCATGAACGAGCTGTCCACGAACCACATGCGCTTCTCGATGGAAGCGCACAAGGTGTGGATCACGGACGTGACGTTCTATGCCGAGCATCCGATGGTGAGCAACCGCCTGCCGCTCGTGTCGCAGCTCCCCGAGATCCTTGCCGAGCGCCTGAGCCGCGCCGGCCTGCGCCGCTCGCGCATCGCGCTGGATGCCGGCAGCGGCGTGATGGCCACCGTGCAGCGCCTGCTGCCCGACCTGGACGTGCGCGTCGCCACCGCGGAAGTGCGCAGCCTGCGTTGGCAGAAACACGCCGAGGAACTGGCCGTCATGCAGGCCATGGCCGGGCTGACGGATTGGCTGCAAGACCGCTACCGCGAAGCGATCAAGCCCGGCCGCCTGGTGCAGGAGATGGACTGCGCCATGGCCAGCCTGTTCGTGCAGGAGGCCGCCGAGCGCTTCCCCGGCGAGCAGTTCGAGGTCGTGCGCTGCTGGACGCTCAGCGGCCCGGCGTCGGCCTCGCCGCATGGCGACGGGGCCTCCTGCGGCGCGCGCATCCGCGAAGGCGACGTGCTGGTCAACATCGTGATTCCCCGGCTCAACGGCCTGACGATCGAGAACGAGCGCACCTGGTTCTGCGGGCGCCCCGACGAGCAGAAGAAGGCGCTGTGGACCGCCGCGCGCGACGCGACCGATGCGGCCATCGGCGCGGCCGTGACAGGCCGGCCCGTGTGCGCGATCGACGCCGCGGCGCAGGCCGTGATCGAGCGCGCCGGCTTTGCCGACTGCATCCGCCACCGCACGGGCCACGCCATCGGCATCGTGCACCACGAGTACCCGGAGGACATGGCCTTCAGCCAGCGTCCGCTGCGCGACAACGAGGTCTATTCGGCCGAGCCCGGCCTGTACGTCTACGGCGTGGGGGGCTTTCGCATCGACGACACGGTCGTGGTGGGCGCGACGCCGCGCGTGCTCACCGCCACGCCCAAGTCGCTCGAGTACGCCACCGTCGGTTGAGACCCCTCACACCTTTCGCAACCACCGACCTTGACTTCATCATGACCACCCGCCGCACCATGCTTTCCGCGTTGGCCGTTGCAGCCTCGCTGCTCGCCGCACCCGCTTTCGCGCAGGGCTTTCCCTCCAAACCGATCAAGGTGGTGGTTCCGCAGCCGGCCGGCTCGGGGCCGGACACCTTGGCGCGCACGCTGGCCGACGTGCTCGCCAAGAGCATCGGGCAGAGCGTCGTGGTGGAGAACCGGCCCGGCGCGAACGGCACGCTGGCCGCGGCCTACGTGCTCTCGCAGCCTGCGGACGGCTACACGCTGTTCCTGGCCGGCGTCTCGAACATGTCGTGGAACCCGCACCTGTACAAGTCGCTGGGGCACCAGCCGGCGCGCGACTTCACCGGTGTCGCCGTCATCGCCAACACGCCGTTCGTGACGGTCGTGTCGCCGAGCCTGGGCGTGAAGACACTGCCCGACCTCATCAAGATGGCCAAGGCCGAGCCGCAGCGGCTCAGCTTTGCATCCGCCGGCATCGGCAACTCCACCCATCTGGCGAGCGAGCTGCTGAAGTCGCGCACCGGCATCCAGATGCAGCACGTGCCCATCAGCGGCGCCGGCGGCCCCAACGCGCTGACCAGCGTGATGGCGGGCGACACGCCGGTCATGACGACCGTTCCCGCCGGCGTCGTGCCGCTGGTCAAGAGCGGCAAGCTGGTGCCGCTGGCGGTCACCGGCGAACGGCGGTTGCCACAGCTGCCCGACGTGCCCACGTTCAAGGAGCTGGGCATCGACATGGAAGTGCCCGGCTGGTACTCCCTGGTGGCGCGCGCGGGCGCACCCGGCGACGCGGTCGCGCGACTCAATGCCGAGATCAACAAGGCCCTGGACACGCCCGAGATGAAGGAGCGCCTGGCCGGCCAGATGCTGGTCGGCGTCAAGTCGACGCCGGCCGATGTCCTGAAGTTCACCCAGCGCGAGTCGGCCGCCTGGGGGCCCATCATCGATCGCCTGGGCATTGCGCAGTGAGTGCCATCGAGCCGGCTTCCTTCGAGGCGCTGGACCACGCGCTGCGGCGGTTTCCGGGGCACCGGCTGTTCACCGTGCTGGCGATCGACCCCAGCCTTGTCGCGTCCCGGCGCCTGTACACGAGCGACCCGGTGGCGTATCCGTGCGGCGGCACCAAGCCACTGCACCACGACAACGACTTCTTTCGCGAGGTGGTGCAGGGCGGCCGGGCGCGCATCTGCGTTGATCAGGAAGACTGCCGTCGCGCGTTCCCGGACCATGCGCTGATCGACGCGCTCGGCTGCCGGTCTGCCATCAATGTGCCGATCCGGCACGACGGCCGCACTGTCGGTTCCCTGAACCTCCTGCACCGGGAACACTGGTACCAGCCCGACATGGTGCCCGCGCTGATGCGCTTCGCCGAACAGGCGGCACCCTTGCTTCTTCGGCTTCGATGCGTTGAGATGCCCGCATGACGATCCCTCGCCGAACCTTCGTGCTGAATACCGCTGCATCGCTTTGCGCCGCATCGCTCGCCACCGCGGCGCGTGCAGTCGGCCCGGGCTACCCCAGCAAGCCGATCACCATCGTGTTTCCCTATGCGGCCGGCGGTGCCACCGACGCCATGACGCGCCAGGTCGCCGACCTCATGGCCAAGGCGCTCGGCCAGCCGGTCATCGTCGACGCGAAGCCGGGCGCCGGTGGGTCGATGGCGCTGCAGCAGGTGGTGCGCGCCCACGCCGACGGGCACACGCTGGTGCTCGTGGCCAGCGGAACGATGGCCGTCAACCCCTACCTGTACGACCTGAAGTACAAGCCGGTGGAAGACTTGGCGCCCATCACGATCCTGGTCGACATTCCCTTCGTGGTCGTGACGCGGCCGGACTTTCCCGCGCGCACCCTCAAGGAGTTCATCGCGCATGCCAAGGCGAATCCGGGGAAGGTGTCGTTCGCGAATGCCGGCGTGGGCACGCAGGCCCACCTCACGCAGATGATGTTCATGAAGGCGGCCGGCATCTCGGCCAACGTCGTTCCCTACAAGGGCGGCACCGGCGCCATCGCCGACCTGCTCGGCGGCCACATCGACGCCATGATCGACAACGCCGCCGCGCAGGTGGCGAACGTGCAGGTCGGCAAGGTGCGCGCGCTGTTCGTCACCACGCGCGAGCGCAGCGAATCGCTGGCCGGCGTGCCCACCGCGCAGGAGGCGGGGCTGCCCGGCTTCGTGACCTCGGGATGGTTCGGTCTGGCCGCACCCAAGGGCACGCCGCAGGCCGTCATCGACAGGCTCAACGCGGTGATCGTCCAGGGCATGGCGCGGCCCGAGGCACGCCAGCGCCTGATCGATGCGGGGTGGATGCCGGTTGGCAGTTCGCCTGGCGACGCAGCGGCGCGGGCCCGGGCAGACCTTGCGCGCTTTGGGCAGACGGCGCTGCAGATGGGGCTGAAAAAGGAATGAAGGTCTGCGGGTGAGTTGACTTTCGTCACTATCAGCCGGCGGCGCATGACCCTAACATGCGCGCCATGAGCACTCTTGCGCCGACCCGAGCGTCAGCCATCCTGATCGTGGACGACCACGACCTGGTGCGCCTGGGCGTGCGTGCCTTGCTCCAGGCGCAAGCCTCGCCCACCGGGCCGGCGGTCGAGGTCTTCGAAGCCAGCAGCATGGCGCAGGCACTGGCCGTGTATGAGCGCTTTCAGGCGAGCATCGGGTGGGTGCTGCTCGATCTGGCGCTTCCCGATACCCGCGGTCTGAGCGGCGTGTCCGTTTTTCTCCAGCGTTATCCGCAGGCCCGCGTTGTCGCGTTGTCGGGTGTCGGCGCCACGTCGCTGGCGCAAAGCGCCATTGCTCAAAGTGCGCTGGCACAGGGCGCCCGCGCGTTCTTGCCGAAGTCGGCCAACCTCAAGGAGGTGGTGAGCTTCATCCGTGCCTGCGGCCTGCTCGGGAGGGACGTGGTCGACGGCCTTCCAGGCACTTCCAGGTGGGTGGCCAGGGTGCCCTACCGTTCCGTCAGCGGTGGCCTGGGCGCCCTGACGGGAAGCCAGGCGCGTGTGCTGCAGATGATTCTCGAAGGCAAGTCCAACAAGGAGATCGCCCTGTTGGCCGAGTTGCGCGAAGGCACGGTGAAGAACTATGTCTCGACGATCCTCTTGCTGTTCGGCGTGCAGTCGCGGGCGGAACTGATCAGCAGCCTGCGCTGATTCACCGGAGGAGGTGCAAGGCGATCATCGAAGAAGAGACGAAAGAAGGGCCCCACTCATGAATGACGCTGCCCGATCGATGCATCAGGCCCCGGCGTCCGCCGACCTGGACCATCGGGTGCTCCGCGAGCACGTGGCCTCGGTGTATGCCGGGCACACGACGGTCACCTGCGCGCACATGGGCTTCGCCATTGCCATCGGCATCTTCGGGTACTTCAACGTCGATCCGATCCACCACCTGCTGGTAATCGGCATGGTCGCTGCCGTCGTGTCGATGCACCTGTATGCGTTGCTCGCGCCGCGGTGGACGCCGGATGTCCCCTTGTCCGAAAGCCGCCATTGGGCGCGCCGCTACACATGCATCGTCACGCTGCTCAGCGTGACCACGGCGATTCCATGCGCGTTGTTCCTCGTGCTCATCCAGAGCCCGGCGATGACGACCGTGGTGATCGTCGTGATCATGGTCAGCTGGACCCGGGCTGTTCAGGCCCGCTGGCCGCTCAAGAAGGCCATGTTCGGCTGCGGCATTCCGATGATGGGCGGGCTGATCCTTGCCTTGATCTGGCACGGTGGCGCGCTGCACGGGTTCCTGGCGCTTTTCGGCTTCGCGCATCTGATACTGACATTGCGCGAAGGGGTGAAGCAGAACCGGCGGCTGACAGCCTCCTTGATCCTGCGGTTCGAGAACGAGGCGCTGGCTGCGCAGTTGCGCGAACGCATCGCCGCCGTGGAGCGAGCCAGTGCGGAAAAGACCCGCTTTCTTGCCGCGGCCAGCCACGACTTGCGCCAGCCGATGCATGCCATTGCACTTTTCGGCGCAGCCATGGAAAGCGCACTGCATGACCATCCTGAAAGAAAGAATGCCGAACGCCTGATGCGCGCCGTCGACGCGCTGGGCTCATCGCTGGACACCATGCTCGATGTCTCGCATCTCGATGCAGGCGTTGTCGTGTCCGAACCGCAGGCGCTGGAACTCGATGCATTGCTTCTGGTGCTGAACCAGACCTTCGCCCCGCACGCCGAACAGAAGGGCCTTCAATTGCGCATACGTGCCAGCGGCATGTGGGTGCGCAGCGACATTCAGCTGCTGTTTCGCCTGCTGTCCAATCTGGTCGACAACGCCTTGAAGTACACCCCTGAGGGGGGCGTGAGCGTGGTCGCGCGGCGGCGAGGAGACACGGTGTGGCTGGAGGTTCGCGACACCGGCGTCGGCATTGCACCCGAACAGTTGAACCGCATCTTCGAGGAGTTCTATCAGGTCGACAACCCGGGCCGCGACCGCGCGCGTGGACTCGGGATCGGGCTGTCGATCGTCAAGCGCCTGTCGCACCTGATGTCTCACCCGATCGTGGTGCGCTCGCGACCGGGACGCGGCACGCATTTCCGCGTGGTCCTGCCGCAAGCCGAGGCAACGCTGGCGGCGCCAGCCGACCTGCTGCGCGATGAACTGGAGATGCCCAGGCATCGCAGCCGTGCGGCGCCGAACCTGCACGGCCCCGTGCTGCTGATCGACGACGAAGCGGAGATTCGCCTGGCCATGGCGGCGCTGCTGCGAGCGCATTCGGTCGATGTCGTGGCCGTGACCGACGAATCGCATGCGGTCGAAGCATTGACGCACCCGGACGCGAAAAGCAGTCCGTTCTCGATGCTCTTGTGCGACTACCGGCTGGCCGACGGGGGCGATGGACTCGAGGTCGGCCTGCGCCTGCTCGAGCGCTTTCAGCTCGACATTCCCCTGCTCCTGATCACGGGCGAGACGGCCCCGCAACAACTGCGGCGTGCACAGGCATCGGGGGTGCCGATGCTGTTCAAGCCGGTGAGCGCTGCCGCGCTGCTGCAGGCGATGGCGGAACTGACATCCGTCACGGGGCATGCACGGAGTCTTGCGCCAGCGACTCGGTACTTCAGAGACCCATCGCCGTTTGCATAGAAGGATTTTCGCGCCAACTTCAAAGTTGGGTGAGAAGAATAGACCGTGGAATTGAAGCTCAAATCTCCCTGTACATCCTCTCGATATTGGAAAGAGAAAGAGCCGTCTCATTTCAAGTCTCATGGTTCGAATGAGTCCTAACTGCCTCATAGCCAAATATCGATTTCCCATGCCTTTCCGGTCGGTGTGACTTTCGGCATGGGGAAATTTCCCCCTAGTGCCCTAAAAACGCTGACGGCGATCTGAAGGACCACGCAGTGGCTGCCGATCGCTACGGACAACGTTGCCATATCGGCAGCATCGGATTCGACAAATTGAAAGGCAAGGGAATGAAATTCAAAAAATCTGCAGGGGCTGCAGCAACGGCAGTCGCCTTGATGCTTGCGGCATGTGGTGGTAGCGGCGGAGGTGGCGGTGGCGGTGGCTTTCCAGTAGTGCCGGTCGGGCCAGGAGCGGACGGCGCCGGAACACAAGGTCCCGGAACACAAGGGCCCGGAACACAAGGCCCCGGAACACAAGGCCCCGGAACTCAGGGACCAGGAACGCAAGGTCCTGGAACGCAGGAACCTGGAACCCAGGAACCCGGAACACCGGCACCCGCGCAGTATGAGACGCTTCCCTCTGCCTGGGATGGCGACAAGGATTCCTACATCGCCTCGGTGCCGGCCGTCGTGCAGCAACTGAACGACCAGGGCGCCAAAGGCAGCGTCCGGCTGCGCCCCGTGGGAAGCAACTCTCTGTACGTCAATCCGCAAGCCGCCAACGACAAGTACAGCTACAAGGAATTCACGCTCACCTTCTCCGGTCGCGATGGCTGGGACCCGGCCAGTACCGCGCTGCTGCAGCGGTTGGAAGACGAGGGCGCCAAGGGCTATGTGCTGCACCACCTGGTGGGGGAGACGCATACCCTGGACGATTCCCTCAACGCCATCCGCAAGGCCAGCTTCATCCTGGTCAAGAACGAAAGTCAGCCCGTCACCTACACCTATCGGAAGTTCAGCTTCAATCAGATGATGCCGGCCGACTTCATCGCCCAGTTGAACGCATGGGGACAGGAAGGCTATCGCTTCCTGAACACGGAGCGGGGTCTCAGCCCGAGCGTGAATGCGATCGTCGTCAAGAGCTCTGCAGCCGCGGGGGCGACCTACCGCTATGCGTTCGATCCCATCGTCTCCGATCCCAAGCCGCAACTCACCAGCCGCGGTCAAGACGGATTCCGCTACAAGGGCTATTTCGAATACTTCGCCAACCCCGGCGGACAGCCCGTCCAAGGCGTCTTCAATGCCTACGAACTGGACAGCAGCCGCCCCTCGGCGGTCGCCTATCGCTTCTCGGATGAAATTGCTGGAGGCCCGGTCGATATCAATACGCCTGCGGGACTGGCCCGGCTCAATGACCAGGCGAGCCAGGGGTTCTTCTACGCCGGCTTGAGCATTCCTACCGGAGCGAGCGGAGGCGCGGCGATGTTCTTCGCGGACTATGCCGTCTATGTTCAGGGCGTGCTGCTGGCAGACCTCAACCGCGGGGGCGCTGTTCTTTTCCCCTAGACGAACAGGTGCCGGCGAAATCGACGCCGGCATTGGCGGTGTGGTTCATGTACTTGAAGTGGTTGAACGTGCAGCCGGCGAACACCTGCCACCCGCGCGCCACTTCGCCGCTGATCTCCGCGTCGAACCTTTCGCTGCGCACCTTGCCGGTCGAGATGGAACCGCGCCAGCGCAGTGTGGACCTTGCCGTCGAACAGCTCGCCCTTCAGGCCCGCTTCGTCGTTGCGGCCCTTGACGGGCGGCAGCATGTCGCCGGCAGCGGTCATCGCGTTCTGCGGCTGGAAGATTTCAGGGGGTCGCCGTGGTGGCCTGGGTCATGACGGTGGCCCATGCACCGTCGATGCGCTTCCAGACTTCCACCACCCACAGCCCGCCGCTGAAAAAGCGGGTGACGACAAGATCGCCTTGCTGTTCGTGCTGCTCGCGTTCGCGTGGCACGCAGGGCCGCTGCTTCTGCGTTTGAAGGTTGCCGATCCGTTCGGCGCGAGACATGAACTGGCCGTTCTGCTGGACCGTCGTGAAGTCGCTCGCGGTGTACTGTCCCCACTGCGCCGAATCGACGGCATAGAAGGCTTCGTCTCGTGCACGCATGGCGGCTTGAAGGTCGGGGGGGAGGGTGTGGGTGTCGGTCATGAGGGCACTGTAGCGGCCGTGGCCAAGGTCTGCTGTGGGCCCCGTGCGGCCGGAAGTGCTGCGTCGACAGCCGGCCAACGCCACGCGTTCGCAGCGTCTATGCTTGGCGGTCAAGAACAAGACGCTTCCCTTTCTCCCGGCCGTTGCCGCGAGACCACCCGACCATGAACCCGACCGGAACCCTGCGCGGCATCGCCGCGATGCTGTTGGCTTGCGCCTTCTTCGCCTGCATGGACGCGCTGCTCAAGAACCTGGCCGGGCACTACCCGGCGGTGCAGGTGATGGCGCTGCGCGGTCTCACGGCCCTGCCGCTGGTGTGCGTGTACATCGCCTGGCGGCGCGAGACCGCCGGCGTTTTCAATCGCCGGCTGCGTTGGCCTTTGCACCTGCTGCGCACCGCGTTGAACATGACGATGCTCGTGCTCTTCGTCCATGGCCTGAAGACCCTGGGCCTGGCCGAGGCCTACACGCTCACGTTCATCGCGCCGCTGCTGATGGTGCTCATTGCCGTGCCGCTGCTGGGCGAGTCGATTCTTCCGCGCCACTGGGTCGCCATCGGGCTGGGCTTTGTCGGTGTCGTGATCGCGCTGCGGCCCGAGCAGGGCGCGTTCCTCTCGAC
The DNA here is from genome assembly GCF_058788795.1 of Variovorax sp. FW301-JW7. Taxonomy (NCBI): domain Bacteria; kingdom Pseudomonadati; phylum Pseudomonadota; class Betaproteobacteria; order Burkholderiales; family Comamonadaceae; genus Variovorax; species Variovorax sp. FW301-JW7. The sequence goes on from NZ_JBYTBC010000001.1 coordinate 183,016, forward strand.
GGGGGCGCTGGCGATCCTGGTGGCCGCGGCCTGCTACGCGCTGTCGAACATGCTGGGGCGGCTCATCAGCCGCACCGAATCGAGCGCCGCGCTGGTCTTCTGGACCACGGCGGGCATGGCTGTCGGCGGCAGCCTGTTGGCGGCGCCGCAATGGGTGCCCCTCCAGGCCGAGCACATGGGGTTGCTCGCGGGCTTGGCCATCAGCGGCTTTCTGGGCCAGCTGGCCATCGCCGAGGCCTTCCGCCACGGCCAGGCCGCCGCCATCGCCCCCTTCGAATACAGCGCGCTTGCCTGGGGGCTGGTGCTGGACTGGGTGTTCTGGCAGGCCGCGCCCGATGCATGGACGCTGGGCGGTGGCGCGTTGATCATTGCGAGCGGACTGTGGCTGGCGCGAAGCGAGGCGCCCAGGTCCCTGCAGAAAAAGCAGAAGGCCGCCTGAGCGGCGGCGGCGTCTCGTTCAGGCGCGGATGTGCAAGGGCGCGAACGACTTCACCAGATCGTCCAACGCCTTCAGCTGCGTGAGGAAAGGCTCCAGCTGGTCCAGCGGCAGCGCGCTGGGACCGTCGCATTTGGCCTGCGCCGGGTCAGGATGCGCTTCAAGAAAGAGGCCCGCCAGGCCCACCGCCAGGCCTGCACGCGCCAGCTCCGCGACCTGCTCGCGTCGCCCGCCCGAAGCGACGGCGTTCGCCTCGCGTTGCTGGAGCGCATGGGTCACGTCGAAGATGACGGGCAGGTTCCCGGTGATCTTCTTCATGGTGCCGAATCCGAGCATGTCGACCACCAGGTTGTCGTAGCCGAAGCAGGTGCCCCGGTCGCACAGGATGACGGGGGAGGTTCCCGCTTCCCTGATCTTCTCGACGATGTTGAGCACCTGTGACGGGCTCAGGAACTGGGGCTTCTTGACGTTGATGACCTTGCCTGTCTTCGCGAGCGCCACGACCAGATCCGTCTGGCGGGCGAGAAAGGCAGGCAGCTGCAGAACGTCGACCACTTCGGCGACGGGATTCGCCTGCCATGGCTCGTGCACGTCGGTGAGGAGGGGCACGCCGAACTCCGCCTTGACGGCCTCGAAGATTTTCAGGCCCTCTTCCAGACCGGGGCCGCGGTAGGAATGGATGGACGAGCGATTCGCCTTGTCGAAGCTCGCCTTGAAGACATAGGGGATGCCCAGCTTTCGCGTGACGCGGACGTATTCTTCCGCGGCGCGCAGGGCCATGTCCTTCGACTCGAGGACGTTCACGCCGCCAAACAGGACAAAGCCGTCGCTGTTGCTGACGTTGATTGCGGGGGTGATGGCGACGGTCGTCACGAAGAATTCTCCTGGAGTGGTGGCCGTATTCTCGCGCTCTGGCGGACCGGAAGATCACGCCATGGGCTTCCGATGGCTACAGTCGACCAACTGCGGTCGTTGACAGGCGAACGCTCCCAATCCCCTTGAACGACACATGAGAATCTTGTCAGCAACAGTTGTCGCGGAGCATTTTCGGCAAGCCATCCGAGGCGAGGCACCGGTCGCTGCCTCAGGGCGTCGCCCCTACAAGGGTGAAATGCAATATGAAATGGGGGGGTGGCATGTCAGCGTGTTCTATTGCGAAGGACACCTCGACTACTGCGACAGGGCGGTGGCAGCGGACGGCAGAGAAGGTCAATACGATGATTGGACGGACAGTGAAGGTCATGGGGACCCCATTTCCCTCTTGACCCTTGACGAGGCCAAGGCGCTCGAAGCCATCTTCGAGCACGCGCGCCAATCGGGGGCGTAGTTCGCGCCAGGGCCTGACGCGCATGAGCGCGCCTTGTGTGCCCGCATGGCTGTGCAGGCGAAAATCGCCTGTGCCCAAGTTTGCCCTCCCGCTCCACCCGATCTCCCCGCGCCCGTGACCTCCACCGACCTCCAGGGCTTCATCCTCACGCGCCACTGGCGTGATGCGCCCGCCGGCACGGAGATCGAGTACTGGCTGGCGACCGAGGCGGGGCCCAGGAAAGTGGTCCTGACCTCGCGCAGCAGCGTCGCGTTCGTCGCCGCCCGACACCGGGCGGCGGTGGAAGCGCACCTCGCGGCCATGCCGGGCGTGCAGCTGCGTGAGCTCGCGCTCCAGAGCTTCCAGCAGGAGGCGGTTCTTGGTGTCTATGCCACGCACTTCCGCCAGCTCGGCCGCTTGGCACGCGCCCTCCAGGCGCAGGGCATTCCGTTGCTCGAAGCCGACGTGCGCCCGCACGACCGCTACCTGATGGAGCGCTTCATCACCGCCGGCGTGCGGGTGGAAGGCGGGCGGGCAGAGCGCGCCACGATCGTCGACTGCAAGCTCAAGCCCGCGCCCGAATTCCGGCCGGTGCTGAAGGTCGTGTCGCTGGACATCGAGACGAGCCAGCATGAAGGGCTCTATTCGATTGCGCTGGACGGCACGCCGGAGCGCGTCGTCTTCATGCTCGGCGAGCCGCCGCCCGAGCCGGATGAGCCGATGGGCTTTTCGCTCGTCTACTGCCCGACCCGCAAGGCCATGATCGAGCAACTGAACGACTGGTTCGAGCGCAACGACCCCGATGTCGTCATCGGATGGAACGTCATCCAGTTCGACCTGCGCGTGTTGCAGAAGACCGCCAACGACTGCGGCGTGCCGTTCCTCCTGGGACGGGAGCGCCGCCCGATCGAATGGCGCACCCATCCGGGCAAGCAGGGCTACCTGTTCGCGCCCACGCCAGGCCGGGTCATCCTCGATGGCATCGAGGCGCTCCGGGCCGCGGTGTGGAGCTTTCCGTCCTTCAGCCTCGAGAACGTCTCGCAGACGCTGCTGGGCGAAGGCAAGGCCATCGGCGACGAGTACGACAAGATGGCCGAGATCGAGCGGCGCTACCAGCACGACAAGCCCGCCCTCGCGCTCTACAACATCCGCGACTGCGAGCTGGTGCTGCGCATCTTCGAGAAGGCGAAGCTGCTGCAGTTCATGATGGAGCGTGCCCAGGTCACCGGCCTGCAGGCCGACCACTTCGGCGGCTCCATTGCCGCGTTCAGCCACCACTACCTGCCGCGGATGCATCGCCTGGGCTACGTGGCGCCGAACGTGGGCGAGATCGCGAGCAAGGCCTATCCCGGCGGCTACGTGATGGACTCGAAGCCGGGCTTCTACGACTCCGTCGTGGTGCTGGACTACAAGAGCCTCTACCCCTCGATCATCCGCACCTTCCTGGTCGATCCGGTGGGCCTGGTCGAGGGCTCGAACGCGAGCGACCCGACTGGGCTCATCCAGGGGCCGCAAGGCACCGTCTTCTCGCGCGAAAAGCACTGCCTGCCGGAGATCGTGACCACGCTGTGGCGCGCCCGGGACGAGGCCAAGCGCGCGAAGAACGAGCCGCTGTCGCAGGCGCTGAAGCTGCTCATGAACTCCTTCGCCGGCGTGCTGGGGGCCTCCGAGTGCCGGTTTTTCAACCCCAAGCTGGTGTCCGCCGTGACGCTGCGCGGGCACGAGATGATGAAGCTCACGCGCGAGTTCGTGGAAGAGCAGGGCTACGAAGCCATCTACGGCGACACCGACTCCATCTTCATCTGGCTCAAGCGCACCCACACCAACGACGAGGCGCACGCCGTCGCGGTCCGCCTGGCGGCCGACATCAACGCCTGGTGGGCACGCACGCTGCGCGAGGAACAGGGCCTGCAGAGTTTTCTCGAGATCGAGGTCGACACCCACTACAAGAAGTTCTTCATGCCCACCATCCGCGGCTCGGAGGTCGGCAGCAAGAAGCGCTACGCGGGTCTCAGCGTGGATGCCGCGGGTAAGGAGGAGATGGTGTACCGCGGCCTGGAGATGGCGCGCAGCGACTGGACCCCGCTCGCGCGCCAGTTCCAGGAGGGCCTGCTGTCGCGCATCTTCCAGGGCGAGCCCTACAAGGCGTTCGTGACCGACTACGCCAGGTCGACGCTGGCGGGCGCCAAGGACGACCTGCTCATCTACCGCAAGCGCCTGCGCCACCGGCTCGATGCCTACCTGGTCAACGTGCCGCCGCAGGTGCGGGCCGCGCGCATCGCCGACGAGCACAACGGACGGATCGGTCGGCCCAAGCAGTACCAGAAGGGCGGCTGGATTCAATACGTCATGACGCGGAACGGACCGGAGCCGCTGGAAACCCGCCACTCGCGCATCGACTACGAGCACTACCTGACCCGGCAGCTGCAGCCGATTGCCGATGCCATTCTTCAGCCCATGGGAGACAGTTTCATGGCCTTGACGACCTCGCAACGCGGGCTCTTCTAGCTGAAATCGCCTGATCGCGACATCGCTTCACCGCAACCCCGACTGCCGATCCGCCGCCCCCACCAGCTGCACCAGCCCCGGCCCGATGGTGTCCAGCAGCTGCGCCTTCTTCCAGTGAAACCCCGGCACCGCGCAGTTGAACAGCAGCCGGCGCGGCCCGTAGCGAACACGCGCCGCCGCGCCTGCCGCAAGCACGCCGAAGCCTGAATCGCCGAGGTTGATCGCGAAACCGCGCTTGGCGTAGTTCGCGACGCTCTCGCGCACGCCTTCGAGGCAACGTGCGTGCTCTTCGGGCCGCTCGCGCTTCACGCGGGCCAGGAACTCCTGGCGCTCGCCCGCAGGCAACTGCGCGAGCCACGCACGGCCCATGGCGGTTTCGACGATGCCGCGCACGGCGCCCACGCCGGGGCGCTTCAAGGTGCCGCCCTCGTGGGCACACGTTTCCAGGTAGACCACGTCGAGGTCGTTGGTCACGCCGACCGACACCGCGCCCTCGATGCGGTCGGCCAGCTGCTGCATGGCCGGGCGCAGCATGGCGAGCAGGGGCGTGTTGATGACGTAGGGGTAGCACAGCGCCACGGCGGCCGGGCCGATGAAGTAGCGGTCCAGGCGTTCGTCGTGGTCCAGGAAGCCCATGGCCAGCAGGGTGCGGCACAGGCGCGAGACGGTGGGGCGCGGCAGGCCCAGTTTGGTGGCGAACTCGCTGTTGGCATGCGCGCGCGGGTCGCTCACAAAGGTCTGCAGGATGAGCAGGCCTTTGGCCAGGGTGCCGGCAAAGTACGGGTCTTCGTCCCGCACCCGGCGCAGGTCGTCGGAGTCCTTCATGGGCTGGCGGCGATTCTGGGTGGGGCGGGGCATGGGTGTGAATCGCAGTTTCAATAATTGAAATTCAGTGCCGGTGATTGTGGACCTGCTTCCTACAGTCGCGGCCACCATGATCCGAGACACCCCCCACTTCGAGGCCCTGCGGGCCGACATCCGCGCCTTCGTTCGCGAACGCTGGCATCCGCTGGAAGAGCAGGTCAGCCGCGACAACGACATCCCGCCCGACGTGGTCGACGAGCTGCGACGCAAGGGCTACTTCGGCTGGAGCATTCCCGAGGCGTACGGCGGCCTGGGCCTCACGACCGAAGAGCTGGTGCTGTGCGCGATGGAGCTGTCGCAGTCGTCGGTGGCGCTGCGCGCCCGCGTGGGCACCAACACGGGCATCGGTTCCGAAGCGCTGGTGGCCGACGGCACCGAGGCGCAGAAGCAGCGCTGGCTGCCGCGCATGGCCACGGGCGAACTCACCGGCTGCCTGGCGCTCACGGAGCCCGAGGCGGGTTCGGAGGCGAGCAACGTGCAGACCACGGCGCGCCGCGAGGGCGACCACTACGTGCTCAACGGCAGCAAGCGCTTCATCACCAACGCGCCGGTGGCCGATGTGTTCACGGTCATCGCCCGCACCGAAGAAGGCTCGAAGGGCAGCAAGGGCGTGTCGGCGTTCCTGGTCGAGCGCGGCCCGGGCCTGACCACAGGCGCGCCCTACCGCATGATGGGCCAGGCCGGCTCCTTCGTGTCGGATGTGCACTTCGACGAATGCCGCGTGCACGCCGACCAGCTCATCGGCGGGCGCGAGGGCATGGGCTTCCAGACGGTGATGAAGGTGCTCAACAAGCAGCGCCTGCACCTGGCGGCGCTGTGCACGGGGCCGGCCATCCGCATGCTGGACCTGGCCATGGCGCACACGAGTGGCCGCCATCAGTTCGGCCAGGCCGTGGCCGACTTCCAGCTGGTGCAGGCCATGATCGCCGACAGCCGCACCGAGATCTACGCGGCGCGTTCGATGATCCTCGAGGCAGCGCGTGCGCGCGATCGCGGCGAAGACGTGGCCCTGTCGGCCTCGATGTGCAAGTACTTCGCCTCGGAAATGTGCGGTCGCGTGGCCGACCGCGCGGTGCAGATGTTCGGGGGCTCGGGCTACGTGGCCGACTTCAGCCCCATCGAGCGCTACTACCGCGACGTGCGCCTGTTCCGCCTGTACGAGGGCACGAGCCAGATCCACCAGCTCAACATCGCCAAGCTGGCATTGCGCGAGGCGGGTGAGCGATGAGCCTGCGCACCGACCTCGTGCCACGGGTGCGCGACTTCGTGGAGCGGCATTGCATCCCGCTCGAATCGAATGCCCACGTGCACGACCCGCGGGCCATGGACGCCGCGCTGTCGCAGCTGCGCCCGATCGCGCGCGAACAGGGCCTGTACCTGCCGCAGATGCCGGTCGAGGAGGGCGGGCTGGGCCTGTCGTGGGTCGAGCGCGCGGCGGTGTTCGAGGAGGCCGGCCGCAGCTACCTGGGCCCGGCCGCGTTGAACTGCGCGGCGCCCGACCAGCCCAACATGATCAGCCTGCTGCGCCAGGGCACGCCCGCGCAGCAGCAGCGCTACCTGCGACCGCTGGCCGAGGGCCGCATCCGCTCGTGCTTCGCCATGACCGAGCCGGCGCCCGGCGCGGGCTCCGACCCGTCGATGCTGCGCACCACCGCGCGGCGTGCGGGGGACGGCTGGGTCATCGACGGCCACAAGTGGTTCATCACCGGCGCGGTGGGCGCGGCCTTCTGCATCGTGCTGGCGCAGACGGACGAGGGGCCCACGCAGTTCATCGTGGACATGGACCACACGGGCCTTTCGCTGGTGCGCGCCATCAAAGCCATCGATCCGTTCGCGGTCGGCGGCCACGGTGAGCTGCGCTTCACCGCCTGCCGCATGGGCGCCGACGCGGTGCTGGGCGAGGTGGGCTCGGGCTTCGTGGCGGCGCAGCAGCGGCTGGAGCCTGCGCGGTTGTCGCACTGCCTGCGGCTCATGGGCCGTGCGCGGCGCGCGCTCGAGATCGCGCAGGCCTATGTGTGCGAGCGCACGTCCTTCGGCGATCGGCTGGCCGACCTGCAGCAGATCCAGGCGATGGTGGCCGACTGCCACATCGACCTGCACGCCAGCCGGCTCATGAGCCTGGACTGCGCGCGCCGCATGGACGCGGGCCTGTCGGTGAAGACCGAGTCGGCGATGACGAAGGTCTTCGTGTCCGAAGCCCTGAACCGCGTGGCCGACCGCGCGGCGCAGATGTGCGGTGCGCTGGGCATGTCGGAAGACGCGCCCATCGCCCTCATCTTGCGCGAGCTGCGGCCCTTTCGTATCTACGACGGCGCCTCCGAGCTGCACCGCGCCACGCTCGGGCGCCGCTTCCTCACGCACTGACACGCTGAACACACAGAGAAACTGGAGACTGACGATGACGTCCTTGAGCAAGAAAATTTCGCACCTGGCTGCCGGCCTTGCATTCGGCCTGGCCGGCTCGCTGGCGATGGCCGCCTTTCCCGATCGCCCCGTGAAGCTGGTCGTGCCTTTCCCCGCCGGCGGCAGCACCGACCTGGTGGCGCGCGAGGTGGCGCTGGAGCTGGGCCATGCGCTGGGCCAGCCGGTCATCGTGGAGAACAAGCCCGGCGCCGGCAGCCTGATCGGCTCGGAGCTCGTGGCCAAGTCGGCGCCCGACGGCTACACGCTGCTCATGGCGGGGCTGACCAACATCTTCCTGCCCTACGTGCACAAGGGCCTCACCTGGAACCCGGTGGACGACTTCGTGCCCGTGGGCCTGGTGGCCGACCTGCCGAACGTCATCGCGGTCAACGCGAAGACGCCGTACCAGAAGCTGCCCGAACTCATCGCCGCCGACAAGGCCAAGCCGGGGCAGCTTGCCTTCGGCTCGGCCGGCCCGAGCACGCCGTCGCACCTGGTGTGCGAAATGATCAACCACCAGGCCGGCATCAAGATGCAGCACGTGCCCTACAAGGGGAACGCGCCGGCGGTGAACGACCTGATCGCCGGCCACATCCCGGTGATGTGCAACAACCTTGGCGGCACGCTGCCCTACATGAGCAGCGGGCAGATCCGCATCCTGGCGCAGACCGGCCGCACGCGCTCTCCCTCGGCGCCCGACGTGCCCACCTTCGCCGAGCTGGGCCTGCAGGGCTTCGACAGCGGCCTGTGGATGGGCATCGTCGCGCCCAAGGGAACGCCCGATGCCGTGATGCGTCCGCTGCGCGCCGCGTTGGCCAAGGCCTTGCCCGCGGTGAAGGACAAGCTGGCCAAGCTGGGTGCGGCCGCGCTCGACCCGTCGCTGCCCGCGTTCGGCCAGCGCATCGCCGCCGACCGCAAGCTGTGGGACCCGGTGCTCAAGCGCGTCGACCTGAAGGGCAACTGATGGGCCAGCCTTCTGACCACGCGCCCCTGCACGGGGTGCGCATCCTGGACATGGCGACCGTGCTCGCCGCGCCGTTCTCGGCCACGCTGTGCGGCGACATGGGGGCCGACGTCGTCAAGCTGGAACTGCCGGGCGGCGGCGATCCGCTGCGCGGGCTCACGCCGGTGCACGAGGGCCACCCGCTGTTCTGGAAGACCGCGAACCGCGGCAAGAAGGGCATCTCGCTGGACGTGCGCAAGCCCGAGGGCCGCGCGCTGTTCCTGCGGCTCATCGCCGGCTTCGACGTGCTGGTGGAAAACTTCCGCACCGGCACGCTGGACGGCTGGGGCCTGGACATCGCCGCGCTGCACGCGGCCAACCCGCGCCTCATCGTGCTGCGCCTCACGGGCTTCGGCCAGACCGGGCCGTATGCGCGCCGGCCGGGCTTTGCCCGCATCTTCGAAGCGATGAGCGGCTTCACGCACCTGACCGGCGAGCCCGGCGGTCCGCCGCAGCACATGAACTATCCGCTGGGCGACGTGGTGGCGGGCCTGTTCGGTGCCTTCGCCATCAGCACCGCGCTGGCCGAGCGCAACGCATTGCCGCGCGATCGGCAGTGCGGCGCCGAGATCGACCTGTCGGCCACCGAGGCAATGTCGCGCCTGCTCGATCCGCTGGCGGCCGAGCACCGCATCGGCGGCGTGGTGCGCGAGCGCACCGGCTCGCGCGCCACCTACACCGCGCCGTCCAACGTGTTTCGCGCGGCCGACGGCGTGTGGTTCACGCTGGTGGGCACGGGCGGGCCGATCTTCGCGCGCATCTGCCGTGCGATCGGCCGCGACGACCTGCTCACCGACGCGCGCTTCGTCGACAACGCCGCGCGCCTGCGCCACCTCGAGGCGCTGGACCGCATCCTGGCCGACTGGTGCGCGAGCCTGCCGTTCGCGGAGCTGGCCGAGCGGCTGGACCGCGAAGACGTGCCCTACAGCAAGGTGTATTCGATTGCCGACCTGCGGGCCGACCCGCACATGCAGGCACGCGGCGCCTTCATCGACGTGCCCGACGAACAGTTCGGCACCGTGCCCGCACCGGCGGCCGTGCCGCGCTTCGTGGGGCGCGAAGGCGTGCGGCCGGCCGCCACGGGGCCGCGCACGGGGCAGCACAACGGCGAGGTGTATGGCGGGCTGGGCCTGGGCGAGGCACAGCTTGCGGCACTGCGCGACGCGCAGGTGATCTGAGGCGCGCCTGCGCTTTCGCCCGCCCTTTCGCCCGCCCTGTCGGGTAGTCGTTTTGTCATGCATGCCCCCGCGCCACCGCGGGGCACCTGACCCCCTCAGAAAAGGGCGCTCCGCTCATGTGCGAAAGCGGTGCGATTCCTACAGTCATCCCCATGCCGAACGCTTCTTCCCACGCCGGGAAGGTCAGCGGTTTCGGCCGGTCACCACCACCGGGGACGCCGCATGGAACCGCTCGAAGTCCTGCCGAGAACCGCCCTGAGCCTGCTGCGCGAAGACGCCGGCATGTCGTTCATGGAGTTCGCGCTGATCGGTGCGCTGGTGATGGTCGTGGTGCTTCTGCTGCTGCTCGCCCTGCGGCGCAGCGCCTGAACACGGGGAGCGCGCCATGCAGGAATTCAACGCTGTCCTCGAACTGCTCGCGATGCTGGCGACCGACATCCGCGTGCTGGCGCTCTTCGCGCTGCTCGGCGTGGCGGCGGTCAGCGACTGGCGTTCCTACCGCATTCCCAACTGGCTGACCTTCGGCGGTGCGAGCTTCGCCCTCATCTACGGAACGATGGCGGCACGCACGCCGACGTCGGGTGCGCTGAGCGCATTCGGTGGCCTGGGTGTGGGCTTCGCCGCGATGCTGCCGTTCTATGCGCTCGGGATCATGGGCGCGGGCGACGTCAAGCTGATGGCCATGACCGGGGCCTTCCTGGGGCCGCAGCAGACGCTGATGGCCGTGCTCTTCACTTTCATTGCGGGCGGCGTCGCGGCGCTGGCCTTCGCGATCCATCGCCGCCGCCTCGCCCACATGCTGGGCAACGTCAAGACCGCGGCGCAGGGGATGCTCATTTCCGGTATGGCGGGCGTGCGGCCCGACGGGCGCCTGCGGGCGAGCCAGTCCGTGGGCAAGTTGCCCTACGGCCTGTGCATTGCGGCGGGCACGGTGGTCCAAGTGCTGGCGCACCAGTTGGGCTTTGTCTAGCTCCTGCATGTTTCATTCCTGGCGGAGGTTCGTATGAAGAACATCAAGGCGATCGGGCTGATCTTTCTGGCCCTGTTGTTCGGGCTGGCGGCCGCGGTCTACGCGACCGGCTGGATCTCGCGGCAAAGCGGCATCGCGTCCAACAAGGTGGTCGTGGCCGCCGTCGACATCGACCTGGGCAGCCGCGTCAACGCGCAGATGCTGTCCACGGTCGACTGGCCCAGTGGCTCGGTGCCCAACGGCTCCTTCGGCGACATCAAGGCGCTGAACGACCGCGTGGTGAAGGTCGGCGTGCTGCGAGGCGAAGCGCTCATCGAGGGCAAGCTGGCGCCGGTAGGCACGCAGGGCGGGCTGTCGGCGGTGATCGCCAGCGGCAAGCGGGCCATGACGGTGCGCGTCAATGACGTGGTCGGCGTGGCGGGCTTCGCGCTGCCGGGCAACTACGTCGACGTGATGGTCAACGCCCAGCAGGAAAAGGGGCGCGGCGAAGACGCGCTGCAGATCAGCAAGACCGTGCTCGAGCAGGTGCTGGTGCTGGCCGTGGCCCAGGAGGCCAACCGCGACGACACCAAGCCGAAGGTCGTGAGCGCGGTGACGCTCGAACTCTCGCTCGAAGACTCCGAGAAGCTCGACCTGGCACGCAGCGTGGGCACCCTGTCGCTCGTGCTGCGCAACCAGATGGACAAGACCACGGTCGCCACCCTGGGCATCACCAAGGGGCAGCTGTTCGGCGAGAAGAAGGACATCGTGCCGGTCTCCACCGCGGCACCGGCCCGCCCGCGTGTGCAACGGGCGGCGCCCGCCGCCCCGCGGTCTTCCGAATGCGTGGAGGTGATCCAGAGCGCCTCGCGTTCGGTCACCTGTTTCTGATCGTTCGTCAGGAGGAACACCAAGTGCGCCCACTCACAACAACCATCGCCCGTCTGCTGGCGACCCTCGCGACCGTGGCGACGCCCGCCCTGGCCGCGGAGGTCGTGGCAACCGCCCCGGTCACGGCCGCCATGCCCGCCGCCACTGCAGCCGCTGCAGCCGCCACGCCCGCCGCGGCACGGCCCGCGGCCACCGCGGCCAGCGGCAATGCATCCGGCAGCCGGCGGTGCACCGCCATCATTCCGGACGACGAGCCGACCTATGCCGTGCTCGGCAAGTCGGTGGTCATTCCGTTGAAGGCGCGCGCGGTGCGCATCGTGGTCAGCGGCCAGCCGCAGCCCCAGAGCCCGGCGCCCGCGCCGGTGGCCGCTCCGCAGGGCGCGGCGCCCGTGGCGGCGCCCCCCGCGGCCCGCAGCGACGGTGTCGGCGACATCGAGGTCACGCTGCTGAGCCCGACCGACCTGTTCTTCCGGGGCCGCCAGGCCGGCTCGATGAACGTCGTGCTCCAGAGCGCCGACGGCACCTGCCACATCAAGGACGTGATCGTCACCATCGACCCCGGCGCGCTGCAGGCCAAGCTGGCGGAGCTGATGCCCGAAGAGCGCGGCATCCGCGTGCGCAGCGCCGAGCGCTCCATCGTGCTCACCGGCGAGGTCAGCGACGCGCTGAAGCTCGACGACGTGATGAACCTGGCCTCGGCCTACGGCGCCGAAGGCAAGAAGGTGGTGAACCTGCTGCGCGTCGGAACGTCCCAGCAGGTGATGCTCGAAGTGAAGATCGCCGAGGTCAGCAAGACCCTGCTCGACCGGCTGGGCGCGCGCGTCGGCCTGGCGCGCACGGGCAGCGGGGGGCAGAACAACTACTCGCTCATCTCCAACTTCCTGAGCTCGGGCGGTGGGCTGGTCCAGGCGCTGCGCATCGGGCGCACCGCCGTGACCATCGACGGCCAGAAGGACGACGGGCTGGTGCGCGTTCTTGCCGAGCCCAACATCATGGCCATCAGCGGCCAGCAGGCCAGCTTCCTGTCGGGCGGCAAGATCTTCATTCCGGTGGCGCAAACCGGTGGCGGCGGCAACGGCACCACCATCACGCTGGAAGAGAAGGAGTTCGGCATCGGCGTCAAGTTCATGCCGACGGTGCTCAACGGCGACCGCATCAACCTCAAGATGGTGTCCGAGGTGTCGGACCTGTCGCAGACCGGCTCGCCGTTCACCACGGTCGGTGGCGTGACGTCCGTGCTGCCCTCGCTCACGGTGCGGCGCGCAGACACCACGGTGCAGCTCAACGACGGCCAGAGCTTCGTCATCGCCGGGCTCATCAAGAGCAACGCGACCGAAGCGATCAAGCGTTTCCCGGGGTTGGGCGAAGTGCCGGTGATGGGTGCGCTGTTCCGCAGCACCGAGTTCCAGAACGAGCAGACCGAGCTGATGTTCGTCATCACGCCGCGCCTGGTGCGCCCGCTGGCCCAGTCGCCGCGCGTGCCGACCGACAACCACGTCCCGCCCAGCCGCGCCGAGGTCTACCTCAACGGGGCCCTCGAAAGCAGCACCCCGGCCCCGGCCGCCCCGGCCAGCGAAACCCCGTGAGGAGTAACCGCCATGTTCATCAGATCGACCACCCTTGCGCTTGCATGCCTTCTGGCGACCGGCTGCTCCAGCGTGACGCCCCACTACGACGCGCGCTTCGGCGACGCGGTGCGGGACGCCAAGAAGAAGATGACGCTGAACCCGAACGCCGGCAAGAACGGCGACCCGGTGATGGGCATGGACGGCCGCGCGGCGCGCGAGTCGATGGTGCAGTACCAGGACTCTTACAAGACCCCGCCGCCGGTGACCAACGTCATCAACATCGGCGGGCAGATCGGTGGTCAGGGCGGCGGCTCGGGGAAATGACAGACCGCGTGAGGCGGATTCATTCCATTCGAGTCTTCACATGGAAAGGAGAACGCGACGAATTGCAATGAAATTTTTCCACCACCACTCTTTTTCGAACCCGATTTCCAACTGTTCAAACCTTGAAAGGAAAGAACCATGAAAAACTTTCTGAAGGCCATCGGCCAATCGACACGCGGCTTCATGCTCGAGGAAGAAGGCGCACAGGTCGTCGAGTACGCGCTGATCATCGCGGTCGTCTCGATCGCACTGGTCGTCGCGCTGAAGGCGCTCACCGCCAACGGCGGCGGCTTCTCGCTCTTCATCGATCGCGTGAAGACTTGCCTGACTTCCACGACCGGCGGTTGCGTGTAAGTAGTTGGCGGGGCGAGCCGGGGCACGCTCCAGGCTCGCCGCCTCCACGTATCGGACCCGCATTCTTCTCAACAGGAAAGGAGTAGTCCCATGTTCAAGCCATTCTTGCAGGACGAGAGCGGCGCTCAAGTGGTGGAGTACGCGCTGATCATCGCAGTCGTCTCGATCGCTCTGGTCGTCGCGTTGAAGGCGCTCACCGACAACGGTGGCAGCTTCTCGCTCTTCATCGATCGAGTGAAAACCTGCCTGACATCGACGACCGGTGGTTGCGTGTAGGTAGTTCGGCGGGCGATCCGGGGCATGCGCCACGCTCGCCGCCTCCCTTATCGAGTCCGCATTCTTTTCAATGAAAAAGGAGCAGTCCCATGTTCAAGTCCTTTTTGAAAGAAGAGGGCGGTGCTCAGGTGGTGGAGTACGCGCTGGTCATCGCCGTGATCTCTATCGTGCTGATCATCGCGCTGCGACCACTGGTCACCGACACCGGTCTCAGCGATCTCGTTGATCGCGTCTTGACCTGCTACGGCGGCGTCAACTGCGCCTGAAGCGCAGGCTTTTTCAAACTGCCACTTCTGCACAGAAAGCCGATCATGAAAGCCCGCCGCTCCCCTCGCCGCCAGCGCGGCGCGATGATCATCACGGCCGCGCTGTTCCTGCTGTTCCTGCTCGGGTTCATGGGCATTGCGCTCGACTTCGGCCATTTGTTCGTCGTCAGGACCGAGCTGCAGACGGCGGTGGACAGTTGCGCACTGGCCGCGGCGCGCGAGCTCGATAAATCGAGCTCGGCGATCACGCGGGGCAAGAGCGCCGGCCAGACGGCCGGCAATGCGAACCCGGTGAACATGCAGTCGGCCACCTGGCGCGGGGAAGGCCAGATCGTGGCCGCAGAAGTCACGTTCCGCGATGCCTCCTATGCGTCCACGATCGATCCTGCCGTGGCCGTCTACGCGCAATGCACGCACAGCCAACCCAACATCAAGATGTGGCTGCTGCAGGCCATCGGCGCCTTCTCGGGCGATACCGCCGGCAACCCCGCGACACGCAGTGTGGCGGCGAGCGCCGTCGCCACCCGCGCAAGCGCACAGACCGCATGTCCCATTCCGGTCGCGGCGAAGCCGAAGCCGGGCGGCGCGGCGCCGAACTACGGCTTTGCCGTCGGTGAATGGGTGACGCTCATCATGGCGCAGAACGCGGCCACGGGTGGCCAGATCGGCTGGGCCAACCTCGACGGCAGCAACAGCGCCTCGGAAACCGAAAACGAACTCAACGGCCGCTGTGGCGCCAGGGTGGGCGACACGATCGGCACCCCTGGCGTGCAGACCTCGGTGGCCGACACCTGGAACTACCGCTTCGGCATCTACAAGAACAGCGGCGATCCGAGCGTGAACCGGCCCGACTACACCGGCTATGCCTACACCGCGCTCAACTGGCCCGCGAAGTTCAACGCCTACAAGGGCGCACCGGGCCCAGGCGCAGACCCGACTGCCCAGAACTTCGTGACCAAGCGGGCCGCTTTCGCGTCCTGCGCCGACACCGGCACCAAGGTGAAGGGCTCGAACAGCTGCGAGTCGATCACGGGGCTGTCGCTCAACAGTTTCCAGAAGCTGGCCACGCCCGGCAACGTGGCCGGAGGCCACATGCAGTACGGCATGGACCGCCGCTTCGTCACGGTGCCGGTCGTCGACGGCGGCAACCACGTGATCGACTACCTCTGCATGCTGATGCTGCAGCCGCTGAGCATTCCGATGACCGACACGCAACTCGAATTCCTCGGCAACGCGGGAGCCGTCGCCAGCCCCTGCACCACGAGCGGGCTGGCCGGTGGATCGGCAGGCCCGCTGGTTCCGGTCCTGGTGAGGTGAGCATCATGAAAAAGTCCCGTCGCACCCAGCATGGCGCCGCGCTGATCGAGCTGGCGCTCATCACGCCGGTGCTGTTGTTGCTGACCTTCATCACCACCGAGTTCGGCCGCGCGGTGTACGAGTACAACGCGGTCGTCAAATCGACCCGCGATGCGGTGCGCTACCTGTCGGTGCAGACACCCAACACGCACGTCACCGAGGCGCGCAACCTGATCGTGTACGGCAACACCGCCGGCACCGGAGCGCCGCTGGCACGCGGGCTGAGCCTTTCGAACGTGCCCGCCGGCAGCTGCTGCACCTGGCAGGCGGCCGGGGCCAACCCGATCATCACCACGGTCACGGTGCGCGTCAGCAGCTACGCCTTTCATTCGCTGTTCCCTTCGGTGATGGGTGTCGTTTTCACCGGTGCGAACGGCAACATCGTCTTCAGCGACATCACCGCCACCATGAGGGCTGCGTCATGAGACACCACATCAAGGGCGCGACCACCGTCGAGTTCGCGCTGGGCCTGCTCATCTTCCTGATGCTCGTTCTGGGCATCGTCGATTTCTCGCGCATGCTGTTCACCTGGAGCGCGGCCCAGGAGGCCACGCGCGCGGGCGCCCGGTATGCGGTGGTGTGCGACGACACCGCCTACCAGGCCCAGGTGCTCGCCCGGATGCGGGCGCTGCTGCCGCAGATCAGCACGGTGTCGGTGACGTGGGCGCCTTCGGGCTGCACGGCGGCCACGTGCCAGGGTGTCACCGTCAGCATCACCGGCCTGAACTACCAGTGGATTTCTCCCATCGTGGGCGCCGCCGGGCCGCTGATCCCCATGCCCGGGTTCTCCACCTACCTGCCGCGCGAGGTCATGCGCAAGGACCCGAACAGCGCGGCCATCTGTTCCTAACAGCACACCGGACACGACCATGAAGATCGCCATCGTTTCCCCCAATCCGAACCACCTGCAGGACATGCGCAAGGTGCTGGAGCCGCGCGGCCATGCCGTGTCGCTCTTCGAAGGCGGCAAGAGCCGGATGCAGGCGGTCGTCGAGAAAGTCGCGCCCGACCTGCTGCTGGTCGACGGCATGTGCTGCGACCCGCAGGAGCTTTCGCTGGTGGAGGCCCTGACCTTGCGGCACCCGGCGGTGGCAGTGGTGCTGCTGTGCGCCATGCAGACGCCCGAGTTCCTGATCCACGCGATGCGCGCGGGCGTGCGCGAGGTGCTGCCGTCGCCCGCCGACACCACTGCGCTCGAAGCGGCTGTCGGCCGCATCGCGCTCAAGATGGCCGGCTCGCAGGCGCGCAGCCCCGGGCGGGTGGTGGCGTTCATGCCCTGCAAGGGCGGCAGCGGCGCGACCTTTCTCGCGACCAACATCGCGCACCAGCTGTCGCGGGAGCGCTCGGTGCTGCTGATCGACCTGAACCTGCAGTTCGGCGACGCGCTGTCGTATGTGAGCGACCTGCGCCCGACCTCGACGATGGCCGACGTGGCGCGCGACATCGGACGCCTGGATGCCTCGCTGCTCGCGGCGAGCGTGGTGCGCGTGTCGCCCAGCTACAGCGTCCTGCCCGCGCCCGAGGACCTGGCGCGCGCGATGGACGTCAAGGCCGAGCACATCGACGCCATCCTGCAGGTGGCGCTCGCGCAGTACGACTTCGTGATCTTCGATCTCGGCACGCGCATCGACACGCTCACGCTGCGCGTGCTCGACCGCGCGGAGCGCATCTTTCCCGTGATGCAGACCAGCCTGCCGCACATCCGCAACGTGACGCGCCTGATGCAGGTGTTCAAGTCGCTCGGCTACGCCCCCGGCAAGGTCGAACTGCTGGTGAACCGCAGCACCGGCGGCGGCGAGATCGGGCTGTCGGACATGCGCCGGTCGCTGCCCGGCGCGACGTTCACGACGGTGCCGGACGGCGGCAAGGACGTCGATGCGTCCATCAACCGCGGCGTGCCGCTGTCGGAGATGTCGCGCGGCAGCGCGCTCGCCAAGCGCCTCGACGAGATCGCCCACACGCTCAGCCCGCGGCCGGAGGCCACACCCGGCTTCATGGGGCGGCTGTTCCGCCGTGCCTGAGACCACGCGGATTTCCATCCATACCCAGGCGGAGGTGCCAACCATGTCATTCAGGGACCAACTCAATGCGATCGACAACGATGCCGGCGCGCGGCCGGCGGGGCCGGTCGTCGAGCTGACCGCGTCGCCTTTCGCCTCGGACACCTACAAGCTGCTGAAGGAGCGCATGCACCTGAAGCTGCTGGAGCGCTTCGACCTGGCGGCGCTCGAAACCCTGCAGCCCGACGCGCTGCGCCAGGAAATCTCGACCATGGTCGGGCGGCTGCTGCAGGAAGAACCCGAGGCGCTCAACGACATCGAGCGGCGCACGCTGATCCGCGACATCCAGCACGAGATGCTGGGCTTCGGGCCCATCGAGCTGCTGATGGCCGACCCGACCGTGTCGGACATCCTGGTCAACTCGCCGGACCAGATCTACGTGGAGCGCCGGGGCCGGCTGGAGCTGACCAACGTGAGCTTCACCGACGAGAAGCACCTGCTGCGCATCATCGACAAGATCGTCTCGCTGGTGGGGCGGCGCATCGACGAGTCCAGCCCCATGGTCGATGCGCGGCTGCCCGACGGTTCGCGGGTCAACGCCGTCATCGCGCCGGTGGCGCTGGACGGGCCGATGATGTCGATCCGCCGTTTCGCGAAGATCCCGCTGCGCATGAGCAACCTGGTGAGCGACCTCAAGTCGCTCACGCCGCCGATGGCGCAGATGCTCGAGGGCCTGGCCCAGGCCAAGGTCAACATGCTGATCTCGGGCGGCACCGGGGCAGGGAAGACCACGCTGCTGAACATTCTCTCGGGCTTCATTCCGGAGACCGAGCGCATCATCACCATCGAGGACGCGGCCGAGCTCCAGCTGCAGCAGCCGCACGTCGCGCGCATGGAGACGCGGCCGATGAACATCGAAGGCAAGGGCGAGATCACGCAGCGCGCGCTGGTGCGCAACGCGCTGCGCATGCGGCCCGACCGCATCGTGATCGGCGAGGTGCGCGGCGCCGAGGCGGTCGACATGCTGCAGGCCATGAACACCGGCCACGAGGGCTCGCTCACCACCATCCACGCCAACTCGCCGCGCGATGCGCTGGCGCGGCTGGAAAACATGATCGGCATGGCCAACCTGAACCTGCCGCACCGCACCGTGCGCCAGCAGATCGCCTCGGCGATCACGGTGGTGGTCCAGGTGCTGCGGCTGGTCGACGGGCGGCGCAAGGTCACCAGCATCCAGGAGATCACCGGCATGGAGGGCGAGATCGTCACCATGCAGGAGGTCTTCACCTTCCACCAGACGGGCATGGGCCCCGACGGCCAGGTGCGCGGCCATTTCCACGCGACCGGCGTGCGGCCGAAGTTCATGGAGCGGCTGCACGCGTACGGCGTGGACCTGCCCGACAGCATCTTCGATCCCGAGAAGCACTACGAATAGGAGCGCGCCATGTTCGAAAACCTGGGGGGTGACACGCTGATCACGGTCACGGTGCTGGTCTTCGTGACCGCGCTGCTCATGATCGAGGGGCTCTACCTGCTGTGGCGGTCCTACAAGGGGCCCGACGCACGCAAGATCGAGAAGCGTCTGCAGGCGATGTCCGCCGCGGTCGACCGCACGCCGCAGGCGCATCTCGCCAAGGAGCGCATGCTCAGCGACGTGCCGTGGATGCAGCGCCAGTTGCTGGCGCTGCCGCGGGCGCACCGGCTGGACCGCTTCATCCTGCAGGCGGGGCTGGACTGGACGGTGTCCAGCTTCCTGCTGGCCTGCGGGGCGCTCGGCGTGTTCGCGTTCTGCGCCGTGTGGGCGGCGCACCAGCCCGTGGTGCTGGCGCTTCTGGCCGGGGCCGTGGCGGCGGTGCTTCCCGTGCTGTACCTGCAGCATCAGCGCAGCCACCGGCTGGAGCGCCTCGAAAAGCAGCTGCCGGACGCGCTGGACCTCGTGACGCGCGCCCTGCGCGCGGGCCACTCCTTTGCCAGCGGCGTGCAGATGATCGGCGAGGAAATGCCCGAGCCGATCGCCAGCGAGTTCCGCCTGGTGGCCGACGAGGTGAATTTCGGCGTCTCGCTGCAGCAGGCGCTGACCAACCTCAGCGAGCGCGTGCCGCTCACCGACCTGCGCTACTTCGTGGTGTCGGTGCTGATCCAGCGCGACTCGGGCGGCAACCTGACGGAGGTGCTGGGCAACCTGAGCCGGCTCATCCGCGAGCGCTTCAAGCTGCTCGCGCGGGTGCGGGTGCTGTCGTCGGAAGGGCGGCTGTCGGCCTGGATCCTGGGCGTCATGCCGTTCGCTCTGGCGGCGCTCATGAACGTCTTCAATCCCGAGTTCATGTCGCCGCTGTGGACCGACCCGATCGGCGAGACGGTGCTGCGCTACATGCTGGTGCTGATGCTCGTGGGCATCGTGCTGCTGCGCAAGATCGTGAAGATTCACGTCTGAAGGAGAAGCGCCATGGCCATGCTGTTCCCCATCCTGGTGTTC
Source organism: Variovorax sp. FW301-JW7 (assembly GCF_058788795.1). Lineage (NCBI taxonomy): Bacteria > Pseudomonadati > Pseudomonadota > Betaproteobacteria > Burkholderiales > Comamonadaceae > Variovorax > Variovorax sp. FW301-JW7. Next base: position 203,174 of record NZ_JBYTBC010000001.1, read on the forward strand.
CTGTCCGTGTCGCTGGCCGTCATCGGCCTGGCGGCGTGGCTGTCCCCGACGCGCGCCGCGCAGCGGCTGCAGGCGGTGGCGCCGTCGTCAGGCAAGTCGGCCTGGACCGAGACGGCGATCAAGCTCGTCGGCCCGTTCGCGCAGCTGTCGTCGCCGACCGGCGACGCCGACCTGTCGCCGCTGCGCGTGCGCTTCCTGAACGCCGGCATCCGCCATCCGGATGCCTACCTTGTCTACTTCGGCCTGAAGACATTGCTGCCGCTGGGCTTCGCGGCCATCGCGTTCTTCGCGATGCGCGCGGCGGGGGCGGATGGCGGCATGACGATGCTGCTGTGGCTTGCGCTGGCCGCGCTGGCCGGCTGCTACCTGCCCAACCTGGTGCTGCGCCTGCGCATCCGTGCGCGGCGCCGCGAGATCTTCGAGAACTTCCCCGACGCCGCCGACCTGATGCTGGTGTGCGTGGAGGCGGGGCTCGGGCTGGACGCCGGGCTGGCCAAGGTCACCGAGGAAATCAAGATCAAGAGCCAGGCGCTCGCGCAGGAACTGCACTGGACCAACCTGGAAATGCGCGCCGGCGGCACGCGCGAGAAGTCGCTGCGCAACCTGGCGCTGCGCACGGGCGTGGAAGAACTAAGCACCTTCGCCACCATGCTGACCCAGGCGGACCGCTTCGGCACCAGCATCGGAGAGTCGCTGCGCGTGTTTTCGGACGACCTGCGCCACAAGCGCCAGGTGCGCGCCGAGGAACTGGCCGCGAAGGTGCCGACCAAGATGCTGCTGCCGCTGGTGCTGTGCATCTTCCCGTGCATCTCGCTCGTGATCCTCACGCCGGCGGCGATCCGCGTGATCCGGATGATCATGCCGATGCTGAGCGGCGGGCAGCTGTAAGGGGGCGCGCAGGCGGCGCGCAGCAGGCGCCGCCGCAGCGTTTCAGGACGCCAGCGTGTCGAGCTGGTGCTTGATCGCGTAGATGTACAGCTCGAGCCGGTTCGTGACGCCCAGCTTCTGGTAGATGGCGCACAGGTGGTTGCGCAGCGTGTGCTCGGTGACGAAGGCGCGCTCGGCAAGCACCTTGTTGGAGGCGCCGCAGCCCGTCACGACGATGTGGATGATCTCGCGTTCCTTGTGCGTCAGCGTGGCCTGCCGCGCCGTGTCGGGGTCGGCCTTCGCGGGCTTCCTGGCCGACGTGAGTTCGGAGAAGACGCGGCCCATGGTCTGCGCGTCGACGCACAGCTCGCCCTGGTGGACGCGTGAAATGGCGTCGAGCAGCTGCTGCGCCGAGGCGTCCTTGCCCACCACGCCGCGCGCGCCGCGCAGCACGGCCAGGTCGAGCGTGCGCTGTTCTTTCTCGGCCGTCAGCACCATCACGCGCGACACCTCGTTGGCCAGCAGCCGGGGCAGGATGTCCAGCGCGCTGTGGCCGTCCAGGTCGAGGTCGAGCACGATGACGTCGGGTGCGAGGCTTTGCGCCGTGGCCACCGCTTCGTCGCAACAGCTGGCCGTGCCGACCACCTTCATGCGCGGCTGTTCGCCGTCGATCAGCTTCGACAGGCCCCACAGCATGGTCTTGTGGTCGTCCACGAGCAGCACGGCAATGGGATGGTCGGGATGGTCGAGGGTTTGCATGACGGACTCCTTCCTGTGTCTGCGGCGAGCGGTCAGATCGGGATTTCGATCCGCACCGCCGTGCCGCCGTTCGCGCATCGGTCGACATGCGCCTGGCCGCCTAGGGCCGCGGCGCGCTCGGTGAGGGAGCGTGGGTGGAAGGCGGTGAAGCTTTCCTGGCAGGCGTCGTTCTCGATGCACAAGGCCAGCTGGCCGTTTTTGCAGTCGATGCGCACGCTGCCGTGGCGCGCATGGGTGTGCTTGCAGATGTTGTTCAGCCCCTCGCTCACCATCTGCAGCAACTCCGCGGTCACGCGGTCGTCCAGGTGCAGCGGGGCGTCGATGGCCATCACGATGTCGATGTCGATGCCGTACAGGCCCTTGATCCGCGCGGCCTGGCGCTCGATGTGGGGCCGCACGAGTCCGCCCGGATCGTTCGCGCCGTGCCTGACTTCGCCGGCGTAGCGGCGCAGGTCGGCGATCACGCCGTCGGCCACCTCCGAGAGCTTGTCGAGGTCTTCGCGCAGCGGGTTGTCGACGCCGGCGCGCTTGCGCAGTGCGCACAGGCCCATGCGCAGGCCGATGTAGGGCTGGATGGCCGTGTCGTGCAGGTCCAGCGCGATCTTCAGGCGCTCCGCCGACGCGGCTTCCGAGGCCATCCGGTCGAGCACTTCGATGGTCTCGATGACCGGGAAGATCTGCTCCATGAGGTGCGCGAGGAACAGCGCGTCGGACTTGCCGAGCCGCCCGTCGCGCGACGAGATGAACACCCGGCCTTCGCCCAGGCGCATCGGCAGCGGCGCGCTGATGAAAGCGCGGGCCTCCAGCATGGCGGCGACGGTGGCGCAGCGCTGCGCGGCCTCTTCGTCGGCGCGGCGCCAGGCGGTCGCGCCCGCTGCGAAGACGTGGTGCTGCGCGCGAAGGTGGCTCAGCGGCCAGGGCAGGCGGTTGCTCATCACGATGCTGTCGGGCGCCAGGGCCATGAGCGGTGATTCCGCGAGGCGGCCGATGTTCTCGATGCTCACCTGCTCGCAGGTGTCGTCCTCGCGCAGCGTGCGCAAAGTCCAGGTGCCGGTGGCGCGGTCGCGCGTGAGCAGGATGCAATGGCTGGCCTTGAAGAAGGCCAGGGTGCGCTCCATCGTGCGGGCGATGGTGCGCCCGGCGCCGAAGCGCGGGTTCGACAGCTGGCTCACGTCGCCCAGCAGCGCCAGGCGCCGTTGCAGCGCCAGCTTGGAGCCGCCCCAGTACACGATCATGTGCCCCAGCGCCAGCAGGAAGGCGGTGCGCATCAGCAGCTGCGGCGTGTCGTCCGAGCACGTGACCAGCCCGCAGGCAACGAACGAGGCGACCGACGCCACCGTCACGCGGGCACCTTCCTCGAAGCCCCAGCGGAACGAGGAGGTGAGGATGGCGAAGAAGTAGAAAAGGAAGAACAGGCTGTGGGTGCCGTCGGTCACCGCCATGATCAGCGTGAACCACAGCACGTCGGACCAGTGGATCGCCCGGCCCTGGAAGTAGGGCCGTCCTACCGCCGTGCAGACGTGGATCAGCAGGCTGTGAAGGATGTAACCGAAGAAGGCCAGCCAGACCGCTGCGGGGACCTGGTTGTGGCTATCGGCGGCGTCGACCGTGATCGCCAGCAGGGCCGAAATCGACAGCACGAGCCGCATGCGTCCCACCATGAGCGCATCCGCCGCCAGGCTGGCGTCGATGCTGGGGGCGGAGCCGCGAACTTGCATGGGGATGCATCCTGTGCATGGGCCATGTCAGGCACCGCGAGTGATCGCGGTACAGGCGGGGGCGCTCGGCAGTGACAGTTTGGAATACATTTTTATTGCCAAAGACCACAACGTGTGACGAGTTCACATTACTACTTTGGTGTTCAGATGCAATTGAAATCTCATTCCATTAACGTTTGGTAACTATATTTGCATTAAATTTCATGCGGATAAATAGGCCACTGCACGAGGGCGGCGAGAGGGCCTGGTGGCGGTGGGGGAGGCCCCGCAGAGGGCGAGGTACCTCAACGGGGCGCCCGCCTGCCTTGGCGAAGGCGCAGGCGGTGGGGTAACCCGGCTGCGCGCCCTCAGGGCAGGAACAGCAGCATCCCGTACACCGCGAACAGCATCAGGTGCATGAGGCCCTGGATCGGCGACGTGCGCTGTCCGTTGAAGCTCAGCATCGTCAGCACCGCCGTCACCGCGAACAGCAGGGTTTCCGCGCCCGAGATGCCCATGAGCACCTGCTTGCCCGTGACCAGCCCGATGACCAGCACGGCCGGCACCGTGAGTCCCACGGTGGAGACGAAGGCGCCCAGGCACAGGTTGATGGCGCGCTGCATCTCGTTGTTCATCGCGGCGCGCACGGCGGTGATCGATTCGGGTGTGAAGACGATGATCGCGATGAGCACGCCGCCCACGGCCGCGGGCGCGCCGGCCGCGGCGATGCCGTAGTCGGTGACCACCGCGAGGTAGTGCGCGAGCAGCACGATGGGCAGGATCATCGCGAGCAACAGCAGCGAGCGAACGACCACGGCGCGCTTGTCCAGGCCGCCGTGCGCTGACTGCGTCGCGGGGGAGGGCGCGGTCGCACGCACCGACATGTGCCCCGGCGCCGGCTGGATGAAGAAGCGCTGGTGGCTGCGCATCTGCATCCAGAGAAACGCGCCGTACAGCACGGCGGTGAGCACCGACATGCCGATCGCCTGCACCGGCGTGAACTCGCCCGCACCCGAGCTGTGGTTGGGCAGCACCAGCGCCGTGCCCGTCAGCAGCACGATCATCGACACATAGGCGCCGGCGCCCTGCGCGTTGTATTCCTGGTCGCCGTGGCGCGCCGCACCGGCGATGAGGCAGATGCCGATCACGAGGTTCAGGATGATCATCATCACGGCGAAGATCGAGTCGCGCCCGATGGTCGGAAACTCGCCCGGGCCGAGCAGCACCGAGGCGATGAGGATCACCTCGATCGACACGATCGACAGCGTCAGGATCAGCGTGCCGTAGGGCTCGCCCAGCTGGTGCGCCAGGTGATCGGCTTCGCGCACCACGCCGAAGGACGCGGCCAGGATGGTGACGAACAGCGCAAGAAAAACGCAGCCGGCCACCGCGGGGCTGATCGGCGCGGCCAGCCAGCGGTCGCCGAACGCGACGAAGAGCCCGACCACGAGCCAGGCGGCGGCGATCAGGGCCCAGGTCGCGGGCGGCACGAGGCGGGCAGGGGTGTGGGTTGTGGTCATGTGCGTTGTCACTCCGACATCAAGAGGGAAGCCAGGGCCAGCAGGCCGCTGCCTGCGAGGCTGAGCCCGCTGGCGGCCCACAGGGCCTTCACGTCGCGCGGCTCGCAGCCTTCGCGGCGCGCATGCCATGCGGCGTACGCCAGGGCCACCGCCATGGTCAACGCGGGCCAGTGCAGATCAAGACCGTTCATCGCGCGGCCCCCGATGCGGCGGGCGCGCGCGGGCATTCGGCGCGGTAGGACAGCCGGGTCGCGCCCGTGCGCACGTGCAGGCGCACGGCGCCCAGCGTCAGCCGGAAGGCATCCGGCACGGTGGCGCGGGGAAGACGGAAACGGGAGAAGAAGCGTAGCGCAGCGAGGCGCCAGGAAGGGAGCAGTTCGGCCATGTCGAAACTTCGCGAGAAGTCAGGAAAGGGCCGTCCCTTGCAAGGTGGAGGTGCAAGGCCGAGGTCGTCCTCGGCCCGGTTCGCGCAGGGCGCGCGAACGAAAAAATGATAGCAGGGAAATCGGGGCCGGCGCCCTCAGCCCCCGCGTGCGCGCACCTGGGCGGCGTGCAGGAGGCGGGCGTTGTCTACCTTTTGCTTGGAAAGAAGATGCATCTTGCTGCAGCTCGAACAGCGGTACAGGCGCAGCCAGGGCAGCAGGCGCATCCACGCAGTGCGCGGCTGGCGATCCATGTCCTGAAGGTGGCAGGGGCAGGCAGAAACCGAATGAGACGACGACATTTGTCCGAATGACCATGCTGTCCAGATCCCACCCTGACCAAGCTCTGTGGCTCTTCGGCTACTGGGAATTGAAAGTATTCATTCTTACGACAAATGTAAACAAGCACACTCACCTGTTCTGGGTATTTGGCTGTTTCGGGCCACGGAAAACGGTGGAGAAAATGCGGCTGAGTCCCGATGCCGCAGGGCCGAACGGTCGGTCGATGCGGCGGATCAGGTAGACCGGCAACGGCCGCGGCGCCGTCGTGCGCTGCATGGCCAGCGGCACGTGCGCCAGCCGCTTCGCTTTCAGGTCGGCCTGCACCATCCACAGCGGCAGGTGGCCCCAGCCGACGCCGCCGAGGATCAGCGCGTGCTTGGTCGCGATCTCGCTGACGCGGCAGGTCTTCTGCGACAGCACGCCGAAGTTGCGCCCTTGCGAGCGCGCCGACGGGTCGGCCACGACGACCTGCACGTGGTCCGCCAGGTCGACGGTCGTCCATCGCTCGGCGCTTGCCTGTGCCAGCGCATGCGCCGGATGGCACACCGCCACCATGCCCCCGATCTCGCCGATCCCCTCCGACGCCACATGCGGATCGTGTTCTTCCGCGGCCGTGAGTCCGAGGTCGCAGCGGCCTTCCAGCACGGCGGCCAGCGCCGACGTCATGGGCGCGGTTTCCAGCTCCAGCCGCACGCTGGGGAACTCCGCCTGGAAGCGGCAGATGGCGTCGGCCACGAGCGGCAGCGGCAGCAGCGGGTCTTGCGCCATGCGCAGCTCGGCCTCGACGCCTTCGCTGAAGCTGTTGGCCCGCGCGCGGAACGCGTCGGCCTTGATCAGCAGCGTGCGCGCTTCCGCCAGCAGCGTCGCGCCGGCCTCGGTGAGCACTGGGCGGTGCTGCGAGCGGTCGAACAGCGACAGGCGCAGCTCGGATTCGAGGTTGGCAATCGCGGCGCTGAGGCCGGACTGCGCCCGCCCGAGCGAACCGGCCGCCGCGCGGAAGGAGCCCCGGTCGGCGATCGAGACGAAGACGCGCAATTGGTCGAGGGTGAGGGCGTCCAGCATGATCTGATTTTGTGATCAATTCGATCTAAATTTTATCAATTGTGCAGATCGATGGCCTGCGGGAGCATTGGCTTCTTCTCCTTTCCTGGAAGCGAGCCATGAAGAAAGCCATCGTCTACGAAGCCACCGGCGCCGACCCCCGGCGCGACCATCTCGAGCGCAAGGACCTGACCATCGTGGCGGTCGGCCACCCCGGCGAACTGGCCGACGTGGCGATCGACCTGGCGCGCGATGGCGTGGAACTCATCGAGCTGTGCGGCGGCGTCTCGCCCCGGTGGCGCCCGCTGGTCAGCGCCGCGGCCGGCCCGGGCGTGCAGGTCAGCTCGGTCACCTTCGGCATGGAGTCGCTGGCACCGGCCGCGCGCTTCAGCCAGGCCCATGCCGACGGCGCGCCGCTGCCGGCCGCCTTCATCTTCCTGGAGCCCGGCGCCGACGCGCGCCGCGACCGCTTCGTGCAGACCTTCATGCGCGAGCACACGACCTTCGTGCCGGTGCCCGACGAGGCGGCGGCCGTGGCCGCGGCGCGCGGGCTGGTGGCCGACGGCGTGGGGCTCATCGAGCTCTACGGCGGCTTCACGAGCGCCGGCGCTGCCGCCGTCATCGACGCAGTGCAGGGAAGGGCGCCGGTCGGCATCGGCAGCTTCACGCTCGATGCGACGCATCCGGGGGAGCACGCATGAGACATCGCCCACGCCCGACCGTGAGCTATGCCGCCTCGTCGCCGCGGCAGCGCACGCATGACATCGAACTGATCGACGGCGTCGTCGCCCGCGTCGAATCGACGCAGCGGGCGCGCGATGTCGACGGTTTCACCCGCCTGCTCACGCCCGAGGCCGTGTGGGTGACCGCCTTCGGGCGTCGGCTCAACGACTGGCCGAAGATCCGCGAGTTCACCGCCAGCGTGCTCACGCCCGCCATCGGCGACGAGCACGCGTTCTACGACGTGGAGCACGTCACCTTCCTGAGCGACACCATCGCGGTCGTCAACGTGCGCCAGCGCCCGGTCGATGCGGCCGGCGCGCCGCTGGCGGGGCGGGCCGAAGGACGCCCGCTGTACGTGATGAGCAAGCACGGCGACGGCTGGATGATCGCCGCCGGCCAGAACACCCCGCGCCAGGAAGCCGCCATCGCCGCGCAGGCACAGGCGCTGCCCGATCGCCAATGACCGCGCCCTTCTTCTTTTCCTCTTCCTTATCCATTGCCATGACCCATCCTGCGCTGACCCTCATCGAACAACGTGCCTCGGCCAACCGCTTCGACCCGTCCCACGTGCTGCAAAGCGAAGAGATCGAATCGCTGATCCGCTTCGCCACGCGGGCGCCCACGGCCTACAACCTGCAGAACTGGCGCTTCATCGCGGCGCGCACGCCGCAAGCCAAGGCGCGGCTGCGGCGGGTGGCGCAGGACCAGCCCAAGGTGAGCGAGGCGGCCGTCACCTTCATCGTCTGCGGCCTGCTGCCCGACCACGAGGCGCTCGTCGACCGGCTGCGCCCGTTCATGGAGGCCGGCTTCATGTCGCCCGACACGGCGGCCGGCTGGCGCGAAGGCGCGCGCCTGCAGTACGCCGACGACCCGCGCACCGCGCGCGACGAGGCCGTGCGCAGCGCCGCCTTCGGGGCCGCCACCCTCATCCACGCGGCCGAGGCGCAGGGGCTCGTGTCGGGGCCGATGGTCGGCTTCGACCCCGAGGGCGTGACCCGCGAGTTCGGCCTGCGGCCGCACGAGGTGCCCGTGGTGCTGGTGGCCGTGGGCCGCGCCGCGCCCGGCAACTGGCCGCAGAAGCCGCGCCGCCCGCTGGCCGAAGTGCTCGACATCCTGTGAAGGCGCGCGCCACCGATCTGTGGCTGACGGCGATCGCGCCGGCCATCTGGGGCAGCACCTACATCGTCACCACCGAGTTCCTCGCCGGCTGGCCGCCGATGACCGTCGCGATGCTGCGGGCGCTGCCCGCCGGGTTGCTGCTGTTGCTGATCGTGCGGCAGCTGCCGCGCGGCTTGTGGTGGGGGCGGGTGTTCGTGCTCGGCGCGCTCAACTTCTCGCTCTTCTGGGCGATGCTGTTCGTGTCGGCCTACCGGCTGCCGGGCGGCGTGGCGGCGACCGTGGGCGCGGTGCAGCCGCTGCTGGTGATCGTGCTGGCGTACGTCCTCTTGCGCAGCCCGATCCGGCCCTGGTCGATCGTCGCGGCGCTGGCGGGGTTGGGCGGCGTCGCGCTGCTGGTGCTCACGCCGCGCGCGGCGCTCGATCCGGTCGGCATCGCCGCGGGCCTGGCGGGCGCGGCCTCGATGGCCTGTGGCACGGTGCTGAGCCGACGCTGGCAGCCGCCGGTGTCGCCGCTTACCTTCACCGCGTGGCAGCTCACGGCCGGCGGGCTGCTGCTGGTCCCGGTGTCACTCGCGCTCGACCCGGCGCTGCCCATGTTCACGACGCCCAGCCTGCTGGGGCTCGCGTGGCTCGGGCTGGTGGGTGCGGCGCTGACCTACATCCTGTGGTTTCGCGGCATCGCGCGGCTGGAGTCGTCGGTCGTGTCGTCGCTGGGTTTCCTGAGCCCGCTGACGGCGGTGGTGCTTGGCGGCGTGTTCCTGCAGCAGACGCTCACGCCGGCGCAGGTCGCAGGGCTGGTGGTGGTGATCTGCAGCATCGGGGTGGCGCAGCGCGCGCAGGCCAGGGCGGCCTGAAAAAGGGCTGTGCGGGCGGGTCGGGAAGGCCCGGATTTCCTCGATCCCTGTCACACCCCGTTTCACTTCTCCCGCGCTTCGTGTGCACCAGTTCACAGAGGGAAAACCGCTTGTTGACCGGTGTAAACTGCCCGGTTTTCTCCCTCTCTCGCGGTATGGTGCAAGTGTCACGGCGCACAGGCTTCACCGGCTCGGCGCTCACTCGCTTGCTCGCTCAATTGAGCGACATCGACGTTCCCGAATCCAGGCAAGCCCTCGCGGATCGTTTGAGTCAGTGGTTCAGTTGGACCGACGCCATCTCCTTGTCTGCAGCTTTGGATTCCGATCTGGGCGTCGCCGTGTCCGGCGTCCGGGCGTCCGAGGGCGCCGAGGAGGCGCAGGAGTGCGCGCGCCTGAAGGCCGCGCTGGCTAAGGGCAATGCCGACGGTGGCGTGGCTTCGGTGCTGCCGGGCGCGAACGACGACTTTCCGCCGTACCGCCGCCGCTACTTCGCGCGGCAGCAGGCCATGGAAACGGCCATCGAACCGCTGCGCGCGCGCCTGCGGGCCCGTCTCGCGACCCGTTCGCCCGAGCTGGCCCGGCTGGCTGCGGTGGACGCCATCCTGGAACAGGTGGTGGGCGCCCGCGAACGCAGCCTGCTGGCGAGCGTGCCGTCGCTGCTGGAGAAACACTTCAAGCGCCTGCGTGAGGCCGACCAGGCCGCGCAGGACGCACACCCCGACACCCCCCAGCCGCCACCGAATTCCGCCGGCGGCTGGCTGAACGTGTTCGGCCGCGACATGCAAAGCGTGTTGCGGGCCGAGCTGGACATTCGCATGCAACCGGTCGAAGGCCTGCTAGAAGCCCTTCGCGATCGCTAGCCACATAAGAGACAACAAGCTTCCATGAACAGATTTTTCCATTACGCCGTCTTCCTCGTGGGCCTGGCCGTCGTGTGCTGGGTCGGTGCCAGCTATGTCGGCCACAACCCGCTGGCCCTGGTGATCACGGCGCTGATCGGCGCGTTCTACCTGATGGGCGCGCTGGAGCTGCACCGCTTCCACCAGGCCACCGGCACGCTGTCGCATGCGGTGAACGACCTGTCGGCGCCGCCGGCCAGCCTCGGCGACTGGCTCGCCGGCCTGCATCCCTCGCTGCGCAACGCGGTGCGCCTGCGCATCGAAGGCGAGCGCGTCGGCCTGCCGGGCCCGGCGCTCACGCCGTACCTCGCGGGCCTGCTGGTGCTGCTGGGCATGCTGGGCACCTTCCTGGGCATGGTGGTGACGCTCAACGGCACGGGGCTGGCGCTCGAAAGCGCGACCGACGTGCAGGCCATCCGCAATTCGCTGTCGGCGCCCGTGCGCGGCCTGGGCCTGGCCTTCGGCACCTCGGTGGCGGGCGTGGCCGCATCGGCCATGCTGGGCCTGGCCTCGGCGCTGTGCCGGCGCGAACGCCTGCTGGCCGGGCAGTCGCTCGACACGCTCATTGCCACGTCGCTGCGCGGCCATTCGCTGGCACACCGCCGCGAGGAGTCGTTCAAGCTGATGCAGCAACAGGCCCACGCGATGCCCGCGCTGGTCGACCAGCTGCAGGCCATGGTGGCCGCGATGGACCGCCAGAGCCAGTCGATCAACGAACGCCTCGTCGCCAGCCAGGACACTTTCCACCAGAAGACCGAAGCCGCCTACACGGGGCTCGCCGCCTCGGTCGACCGCTCGCTCAAAGACAGCCTGGCCGACAGCGCCCGCATCGCCGGCGAAACCATCCAGCCGGTGGCAAAGGTGATGCCCGAGCTGGTCGGCCAGCTGCAGACCATGATGGCCGCGATGGAGCGCCAGACCCAGACGCAGAACGACCGCCTCGTGGCCAGCCAGGACAGCTTCCACCAGAAGGCCGAAGCCGCGTACACGGGGCTGGCCGCTTCGGTCGATCGCTCGCTGAAGGACAGCCTGGCCGACAGCGCCCGCATCGCCGGCGAAACCATCCAGCCCGTGGCGAAGGTGATGCCCGAACTGGTCGGCCAGTTGCAGACCATGATGGCCGCGCTGGAGCGCCAGAGCCAGTCGCAGAACGACCGTCTCGTCGCCAGCCAGGACAGCTTCCACCAGAAGGCCGAAGCCGCGTACAGCGGCCTGGCCGCCTCGGTCGATCGCTCGCTGAAGGACAGCCTCACCGACACCGCCCGCATCGCCGGCGCAACGATCCAGCCCGTGGTCGAGGCGGCCATGCTCGGCATCGCGCGCGAAGCCGCGTCGCTGCAAGGCGGCATGGCGCAGGCCGTCGAACGACAGCTCGAAGGCCTCACGGGCCGCTTCGAGGCCTCGACCGCCGGCGTGGCCGACACCTGGAAGGCCGCACTGGCCGAACACGAGCGCGCGAGCGGGGCGCTGTCGAGCGACCTGCGCGGCACGCTCGAACGCTTTGCCGAGACCTTCGAGCAGCGCTCGGCCGCGCTGGTCGATGGCGTGTCGGCCCGCCTCGAAAGCACCGTGGGCAGCGTGTCCGACACCTGGGGCAGCGCGCTCGCGCAGCACCAGCGCGTGAGCGAAAAACTCTCGGGCGATTCGCACCAGGCGCTCGCCGCCGCGGCTGCCACCTTCGAACAGCATTCGGTGTCGCTGCTGCGCACCGTGGGCGAAGCGCACACCAGCCTGCAGACCGAACTGGCGGCGCGCGATGCGCAGCGCCTGTCGGCCTGGAGCCAGTCGCTCGAAGCCATGGCCGCGTCGCTGCAGAAGGAATGGCAGCAGGCCGGCGCGCACACGCTGAGCCAGCAACAGCAACTGAGCGACACGCTGGCGCAGGCCGCGCGCGACGTGTCGGCGCAGGCCGAGGCGCATGCGAAGCAGACCGTCGCCGAAGTCGCGCAGCTGCTGCAGGCCGCGTCGGACGCACCCCGCGCCGCCGCCTCGCTGCTCGACACCGTGCGCGAGGCGCACGCCAACCTGCAGACCGAACTCGCCACGCGCGACGCGCAGCGCCTTGCGGCCTGGAGCGGGTCGCTCGAGACCATGGCCGCCTCGCTGCAGAAGGAATGGCAGCAGGCCGGCGCACACAGCCTGAGCCAGCAGCAGCAGATGAGCGAGACGCTCGCGCAGACCGTGCGCGACATGTCAGCGCAGGCCGAGGCCAACGCCAAGCAGACCGTGGCCGAAGTCGCGCAGCTGCTGCAGGTGGCGGCCGAAGCCCCGAAGGCCGCGGCCGACGTGATCGCCGAGCTGCGCCAGAAGCTGTCCGACGGCATGGCGCGCGACAACGACATGCTCGAAGAGCGCAGCCGCATCCTCGGCACGCTCGAGACCCTGCTGGGCGCGGTGAACCATGCCTCGACCGAGCAGCGCAGCGCCATCGACGCGCTCGTCACGGCCTCGGCCGACATGATGGAACGCGTGGGCAGCCGCTTCACCGAGAAGGTCGAGAGCGAGACCGAGAAGATGGCCGGCATCGCCGCGCAGATCACCGGCGGCGCGGTCGAGGTGGCGAGCCTGGGCGAGGCCTTCGGCTTTGCCGTGCAGCGCTTCGGCGAATCGAACGACAAGCTGGTGGCGCACCTGCAGCGCATCGAAGGCGCGCTGGGCAAGTCGCTGGCGCGCAGCGACGAGCAGCTGGCCTACTACGTGGCGCAGGCGCGCGAGGTGATCGACCTGAGCATCATGTCGCAAAAGCAGATCGTCGAAGACCTGCAGCAGTTCGCCAGCCGCCAGACCGCAGGCAGCGAGGCCTGAAATGGTGCGCGACGAGATCGACCTCGACGCCGGCCTGGAGCCGACCGTCCCCGTGTGGGCGGTGTTCGGCGACCTGATGGCGGGCATGCTGGGGGCGTTCGTGCTGATCCTGGTGTGCGTGCTCGGCATGCAGCTGGACCTGGCGAGCCGCCTCGAAACCGAGGTGCAGCAGCGCCGCGCCGAATCGCAGCGCCGCGAGGCGCTCGAACAGGCGCTGGCCGGCCCGCTCGCCGCGGGCCGCGTGACGCTCAACAACGGCCGCATCGGCATCAGCGGCAGCGTGCTGTTCGCCTTCAACTCCGCCGACCTGCAGCCCGGCGGCCGGCAACTGCTGAAAAGCCTGGCCGGCCCGCTGGGCGCCTACCTGAAGGCGCGCGACGAGATCCTGATGGTGAGCGGCTTCACCGACGACCGGCAGATGCGCGAGGGCGCGCGCCTGTTCGCCGACAACTGGGAGCTGTCGGCCCAGCGCGCGCTCACCGTGACGCGCGCGCTGATCGAAGAGGGCGTGCCCTCGTCGTCGGTGTTCGCTGCGGCCTTCGGCGCCGAGCAGGCCGTGGCCTCGAACAGCGACGCGGAAGGCCGCGCGAAGAATCGCCGCGTGGAAATGGCGCCGACGCCCCGGCCCAAGAACGCCCCCGACGCTGCGAAGTCCCGTGAGTAACGACACCGCACCGGACGATCAGGTCGACCCCGTCGCGGCGCTCGACGCCTGGCGCGCGCGCGGCGACGACCGCTTCGACCCGGTGCGCTTCCGTTTCATCGAGGCGATGGCGCAGCGCGCGGCGGCGCACGAGGGCGAGGCACGGCGCCTGCTCGATGCGCGGTTGGCCAGCCTCATAGCGACCTACCGCGCCGATCTGGAGAAGGTCGCACCCGAGGCCGAAGCGCCGGCCGATGCGCCGCTGCACACCGCGCTCGCCGAGCTGATGAACCACATCGCCCAGCTCGCGCCGCTGCCGCCGCCGCCCGACGCGGAGGCGACCGATGGTGACACCGTGCCCAGCCTGTCCACGGCACCCGAGCTCAAGACGCTGAGCTACTTCCGCGGCACCTGGTCCAAGCTCGCGGCCGACCAGCGCGTGACGCAGTCGCTCGCCAAGGTGCCGAAGAACGCCGGCCCGCTCAACACGCACCACCTGGTGCAGCGCGCGCTCACGCTGATGCGCGACCTGTCGCCGCAGTACCTGCAGCGCTTCATGGCGCATGTCGATGCGCTGCTGTGGATCGAGCAGGTGAACGCTGCCGCCGAGGCCGCGCGCGTGGCGCGCACCGAGAGCCCGCGCAAGAGTTCGCGCAGCCGCGCGAGCTAGAAGCTCAGCCCGCCGCGTCGTGGCACACGACGCACAGCTTGTTGCCGTCCGGGTCGCGGAAGTACGCGCCGTAGTAGTCGGGGTGGTAGTGCGTGCGCAGCCCCGGCGGGCCTTCGCAGCTGCCGCCGTGCGCGAGCGCGATGCGGTGCACCGCATCGACCATCGCCCGCGTGCCGGCGGTGAACGCCGCCATCTGGCCGTTGCCCGCATCGTGCGGCCGGCCGTCGTGGGGCTTGCAGATCACGAAGAAAGGTCGCGCGCGCCCTGCGCTGTGCCAGCCCGCCCAGGGCTTGGCCGGGTCGCAGAAGCGGCGCTCCAGGCCGAGGCCGTCCATCACCGCGTCGTAGAAGGCCAGCGCGCGGTCGAAATCGGAGACGCTGAAGAAGACATGAGAGAACATTTCGGCTCCTTGTGAAGCGGATGAACGACCGGCGTGAAATCGTCAGCGCGGCCAGAGCCACCAGGCCAGCCCGGCGGCAACCAGCACCCAGATGCCGATGACCAGGGCCATGCCAGTCTTGCTCGTCGGCTTGCTGCCCGTGCGCGCCATCCATTCCTCGGCCCGCACGCGGCTGCGCACGATGACCTCGGGCGGCAGCAGGCGCACCGCGAGCCAGATCAGCGCGGGCAGCAGCAGCATGTCGTCGAGGTAGCCGAGCACGGGAATGAAGTCGGGAATCAGGTCGATGGGGCTCAGCGCATAGGCCACCGTGAACCAGCACAGCGCCTTCGGCAACCACGGCGTGGCCGGGTCGCGGCAGGCGAACCAGAGGGTGACCGCGTCGCGCTTGATGCGGCGCGCCCAGTCGCGCAGGTTCATGGTGATTCAACCCGCACTGCGCGGCCCGAACATGATGATGCCCATGCCGACGAAGCACACGGCCACGCCGACCCAGTCGCTGGCCGAGGGCGTCACCTTGTCCACGGCCCACAGCCACAGGATGGCCACGCCGATGTAGACCCCGCCGTAGGCCGCATACACGCGGCCGGCAGCCGTCGGGTGCAGCGAGAGCAGCCACGCGAAGAGCGCCAGGCTCAGCGCGGCGGGCAGCAGCAGCCAGGCCGACTGGCCTTGCTTGAGCCACAGGTAGGGCAGGTAGCAGCCGACGATTTCCGCGAGCGCCGTCGCGATGAAGAGGCCGAGGGTCTTGAGCAGGTCCATGGCCGCCATTGTGGCGGCCACCTGGCGACTAAGGCTGTCGTCCGGGCCCAGTGCCCGGTCGCGACGACGGCTCCCACACATCGGGCGTGGTGGCGACCAGCGACTTGAAGTCCTTCCACGGCCGCGCGCCCGGCACCGTGCGCCCGCCGACGATCACCACCTTGGCGTAGGCCACCATGCGCTCGCGCAGGTAGCGGCGCTCGGACTCGGGCCAAGTCTCGATGGCGTGCGGGCCGCGCGACAGCACGATCTCCTTCACGCCGCGGATGCGGTTGTAGGCGGCCACGGTGCCTTCGAGCGATTCGGCGCGGTCCCACAAGCCCTTGCCGAAGAAGGCGGCGGGCCAGCGGTCCATGCCCGCGAGCGTGGCGGAGTTCGGATAGAAAAGGATGTGATGCTCCGCCGCCATGCCGCCCAAGAAGAGGTTGCGGTCGGCCAGGTCGGGCGCATCGGGCAGGTAGCCCGCGCCGCTGGCGAACGACGACAGCAGGATCGCCCCGCGGATGTTGCGCCAGCCGCGCGCCGGCGTGCAGTTGGGCACGGGCATGTCGAAGCTGCAGGCGGCCACGTAGTTGCGCGTCAGGGCCCAGGCGGTCGACATCGAGCCGCGCGAGTAGCCGCCCAGCACCAGCGGAATCTCGCTGGCCTTCTGGCCCGCCAGCAGCCGGCCGCGTGCGGCGTTGCCTTCGAGCAGCTGGCCCGCCGGCGTGAGCAGCCGCAGGCCTTGGCCGTGCTCGAGCTGGGCGAGCACGCGGAACACGTCCTCGCCTTGCTCCAGCGTGTTGGTGTCGCTCACGCCGCCCGACAGGCCTTCGCCGCGGCGGTCGTAGGCCAGCACGTCGAAGCCGGCCTGGTTCAGCGCGTGCAGGTTCTCGCGCCACCAGCGCTGGCCCATGGCCTCGGTGGTGCCGTTGGGGAAAGACACCGGCACGGCTTTGCCGCTGGCGCCCTCGATGCGGTAGGCCACCTCGTCCGGGTGCTGGAGGGCCGTGAGCTGCCCGCCGCCGCCCGCCGCCATGACGGCGAGGGCGCGGACCTTGCGGCCGCGCCCGTCGTCCACGCCCGCGCCTTCGAGGTACCAGCCGCGCAGCCGGATCGGATCGGTGAGCTTCAGGTCGAGCCGCTCGAAGGTGTCGCGCGGCACGGTGAACTCGACGATGTGGGTGCGCGCGTCGGCCTCGGCAATGCCTTCGCGGTAGGGCGCCTTCGCGAAGAAGGCGGGGCGGCGGATTTGCTTCAGGTCGACGTTCGGGCTGTCGGCATCGATGCGCCCGGCCGGATCGACCGCGCCCGTCACGCGCGTGGCGCGGGCCTTGTTGGGCGGCAGCCAGCGCTGCATCTGTGCGTTCACGCGCTCGAAGCAGTCCGGCTCGGCCTTGCAGGTGCGCCAGCGCGCCTTGAGCTGGTCGTCGGTGAACGCGCCCACGTGGTAGTCGCCGCCCGCGTAATTGGTGGGCACGGGGTAGGCGCTCATGAGCACCGGCACGCACACGCGCGGGCCGCCGGCGTTCACCGCGGTGCCGGCCTGCGGCAGCAGGTAGCCGCCCACCCGCGCGTTGCGGTCGGCGCCGACCCAGGCCGTGCAGTCGGTGGGCGGCGGCTTGCTGGCGGCGGCCTGGCGCTGTTCGGCGGTGGTGCCGGTGGTGCAGGCGGACAGGCCCAGCAGGGCACCGAGCAGGGCGAGCGGAAGGGTGGCGCGGGAAGAACGCATGGGGCGGGAAACGCTCGCGGAATGAAGAACCATGTGATTGGAACGCAGCCGGGGCGCAAAAAAGGGACCGCGCAGGCCAAGCGTGAACAAATGGATGCCGATACTGTTGCAGAAGGCATGCCAGCGCGACGGGTGTGAACGCCGCGTCCTGGCGCAGGAGGGTTCCTACTGCCCGTGACCGGACACGGCCTCCCGAAGCATCGGCTGGCGCGCCAGCACGTCGTCGCGCGGGCCGTGGTCGCGCACATGGCCGGCCTCCATGAGGATCACCGTGTCGAAGCGCTCGAGCAGGCTCAGCCGGTGCACCGAGGCGATCACGCAGGCCTGCGGAAACGCCGCCGCGATGCGCCCGAGCACGCGCGCCTCGGTGGCGGCGTCGAGCGCGCTGGTCGGCTCGTCGAGCAGCAGCAGCGAACTGCCTTCGGCGGCGAGCACGCCGCGCGCCAGGCACAGCCGCTGGCGCTGGCCGCCCGACAGGTTGAAACCGCGTTCCGAGATCGCGCTGTCCAGGTCGCCGTGCGTGGCCTGCAGCACCTCGTCGAAGGTGCTGGTGTGCAGCGCGGCGCGCAGGCGCGCGTCGTCGCAGGGACGCCCGAAGGCCAGGTTCTCGCGCACGCTGGCCTCGAACAGCTCGGTCTCCTGCGGGATCAGCGTGGCGAGCTGGCGCAGCCGGGCCCAGTCGGTCCGCTCGCCGTCGAGCAAGAGCGTGCCGCCGTGCGGTGCATACAGGCCGGCCAGCACGCGCAGCAGCGTGCTCTTGCCGCCGCCGCTGGGGCCCACCAGCGCCACGCGCTGGCCCCGGCGCAGCGAGAGCGCCACGTCGTGCAGGCCGCTGCGCGTGGGCGCGGCCGGGTCAGCGGCGACGGCGACGGTGCCGCGCGGGGCGTAGCGCCATTGCAGCTGCGCGACCTGCAGCTGCGTCCACGGCGCCAGCGCGTCGATGCGTTCGTGTGCCGGCACTGCTTCGGGCGGCGCCTCGAGCGTGGGGCTCGTCGGTGCGTGCCAGATCGGCTCGGCGCTGCTGTAGTCGGTGTGCATGCGCGCAAAGAAACTGAAGTTGGCCGCCACCGAGGTGACCACGCCCGCTGCCTGCTGCGCGTACTGGTAGATCATGAACACCGCGCCCAGCATCACGGCCTGGCCCGGCGCGCGCGCCTGCCACACATAGATCACCACCAGGCCCCAGGTCAGCGCCAGCCCCATCAGGTCGACCGCGAACCACTTGCCCTCGTTGAGCACCACGGTGCGCTTCAGCGGCAGCGACACGGCCGCCATGCGACGGCGCAGCAACAGGCGCGACGCGCCCTGCAGCCGCAGGCCGATCACGGTGGAGGCGTTGCCCAGGAAATCGAGCAGCGCGGCCACGTAGCGCCGGTCGGCGTCGTTCTCGGCGCGCGCGAGCTTCATGAGCGCGCGGTCGATGCGCACGATCACCACGCCGATCAGCACATAGCCCGCGAGCGCCGTCACGCCGCTGGTGCGCGACAGCAGCGCCAGCGCCACCAGCGGCCCGACGAAGTTCACGGCGTTGGTGAGCCAGATGAACTGGTTCTGCGCGAAGTCGGCGAGCGCGCGGCTGGCCTGGTGCACGCGGTGCTGCAGCTCGCCCGAGTGGTGGCTGTCGTGCCAGGCGAGCGGCGCGGCGGCGATGCGCGCATAGAGCTGGTCGGCCAGCGTCTCGCGCACCTTCAGGCCCACGTTGCGCTCGAGGATGCGCCCCGGCCCGTGCAGCGCCCACGCGCCGACGTACACCCCCGCGAGCGTGGCGATCCAGCGGCCCGCCTCGGGCAGGTCGCCGCGCTGCAGGGCGTTGATGGCCTGCCCCGCGAGGTAGGGCAGCGAGAGGCGGATCAGCTGCGAACTCGCGAGCAGCGCGGTGGCGGCCAGCAGCTGCGCACGCGCACCGGCCGCGAAGTGCCACAGCGCGGCGTAGAGCGCGCGGATCGCGCGGCCGGGGGATTCGGTGGAGGAAGTCGTCGAACCCGTCATGCGTACATCAACCCGCCTTGCGGAAGGTGAGGTTGATGCGCTGCGCGCCGAGCCGTGCCTGCAGCGGATGCGGGGCGTCCTTGAGCGGCAGCACGCCATGAAAGCGCAGCCGGTCCACGCCGCCCCACACCACCACGTCGCCGTGCACCAGCGGAATGCGGGTGGTCTTGTCGGCGCGTGCGAGCCCGCCGAACTGGAACACCGCCGGCATGCCCAGCGACACCGACACGATCGGCGCGCCGTGGTCGCACTCGTCGCGGTCCTGGTGCAGCGAGAGCCGGCTGCCCGGCTGGTAGCGGTTGACCAGGCAGGCGTCGGGCGCAAAGCCGTCGAAGCCGGCCAGCGCCGCCGCGTCGCGCGCGAGCAGTGCAAAGGCCTCGGGCATCGCGGGCCAGGGCACGCCGCTGTCGGGGTCGACCGCGCTGTAGCGGTAGCCGCGCCGGTCGCTGGTCCAGCCGAGCGCACCGCAGTTGGTGAGCGCGACCGACATGGTGAAGCCGCCCGGCGTGACCAGGTGGCGGAACGGCGCGCGTGCCGCCACGCCGTCGATGGCGTCGAGCAGCGCCTCGGCGCGCGGCAATGCAAAGCCCGGCAGCACGAAGGCGGCCGGGCCGATCGGTTCGCGCGCGGCGCGCGGCGGGGCGTCGAAGAGGTCGAACGTCATGGGGGCATTGTCGCCATCGACAGGGGCGGCTCGGACCGGTGTGCGCGCGTGCCATGCATTCAAGCTGTCACAAAGCGTCACTAGCATTCCGAGCACCAAAGCAGTACCCGGCACCGACCCGGCGCCTGCGATTCCTCCTTCGTCACAGGACCCGGCATGTCTCGCGTTGCTCGGTCACGGTGGGTGTGTGTCTTGACCCTGATCCTCGGAATTCTGTCCCCCGCGGCCGTGTCGCATGCCGGCGAACCCGCGCCTTCGCCCGATGCGGCGGGGCGCATCGCCTTCGACCTGCCGGCCCAGCCGCTGGCCACCGCCGTGCAGGTCTACGCGCAGGCGACGGGGCAGTCCGTGTTCTTCGACGGGCAGCTCACCGCCGGCCTCGAATCCGCCGCGTTGCACGGCCTGTTCACCCCGCGCGAGGCGCTGCAGCGCCTGCTGGCCGGCACGCGGCTGGCCGCGCGCCACACCGATGCGCGCACCTTCACGCTGGTCGAGGCCGAGGCGCCGCCGCCCGCGGCCGCGACGGCGCCGGCCGCGCCCGCCGTCCCCGCCATGTCCCCGCGCGACGCGCGCGTGGTGCAGCAGGCGCTGGAGCGCACGCTGTGCCGCTGGCCGCATGCGCGCCCGGGCACCTACCGCGCGCTCGTGCAGCTGTGGGTCGGACCCGGCGGCCATGTGCGGCGCACGCGGCTGCTCAGTTCCACCGGCCTGGCGCAGCGCGACGCCGCGCTCGAAGCCGCGATGAACACGCTGGTGCTCGAGCGCCCGCCCGAAGGCGAGGCCGACCAGCCGCTCACGGTGCTGCTGCTGCCGCGCACCGGCGACCGCCCCGACGTCTGCGACGCAGCGGTTTCTCCCTGAGCACGCCGTGGAACAGGACACCCCCGGCTTCCTGCGCAGCCTGCTGACCAGCCGCTACATCGACTTCCGCAACCGCCTGCGCCGCCGCCTGGGCTCGGAAGAGCAGGCCGACGACGTGCTGCACGAGACCTGGCTGCGTGTGCAGCGCATGAGCGACCCCGGCCCGGTGCAAAGCCCCATGGCCTACCTGCTGCGCATCGCGTCGAACGTGGCGGAAGACCGCCGCATCTCCCACGGTCGCCTGCTCGACTTCGTGGAGGTCGAGGAGCTGCTGCATTTTTCGGACGACAGCCACGACCCGGCCCGTGTCTCGGAGGCGCGCAGCGAGGTGCAGGCGCTGGAGCGCGCCCTCGAGGAGCTGCCACGCCGTCGCCGCGACATCTTCATCGCCTCGCGCGTGGACGAGACGCCGCATGCCGACCTGGCGCGGCGCTACGGCGTGTCGGTGCGCATCGTCGAGCGCGAAGTGAAGGCTGCGCTGGTGCATTGCGCGGGTCGTTTGGGACGTGATGTGATCCAGCGGTTCGGTCCCGGCGCCGGAAAACAGTCTGAGAAGACATGATGGCCGCACGTACCCCGATCAACGACGACGCCGACCGCGCCGCGCTGGACGCCCAAGCGCACGACTGGCTCGTGCGCCTGACCTCCGGCCGCGCCACCACCGGCGACGCGCAGGATTTCCGCCGCTGGTGCGCCCGCAGCCCGCAGCATGCGCAGGCCATGGCCGAGGCGACGCGCCTGTGGGACCTGACCCGGCCCGCCGCCGAAGCGGTCGCACAGCGCATGCCCGCGATGGACACGCCGCCGCGCGCGGCCATCGCCATGTCGCGCCCGCCGATGTTCGGCCGCCGCCAGTTCCTCGGCGCCGCGCTCGCGGCCGGTGCCGCCGCCTTCGTGGTGGTGCGCCCGCCGGCCGGCCTGTGGCCCGCGCTGTCCGACATGACGGCCGACTACCGCACCGGCACCGGCGAGCAGCGCCGCGTGGTGCTGGCCGACGCGGCGGCGGTGGTCGAGATGAACACGCAGACCAGCCTCAACCTCGCGCGCGGCGCCGAGGGCGAGCCGCCCGTGCTCGACATGCTCGGCGGCGAGGCGCAGGTGCAGCTCGACGCGGCGCGCCGCGCGCCCTTCACCATGACGGTGGGCGGCGCGCGCCTCGTGGCCGCGTCGGCCAGCCGCTTCAACGTGCGCGCCACCGGCGGCGAGGTGTGCGTGACCTGCTTCGCGGGCTCGGTCGAGCTGCGCGACGGCGAGCGCGTGCTGGTGGCGGGCGAGGCGCAACAGATCCGCTACGGCGGCCGGCGCGAAGCCGAGGTGGCGCGCGCGCCCGACCTCGCGGCGGTGGCTGCCTGGCGCGAGCGCGTGCTGGTGTTCGACGACACGCCGCTGGCGGCCGTGGTCGACGAGATCAACCGCTACCGGCCGGGCCGCCTCATCGTCACGCGCGCCGAACTCGGTCGCCGCAAGGTGCAGGCGCGGTTGCGGCTGGACGAGCTGCCGCATGTCGAGACGCTGATCGCCGTGAGCTACGGCGCGAAGCTCACCAGCCTGCCCGCCGGCATCGTGCTGCTCGGATAGCCGCGCTGTGTGACGCGGCTGTGAAAAAAACAGCGCTTCGTCCGCGTTCGCAAATTCTCCCGAACTTTCGTGCTGCGCGTGTCGGTCGCATCCGGTGAGCCCGGTCTCTTCTCCAGAACGGTTTTTCTCTGGGGTATGACATGAGCAACAAGACATTCCGCCGCGCGCCGGTCGCGCACGCCGCCGCCCTCGCGCTGGCCATGGCGGGCCTGGCGGGCAATGCACAGGCGCAGCGCGCCTTCAGCGCCGCGTGGATGGCGCAGAAGAACGTGACGCAGGGCACGGCCGCCGCGACGGGCTACCTGCCCAACGGCACGCCGGCCTCGATGCTGACGAACCCGCTGGCGCAGCAGCAGAAGGCCAATGAGCAGCTGCGCCAGTCGCTCGGCAACCTGGGCCTCGCGGCGCAGGCGATCGCCGCGCAGCAGGCCGCGCAGGCCGCCGCACGCGCCGCCGCGCTGAACGATCCCTCGGTGCCCGACGGCCTGGCCGAGGGCGGCCTGAAGGTCGACACCAATTCGCTCAGCGCCGGCTGGCTCAACGCCCGCGCGCTGAACCGCGGTTCGCAGAAGCAGGTCGACGGCCGCACCGTCGTCACCGTGGAGCAGACCGGCGACAAGGCCATCCTGAACTGGGAGACCTTCAACGTCGGGCGCAACACCACGGTCGATTTCAAGCAGCAGGCCGACTGGGCCGTGCTCAACCGCGTGAACGACCCGAAGGCGCGGCCTTCGCAGATCCAGGGCCAGATCAAGGCCGACGGCACGGTGCTCATCGCCAACCGCAACGGCATCGTGTTCAGCGGCACCAGCCAGACCGACACGCGCAACCTCGTGGCCGCCGCCGCCCACATCGGCGACGACCAGTTCAAGGCGCGCGGCATCTACTCGAACGACACCGCGCCGAGCTTCACCACGCGCAAGGAAGACCAGGGCAAGGTCGAGGTGCAGGCTGGCGCGCGCCTGACCACCAAGGAGCCCGCCTCCGTCACGCAGGGCGGCGGCTACGTGCTGCTGCTGGGCAAGGAAGTGGCCAATGCCGGCGAGATCGCCGCGCGCAAGGGCCAGGCGCAGCTCGCGGCGGGCGACAGCTTCGTGATCCGCAAGGGCATGGGCACCGAGGCCAATGCCTTCTCGACCACGCGCGGCAACGAGATCGCGCCGCAGTTCGTGGCCGACAGCACGGCGGGCACGGTGCGCAACACCGGCCTGATCGTGGCGCGCGAAGGGGACATCACGCTGGCCGGCCGCGACGTGCGCCAGGACGGCGTGGCGCTGGCCACCTCCACCGTCGCCGTGCGCGGCACGGTGCACCTGCTGAACTCGGCCGCCGACACGCGCGGCAACGTCGCCGTCGGCAAGGGCGCGGTCACGGCCGTGCTGATCGAGGACGACGGCAAGGCCAGCGCGCTCGACAGCCAGCGCGATGCGCTCATCAAGGAATCGGCCGCGCAGGACGCCGCGCGCGCGCTCGTGCCGCCCGCGCTCTTCGACAACCTCTCGCGGCTGTCGGACCGGCGCGACCAGTCGCGCATCGAGATCGTCTCGGGCGGCGACATCCGCTTCGAGGGTGAGTCGCTCACGCTGGCCACCGGCGGGCAGATTGCGGCCAGCGCCGCGCGCCGCAGCTTCGTGGCCGACAAGGCGCGCCTCGATGTGTCGGGCGCGGTGGGCGTGAACGTGACGATGGAGTCGAACAACGTCAAAGTCAGCGTGCAGGGCAACGAGACGCGCGACGCCCCGCGCAACCGCGAGAGCGGCAAGCTGTTCAACAGCGACGTGTGGATCGACCGGCGCAAGCTGGTGCGCGTGGCGCCCGGCGTGGGCGGCTACGAGGGCGAGCGCTGGTACGCGGCGGGCGGCCTGCTCGAGGTGGGCGGCTACCTGGGCAACCAGGGCCACGGCATCGGTGAATGGGCTGCGCAGGGCGGCACCGTGGTGCTGGGCGGCGCCGAGGTGCTCACGCAGGCGGGTTCGAACGTCAACCTGTCGGGCGGCTCGCTGAACGTGCAGACCGGCTTCCTGAACCAGACCTGGCTCAAGGGCAGCGACGGGCGCCTGTACAGCCTGGACAAGGCGCCGTCGGACATGCTCTTCGACGGTGTCTACAAGGGCTTCGAGGCCGAGCACGTGCGCTGGGGCAAGAAGAACACCGACTATTTCTACAACCCGCTGATCGCGCCGCAACGCTCGCTGGAGAACGGCTACACGGTCGGGCGCGACGCCGGCCGGCTGGTGGTGAGCGCGCCCACGGCGGTGCTCGAAGGCGACATCGTGGCCGAGGTGTTCAACGGTGCGCAGCAGACGCGCGCCCGCGACGCCGCGCTGGACGACGGCTACCGCCAGTCGCAGAGCGCGGTGGCGCGCGGCGGCATGCTGGCGGTGGGGCGCTACGGCGCGCTGGGCCGCGTCGACCTGTTCGACACCGACGTGCGCTTCGGCGACGTGGCGCCGGTCACGCAGCAGATGGCCGCGGCCGACGCACTGGCCGCCGAGCGCATTGGCACGCTGTGGCTCGACGCGGCGCACCTGAATGCGCAGCATCTGTCGGTGCTCGACATCGGCACGCGCGGCAGCGTCAACGTCGAGAAGGCGCTCACGCTCGCCGACGGCGGGCGCATGAACCTGCTGGGCGCGTTCATCGACATCGGCGCGAACGTCACGGTGCGCAGCGGCACGCTGGAGGCCGGCAACGTCTTCACCTCGCCGGTGTCCGGCACGGTGACGCAGGCGCTCATGGACGAGGGCGGCGCGCGGGTGCGGGTGCGCGACGGCGTCGTGCTCGACCTGCGCGGGCGCCGCGTCGACGTCGGCACGGCCCCCGAAGACACGGCCCTGCTCGCCGCCATCGACGGCGGCACGGTGCGCCTCGAATCGACGCACGGCGTGACGATCGGGCAGGGCAGCCTGATCGACGTGTCGTCGGGCGCGGCGCTGCTGGCCAAGGGCAAGCCAAGGGGCGGCAAGGGCGGCAACGTGACGCTGGTGGCCGACTCGGCCGCTTCGCCCATCGACGCGCAGGGGCGCCTGTCGCTGGACGGCGAGATCCGCGGCCATGGCGTGAACGGCGGCGGCACGCTGAAGATCGAAACGGGCCACGCGCTGGCGCTCGGCCTCGACCCGGCGCTGTCGGATGCGACGCAGCTGGTGCTCGATGCGTCGCGGCTGCAGTCGGGCTTTTCCACCTACGACCTCAACGGCCACGCGGGCCTCACGGTCGCGCCGGGCGCGCAGCTCGACGTGGCGATGCCGGTCTACCGCATCGCGCCCGAGGCCGGTGCCGGCCAGGAGGGCGGCATCGGGTTGCAACTGTGGACGCCGCCGCTGCTGCAACAGGACTCGGTGAACCGCCAGGTCGTGCAGCGCCAGGGCGCCGACCTCGTGCTGCGCGCGCAACGCCGTGTCACCGAAGGCGCAGACATCGCCATCGGCGCGGGCGCGGTGGTGACGGTCGATCCGGGCCGCTCGATCCAGCTGCTCGGCGGCGGCAAGAGCAGCGTCGTGGTGGACGGCCGGCTCAACGCCTGGGGCGGGCGCATCGCCATCGGCATCGAGGCGCCGGCTTTCAACTCACCGGTGAGCACCTCGCTGCAGCCGCACAACCGCTCGGTGTGGATCGGCGAGGGCGCGGTGCTCGACGTGGCGGCGCGCGCGCAGACCGGCATCGACGACGACGGCCGCCGCTACGGCAGCGTGCGCAACGGCGGCACCATTTCCATCGGCGGCGCGCTCGACTGGGAGGCCAAGGGCGCGGCCAACGCACCCGACGTGGCGATCATGATCCGCCCCGGCGCGCTGCTCGATGCCTCGGGCAGCCATGCGCGCATCGACGTGCCGGCGGCCGGTGGCCTGTGGCGCGAACTCGACGTGGCCAGCGACGGCGGCAGCATCGTGCTCAAGTCGGCGCACAGCCTGTACCTGGACGGCACGCTGCGCGCCCACGCGGGCGGCGCGAATGCGGCCGGCGGCACGTTGGCGGTGGCGCTCGAAGCGCCGGTGTTCTCGAAGATCTACACCGTCGACGACGCGGTGCGGCAGGCGCGCGAGCTGGTGATCTCGCAGGCGCAGCAGCCCAGCGGATTGCCGGCCATCCTCAAGCCGGGCCAGGCCGACGCGGCGCTGGCCTACGGCAAGGGGCGCCTGAGCGCGGACCAGGTGCGGGACGGCGGCTTCGGCAACCTGTCGCTGCTGGTCAACGGCCTGCTGAGCTTCGACGGCCACGTCGACCTCACGACCGCGCAGAGCCTGCGCCTGTACGCCGGCAGCTTCGCGCTGGCCGACAGCGCGGCCACCGATTCGAACGTGCGGCTCGCCTCGTCCTACCTGCGGCTGGCCGGCGTGACCGGTGTGCCCAAGCAGGACAGCGAGGTGGTCTACACCACCACCTGGCGCCACGGCGCATCGACGCGCACGAGCGAGGCCACCTTCACGGCCGAGGCCGACCTGATCGACATCCGCGACCGCGTGGGCTTCGGTGCGCACGGCGAGATCGCCAGGAAGACCGGCCCCGCGCAGGTGGTGGACCGCCGCGGCTTCGACGCCGTGCACATGACCAGCCGCGGCGACCTGCGCCTGCTGGGCGGCAGCCCGTCGCTCGGCCTGCTGGGTGCGACCACGACCGAGCTGGCGACGCTGGGCGACCTCACGCTCACCGCCTCGCAGATCTACCCCGCCACCGGCGCCAACGCGCAGATCCGCGCGGGCTACGACGAGGGTCGCGTGCTCGACATCCGCCGCCAGGTCGAGGGCGACGTGGCCATGCCGCAGTCGGCATTCGGCACGCTCGCGCTCGGTGGCGGCACGGTGCGCCAGGGCGGCATCGTGCGCGCGCCGCTGGGCAACCTGATCGTGGGGCAGGACGGGCGCAGCACCTTCGAGGCGCGCGCCAGCCTGCTCGAGCTGCTGCCGGGCAGCATCACCTCGGTCAGCGGCGCCGGCCTGCTCATGCCCTACGGCGGCACGACCGACGGCATCGGCTACAGCGTGGCGGGCACGCCCATCGACAAACGCGGCGTCGGCAGCAGCGGCATCCTGCTCACCGCCGACAGCGTGGTCGGGCACCAGGGCGCGCTGCTCGACCTGTCGGGCGGCGGCGAGCTCACGGGCGCGGGCTTCGTCAGCGGTCGCGGCGGCTCGGTGGACGTGCTGCGCACGCCGCTGGCCAACGCCAATCCGGCCAACACCTTCAGCAAGGCAGGCAACGGCGTGTACGCCATCGTGCCGGGCTTCCAGGGCGGCTACGCGCCGGTGTCTCCCGACGCGGGCGCGGGCGAGCCGGCCGTCGGCCGGCAGGTCACGCTCGATCACGACGTGGGCGGGCTCAAGGCCGGCACCTACACGCTGCTGCCTTCGACCTACGCGCTGCTGCCCGGCGCCTTCCGCGTGGAAGTGGGGGCGCCGACCGCGCAGCCCGCGGCGCCACTGCCGGTGGGCTACGGCTCGTACGCGGCGAGTGGCACGCTGGGCGTGGCGAACACGGCGGTGAAATCGTCGCTGGCCAACCAGCTGGTCCTCACACCGGCGGCGCTGGTGAAGCAGCACGCCAGCTACAACGAGATGGGCTACGACGCCTTCGTGGCGGCCGATGCGGCACGCCGCGGCGGCGTGCGCGGCGAGATCGCGGCCGATGCCCGCAACCTGCTGCTGGACTACTTCTATTCCAAGCCGAAGGACGGCGTGTCGATGCTGCAGTTCGACGGCCAGGCGCTGTTCAACCCGGCGGCCGGCAGCACGGGCTTCGGCGGCACGCTGTCGGTGAATGGCATCGGCATCGAGGTGACGGCACCGGGCGCGCAGCGCACGGCCGGGTTCACGGGCGCCTCGCTGCAGGCCGACCAGCTCAACGCCTTCGGCGCCCCCCGGATGATCCTGGGCGGCAGGGTCGACCTGCGCTACGCGGACAACTTCGCGACCTTCAATTCGAACACCGGCCATGTCGTCGTGCGCAGCGGCGCGACCTTGCGCGGCGCGGAAATCTTCCTCGTGGCCGGCGGCTACGGCGACGGCATCCAGGTGGAGCAGGGCGCTTCGCTCAACACGCTGGGCGCCGGCGCGCCGGCCTACGACTCCACCGACGGCGTGGTGTTCTCGGCGGGCCGCACCGCGGTGCTGGGCTTGTCGAACGGCTGGATCAACCTGATGCCTCCCGTCAGCGAGGGCGTGCCCGCCACGGTCCAGATCGGCGAGTGCGCGAGCGGCGCCTGCACCGGCCAGACCACGCTGTACGGCGAGGGCACGCTGGCCGTGGCCACGAACCGCTCGTTCACGATGGCCGACAACGTGCGCTACGGCGCGAAGAACCTGATGCTGGCCGTGTCCTCGGTCAACCTGGGCAGCGACGCGGCGCTGCAGCAGGCCGCGGCCAACGGCCAGTTGCCGTCGGGCCTGTCGATGAACCAGGGCATCCTGGCGAGCCTCCTGGCCGGCAACAAGGGCGAGGGCGTGCCCGCGGTCGAGACGCTGGTGCTGAACGCGCGCGAGTCGGTGAACATCTACGGCGCGGTGTCACTGGACACGCTCGACCCCGTCACCGGCGTGTCGTCGATCGAACGGCTGGTGCTGGGCACGCCCGCGATCTACGGCTACGGCGGCGCGGGCGACACCGCGAAGATCACGACCGGCGAGTTCATCTGGACCGGCCTCACGCCGCGCCCGCCCGGCAGCGATCAGATCTTTCCCGGTGAGAACGCGCCGGGTGGCGCCATCGGCAGCCTGCTGGGCCACGGCACGCTCGACGTGTCGGCCGCGCGCATCGTGCTGGGCCACGCGCCCAGCACGCAACCCGACGCGGGCTTCTCGGCAGACCGGCTCGCACTGGGCTTCGGCACCGTCAACCTGAACGCGAGCGAGCGCATCACCGCCAACGGCAAGGGCACGCTGGGCGTGTACCACCAGCAGGGCGAGTACGTGACGGGCAAGGGCTACGACTTCACGGGCGGCCAGCTGAACCTGCGCACCCCGCTGCTCACCGGCGAGGCCGGCTCGAACAGCCGCATCACGGCGGGCGGCGACATCGGGGTGAGCGCACCGGCAGGCGCGCAGCCGGCCGGCGATGCGGCGCTGGGCGCGCAACTGGCGCTCACCGGCCGCAACATCACCATCGACGGCACGGTCGGCCTGCCCTCGGGCAAGCTGCAGCTCACGGCCAGCGGCGACGTGACGCTGGGCGCCGAGTCGCGCATCGACCTGGCGGGCCGCGCCGTGAAGTTCTTCGAGCAGACGCGCTACAGCCGCGGCGGCGACCTGGAGGTGACGAGCACGGCCGGCAACATCGCGCAGGCGGCGGGTTCGGTGATCGACCTGTCGGCCACGCACAACCGCGGCGGCACGCTGCAGGCGACGGCGCTGGGCGTCGGTGCGGGCCGCATCGACCTGGGCGGACGCCTCCTCGGCACCGCGAGCGGCACGTACGACGCGGGCGGCACGGTGGTGCCCTACGACGCGGCCGAGATCAGCGTGCGCGGCCAGACCGTGGCCGACTTCGCGGGCCTGAACACGCGCCTCAACGAAGGCGGTGTGACCGGCGCGCGGCGCTTCCAGATCAAGCAGGGCGACCTCGCCGTCGGCGACGAAGTGAAGGCGCGCGTGGTCGAGGTCACGCTCGACGGCGGCAGCCTCACGGTGAACGGCCGCATCGACGCCAGCGGCTTCCAGGTGGGCGCGATCCGCCTCGCCGCCAAGGGCGACCTCACGGTGAACGGCACGCTCGACGCGCACGCCACCGGCCTGCGCGTGGACAGCTACGGCAAGATCATCGACAGCCCGAACCGCGCCATCGTCGACCTCACGAGCACGCACGGCACGCTGACCGTGGGCGGCGGCGCGGCCATCGACCTGCGTGCCGGCACGGCCGTGGGCGCGGCGCAAGGCAACGACGGCATCGCGCGCGGCACGCTCGCGCTGAACGCGCCGCGACGCGGCGACAACGACGTGGCGGTGAACGTCGCCGGCACGCCCGCCATCCAGGGCGCGAAGAGCATCGCCGTCAACGCCTTCCGCACCTACAGCGACGCACCGCTGGCGAGCGCGCCCGACGTCACGGGCCAAGTGCCGCAGCTCATCACGCAGAAGTACCTCGACGAGATCGACGGCCACAGCGTCGCCTTCATCGACAAGGCGCTGGCCAACACCTCGCTGTCGGCGCGCCTCGCAGGCCTGGGCAGCTACCACCTGCGCCCCGGCGTGGAGATCGTCAGCAGCACCGGCGAGGGCGACCTCAGCGTGGTCGGCGACATCGACCTCTCGGGCTACCGCTACGGCCCGGGCGCGAACCGCACCGACCCGGCGCGGCGCGGCTTCGGCGAGCCCGGCGTGCTGGTGATCCGCGCGGGCGGCAACCTCAACGTGTACGGCAGCATCAACGACGGCTTCGCACCGCCGCCGGCCACGCCCGACGACAAGGGCTGGTACCTCACCGAGCAGCGCACGAAGTTCGGCACGCCGTTCACGCCCGACGGCGGCGACATCGTCGTGCCGATCGACGGCGTGGTGCTCGACAAGGGCACCGTGTTCCCGAAGGACGCGCTGCTGAACTACGACGTGCCCGCCGAAGCCATGGTGCTGCCGGCCGGCACGGTGCTGCCCGTGACCGTGACGCTGGGCGCGGCCTACACGCTGCCCGCCGGCACGGTGCTGCGCGCCAACGTCTACAACGCCGACGGCAGCGTGCGTCTGAAGGCCGGTACGGTGCTGGGCGAGGCCGTGGTGCTGGACAGCGGCATGAAGCTGGGCGCGGGTACCGCGCTGCGCGCCGAGGCCAGCGTGCAGGCGATGGTGTGGCCCAAGGGCGTGCGCCTGCCGGTCGCGATGAAGGCCGACGGCACCATCGCGCTGGCGCGCGGTGCGGTGATTCCGTCGCTGACCGATGTGCAGCTGCCGAACGACGCGGCCGTCAACCTGCGGCCCGAAGTCGACGGCGTGCAGGGCCGCAACTGGGCCGTGGCACCGATGCTGGGGCAGGGCGCGACGAGCTGGAGCCTGCAGCTCACGGCCGGCGCCGACCTGGACTCGGCCGACCGCCGCGCGGTCGATCCGGCCAAGCACGGCGCGCTCATCCTGGCCGACAGCCACGCGATGTACAACGTCAGGCTCACGCCGGGCGGCAGCGGCTTCCTGTGGGGTCCGAACGGGCCCATGTGGGGCCACGACGAGGGAACGCCGATGGACCTGCTGGATTTCGAGGCGGGCTACTGCGACTGGGGCGGTGCGGGCACCTGCGTGGTCGACCCGACGCGCCTTTCCTACTTCTGGGGGCCCAACGGCCGCGATTGGGACCCGAGCTTCGTCGAGGGCACGCCGGTGTCCCCGGAATACGTCACGATCTGCGAGTGGGGGCCGGGCGTCTGCACGACGGTCATCAACCCCGTCAAGGACGTCACCAAGTACACGCCGCTGTCGCCGATGTTCAGCGTGCTGCGCACCGGCACCGGCGACCTGGGCCTGGCGGCGGCGGGCAACTTCGTCATGGAGTCGCCGTTCGGCGTCTACACGGCCGGCACGCGCTCGGCGCCGCTGCTCGACGCCAACGGCCTCGACCCCTTCAACCTCGCACGCGGCAAGGCCGTCGGCGGCTCGGTGATCGGCCCGCAGACGGCGGACTACAGCGCTGCGCTCGCGGCCTACCAGGCCTGGTACCCCGAGCAGGGCGGCAACCTCGACATCACGGTGGGCGGCAACGTCGTCGGCGACGTCTGGGGTCATTTCGGGGGCGAGCGCGGACAGGCGCCGAGCGCCGCGGTGGGCAGCTGGCTGTGGCGCCAGGGCTCGGGCACGGCCCTGGCCGGCAGCGACCGCATCGCGACGTCGTGGTGGATCAACTTCGGCACCTACGCGCTGCCGGCCGGTGCGCAGTTCAGCACCGACAGCAGCCCCGAGCCCTTCCTGGTGGGCTTCACCGGCATGGGCACGCTGGGCGGCGGCAACCTCACGCTGCGCGCGGGCGGCGACGCGGGCCTCACCACGCGGCTGGGCAACGGCCAGGTCTGGCAGCGCAGCGAGGCCATCGTGGCGGCGGTCGGCAGCACGGGCCGTGTCGATGCGAACGGGCAACTGACGCTCACCGGCGGCGGCGACCTGCAGCTGCGCATCGGCGGCGTGGTCAATCCGAACCTGGCCGCGGCGCAGTACGCCAGCTATGGCACCAACGCGCAGTACCAGGACCTCAACGGCGCTCTGGTCAACCTGCGCGGTGCGGCCACCGTGTCGGCCTCCGCCATCGGCGGCGTCGAGGTGCGCTACCGCAAGTCCCCGTTCTCGCAGCCGGGCCAGGAGGGCGATGCGAAGGACACGCGCCCCATCGACCCCTTCGCCCCGACCATCGGCATCGGCAATGCCGGCATCGTGCTCGTGCCGGGCGATTCGGCGATGTACCTGGACACGCCGGGCGACCTGGTGCTCACGAGCGTGGCCGACGCGGGCCGCGCGCGGGTGCCGAACAGTTCGGCGTTCAGGCTGGGCGGCACCGAGTACGGCATCGGCCAGGGCTGGTTCACGCTGTGGACCGAGCGCACCGCGATCAACCTGTTCAGCGCGGGCGGCAACCTCACGCCCGGCACCGACCTGGCGAACCGGCAGCCCAGCGGCAGGTACCTGGGCAACATCAACATGAGCGACAACGTCACGGTCTACCCGTCGATCCTGCGCGCGACGGCGGCCTCGGGCAGCCTGTACTACGGCTTCTCGGCCACGCCCGCCACGCAGGCGCCCGGCCGCGCACTGGTGCTCGCGCCGTCGCCGTCGGGCGCGCTCGAGTTCCTGGCGGGCAACTCGCTGTTCGGCGGCGGCTATCCGGTGGGGATGTCGGGCGCGGTCACGCCGCTGCCCACGCCCTGGGCACCCGCCTTCGTGGGCTATGACCGCTTCCAGCGGCCGGTGGTCTACAACACCAGCCCGGAGGGCTCGATGGTCGGATCGCCCAGCGTGCCGAACTACGGGGAGGTCGACCGCCATCCGCTGTTCGCCTTCGGGCCGGACACGCTGGGCCCCCGCGCGCTGCACCCGGCCGATGCGCCGCCCTCGCTGTTCTACGCCGTGCGCGGCGACATCCTGGGCTTGGCCAGCGGCACGGCGCGCAAGGTGGATGCCAGCGGCGAACTCGCGCGCGAGACCTGGTACCGCTCGGCCGCGCCGGCGCGCATCCGCGCCGGGCGCGACATTGTCGGCACCGAGGCGCTGATCGTGAACAACGACCCGCGCGACGTGTCGCTGGTGCAGGCCGGGCGCGACATCCTGTACGCGAACCTGCAGGTGGCGGGCCCCGGCACGCTGGAGGTGTCGGCCGGCCGCCACATCACGCAGGACGACCGCGCCAGCGTGGTCAGCCGCGGCGCACTGGCCGAGGGCGACACGCGCCCCGGCGCGAGCATCGCGATGATGGCCGGCATGGGCGCGATGGGGGTGGGGGGGCCCGACTTCTCGGCCATCGCCGATCGCTACCTCGACCCCGCGAAGCGCGCCGAGTCGGGCCCCGGCCAGTCGCTGGCGAGCCAGCCGGGCCGCGTGGTGAAGACCTACGACGCCGAGCTGGCCGCATGGCTCAAGGAACGCTACGGCTTCGTGGCCACCAGCGCCGACGCGAAGGACCCGGGCAGCGCGCTCGCGTACTTCAAGGCGCTGGCGCCCGAGCAGCAGCGCGTGTTCCTGCGCGGCGTGTACTTCGCCGAGCTGCGCGCCGGGGGCCGCGAGTACAACGACGTGGACGGCCCGCGCTACGGCAGCTACCTGCGCGGGCGCGGCATGATCGCCACGCTGTTCCCCGACCTCGACGCGGCGGGCCAGGAGATCGTGCGCACCGGCGACATCATCCTGTACGGCCCTTCGGGTGTGCACACCGATTTCGGCGGCGACATCCAGATGCTCGCGCCGGGCGGGCAGATCGTGGTGGGCGTGCAGGGCGCGGTGCCGCCGGGCAGCGCGGGCGTGATCACGCAGGGCATGGGCCACATCCAGCTGTTCAGCGAAGGCAGCCTGCTGCTGGGCCTGTCGCGCGTGATGACCACCTTCGGCGGCGACGTGCTGGCCTGGTCGGAGCAGGGCGACATCAACGCCGGCCGGGGTTCCAAGACCACGCTGGTCTACACGCCGCCCAAGCGCGTGTACGACAACATCGGCAACGTGAAGCTGTCGTCGCAGGTGCCCAGCTCGGGCGCCGGCCTGGCCACGCTGGCGCCCATCGCCGAAGTGCCGGCGGGCGACATGGACCTGATCGCGCCGCTGGGCACCATCGACGCGGGCGAGGCGGGCATCCGCGTGTCGGGCAACGTGAACCTCGCGGCCCTGCAGGTGGTGAACGCGGCCAACATCCAGGTCAAGGGCGAGTCGGCCGGCCTGCCGGTGGTGGCGTCGGTGAACGTGGGCGCGCTCACCAACGCCAGCGCGGCGGCCTCGCAGGCCGTGGGCGCGGCGCAGGAGGCGATGCAGCGCGAACGCGCGGCGGCGCGCCAGGCGCTGCCGTCGGTGTTCTCGGTGCGCGTGCTGGGCTTCGGCAACGAGCCTGCCGACGGTGCCGCGGCGCCGGCCGATGCGGGCCGCGCCACGGCGCGCCCGGTGGGCTACGACGAGCACAGCCCGGTGCAGGTGCTGGGGCGCGGGCTGCTGGGCGATGCGCAGAAGACCAAGCTCACGGCGCAGGAGCGGCGTTTGCTGGGGCAGTGACGGGGCAGGGCGGCGCACGGCAGTTCATGAAATTTTTGTGACAAACGACAGTCGAGGGCGCGCCATTTCGTCTTGGACTGAGAGCCCTGTGACTGCCCGCCCGATGCCCCTCCTGTCGTCTTCCGCCCGCCCGCGCCCGTGGGCGTCGTTCCTGCTGGCCATGGCGTTCACCGCCCTGGCCGGTGCGGCGCATGGCGCACCGCCCGAGGCCAATGCCAGCGGCGTGTTCCTCAACGCCGCCGGCGACGTGCTGACCGCGCGCCATGCGGTGGCGGACTGCCGTTCGCTGTTCGCCCTCAAGGACGCGCAGGTGGCGCAGGCCCGGGTGATCGCCGAGAGCACCGAGCTCGACGTCGCGGTGCTGCGCACCACCCTCACGCCGTACCTGCACGCCACGCTCGCGGCAAGCGGGCGCGCGCCGGCCCCGGGCAGCGTGGGCGTGTTCACCGAGGCCTACGCGGTGCTGCAGCGCATGCCCGATCGCGCGGCGTTGCTCAGCAACGCCATGACCGTGCCCGGCGTGGAAGGCCTGCAACTGCTGTCGGGCGTGCAACCCGGTGCCAGCGGCAGCGCGGTGCTGGGCAGCGACGGCCTGCTGCTCGGCGTGGTGGTCGAGCGTGTCGCCGCCGCGCCGCATGCGTCGGGCATGGTGCTCAGCCGCGCGGCCTCGGCCGCGGGCGTGGCGGGCGGCGTGACGCGGGTGCGCGCGGTGCCGGCGGCGCGCCTGCGCGATTTCCTGGACGCCCACGGCATCGCGTACACGCACAGCCGCGAACCGCAGCTCGGCCCCCAGCAGTCGCCCGCCGCGCGGGCCTCGACCCTGTCGGTGGGCGTGCTGTGCGGGTGAGCGTCCTTCTTCGACTTTTTCATTGGAACTCGCATGACCTTTTCTTTCGGCAAGACCCGCGGCTGGCGCCGCCTGCGCCTGGCGCTCGGCGGGCTCGGCCTCGGGCTGTCCGCCGTCGCCGCGCCCCTGGCCGCATCGGCGCAAACACAGCCGCAGCCGCAGGTGCCGCAGCACTGGATCAGCTACGCCAACCTCGCCAGCAACCAGCTGCAGTCCTCGCTCAGCGACCCGGCCAGCAACACCGTGGTGCGCCTGCACACCTGGATGCAGGAGCGCATGCTGAAAGAAGGCCAGCCCGTGCCGCCCGCGCCGGTGGTGGTGCGCGTGTGGGTCACGGGCAGCGGCAAGGTCGAGCGCGTGGCCTTCGATTCGCTGGGCGATGCGCAGGCCGACACCGACCTGCGCGCGCTGCTCACCGCGCAACCGCTGGCCGAGCCGCCGCCGCGCGACATGCGCCAGCCGATGGTGCTGCAACTCACGCTGAGCTTTGTCGCGCGCACCTGACCGATCGCGCCGCCGCCGCCTGATCTGCGTGGCGCTGCTGGGCCTTGCGGCGGTGCCGTTGCACGCCGCCATGCCGTGGCCCGTGCCGGGGCTCGCGGCGCTGGTGAAGGCCTACGGGCCGGCCGTGGTCCACATCGGCGTGGAGCGGCCGTCGGTGCCGGCGCGCCGCTTCAGCGACCGCTGGCTGCTGCGCGCGCCACCGGCCGAGGCCGACGAGAGCAGCCTGGGCAGCGGCTTTCTCGTGAGCGCCGACGGGCTCATTTTGACCAACGCGCACGTTGTCGCGCACGGCACGCAGATCCGCGTGAAGCTGCCCGACCGGCGCGAGTTCCGGGCGCGGCTCATCGGCCTCGATGCACTGGCCGACGTGGCCTTGCTGAAGATCGACGCGACCGGCCTGCCCACCGTGCGCATCGGCGATCCGGCGGACGTGGAGCCCGGCGACGGCGTGGCGGCCATCGGCTCGCCCTACGGCTTCGGCAACTCGGTGACGGCCGGCATCGTCAGCGCCAAGGGGCGGCTGTTGCCGGGCGCCGAGTCGATGCAGTTTTTGCAGACCGACGTGCCGATCAACCCCGGCAACTCGGGCGGGCCGCTGTTCAACCTGCGCGGCGAGGTGATCGGCATCAACTCGCGCATCTACAGCCGCAGCGGCGGCTACCAGGGGCTGTCGTTCGCCATTCCCATCGATGCCGCCATGCGCATCAAGGACCAGCTGCTGGCCACCGGCACCGTCACGCGCGGTCGCATCGGCGTGTCCGTGCAGGAGGTGGGGCAGGCGCTGGCCGACACCTTCCGCCTGCCGCGCCCGGCCGGCGCGCTGGTCACCGACGTGGAGCCGCGCGGCGCGGCGGCGCGGGGCGGGCTGAAGACCGGCGACGTGATCCTGTCGGTGCAGGGCCGCGAGGTGGTGCAGGCGGCCGATGCGCTGGGCTTCATCGCCGAGCAGGTGCCGGGGCAGCGCGCGCGCCTCATGGTGTGGCGCGACCGCGCCGAGCACGTGGTCGAGGTCAAGGTGGAGGGCTACGACACGCCGCGCCTGCAGGGCGACGCGGCGACGGCGGCCTCGGTGCCTTCGCGCCTGGGCTTCGCGGTGCGCCCGCTGGCGCCGGCCGAGCGCCAGTTCCTGCGCGTGGAGGGCGGGCTGCTGGTGCAGCGCGTGAACGTGGCGGCGTCGCGCGCGGGCGTGCAGCCGGGCGACGTCATCCTGGCGCTCAACGGCCAGCCGATCGACAGCGCCGAAGCCCTGGCCCAGGCGCTGGAAGGGGCCGACGGCACGGCGGCGTTGCTGGTGCAGCGCGCGGGGGCGCGGATCTTCGTGCCGATCTGCGCGCAGGCCGGGTCGCCGAAGTGCTGAGAAGGCCTCGCGCTGACCGGCCAAGTCATCCGAACGTCATGCAGCGAACCTAGCATCCGCTTCGACATGCCCCCCGGGCCGTGGCTTTCGCCGGGCGTATCGAACTCATGCGGCATGCACCTCCTTCCTTTCCTCTCGTCTCCCTGGCCGGCATCGCGCTGGTCGCCTGCATGACCGGGCCGTGGATGAGCGCCCGCGCGCAGTCCGACGCGGCGCCGCTTCGGCCGCAGGCCGCGCGCATCGCCTTCGACATCGCAGCCCAACCGCTGGCCGCGGCGCTGGAGCAGTACGGCCGCGCAACCGGGCTGCCGGTGTTCTTCGATGCCGAACGCGTGGCCGGGCGCCAAGCTGCGCCCGTGCACGGCCTGTTCGATGCGCAGGCCGCACTCGATGCGCTGCTCGCGGGCACGGGCCTGGTCGCCGACGACGCCGGCGTGGGGGCCACGACCGCCTTCGTGCTCCGGCTCGCGCCGGCCGTGCCCGCACCGGCACGACCGGCTGATGCGGCGCAGGCGGCGCCCGCCGCCGTTCACCGCGGCTACGACGGGCTGGTGCAGACCCGCGTCTGGGAAGCCCTGTGCGCCCACCCGTGCGCGGCGCCGGGCGGCTACCGCGCGGCGATGCGTTTCGTGATCGACGGCACCGGCCGCATCGCCCATGCCTTCCTGCTGCACACCAGCGGTGAGCGCGTGCGCGACGACGCCATCCTCGACACGCTGCGGCAGTTGCGCATCGACCGCGCGCCGCCGCCGGACATGGCGCAGCCGCTCACGATGCTGATCCTGCCGCGCTCGCAGACGCCCGGGCTCGAGTGCCCGGTGCGCCACTGACGCCACCGCCATGCCCGAGAACGCGCTGCCCGCGTTGCGCGACTTCCTGGTCGCGCGCTACGACGAGCTCAAGCAGCGGCTTGCGCGGCGACTGGGCAATGCCGAGCGCGCCGGCGATGCGCTGCAGGACACCTGGCTGCGCCTGGAAAGCCGCGACGACATCGACGGCGTGAACGACCCCGCCGCCTACCTGCTGCGCGTGGCCGTCAACCTGGCCTACGACCAGGTCGCGAAGCAGGGGCGCCTGGCCACGTCCGACGAGATCGAGGCGCTGCTCGACGAAACCCCCGATCCCGCGCCGGGGCCCGCGCAGATCGCGCAGGACCGCGCGGAACTGGCCGCGCTGCGCGCGCTCATCGCGCGCCTGCCGCCACGGCGCCGGCAGGTGCTGGTGATGGTGCGCTGGCAGCACCTGCCGCAGCGCGAGGTGGCGGCGCGGCTGGGCATCTCGCTGCGCACGGTGGAGAAGGAACTCAAGGAGGCGCATGACCACATCGCCGCCCGCATGGGCCGCGCGGACCGCGCACCCGACGCGAAGGAGCCGCATGAAAAATAAAGTGCGGTTCACCGCGTCGAGAGCCGTCTCATGGGTATGCGACATCTTTCAGCGTGCACGGGTTGAAGCCCCGATGACCCCGCCCGACGCCCACGCACAAGCCTTGCGCGAAGCGCAGGCCTGGCTGCGCCGGCTGTCGTCCGGCGCGGCCGCGCAGCACGACGTCGAGGGCTTTCGCCGCTGGCGCGACGGCAACCCGCTGCACCAGCCTGCGCTCACGCAGGCCCGGCGCCTGTGGCAGGCGCTCGACCCAGCCATCGGCGGCATGTCGGCCGAGGTCCAACGAACCCCCGTGGTGTCGCCGCGGCCGGTGGCCGCGCGCCGCGCGTTCCTCGGCGCGGCGGTGGGCGCGGCCGGCGCCGCGGGCGTGGCGGTGGTCTCTCCGCCGCTGGGCCTGTGGCCGTCGTTCGGCGAATGGAACGCCGACTACCGCACGGCCACCGGCGAGCAGCGCGCGGTGCAGGTGGCCGAGGGCGTCGACCTGATGCTCAACACGCAGACCAGCGTGCAGCGCCGCAGCGTCGAAGGCCGCCTCGTCGGCATCGACCTGATCGCGGGCGAGGCGGCGGTCGATCTGGTGGCCGGGCCGCAGCCCTTCGGCGTCGTGGCGGGCGCGGCCCGCAGCGAGGCGCAGGCCGGCCGCTTCGAGGTGCGCTACCTCGCAGGCCGGGGCTGCGTGACCTGCCTCGAAGGGCGCGTGCGCGTCACGCACGCGAGGGGCACGCGCGATCTGCAAGCCGGCGAGCAGGTGCTGTACGACGCGGGTTCGCTCGGGCCGGTGGCGGCTGTGGCAACCCGCGAGGCCTCGGCCTGGCGCAGCGGCGTGCTGGTGTTCAGGCAGACGCCGCTGGCGCACGTGATCGAGGAGATCAACCGCTACCGGCCGGGTCGCGTGGTGCTGCTGGCGCAGCGCCTGGCCGGGCGCGAAGTCAGCGGGCGTTTCGCCATCGCCTCGCTCGACACAGTGCTGGTGCAGATCCAGCGCTCGTACGACCTCGAGGCGCGTGCACTGCCGGGCGGCGTGCTGCTGCTTAGCTGATGAATGTGACAGCCTGATTGGCCCTCGCGTGCACTCAGGATTGCTCCAGAAACTTAGCGGTTTTGTTTGCGTCTGTCGGTCTGTCCAGTAAGGGGCACGGATTCCGTGCCGGTGCATGTCATTCTTTACTGGGCGTCAGATGAACACACACGAGGGACACCGCAGCCGCCGCCAGGGCGCTGCCGTGCAGGCGAGGAGCTTCCGTATTTCGCCGCTGGCACAGGCCATGGCGCTGGCACTGGCCGCCGGCGCCGCCGCCGCGCCGGCTCATGCGCAGCGCGCCTTCAGCCCGACCTGGTTCAACGCCAAGGGCGCGGCGCAGGCCACCGCCACGGCCACCGGCCTGATGCCCAACGGGTCGCCGGCGGCGCAGCTCACGAGTCCGCTCGCGCAGCAGCAGCGCGCCAGCGAGCAGCTGCAGCAGTCGATCGGCAACCTGAACCTGGCGGCCCGCGGCATCGCGGCGCAGCAGGCGGCACAGGCGGCCGCGCGGCGCGCCGCGCAGAACGACCCCTCGGTGCCCGACGGCCTGGCCGAAGGCGGCCTGAAGGTCGATACGAATGCGTTGACCGCCGGCTGGTCGAATGCCCGCGCACTGACCGGTGATTCGCAGAAGCAGGTCGACGGCCGCACGGTCGTCACTGTCGAGCAGACGGCCGACAAGGCCATCCTGAACTGGGAGACCTTCAACGTCGGGCGCAACACCACCGTGGCCTTCGC
This sequence comes from Variovorax sp. FW301-JW7, assembly GCF_058788795.1. Taxonomy (NCBI): domain Bacteria; kingdom Pseudomonadati; phylum Pseudomonadota; class Betaproteobacteria; order Burkholderiales; family Comamonadaceae; genus Variovorax; species Variovorax sp. FW301-JW7. The sequence continues at coordinate 243,943 of NZ_JBYTBC010000001.1, forward strand.
GCAGCGCAAGGACTGGGCGGTGCTCAACAAGGTGAACGACCCGCTGGCGCGGCCTTCGCAGATCCAGGGGCAGATCAAGGCCGACGGCACGGTGATGGTCGCCAACCGCAACGGCATCGTGTTCAGCGGCACCAGCCAGGTCGACACGCGCAACCTCGTGGCCGCGGCGGCGCAGATCGACGACGCGCAGTTCCAGGCCCACGGCGTGTACGCCAACGGCAGCGCGCCCAACGTCAGGAACGCGCAAGGCCGTGTCGAGGTGCAGGCCGGTGCCAGGCTTTCCACGCCTGCACCCGCTTCGGCCACGCAGGGCGGCGGCTACGTGCTGCTGCTGGGCAGCGAAGTGCACAACGCCGGCGAGATCGCCACGCCCGGCGGGCAGACGCTGCTCGCGGCGGGCGACCACTTCACCATCCGCAAGGGCGTGGGCACCGACGGCAACCAGACCTCGACCACGCGCGGCAATGAAGTCGCGGTCACGCTGGCCGCGGACAGCAAGGCCGGCCTTGTCCGCAACTCGGGCCTGATCCAGGCGCCCACCGGCGACGTCACGCTGGCGGGCCGCGAGGTGGTGCAAGGCGGCGTCGTCCTGTCCAGTACGTCGGTCAACGCACGGGGCACGGTGCATCTGAACGCGACCGGCGCCACGGGCAAGGTCGCGCTCGGCGAAGGCAGCACCACGGCCATCGTGCTCGACACCGGCGGCGCGACCGCGCTCGACAGCCAGCGCGCCGGGCTCATGGCGCCGGCGGTCCAGCTGGGCACCGGCACCATCGTGCTGGCGGGCAACGACCGCCGCGACCTGTCGCGCGTCGAAGTCGCCAGCGGCGGCACGGTCGAGTTCCAGGCCGGCTCGCTCACGCTGGCCACCGGCGGCCAGGTGGTGGTCGACGCGAAGCAGCGCAGCCTCGTGCGCGAGGGTGCGCGCATCGACGTGTCGGGCGCGGTGGGCGTGAAGCTCGCGATGGAGTCCAACAACATCAAGATCAACGTGCAGGGCAACGAGCAGCGCGATGCGCCGCTCAACCGCGACAGCAAGAACCTCAACAACAACGACCTGTGGATCGACCGGCGCTCGCTGGTCTTCGTGCCCGGCGGCACCGGCGGCTACCAGGGCGAGCGCTGGTACACCGGCGGCGGCCTGCTCGAGGTGGGCGGCTACCTCGGCACGCAGGCGCACGGCGTGGGCGAGTGGATGGCGCAGGGCGGCGTGGTGGGCTTCAGCGGCGGCGAATTGGTCACGCAGCGCGGCGCGAGCATCAACATCTCGGGCGGCACGCTCGACGTGCTCACGGGCAAGCTCAACCAGAGCTGGCTCAAGGGCGCGGACGGGCGGCTCTACGAAGTGTCGAAGGCGCCGGGCGACCTGCGCTACGCGGGCGTCTACAAGGGCTTCGAAGACGAACACGCGCGCTGGGGCAAGAAGACGACGGGCTTCTTCTACAACCCGCTGATCGGCCCGCAGACGCGGCTGGAAAGCGGCTACACCGTGGGCCGCGACGCCGGCCTGCTGATCGTCGGCACCCAGGCCGCGGTGCTCGAAGGCGAGATCGTCGGCGAGACCTTCCAGGGCGACCGCCAGACACAGGCGCGGCAGGCCGGGCTCGACGGCTACCAGCAGTCGACCGGCGCGGTGGCGCAGCGCGGGCAGCTCGTCGTGGGCCGCTACGACGCCTACTACGACAAGACGGCCGGTGCGATCCACCGGCGGCTCGACAGCGCCGGCATCAAAAACGTGGTGCTGGGCGATGCGGCCGAAGGCATTGCCGCGGGGCTCGACCTCGCGACGGCGCTGCCGGCCGAACGCCGCGACACGCTGGTGCTCGATGCGTCGCAGCTCAGCGGCTTCCGACTGGGCGCGGTGCGCATCGCGGCCACCGACAGCATCGCGGTCGACAAGGCGGTGCAGGTCGGCGATGGCGGCCACCTCGTGCTGTACAGCCCGAAGGTGAAGGTCAACGCCGACCTCGTCGCGCGCGGCGGCGGCATCCAGCTGGGCAACGTGCTCGAACAGATCAGCCTCAACTACCTGAAGGACACCAGCACCCTCACCGCGCCCGACGGCGGCACGACCTCGGTGGTGCTCGCGGGCGGTGCGACGCTCGACACCCGCGGCCTGTGGACCCACCTGCTGACGAACCCGGCCGACGCGGGCGGCGTGGCGTACCGCAACGGCGGCAGCGTGTCCGTGCGCAGCACCGGCGATGTGGTGCTGGGCACCGGCAGCGTCATCGACGTGTCGTCCGGCGCGGCGCTGTTGTCGAAGGCCAAACCGCAAGGTGGCAAGGGCGGCAGCGTCACGCTCGAGGCGGACGGCTTCAACACGGGCAGCGGCCATGTCGCGCTCGACGGTGCGGTGCTGCGCGGCCACGGCGTGGACGGCGGCGGCACGCTGACCGTGCAGACGATGCGCGTCGCCATCGGCGACACCTCGGGCGCGGCGCAGGCCGACACGCTGATGCTCGACGCCGGCTTCTTCGACAAGGGCTTCAGCCGCTATGCGCTCATCGGCAACCACGGCCTCACGGTGGCCGACGGTGCGCGGATCGACGTGACGATGCCGGTGTACCGCTTCGGCGCCCACGCGCAGGACATCGCCACCGGCAGCCGTCCGGCCGACGCGCTCGAGGTGTGGACGCCGCCGCTCTACCAGGAAGACGCGACCCAGGCCGTGCTCACGCAGCGCAAGGGCGCGAGCCTGTCGCTGCAGGCCGGCACGACGACCACGCTCGCCCAGGAACTGCCGACGGTGCAGGCCGTGGTGGGCAAGGGCGCGGCCATCCACGTCGACCCGGGCCAGGCCATCGAGGTGCGCAGCGCCGGCCAGCTCACGGTGGACGGCACGCTGCGCGCGAACGGCGGGCGCATCGTGCTGAAGACGGTGGACATCACCGACCTCGAATCGGACATTGCCAATGCAAAGGCCCATGCCCGCTCGATCTGGATCGGAGGGCAGGCGGTGCTCGATGCGTCGGCACATGCGGCCACCGCCACCGACACCACCGGCAAGCGCTACGGCCTGGTGCGCGACGGCGGCAGCATCGTGGTCGGCGGCGAGATCGATGCGGTGGGGAGCAAGGCCACCGCGTCGCAGAACTTCGTCGTCGTGCGTCCGGGCGCGCTGCTCGATGCCTCGGGCACGCACGCGGTGCTCGATGTGAACGGCCTCGGCGCCACCGACGTCGCCAGCAACGGCGGCAGCATTTCGCTCGCGTCGTACAACGGGCTGCAGCTGGATGGCACCCTGCGCGCCGTCGCGGGCGGCGAGCGCGCGGCCGGCGGCACGCTGGCGGTGGTGCTCGGCACGCCGGGCCTGCGCCTGCACCTGGACCCGCTGCAGCAGGCGGAAGACCGCGTGCGCCGGCACCGCGTGCTGGTACTGGGTGTGGAACAGGGCGCACCGCTCGCGCCCGACACCCTGCAGGCCGGCGTCGACGACGGTGCGCTCGCCTACGGCCAGGCCCGGCTGGGCACCGACACGGTCCGACGCGGCGGCTTCGACACCCTCTCGCTGTTCGCCGGCTCCACGCTCGCCTTCGAAGACGGCGTCGACCTGCGCCTGCGGCAGGGCCTGCAGATCCATGCCGGCGGCCTTGCGCTCGCCAAGGATGCGCCCGACGACGCGCACGTGGCACTGTCGGCCGCGCACGTGCGGCTGGCCGGCGCGATGCCGTCGTTCACGCGTGAAGTCCTGAGGGCGCCCGTCGCCGAAGGCGGCGTGGTGCGCGTGCCGTCCGGCACCCGCCTCGATGTGGCCGGTGAGCTGATCGACATCCGCGACGGCATGGGTTTCGGCGTCAACGGCAAGGTCCCGGTGCTCGACGGCGCGAGCGAAGCGCCCACGGTCGACCTGGCCGCCTTCGGCCACGTCACGCTGGCCAGCACGGGCGACATGCGCTTTCTGCAGGGCAGGCAAGACGTCGGCGTTTCCACGAGCCTGGTCGTTCCCGGCAGCCTGACCCTGCGCGCCGCGCAGATCTACCCGGCCACGGGCGTGGTGGCGCTCGTGTCCGCGGGCCTGACGCCGGACGGCACCTACCTGCCCGACACGGCGCTGCGCATCGAGGGCACGGGCGCGACCCCGCAGGTGCCGTACTCGGCCTTCGGCGATCTGTCGCTGCGCGCCGGTGTCATCGAGCAGGGTGGCACGGTGCGGGTGCCGCTCGGCCAGCTGACGCTCGGCGACGCGCTCACCACGAAGGTCAAACTGCTGCCCGGCAGCCTCACCTCGGTGAGCGGCGAGGGGCTGAACATGCCCTACGGCGGCACGGTCGACGGCATCAACTACCTGTACGACGGCAAGCAGGTCAAGCTCACCGGCGTGGGCGCAGGCGACGGCTACAAGCGCAACCAGACGATCGGCCTCACGTTCATGGGGGCCAGCGTGCAGGGCCAGGAAGGCGCCACGCTCGACCTGTCGGGCGGCGGCAACCTCACGGGCGCGGGCTTCGTGAGCGGGCGCGGCGGCTCGACCGACGCGCGCTTCAGCCCGCTGATGCAGGTCGGCGCCCGCGGCGGCTTCACGCTGCCGGGGCTCGCGACCAACCCGGTGTATGCCATCGTGCCCGGCGTGCAGCCGGCAGTGGCGCCCACGGGTGCAGAGAAGGGCGCGGTCGATCCGCTCGTGGGTCAGCACATCACCATCGGCGCCGGCGTGCCGGGCCTGCCCGCGGGCACCTACACGCTGATGCCCTCGACCTATGCGTTGCAGCAGGGCGCCTTCCGCGTGGAGCTGAACGGCGCGGCCGGCCTGGGCGCGCCCACCGGCACGCTGGCGATGCGCAACGGCTCGTGGCTCACGGCCGCGCAGCTGGGCGTGGGCCGCACCGGCATCGGCGACACGCTGTTCCGTCAGGCGATCGTGACGTCGGGCGAGGTGCTGCGCAGCTACTCGCAATACAACGAGATGGGCTATGCCGACTTCGTGCGCGCCGACGCGCTGCGCGTGGGCGTGCCGCGCGCCATGCGGCCGGCGGACGCGCGCAACCTGCACCTGAAGCTCGCGCCCGGCGCGGGCGCCGAGGCCTTCCGCTTCGACGGCACGGCACGCTTCCAGGTGGGCGCGGGCGGCCGGGGCGGTTCCGTGGTGGCCACGAGCAGCGAGGAGCAATGGGGCCTCGAGATCGTCGCGGCCGGCGCGTCGGCGACGGCGGGCTTCCAGGGGGTCACGCTCGACGCCGGCGCACTCAGCGGCATGGGCGCGTCGCGCCTGGTCATCGGTGGCTTGCAGGGCGCCGACTACGGGCAGAGCGGCAACGTCATCCAGACCGGCGACGGCGGGAACAGCGTGGTGCTGCGCCAGGGGGCGGTGCTGTCCGCGCCCGAGGTGTTCCTGGCCGCGGTGGGCGTGACCGAGGGCACGCCGCTCAGCGTGGTGGTCGAGCAGGGCGCGCGCATCCACACCCTCGGCCGTGGCAAGGCCGCCTACGACGCCGGCGACGGCTTCGTCTACGCCGCGACCGGCCAGATGGTGATGGTTTCCAACGGCCGGGTGAGCACGCTGCCGGTGCCCCAGACCCAGGCCGCGTCGGACAACCGCAGCCTGCAGATCGGCGTGTGTGCCAGCGCGTCGTGCAGCGGGCAGACCGAGCTGTATTCCGAAGGCACCATCGCCATGGTGACGCCCGACCGCTTCGAGATGAACGAGGCGGTGCGCTACGGCACGCGCCACCTCACGCTGGCGGTGCGCGGCATCAACGTGGGCGACAGCGCCGCGCTGGCCGCCGCCGCACAGAACCACACGCTGCCGCCGGGACTGGCCATGAGCCAGGCCCTGCTCGACCGCCTGCTGCGCGGCGACCGGCAGTACGGCGCGCCCGCGCTCGAAACGCTGGAACTGAGCGCCAGCGGCGGCGTCAACTTCTTCGGCACCGCGGCGCTGGACACCATCGACCCCGCCACCGGCAAGGCGACGATGGCGCAGCTGGTGCTGGCCACGCCCGCCATCTACGGCCAGGGCGGCGCGGACGACGTGGCCACCATCCGCACCGGCCGCCTGGTGTGGCAGGGCGCGACCACGGCGCCTTCGGCCGTGGTGCGCGGCGGCGCGGGCACCGGCAGCGGCACGCTGAACATCGAGGCCGAGCACATCGAGTTCGGCTACGGCCCCCACAGCCAGCCGAGCGGCCTGGAAGACGCGGGTCGCCTGGTGTTGGGCTTTGCCGACGTGAACCTCAAGGCCAGCGAGCGCGTGAGTGCCAACCACAAGGGCAGCCTCTCGGTCTACCAGTCGCAGGGCGCGTACGAAGCGGGCAAGGGCTACGCGTACAGCGGCGGCAACCTGCGCATCGTGGCGCCGCTGCTGACGGGCGAGGCGGGCTCGGTGAACCGCATCACGGCGGGCGGCACGCTGCGCGTGGCCGCACCGGCCGGTGCGCCGGCGGCGGCCACCGGCGATGCGGCGCTGGGCGCCGAGCTGAGCCTGCGCGGACGCGACGTGACGCTCGACACCGCCGTGGCGCTGCCCAGCGGCAGGCTCACGCTGAGCGCCGAACGCGACCTCACGCTGACCGACCGCGCGGTGCTCGACCTGTCGGGCCGCGAGGTGGTGTTCAACGACGTGAGCAAGTACAGCGCCGGTGGCGACGTGGTGCTCGAAAGCCTGCACGGCAACCTGCGGCAGGCGGCGGGGTCGGTGATCGACATTTCGGCGCAGAACAACCGTGCGGGCACGCTGAAGGCGATGGCGCTCGACGATGCCGCCGGCCAGGTCGATCTGCAGGGCCGCATCCTCGGCGCGAGCAGCGGCCACTACGACGCGGGCGGCACGCGGGTGCCGTTCGCGGCGGGCAGCGTGGACGTGCGCGCGCGGCAGCTCGGCGATGCCGAGTTCGCGGCACTCAACCAGCGGCTGAACGACGGCGGCGTGTTCGGCGCGCGCAGCTTTCAGCTGCGCCAGGGCGACCTTGTCATCGGCGACGGCCTGAAGGCCGGCGAGGTGAACGTGTCGCTCGACAACGGCAGCCTTACCGTGAACGGCACCATCGATGCGAGCGGCGAGCGCGTGGGCCGCATCAGCCTGGCCGCGAAGCACAACCTCACGCTGGCCGGCAGCGCGGTGCTCGATGCGCACGGCCGCACGCTGCGCGTGGACAGCCACGGCCAGATCATCGATTCGCCGAACCGCGCGATGGTCGAACTCACGTCGAACGACGGGCAGCTCACGCTGGCCTCGGGTTCGCGCATCGACCTGCGCCACGGCACCGACGCCCAGGTGGGCGGTGAACCGGGCCAGAACGACGGCCGGGCGCGCGGCACGCTGGAACTCAACGCGGGCCGCACCGGCGAGACCGTCGGCGACATCCGCATCGATGCCAGCGGCAGCATCGCCATCGAGGGCGCGCGCTCCATCGCCGTGAACGGCATGTGGCGCTACGACGATGCCCGCTTCGGCACCGACGCGGCGGCCACCGGCCGGCCCTACCAGGTCATCGACCAGGCGTACCTCGACGCCAAGCACCTGCAGAGCACGGCCTTCATCGACCACGCGCTGGCCAACGGCGCGCTGATGAACGGCAAGCTCGCGGGCCTGAACAACGCGCGCTACGCCGACGCCTTTCATCTGCGCCCCGGCGTGGAGATCGTGAGCAAGACCCCCGGCGGCGACCTGGTGGTGCAGGGCGACATCGACCTGTCGGGCTACCGCTACGCGAGCGTCAATCCGCACACGCCCAAGACGGGCGTGTACGGCTCGGGCGAGGTGGGCACGCTGGCCCTTCGCGCGGGCGGCAACCTCGACATCTTCGGCAGCCTCAACGACGGCTTCGCGCCGCCGCCCGCCACGCAGGACGACGGCGGCTGGCTGCTGCTGCCGGGCGTCAACCTGCTGCGCGGCGACACCGTGCTGCCGCGCGGCGGCGTGGTGCTGGCCGACGGCACGACCTTCGAGGGAGGCGCCGGCACGCTCAACTACGACCTGCCGATCAAGTCGACGGCCTTCGGGGCCGGGCAGGTGATGCCGGTGGCCAGCGTGCTGGCCAAGGCGCTCGAACTGAAGGTGGGCACGGTGCTGAGCGCCGACGTGCGCAACGCCTCGGGCACGCTGCTGTTCGCAGCGGGCAGCATCGTGGGCGGCGCCAACGTGACGCTGCCGGTGGGCACGCGCCTGGGGGCCGGCATGCGCCTGCCGTCGGCGGCCACGCTGTCGGGCGTGGTGTGGCCCAAGGGCGTGCCGCTGCCCGGCAACGGCAAGAAGTTCGTGCTGAACGGCGCCCTCACGCTGCCGCTGGGCGCGCTGCTCCCGGCCGCGACCAACATCAAGCTGCCCGGCGGGGTGACTTCGGTGAACCTGCGCCCGGACGGCGCCGGCAGGCTGTGGGCCGCGGCGGCGATGCTGCCCGAAGGTTCGCAGTCGTGGTCGGTGCGGCTGGCCGCGGGTGCGGACCTGAACGCGGCGGACAACCGCATCGTGCAGGTGCATCCGGCGGCGGGCCGGGGCGACCTGCGGCTGGCGGACAGCCACTACGGGATGTTCGGCAAGCTGAAGCCCGGCGGCGCGTTGTGGAGCGTGGAAGGGTCCATCAATTTCGTGGGCGATGAGAGCATGGCTGGCAAGCCCATCGATTTCGCGGACATCCAGTACCCGGAGCTTTGCGTGGACCTTCCCAGCTATTGCGTCATCGCCGCCCCGGAGTACAGCTACCTGCCGGGCAGCACGCGCTTCAGCGTGGTGCGCACCGGCGCGGCCGATCTCGACCTGCTGGCCGCCGGCAACCTGCGCATGGATTCGCTGTTCGGCGTGTACACCGCCGGCGCCTCGTCGCAGGCCACGCGGGCCGGCGACCCCTACAACCTGCCGCGCGCGGTGGGCGCCAAGGGCACGGTGCTCAACGACGCGAGCGGTGGCTACGAGAAGTTCGTCGATGGCGGCGCGCAGAGCCTGGCACGCGCCTGGTACCCGGCCTCCGGCGGCAACCTGACGCTCAAGGCCGGCGGCGACCTGACCGGCGACATGATGCTGATCTCCGGGGGAAGCGGCTTGGGGCGGCCGAATCCGGCCGACAAGGGCTTCAACAGCGGCGCCATCGGCAACTGGCTGTGGCGCCAGGGCACGGGCGACAGCTTCGGCGGCGCGCAGGACCAGCCCACGGCGTGGTGGATCAACTTCGGCTCGTATGTCGGCACGACCGGGGCGGCCGACAAGTTGCTCGGCTTCACCGGCTTCGGCACGCTGGGCGGCGGCGACCTGCGCGTGGACGTGGGCGGCAACGCGGGGCTGCAGGGACGGCGCGGCGCCAAGACAGATTCGTCCACCGACAGCCGGCGCAGCCAGGGCCTGGTGCTGGCGGTGGGCGGCACCGGCCGTGTGCTGGCCGACGGCAGCCTGAGCCTGACGGGCGGTGGCGACGTGCTCGTGCGCGTGGGAGGCGCCTTCAATCCGCTCCACACGCCCTACGTCGAGGGTGCCGGTGGCGACTCCGACGCCGGGCTCAACGGGGCCATCGTCAACCTCCGGGGCGACGTGCAGCTGCAGGCCGGCACCCTCGGCAGCCTGCCCCGGGTCTATGGGCTCTCCGAGCGGGCGCAGTCGCCCCGCGAGACCCGCGCCTACGACCTCTACACGGCAACCCGCGGCATGGCGCAAGGCGGCATCGTGTTGGCCCCGGGCGATGCGAACTACACGCTCGCCACGCGTGGCGACCTGGTGGTCAAGGGGGTGATCGATCCGACGCGCGTCGACCTCCCCAATGCCACGCCGTTCAGCGCCAACGGCCTGGAAGGACGGGGCCAGAGCTGGTTCACCCTGTGGACACCGCACACGGCCATCCGCCTCTTCGGCGCAGGCGGCAACCTGGTGCCGGTGACGGGTGGCGCGGGCGTGCCCGTGACCGACTCGGCCTTCGTGTACCCCTCGATCCTGAGTGCGGTGGCCGCCAGTGGCAGCCTGTTCTATGGCGATGCGGCGACCTTCGACAACACCGGCACGGGCACGCCGCTGGTGCTGGCGCCCTCGGCCCACGGCATGCTGGAGTTCCTGGCCAGCGACTCGATCTATGCGGGAGGCAACACCGTGAGCCAGTCGGGCGCGGCCGCCTCGGCGCTGGCGACGCCGCTGCGTCCGGCCTTCCAGGGCACGACCGGCGATGGCACGGTGCTGGACAACCTGTCGGGCGGCAATCGCCTGGATGGCGGCGGTGTGCGTCCGCTGTTCGCCTTCGGCCCCAACACGGTGTCGGGCGAAGCGGTCGGCACGCAGCCGGCGCGCTTCTACGCCGTGCATGGCGACCTGGTCGGCGTGAGCAGCGGGCGCATCCTGCGCTTCGGGCCTGACGACGCGACGCGTGCCGGCCAGACCTGGTACGAGGGCGCGCAACCGGTGTGGATGCGGGCCGGGCGCGACATCGTCGCGAGCGGCACGCCCGTCGGCCAGACCGAGCCCTCGAATGGCCTGGCACAGGCCTACTTCGCGAGCAGCGGCAACCTGTTCGCGCACCAGAAGCCGGGCGACATCTCGGTGGTTTCGGCGGGCCGCGACATCCTGTTCAGCACCTTCAATGTGGCCGGCCCCGGCACGCTGGAGATCACGGCCGGGCGCGACATCCGCATGGAGAACAAGGCCTCGGTCAGCAGCCTCGGCGCGGTGGTGCCGGGCGACAGCCGGCCCGGTGCGGGCATCGCGATGTTGGCCGGCGTGGGCGCTCACGGGCCCGACTACGCGGGCTTTGCGCAGCGTTACCTCGACCCGGCCCACCTCATGCAGAGCGGCCAGCCGCTGGCCGACCAGCCCGGCAAGGTGGTGAAGAACTACAACCGCCAGCTCACGCTGGGCGACTGGCTGCGCGCCGAGCTTGGCTACAGCGGCGACGACAACGGCGCGGCGGCCTGGATGGCGCAGCGGCAAGCCCGCCTCGACGCGGACACCGGCACGCCGCGCCGTGTGCTCGCCAACGACTACCGGCAGGCGAGCCAGCTGTACCTCGTGAACTGGCTCGAAGCCTCGCAGGGCTACGGCGGCAAGGGCGGCGCACAGGAGGCGCTCGCCTTCTTCAACGCGCTGCCGCCCGAGCAGCAGCGCAGCTACCTGCGCGGCGTGTACTTCGCGGAGCTGAAAGAGGGCGGGCGCGAATACAACGACGAGCGCGGCGTGCGCTACGGCAGCTACCTGCGCGGGCGCAACGCGATCGCGTCGCTGTTCCCGGGCACCAGCTACAGGGGCGACATCACGATGTTCGGCGCGGCCGGCGTCAACACGCTGTTCGGCGGCGACATCGCGATGCTCACGCCGGGCGGGCGCCAGGTGTTCGGCATCGAGGGCGCGGCGCCCGAGGCCGTGGGCACGCTGATCCCGGGCGTCATCACGCAGGGTGCGGGCGACATCTCGCTCTATGCGCTGGGCAGCATCCTGCTGGGCCAGAGCCGCATCATGACCACCTTCGGCGGCAGCGTGCTGGGCTGGTCGGCCGAGGGCGACATCAACGCCGGTCGCGGCTCGAAGACGACGGTGGTCTACACGCCGCCCAAGCGCGTGTACGACCGCTGGGGCAACGTGGTGCTGTCATCGGACGTGCCGAGCACGGGCGCGGGCATTGCCACGCTGAACCCGATTCCCGAGGTGCCGGCCGGCGACATCGACCTGATCGCGCCGCTGGGCACCATCGACGCGGGCGAGGCGGGCATCCGCGTGTCGGGCAACGTGAACCTGGCGGCGCTGCAGATCGTGAATGCCGCCAACGTGGCGGTGCAGGGCAAGAGCACGGGGCTGCCGGTGGTGGCGTCGGTGAATGTCGGTGCCCTGACCAACGCCAGCGCCGCGGCGTCGCAGGCCACGGCGGCGGCGCAGGACGTGATGCAGCGCGAACGCGCGGCGGCGCGGCAGGCGTTGCCGTCGGTGTTCTCGGTGCGCGTGCTCGGCTTCGGCAACGAGCCCGTGTCCGGCGCGCCAGAGGCCCCCGAGATGCGGCGCAGGCCGGCGGAGCAGGCGAGCTACGACCCGTCGGGCTTCGTCCAGATGGTCGGGCATGGTGCGCTCACCGACGCGCAGCTGACGCGCCTGAACGAGCCCGAACGGCGCGGCCTGCCGCGCGGCCGCTAGCCGGCGACGCACCATGTCGCACGTCTGCCTGTTGCCCCGCGGCGATGCCGCGGGAGCCGCCCCTGCGCCACCGGATGTCCAGCAACTGCTGGTGGCGCACTACGCGCAACTGCACCGGCGGCTGTCGCTGCACCTGGGGTGTGCCGACGCCGCCAGCGAAAGCCTGCACGATGCCTGGCTGCGTCTGGGCGAGGCCGCCTTCGCGGACACCTTGCAGAACCCCGTGGCCTACATCTTCCGCGTGGCGTGCAATGCCGCGATGGACCGCCTGCGCGCCGAGCGCCCCTGGCAGTACGCCGGCGAGGCGGAGGACACGCTCGCGCAGGTGGCCGATCACGCGCCGGGGCCCGAGCTGATCGCCGAGGCGCGCTCCGACCTGAAGGCGGTCGAACGCGCGATGCAGGGGCTGCCGCACCGCCACCAGGACATCTTTGTGGCCTTGCGTGTGCACGAGCTGACGCGGCACGAGGTGGCGGTGCGGCACGGGCTGTCGCTCCGGCGGGTGGATTCCACGCTGCGCCAGGCGATGCAACGTCTGCCGTCGGGTCGCCGGTCAGGCATGCATGTCTAGGCGGTCTCTTTTGTATGCAATGTTTGCAAATGAAAACTAAAGGCCTATGATGAATTCATCATGGAATCGGCCCGACTCGATCTCCACGTTCCAGACGGCTGGACGGGATGGTTCGAACTCACGCGCACGCCGAAGGGCACTTACGCCGGCATCGCGGCGCTGAGCCTGGACGGCATCACGCGCTGCGCCCTGGTCATCACGCAGCAGCTGTCGTGGGACTCGGCCGTGGCGCGCGCGAACGTGCGCGCGGAGCATTTCGTGCGCCAGTGGTCGCCCGAGCGCGGGCACTGACACGCACCGACGGGACATTGAAAGCGCGCCGGCGCCGCGCGTGGTAGAAACCGCCACCCGTGGGCGCGGTCGTGCACCGCGCCGCGCGGCAGCGGTGTCTTTCTCCCTTCGCTCCGTGCCCTTGCCCTCCCCATTTCCTGTCGTTCATGCAGAACCTGTTTGCCCGGGCTGACGTGCCGCGCGCCCGGTGGTTCGCCTGGCTGCTGTGCAGCCTGGCGATGCTCGTGCTCGCCGGTTGCGCCGGCCTGCCGACCGAGGTGGTGCGCAAGCCCTCGAGCGCCATCACCGACGGTGCGGACACCACGCTGGGCCGGCTCGTGCGCGCTGCCGCACCGCCAGGCGAACCGCTCAGCGGCTTTCGCCTGCTGCCGATGCCGCAGTTCTCGCTGCATGCGCGCATCGAGCTGGCGCGCCGCGCGCAGCGCTCCATCGACGTGCAGTACTACCTCGTGCAGAACGACGAGACCGGCCGCTACCTGCTGCGCACGCTGCGCGACGCGGCCGACCGCGGCGTGCGCGTGCGGTTGCTGGTGGACGACCTGTACACGGCGGGCGCCGACCCGCTGTTCACCAGCTTTGCCTCGCACCCGAACGTCGAGGTGCGCCTGTTCAATCCGTTCCCGGCCGGGCGTTCGCGCTTCGGCACGCGCTGGGCGTGGTCGATCCTGGACTTCGACCGCGTGCACCGGCGCATGCACAACAAGCTGTTCGTGGTCGACAACACGATGGCGGTCATGGGCGGGCGCAACATCGCCAACGAATACTTCCTGCGCGACGGCGGCTCCAACTTCATCGACATCGACACGCTGGTGGCCGGCGCCGTGGTGCCGCGGCTGTCGTCGCTGTTCGACATGTACTGGAACAGCCCGTACGTGTACCCCATCGAGTCGCTGGTGCCGCGCGGCAACGAGTCGGCGCAGGCGCTGCGCGAGCGCTTCGACCGGCTCACCACGGGGCCCGAGACGCTGCACCCCGAAGAGCCTGAATCGACCGACCTGCTGGGCCACAACCCGCTGGCTAAGGACCTCAATGCCGGCAAGCTCTCGCTGAGTTGGGCGCGCGCGGAGGCGTATGCCGACGCGCCCGCCAAGGCGCTGGCGCCCACCGACGAAGGGCGCGGGCTGCCGGCCGACCAGGCGACCGACAGCGTGCTCTACAACGTGCAGCGCTACCTGCGCGGCGCGCAGCACGGGGTGCTGCTGACCACGCCGTACCTGATCCCAGGGCGGGGCGGCATGGAGACGATGCAGATCGTGCGCGGCAATGGCGTGGGCTACACCATCGTCACCAACTCGCTGGCGGCCACCGACGAGTCGCTGGTGCACATCGGCTACCGGCGCTACCGCGCGCAGATGCTGCGCCTGGGCGTGGAGCTGTACGAGCTGAGCCCCAAGCGCGTGGAGCAGACCAAGCGCTTCGGCATCTACGGTTCGGCCAGCGGGCGGCTGCACGGCAAGTCGGCCGTGATCGACCAGCAGGTGGTGTTCGTCGGCTCGATGAACTTCGATCCGCGCTCGGCGCTGCACAACACCGAGATCGGCATCTTCATCTTCAGCCCGCAGATCGCGCAGCAGCTGACCAGCCTGATCGGTTTCATGCGGCTGGACGGCGCCTACCAGCTGCAGCTGGGGCCGCGGGGCGGCATCGAGTGGGTGAGCCCGGCGTCGGGCGACGGGGCGGACACCATCCTGCACACCGAGCCCGAAACCCATTTCTGGGCCCGCTGGCGGCTGGAGCTGCTGGCGCCCCTGGTGCCCGAAAGCCTGCTGTAACGGCTTTTACGTTTACTGCTGCAAACGGCCGTTGAGGTACGGCTCGGGATCGACGGCGGTGCCGTTCTTGCGGATCTCGAAATGCAGCTTCACGCGGTCGGCGTCGCTGTTGCCCATTTCGGCGATCTTCTGGCCCTGGCGCACCACGGCGCCTTCCTTCACGAGGATGGTCTTGGCGTGCGCGTAAGCAGTAAGAAAGGTCTCGTTGTGCTTCACGATGACCATGTTGCCGTAGGAGCGCAACTCGCCCCCCACGTACACCACGCGGCCGTCGGCCGAGGCCACGATGGGGTCGCCCAGGTTGCCCGCGATGTCCAGGCCCTTGTTGCGCACGCCGTCGAAGCGTCCGACGGTGGTGCCGGCGGCAGGGCGGATGAAGAGCGCCTGGCGCGGCGGCTGCGGCGTGGCGCCTGGCACGGGCTGCTGCGGCTGCGTGGGGCCGGGCGTGGTACAGGCGGCAATGCCCCCGGCCACGAGCAGCGTGGCGGCGGTACGTAAAACGAAAGTCTGAAGGTGCATGACGCTGTTGGAACGGATTCGTTGCGGAGGGTTCCGTCGAAGGCCGACACCTCGGTGTCGGCCGCTCGGACGATGCTAGCAAACTCGCATCGCCGAGCCCTTTAGCAGCCCCTTCACTTGAGAGGGATCGGCGTGCCGCGATCGACCGGCACGGCCGTGATGCTGTTCTTGGGCGAGCCGTCGATCAGCAGGTCGGAGTAGGTCAGGTAGACCAGCGTGTTGCGCTTGGGGTCGACCATGCGCACCACGCGCAGGCGCTTGAAGAGCACCGACAGGCGTTCGGTGTAGACCTCTTCGCGCTTGGGCAGCGGCTGCGTGATGCTCACCGGGCCGACCTGGCGGCAGGCGATGGAGGCTTCGGCCTTGTCCTCGGCCACGCCGAACGCACCGGCGATGCCGCCGGTCTTGGCGCGCGAGACATAGCAGGTGACGCCATTGACCTTGGGGTCGTCGTAGGCCTCGACCACGATCTTGTGGTCGGGGCCGATGAGCTTGAAGGCCGTGTCGACCTCGCCCACCGTGTCCGCCTTGGCCGCCGAAGCCGCGAGTGCAAAGCCGAGGCTGGCGCCACAGAGGAGGGTGGCGCGCAGGGTCTTGAGCATGGGGGAATTTTTCAAACGATGCTGAGTTCGTGGACGCGGTCGAAGCTGCCGCGCTTGCGGTCTTCGAAGTAATGCTCGAGCGCCTGGCGCACGGTGCGAAAGGCAATCTCGTCCCAGGGAATCTCGTCCTCGGTGAAGAGGCGCGCCTCGATGGTTTCGTGGCCCGGGTCGAAGCGGTCGTCGAGCAGGCGCGCGCGATAGAACATGTGGACCTGGCCCACGCGCACCACGCTGATCACGGCGAACAGGCCCTCGATCTCGAAGTTCGCGCCGGCCTCTTCATTGGTCTCGCGGGCCGCGCCCTCGGCGGTGGTTTCCTCGAGCTCCATGAAGCCCGCGGGCAGCGTCCACTTGCCCCAGCGCGGCTCGATATTGCGCTTGCACAGCAGCACCTTGTCGCCCAGCACGGGGATGGTGCCGACCACGTTCAGCGGGTTCTCGTAGTGGATCGTGTGGCAGGCCGGACAGACGGCGCGCTCCTTGGTGTCGCCGTCGTCCGGCACGCGGTAGACCACCGTCGTGCCGCAGTTCTTGCAATGCTTGATGGGTACGCGAAGAAACATGAAGCGGGACCGCCTGGCGTCAGACGATCTTCACGGTCAGCGCGGGCAGGCCGGCCACCTGGCCCACCAGCGTGTCGCCGGCCACCACGGCCGCGACGCCCTCGGGCGTGCCCGTGAAGATCAGGTCGCCGGGCTGCAGCTCCCAGGCCGCCGACAGGTGCTCGATGGTCTCGGCCACGTTCCAGATCAGCTTGCTCACGGTGCTGCGCTGGCGGTCTTCGCCGTTCACCTGCAGCGAGATTTCCGCCTGTTCGGCGTTGCCGGCCTGTGCCACGGGCACGATCGGGCCGATGGGCGCGCTCTGCTCGAAGCTCTTGCCGATGTCCCAGGGCCGGCCCTGCTTCTTCATGTCGTTCTGCAGGTCGCGGCGCGTCATGTCCAGGCCGACGGCGTAGCCGTAGATGTGCTTGTGGGCGTCGGCCGCCTTGATGTTCTTGCCGCCGGTGCCGATGGCCACCACGAGTTCGATCTCGTGGTGCAGGTTCTTCGTGAGCGTGGGGTAGGCCATGGTGCCGGTCTGGCCCGCATCGACCGTCACCAGCGCGTCGGCCGGCTTCATGAAGAAGAAGGGTGGCTCGCGGCCGGTGAACCCCATTTCCTTGGCGTGATCTTCGTAGTTGCGGCCCACGCAGTAGATGCGATGCACCGGAAAGCGGGCGGGCTGACCGACGACCGGCACGGAAACGGTGGCCGGCGGGGCAAAAACAAACTCGGAAGCCATGGGAAGGTGTCCTTTTTCAGCGAAACGGGAGGGGAGACCGGCAGTGTGCCAGAGGCCGCACGGGCTTGCCGGCACGCCGGACTCGGGATTTTGCGGCGGCCCACAATAGGCGCTTCTGCGCGTTTCCCCGACCCTTTTCCTCCTCGTTCTTCCTCGCTTCACCATGCCCATCCGACTCGGCAAAGCCGGCAAGGCCACCGCCTTCAACGAACTCGGTCGCGAACGCGACGATGCCGGCGACCAGGAAGGCGCGCTGGCCGCCTACGCGCAGGCCAGCGCCATCCATCCCTGCTGGGCGGCGCCCTGGTACAACGCCGGGCTCATCCACAAGTACCGCGGCGACTGGGCCGCGTCGTTGCAGGCCAATGCCCGCGCCGTGCAGTGCGAGCCGGGCAACGAAGGCGCGCTGTGGAACCTGGGCATCGCGGCCACCGCGCTGGGCGACTGGCCCACGGCGCGGCGTGCGTGGCGGCAGTACGGCATCGGCATCCCCGAAGGCGAAGGGCCGGTCGACTATTTCGTCGGCCTCACGCCGATCCGCGTGCACGGCGACGAAGGCACCGAGGTGGTGTGGGCCGACCGCATCGACCCGGCGCGCGCCATCCTGCGCAACGTGCCCACGCCCGCCTGCGGCCACCGCTACGGCGACCTCGTGTTGCACGACGGCGCGCCCAACGGCTACCGGTTGCGCGGCGAGCGCGAGGTGCCGGTGTTCGATGCGCTGGAACTGATTGCGCCGTCGGCGCACGCGACCTACGAGGTCTCGGTGGAAGGCGTGAGCTCGGAGGACATCGAGGCGCTGGTGCAGCGCTTCAAGGCCGCGGATGGCTTCGCCGAGAACTGGACCGACAGCATGGAGATGCTCTGCCGCGCCTGCTCCGAAGGCCGTCCTTTCGGCGAGGGCCGGCACAACCACGGCGCCGACGAGGCGCCCGGCACGCTCGGGCCATGGCGCCTGGGCATTGCCTCGCGCGAGGAGGCCGCCGCGCGCGAGCTGCTCGACACGTGGCAGCAAGAACACCCCGAAGCCCGGCTGCACGACTTCCGCTGCGTGCTCCCGGCCACACCCCGCTCCTGAAGGTGAAATCCAAGGGCGCTATCCTCGAGAAATCATGAAGCTGCATAACTATTTCCGCTCCTCCGCCTCGTTCCGTGTCCGCATCGCCCTGAACCTCAAGGGCCTGGACTACGACTACGTGCCCGTGCACATCGCGCGCGGCGAACACCGCACCGGCCCGTACTCGGCGATCTCGGCCGACATGCTCGTGCCGCTGCTCGAAGACGAAGGCGAGCGCTTCTCGCAGTCGATGGCCATCATCGAATACCTGGACGAAACGCACCCCGAGCCGGCGCTGCTGCCGACCGATCCCGTGGGCCGCGCCCATGTGCGTGCGCTGGCGCAGTCGATCGCCTGCGAGATCCATCCGCTGAACAACCTGCGCGTGCTCAAGTACCTCGTGAAGGAACTGAAGGTCGACGACGAAGCCAAGAACACCTGGTACCGCCACTGGGTGCGCGACGGTCTGCTGTCGTTCGAGCGCCAGCTCGCGCAGCACCCGGGCGGCACCTACTGCTGGGGCGACACGCCCACCATCGCCGACTGCTGCCTCGTGCCGCAGATCTTCAATGGCCGCCGCTTCGACTGCGACTTCAGCGGCCTGCCGCGCACCATGGCCGCCTTCGACGCCTGCATGAAGCTCGACGCCTTCCAGCGCGCACAGCCTTCGCAGTCGCCCGACGCGGAAGCCTGAGCCGGCACGTCGCGATGAATCCGCAATGGCTGGTGCCCGAGTGGCCCGCGCCGCCGAACGTGCGCGCGCTGTGCACCACGCGCGACGGCGGCGTGTCGACCGGGCGCTATGACAGCCTGAACCTCGGCGACCACGTGGCCGACGACGCCGCGCACGTCGCCGAGAACCGCCGCCGGCTGCAACAGGCGATCGGCACGCGGCCGGTGTTCCTGCAGCAGGTGCATGGCACGGGGCTCGTGTCGCTCGACGAGGCCGTGCCCGACGGCACCGTCGCCGATGCCTGCACGGCCACGACCTCCGCACGCGCCTGCACGGTCATGGTGGCCGACTGCCTGCCCGTGCTCTTCACCGACGAACGCGGCCACCGCGTGGCCGCCGCGCATGCGGGCTGGCGCGGGCTGGCCGGCGGCGTGCTCGAGCAGACCGTGCGCGGCTTCGCGCAGGATGAAGGCGGCGGTGCTCCGCGCCTTATGGCCTGGCTCGGCCCCTGCATCGGCCCGAAGGCCTTCGAGGTCGGGGCCGAGGTCAAGGCCGCCTTCGAGGCGCAGTCGCCCGAGGCGGCAGCGTGCTTCACGCCCGCGGCGGCCGAAGGCAAGTGGCTGGCCGACCTGCCTGCGCTGGCGCGGCAGCGGTTGCGTGCGGCGGGTGTCGCGTCGCTTCACGGCAACGACAGCGGCGATGCGTGGTGCACCGTCGCGCAGCCGTCACGGTTCTTTTCGCACCGGCGCGACGGCGTCAGCGGGCGCTTCGCTGCGCTGGTCTGGAAGGTCTGAAGCCGCAGCCTCCGCAGCGGCGCGGCGTGCTGCTTCCTGGGCCTGCGCCTCGCGCTCCTTGATCGCCCGCCGGCGCGCCGGCGTGGCCATCAGGTAGATCACCAGCGCCACCGGCGCGAGGCCGTAAAGAAGAAATGTGAAGATGGCGCCCAGCACCGTGCCGGTGGTGTTGGTGGCCTCGGCCACCGCCATCATCACGGCCACATAGAGCCAGCCGATCACGATCAAATGGATGAACACAGGCGCAGACGTTTTGTTTCAAGGGATTAGTGAAAGCGCGGCGTTGTGAGTGCCTTGCGAATGCAGCATACTCAAAACACGCAAGCCATCCGTTCGTATCGACCCAGGCCACGGCCAGGAGACATGATGAAGCAACAAGACACGGGGGCCGATGCGTTCGCGCCCTTTCAAAAAGCCCTCACGCAGGGCTGGACCCAGGCCATGGAGGCTTTCCAGAAAGCTGGGGGCCCAGGTGGTTCCGCCGCTTTCGACGTCGGCGGCACGCCGCTATGGCAATTGCCACAAATGGCGCAATTCCCCGGTGCGGCCCGCATGCCCGAGCTGCCCAAGTTCTCCATCGATCCCGAGCAGCTGCAGTCCATCCAGCAGCAGTACCTGAGCGATGCCACCGACCTGTGGCGCCGCGGCTTCGGTGCCCGCCCCGAGGGTGACAAGCGCTTTGCCGCCGAGGCCTGGGGCAGCAACCCGATGGCCGCCTTCTCGGCCGCCGTCTATCTGCTCAACGGCCGCACCATGATGCGCATGGCCGAGGCCATCGACGCCGACGACAAGACCAAGGCGCGCCTGCGCTTCGCGGTCGAGCAGTGGATGGCCGCGGCCTCGCCCAGCAACTCGCTGGCCTTCAACGCCGAGGCGCAGAAGAAAGCCATCGACACGCAGGGCGAGAGCATCGCCAAGGGCATCCAGAACCTGCTGCACGACATGAAGCAGGGCCACGTCAGCATGACCGACGAGAGCGCCTTCGAAGTGGGGCGCAACGTGGCCACCACCGAAGGCGCCGTGGTGTTCGAGAACGACTATTTCCAGCTGCTCGAATACAAGCCGCTCACCGCCAAGGTGTACGAACGACCGTTCCTGCTGGTGCCGCCGTGCATCAACAAGTTCTACATCCTCGACCTGCAGCCCGACAACTCGCTCATCCGCTATGCGAACGAGCAGGGCCACCGCGTGTTCGTGGTGAGCTGGCGCAACCCCGACGAGTCGATGGCCCAGGCCACCTGGGACGACTACATCGAGAACGCGGCCATCAAGGCCATCCACACCGTGCAGGAGATCAGCGGAAGCAAGCAGATCAACACGCTGGGCTTCTGCGTGGGCGGCACCATCCTGAGCACCGCGCTGGCCGTGCTTGCGGCGCGCGGCGAGAAGCCGGCCGCATCGGTCACGCTGCTGACCACGTTTCTCGATTTCAGCGACACCGGCATCCTCGACATCTTCGTGGACGAGCCCATGGTGGCGTACCGCGAGATGCAACTCGGCAAGGGCGGTCTGCTGCCCGGCGGCGACCTGGCCTCGACCTTCAGCCTCCTGCGCCCGAACGACCTGGTGTGGAACTACGTGGTCGGCAACTACCTCAAGGGCGAGACGCCGCCGGCCTTCGACCTGCTGTACTGGAACAGCGACGCCACCAACCTGCCGGGCCCGTTCTACGCCTGGTACCTGCGCAACACGTACCACGAGAACAAGCTGGCCAAGCCGAATGCGCTCACCGTGTGCGGCGAGAAGGTCGACCTGGGCAGGATCGACATCCCGGCCTACATCTACGGCTCGCGCGAAGACCACATCGTGCCCATCGGCGGCGCCTACACCTCCACGCAACTGCTCACAGGCAAGAAGCGCTTCGTGATGGGGGCCTCGGGCCACATCGCCGGCGTGATCAATCCGCCCGCCAAGAAAAAGCGCAGCCACTGGCTGCGCGAGGACGGCAAGTTTCCCAAGACCCAGCCCGAATGGCTGGCCGGTGCGCAGGAGCAGCCGGGCAGTTGGTGGACCGACTGGGCACAATGGCTCAAGGGCCACGCGGGCAAGCAGATCCCCGCGCCCAAGGGCTACGGCAACGGCAAGGCCTACAAGGCCATCGAACCGGCGCCGGGACGCTACGTGAAGGCCAAGGCCTGAACGGGCGCCAGCTCCCGCAAGATCGCAACCGATTTCAAATCACCTCAACGGAGAGAACCTCATGGAAGACATCGTCATCGTTTCGGCTGCGCGTACGGCGGTCGGCAAATTCGGCGGCTCGCTCGCCGGCATTCCCGCCACCGAGCTGGGCGCCCTCGTGATCAAGGAAGTGATCGCGCGCGCCAACCTCACGGCCGACCAGGTGGGCGAGGCCATCATGGGCCAGGTGCTCGCGGCCGGCGCCGGCCAGAACCCCGCGCGCCAAGCCTGGCTCAAGGGCGGCGGCACCAAGGAAACGCCGGCGCTCACCATCAACGCCGTGTGCGGCTCGGGCCTGAAGGCCGTGATGCTGGCGGCGCAGGCCGTGGCCACGGGCGACAGCGAAATCGTGATTGCCGGCGGCCAGGAAAACATGAGCATGGCGCCGCACGTGCTGCCCAACTCGCGCAACGGCCAGCGCATGGGTGACTGGAAGCTGGTCGACACCATGATCGTCGACGGCCTGTGGGACGTGTACAACCAGTACCACATGGGCATCACGGCCGAGAACGTGGCCAAGAAGTACAACATCGACCGCGCCTCGCAGGACGAACTGGCCCTGGCCAGCCAGACCAAGGCCGCCGCCGCGCAGGACGCCGGCAAGTTCAAGGACGAAATCGTCGGCGTGAGCATTCCGCAGAAGAAGGGCGACCCGCTCGTCTTCAACCAGGACGAGTTCATCAACCGCAAGACCAACGCCGAAGTGCTGGCCGGCCTGCGTCCCGCCTTCGACAAGGCCGGCGGCGTGACCGCGGGCAATGCCTCGGGCCTGAACGACGGCGCCGCCGCCGTGATGGTCATGACGGCCAAGAAGGCCGCCGCCCTGGGCCTGAAGCCGCTGGGCCGCATTGCCAGCTACGCCACCGCCGGCCTGGACCCGACCATCATGGGCATGGGCCCCGTGCCGGCGTCGCAGAAGGCGCTGCAGCGCGCCGGCTGGAAGGCCGCCGACCTCGACCTGCTCGAGATCAACGAAGCCTTCGCCGCACAGGCCTGCGCCGTGAACCGCGAAATGGGCTGGGACGTGAACAAGGTGAACGTGAACGGCGGCGCCATCGCCATCGGCCACCCCATCGGCGCGTCGGGCTGCCGCATCCTGGTGACGCTGCTGCACGAAATGCAGCGCCAGAACGCCAAGAAGGGCATCGCCTCGCTGTGCATCGGCGGCGGCATGGGCGTGGCGCTGACGATCGAGCGCTGAGCCTGATCACCGGGTGAACCGGTACGGGGGAGGGGAGGCAGGGGCTCGCAAGGGCTGATGCCTCCCCTCCCTTTTTTGTGTCCGCCGTGCGCGAGACTTGCTGCTGATTACTTCGGCCGGTCCGAGTCCACGAGGTCCCAGGCCAGGCCCGCGAGCCAGCCGATGCCCACCAGCCACGCGCCGGCGTGCACCGTGTCGATGTCGGCGGGTGCCAGCCAGTGAACCAGCAAGGCAATCAGCAGCCCGACGACGGCGCCGAGGCAGGACCAGGGGAAGCTGAGGGCTTCGAGCATGGTTTCTCTGCTGCGAATGTCTTTGCCTCGCAGGCGTCAATCGAGTGCAGCGCCATCGAGCAAACGCGTGGCGTCGGCCAGATAGGAATGGAAGAACGTTTCGAGCGTGCTTGCCACCAGGCGCGGCTCTGATCCATCGAAGCGATCTTCCAGCACCGAGCTGGTGCCGTCCGGGTTCGCCTTCAGCCTGTAGCACCAGCAGCAGATGAGGTAGTCCGAGAAGAGCACGCCGTGAGAGGAGGGTTCGGAGTTTTCGGCCTTGATTTCCTCGAGTGGCCAAAGGCGCCACAACGCCTTGTCCATCTCGCGCATGCCGCCCAGCGAGGTGTAGAGAGCGATGACGTCTGCTGTTGCAGTCGATCCCAAGCTTTCGAAAGTTTCGAGAATCTGTGCTTTCGGTGCCGGCGGCACGAGCGTCAGTTTCTCTGCTTTCCAGCGGTCGATGAGTTCGCCAACACCTTGCATTTGTGCTCTCCGCATCCGAACGGTTGCTCGTGCCCGACTGTAGCGGCCGTCGCCCAAGCCATGCCTTGAAGCCGGCAGTTCGCGCCTTGCCGATCAAATTTGCGGGCGATGAGAACCTTTGGATTCATTCGAACGCCTGCGGCCCTCGCCATCCGCCACGGGCCGCCGCTCTTGTTCACCGCTCAAAAATTGAGCAATGTGTGGAATCCCTTTGTAAAACAACAACTTGCATTCGTTTTACAAAGCTCCACCCCAGTTACCCCCAAAGTTGCCCACAGAAAGTGGGGATTGAAGCGGACTTCTTCACAACCGGCGGCAAGTCGTTGGTTTCAAAGGGCGGCCTAGCACAGGCAACCCCCTGTTTTTTCGCTTGACTTTCCTGTTTTCGAGCCATTTTTGGACCCATCGGCCGCCAGACTTGTGCACTGCAAAAATTTTAAGCAGACTAACTATTCCCCTTATAAAACAACGACTTGCAATCGCTTTACAACGCTGCCCCTGACTTACCCCCAAAGTTGTGCACAGAAAATGGGGAAGACATCGGGTTTCTCACAAGCCGCCTGCAAGTGCCTGTTTTTGGCCGAAAAACGGGCCGTCAGACGATTTCGGTCTGCGCCTCGGCGTAGTGCTTGCACAAGGTCTCGACCAGCGCCTGGGCGTAGACGGGCAGCGCGGCGCGGTCGCGCACGAGCAGGTAGCGCTCGCGCACGCACCAGGGGTCGCTGAGCTCGACCAGCGCGAGCCGCATGCTCTCCTGGTTGCGCCGCGCCGCGGACTCGGGCACGACGCCGATGCCCACGCCGCTGCCGATCATCCGGCACATGGCGTCGAAGCTGCCCAGCTGGATGCGCAGCTTCTGGCGCTTGCCCAGGTGGTCGGTGATCTGCCCCAGGAAGGCCTGCAGCGTGCTGCCCTGCTGCATGCCGATGGCGTCTTCGTCGAGCGTCTCGGCGAACGAGATGCGGCGGCGCCGCGCAAAGCGGTGCTGGCGCGCCGTGACGAGCACCAGCCGGTCGGTGCTGAAGTGGATGGTGTCCAGGCCCAGCGTGTCCATCTGGCCCGCGACGATGCCGATGTCGGCGCGCCCGTCGCGCACGCCGCGCGGGATCTGAGCATTCGGTTTTTCCTGAAGGTCGACGTTGATGCGCGGGTTGGCGGCCAGGAAGCCGGGCAGGATCTCGGGCAGGAAATCGGTCACCGCCGTGGTGTTGGCGAACACGCGCAGGTGGCCGCGCAGGCCGCCGCCGTACTCGAGCAGGTCGGCGCGCAGCTGGTCGGCCTGGTGCAGCACCAGCCGGGCGTGGTGCAGGAAGGCTTCGCCCGGCGGCAGCAGGCGCACGCCGCGGGCCTCGCGCTGCAGCAGTTGCAGGCCGGCCTGGGTCTCGAGCGCCTTGATGCGCGCGCTGGCCGCGGCCAGCGACAGGTGCTGGCGCTCGGCCGCCCGCGTGAGGTTGCCGAGTTCGGCCGTGGCCACGAACAGGCGCAGGTCGGTGAGGTCGAAAAGCATGGGGCGATGGTAGTCAAGCCTTCGGAATTTCAGAAGCCTGGCTTCCGAAATCGCAGATTGCGCCGGCGGGGCGGGCAGAAGACCATGCGGCCATGGAGACACACGACACCACCCCCGCCTTGCGGCTTCGCGCCAAGGCGCTGATCGCCTTCGGCCTCGCCGCCACCACCTTGCTGGCCACCAGCGCCGCCACCGCCCAGACCTATCCCTCGCGCCCCATCACGCTCGTCGTGCCGCAGGCCGCGGGCGGCACCAACGACATCGTCGGCCGCCTCGTCGGCCAGAAGCTCGGCGAGGTGCTGAACAACGCCAGCGTGGTGGTCGACAACCGCCCTGGCGCGGGCGGCAACATCGGCACGCAGCTGGTCGCCAAGGGCCCGAAGGACGGCTACACGCTGCTCATGACGATCAGCAGCAGCCAGGCCATCAACCCCGCGCTGTACAAGAACCCGGGATTCGACCCCGAGAAAGACTTCAAGCCCGTCGGCCTGATCGGCGCCGTGCCCAACGTGCTGCTGGTGAACCCGTCGTTCCCCGCGAAGAACTTCGCCGAATTCCTGAAGCTGGCGCGCGAGAAGGGCGCCAACTACCAGTACGCCTCGGCCGGCAACGGCACGCTCAACCACCTGCTGGGCGAAATGCTCAACAGCATGGGCGGCATCTCGATGCAGCACGTGCCGTACAAGGGCGTGGCGCCCGCGCTCAACGACGTGCTGGGCGGGCAACTGCCGATCGTGTTCGCGAGCCTGCCTTCGGCGCTGGCGCACATCAAGGCCGGCAAGCTGCGCGCGCTGGCCGTGAGCGGCGAAAAACGCTCGCCCGTGCTGCCCGACGTGCCCGCCATCGCCGAGCAAGTGCCGGGCTACAACGGCACGCTGTGGATCGGCCTGTTCGCCCCCGCGGGCGTGCCCGCCGACGTGCTCGCCACCCTGCAGGACGCGACGCGCAAGGCGCTCGCGGCCAAGGACCTGCGCGACAAGCTCGACCAGCAGGGCGTCGAGATCGCCGCGCCCACCTCGCCCGAGCAGTTCTCGGCGCTGCTGCATGCCGACCTCGCCAAGTGGGCGCGCATCGTCAAGGCCTCGGGCGCCGCGGTCGACTGACCTCGCCACTCATCCTTCTTCCCGACACACACGACATGACTTCTCCCCTGATCGACGCCGAAGCCCTCGCGCACCTGCAGGCCTGGGAGGGCCGCACCGAAACGCTGCGCGACGACCTCACGGCCGCGCCCGTGCGCGGCCTGTCCGCCACGCTCGACCGCGACGACCCGCTGCCCGAGGCGGGCACGCGCTTGCCTGCGCTGTGGCACTGGCTCTACTTCCTGCCGCACCACCGCCAGTCGGAGATCGGCGAAGACGGCCACGCGAAGCGCGGCGGCTTCCTGCCGCCCGTGCCGCTGCCGCGCCGCATGTGGGCCGGCGGCCGGCTGACCTGGGAACCGGGCAATCCGCTGCTGGTGGGCGATGCGGTCGAGCGCACGTCGACCATCGCCTCGGTCACGCACAAGGCCGGTCGCACGGGCGAGCTGGTGTTCGTGCTGGTGCGCCACGAGGTGCGCAACGCGCGCGGGCTCGCGCTGACCGAAGAGCACGACATCGTTTACCGCGCCGCCGCCGCACCCGGCGAGGCCACGCCGCCGCCCACGCCCGCACCGAAGGACGCCACCTTCAGCCGCGACCTCGTGCCCGACGACGTGCTGCTGTTCCGCTACTCGGCGCTGACCTTCAACGGCCACCGCATCCACTACGACCGCCGCTACGTGACGCAGGTCGAGGGCTACCCGGGCCTCATCGTGCACGGCCCGCTGATCGCGACGCTGCTGGTCGACCTGCTGCGCCGCAACGCGCCGGCCGATGCGCAGCTCGCGCGCTTCGAGTTCCGCGCCGTGCGCCCGACCTTCGACATCGCGCCGTTCCGCGTGCACGGCAAGCCCGCCGAAGGCAGCACCGACGGCAAGACCTTCAGCCTGTGGGGCGAAGACGCCGACGGCTGGCTCACGATGCAGGCCACGGCCGTGCTCGCCTGACGCAAGGAAAGAAAGAAGAAGCCCATGACCAGACCCCTGGACGGCATCACCGTCATCTCGCTCGAACACGCCATCGCGGCGCCGTTCTGCACCCGCCAGCTGGCTGACCTCGGCGCGCGCGTCATCAAGGTCGAGCGCCCCGGCGGCGGCGACTTTGCGCGTGCCTACGACGAGCGCGTGAACGGCGAGGCCTCGCACTTCGTGTGGGTCAACCGTTCGAAGGAAAGCCTCACGCTCGACCTGAAGCAGCCCGCCGCGCTCGCCGTGCTGCAGGAGCTGGTGGCCGGCGCCGACGTGCTGGTGCAGAACCTCGCGCCCGGCGCCGCCGCGCGCATGGGCCTGGGCGCGCAGGTGCTGCAGGAGAAGCACCCCGCGCTCATCGTCTGCGACATCTCGGGCTACGGCGAAGACGGGCCGTACCGCGACAAGAAGGCCTATGACCTGCTCATCCAGAGCGAGGCCGGTTTCCTCTCGGTGACGGGCACGCCCGACGACCCGTGCAAGTCGGGCAACTCCATCGCCGACATCGCGGCGGGCATGTATGCCTACACCGGCATCCTGGCGGCGCTGCTCCAGCGCGGCAAGACGGGCAAGGGCTCGCACATCGACGTGTCGATGCTCGAATCGCTCGCCGAGTGGATGAGCTACCCGATGTACTACGCCTACGACGGCGCACCGCCGCCGCCGCGCAGCGCCGCTTCGCACGCCACCATCTACCCCTACGGCCCGTTCCCCGCGGGCGACGGTGGCACCGTGATGCTGGGCCTGCAGAACGAGCGCGAGTGGCGTGCCTTCTGCGACAAGGTGCTGCTGCGCCCCGAGCTCGCGAGCGACCCGCGCTTCGACAGCAACGCGCGGCGCAACGAACACCGCGAGGCACTGCGCACGCTCATCGTCGACACCTTCGGCGCGCTCAGCGCGGCGCAGGTGCTCGAACGGCTGGACACGGCGCAGATCGCCAATGCGCGCATGAACGACATGGCCGGGCTGTGGGCGCACCCGCAGCTGCAGGCGCGCGAGCGCTGGCGCCAGGTGGGTTCGCCGGCCGGCGACATTCCGGCGCTGCTGCCAGCAGGTCGCCAGAGCGCGTTCGACTACCGCATGGACCCGGTGCCGGCGGTCGGCCAGCACACCGACGCCATCCTGCGCAGCCTGGGCCGCGGCGACGACGCGATCGCAGCGCTGCGCGCGGCCGGCGCGGTATGAGCGAGCCCGCGAACGCCGCGCTCGCCCTGGCGCGCGCCTTTCTCTTCGTGCCGGCCGACCGGCCCGAGCGCCATGCGCGGGCATTGGCCACGGGCGCGGGCGGCGTGATCATCGACCTCGAAGATGCCGTGGCGCCCGCGCGCAAGGCCGAGTCGCGCGATGCGCTCGGTGCCTCGCTCGCAGCGTTGCCCGCCGAAGGGCGAGGGCGGCTGCTGGTGCGCGTGAACGCCAGCGGCACGCCGTGGCATGGCGACGACTGCGCGCGCGCGGCGGGCTGGATCGCCGACGGCCTGATCGCCGGCATCGTCCTGCCCAAGGCCGAGCAGGCCGACGAGTTGCATCGGCTCGCCGCGACCGTCGGACCGAAGGCCGTGCTGGTGCCGCTCATCGAATCGGCCGCGGGGCTCGCGGCGCTCGATGCCATCGCGGGTGCGC
Organism: Variovorax sp. FW301-JW7; assembly: GCF_058788795.1. Taxonomy (NCBI): domain Bacteria; kingdom Pseudomonadati; phylum Pseudomonadota; class Betaproteobacteria; order Burkholderiales; family Comamonadaceae; genus Variovorax; species Variovorax sp. FW301-JW7. The sequence continues at coordinate 272,851 of NZ_JBYTBC010000001.1, forward strand.
CGCAGGTGCTGCGGCTGGCCTTCGGCCACCTCGATTTCCAGGCCGACCTCGGCATGGCCTGCGATGCCGACGAGGCCGAGTTGCTGCCCGTGCGCCTCGCGCTCGTGCTGGCCTCGCGCCGCGCCGGGCTGGCCACGCCCATCGACGGTGTGTCGCCCGACTGGCGCGACGCGCAGCGGCTCGCCGCCGACACCGCGCGCGCCCGGCGCGGCGGCTTCGGCGCCAAGCTGTGCATCCATCCCGAGCAGGTCGCACCCGTGCAGGCCGCGCTCGGGCCCACGGCCGACGAGGTGGCCTGGGCGCACCGCGTCACCGAGGCCGTGCGCGCGGCCGGCGGCGGCGTCGTGAGCCTCGACGGCCGCATGGTCGACGGGCCGGTGGTGCGGCTGGCCGAGCGCTGGCTGGCGCTGGCCGGGCCCCACGGCCCGGGCGATTCATCCGTGACGCACTGATCCACAGACAAACCACAAGGAGACAAAGAAGTGAACGCAACGAAGACCTGGAAACTGAAAGCCCTCATCGCGGCCTCGGCGGGCGCCTGCCTGCTCGCCGCCGCATCGCCCGCCGCCGCGCAGGCCGCGTGGCCCGACAAGCCCATCGTGATGGTCGTGCCGTACTCGGCCGGCGGCCCCACCGACGTGGTGGCGCGCATGCTCGCCGTGCCCATGGGCAAGTCGCTGGGGCAGACCGTGGTGGTCGAGAACACCGTGGGCGCGGGCGGCACCATCGCGCCGACCCGCGTGGCCAAGGCCGCGCCCAACGGCTACACCATCCTCATCCACCACATGGGCATGGCCACCGCGCCCGCGCTGTACAAGAAGCTCAACTACGACCCGCTGAAAGACTTCGAGTACGTCGGCCAGGTCATGGACGTGCCGATGACCCTGCTGTCGCGCAAGGACTTCCCGGCCAACAACTTCAAGGAGCTGCTGGCCTACGTGAAGGCCAACAAGGAGAAGGTCTCGCTCGCCAACGCCGGCATCGGCGCCGTCTCGCAGCTGTGCGGCATGCTCTTCGCGCACCAGATCGGCGTGCAGCTCACGACCGTGCCCTACAAGGGCGCAGGCCCGGCGCTCAATGACCTCATGGGCGGGCAGGTCGACCTGCTGTGCGACCAGACCACGCAGACCGCGCCCGTCATCAAGGACGGCCAGCGCGTGAAGGTGTTCGGCGTGACCACGCCCAAGCGCCTGTCGAGCATGCCCGACATTCCCACGCTCGACGAGCAGGGCCTCAAGGGCTTCGACGTGAAGGTGTGGCACGGCGTGTACGCGCCCAAGGGCACGCCGCCGGCCGTGATCGAGAAGCTCAACGTGGCCCTGCGCGCCGCGCTGCAGGACGACAACGTGAAGAAGCGCTTCGCCGAGCTGAGCACCGAGGCCGTGCCGATGGACAAGGTCACGCCCGAGGCGCTGCGCAGCCACCTGGCGGCGGAGATCGAGAAGTGGGGGAAGGTGATCCGGGCTGCGGGCGTGCAGGCGGATTGAGAGCGACAGCTTGAGAGGTTCGGGGTCGGGGGCCGCAATGCCCCGGGGCTCAGAGCTTCTTCTTCATGTAGGCGAGGTAGTTGCCGCGCGCGTAGTTGTCGATGCGGGCGAACTCTTCGTAGCCTTGCTTCAGGTAGAAGCCTCGCGCCTGCCACTCGAAGGTTTCGAGTGCGGCATTCCCGGCACCCAGCGCCTTGCCGCGCGCTTCCGCCTCCGCGAGCAGGCGACGGCCCAGGCCGGTGCCCCGGGCTTCCTCCTCGACGAACAGCACGTCGATGCGCAGCCATTCGAGGAACACGAAGCCGCGCAGCCCGCCCATCAGGCGGCCCTGCGCATCCTTCGCGTTCAGCCACACGGGTTGCGTCTCGGGGTACTCGCCGACGAAGCCGTAGTTGAACTCGCGCAACCGGGGGCCCAGGACGCCGGAGCGGACCTCTTCTTCGGAGGCGGTCGAAATCACTGTTTCGGTCATGCGTCGCCGTTCGCCAGCAAGGTCTCCTCGAACAACTTCAGCAACAGCCGCGCGAACACATCCATGTTCCACGGCCGATCGATCGCGCCGGTTTCGATCGTGCGGCTGACCACGAGGCCGTCCGCACCGGTCACGGCGATGCAGACATGCCCGGGCGCATCGCCGTACGGGCTGCCTGACGGCCCCGCCGCGCCGCTCTCGCAGAGGCCCCACTTCGAGCGGTGGGCATCGCGGATGCGGCCCGACATGAAGCGCGCATAGGGCTCGGTCTCGCCGCGCATGTCGCCCATGTCCTCGGGCGTGAGGCCGAGCAGGGCCTTGCCGGCGCGCCGCGAGTAGATGACCGCGCCGCCCAGGAAATAGGCCGAGGCGCCCGGCACCGCGAGCAGGGCGGCCGAGACCAGGCCGCCGGCCGACGATTCGGCGACCGCCACCGTCTGGCGCCGCTCGCGCAGCGTCGCCCCCACGCGGGCGGCGAGCACGGCAAGCGGTTCGAGGTCGGTGAGGTCGGGCGTGGACATGGAGGTCTAAAGAAGTAAGAAAGAAGAAATGACCGACCGTTCGATCGATCAAGCAAACAAACGAAAGAACGATCAGGCCGTGCCCGCGCGCGAGCCCGGTCGCCGCACATACGACGGCGCGCGCTCATGGCTCGAGGTGTGGCCGTACACCGTGTCGGCCGGGTAGTACTCGGCCTGCAGCTGCACCTTGGCCGCGGCCTCCTCGCCGGCGGCATGCGCGATGAAGGCGAGCATCAGGTCGGTGCCGGCCGACACGCCGGCCGAGGTCCAGACATGGCCGTCCTGCACGAAGCGCTGCTCGACCACCTTCACATCGCCGAGCGCGCGCAGGCGGTCGAGCGATCCCCAGTGCGTGGTGGCCGTGCGACCCGAGAGCAGGCCGGCCGCATGCAGCACGAAGGCTCCGGTGCACACGGACAGCAGCGCCTTGCAACCGGGCGCCTGGGCGGCCAGAAACTGCACCATCGCGGGGTTGTCGACCTCGCGCCGCGTGCCCATGCCGCCGGGCACGAGCAGAAAGTCGAGCGGCGGGCAGTCGGCAAACGACACATGCGGGTTGATCGACAGCCCCTTGGCGCAGACGACAGGGCCATGCGTTTGCGCCACGACCAGGCAGTTGGCGGGGCCGCCGGCCAGCTTGCTCCACATGGTGAGCATTTCCCACGGACCGATGAAATCGAGCTCCTCGACCTCGGGGAAGACGATGATTCCGAAATTCATGCGTGCGAACTCCTGGGTGGCTGGATGGGAGGGGGGCCGGCAGGGACCCTGTCACGGTCGCGCAGCCGCAAGCATATAGAGTGCCGCCGAGGTGATGTCCGTGACAGCTGGTTGCAAGCTTGGCTCAGTGTTCTCCCTCAGGGTTGTGTGGCCTGAAAATGGCTAGAGTGAAGGCGGCCGTTCAGGCTTTTTGCTAGCTTCAAATCAAGGAAATCTCATGAGCAAGAAAGTTGCATATGTCACCGGGGGCATGGGTGGCATCGGAACAGCCATCTGCCAGCGTCTGCACAAGGACGGGTTCACCGTGGTCGCAGGTTGCGGCCCGACACGCGACCATGCCAAATGGCTGGCCGAACAGAAAGCCGAAGGCTTCGAGTTCCATGCGTCGGTGGGCAATGTCGGCGACTGGCAATCCACCGTCGAGGCTTTTTCCGCCGCCAAGGCGGCCCACGGCGCGATTGACGTGCTCGTCAACAACGCAGGCATCACGCGGGACCGCATGTTCCTCAAGATGACGCCGGAAGACTGGAGCGCGGTGATCGAAACCAACCTCAACAGCATGTTCAACGTCACCAAGCAGGTGGTGGGCGACATGGTGGAAAAGGGCTGGGGCCGCATCATCAACATCAGCTCGGTCAACGGCGCCAAGGGCCAGGCCGGCCAGACCAACTACTCGGCAGCCAAGGCCGGCATGCACGGCTTCACGATGGCGCTGGCGCAGGAGCTGGCCAACAAGGGCGTCACGGTGAACACCGTGAGCCCGGGCTACATCGGCACCGACATGGTCAAGGCCATCCGCCAGGAAGTGCTCGACAAGATCGTGGCCACCATTCCGGTCAAGCGCCTGGGCGAGCCGAGCGAAATCGCTTCCATCATCTCGTGGCTCGCCACCGATGAAGGCGGCTACAGCACCGGGGCCGACTTCTCGGTCAACGGCGGCCTCCACATGCACTGAGCATGCGCGCCACACCCTGAAAACAAAAACCCGCTTCGGCGGGTTTTTTCATTTGGGCCGGCGCCACGGACACAGAACGCACGACATCACCCATCGAAAGCAACCGCGACACGAACCCTTTTCTTTTCGTTTCCCCTCATCCTTTCAGGAGGCAGTCATGGCACATACAACAAGCACAGTACCCAGGAAGCTCCCCCTCTACCGTTCCCTTTACGTGCAGGTGATCACCGCGGTGATCATCGGCGTGCTCCTGGGGTACTTCTACCCCTCGCTCGGGGAGTCGATGAAACCGCTGGGCGACGGCTTCATCAAGCTCATCAAGATGATCATCGCGCCGATCATCTTCTGCACGGTGGTGGTCGGCATCGCCGGCATGGAAGACATGAAGAAGGTCGGCAAGACCGGCGGGCTGGCGCTCCTCTATTTCGAGGTCGTGAGCAGCATCGCGCTGGTGGTCGGCCTCGTGCTGGTGAACGTGCTCAAGCCCGGCGCGGGCATGAACATCGATGCGTCCACGCTCGACACCAAGGCCATCGCGGCCTACACCGGCCCCGGCAAGATGACCGGCACGGTCGACTTCCTGCTCAACGTGATTCCCAGCACGATCGTCGATGCCTTCGCCAAGGGCGAGATCCTGCAGGTGCTGCTGATCGCGGTGCTGTTCGGCTTTGCGCTGCACCGTTTCGGGGGGCGCGGCACGCTGGTGTTCGACGTGATCGAGAAGGGCTCGCACGTGCTGTTCGTGATCGTCAACTACATCATGAAGCTCGCGCCCATCGGCGCCTTCGGTGCGATGGCCTTCACCATCGGCAAGTACGGCCTGGGCAGCCTGCTGTCGCTGGGCAAGCTCATGGGCACCTTCTACCTGACCTGCCTGCTGTTCATCTTCGTGGTGCTGGGGCTCATTGCGCGCTTCCACGGCTTCAGCATCTGGAAGTTCATCAAGTACATCAAGGAAGAGCTGCTGATCGTGCTGGGCACGTCCTCCAGCGAATCGGTGCTGCCGCGCATGATGGAGAAGATGGAGAACCTGGGCGCCCACAAGACCTGCGTGGGGCTGGTGATTCCCACGGGCTACTCGTTCAACCTCGACGGCACCTCGATCTACCTGACGATGGCGGCGGTGTTCATTGCGCAGGCCACCAACACGCCCATGACGCTCACGCAGGAGATCACGCTGCTGGCCGTGCTGCTGCTCACGTCGAAGGGCGCGGCGGGCGTCACGGGCAGCGGCTTCATCGTGCTGGCGGCCACGCTGTCGGCGGTGGGGCATGTGCCGGTGGCGGGGCTGGCGCTCATCCTGGGCATCGACCGCTTCATGTCGGAAGCCCGCGCGCTCACCAACCTGATCGGCAACGGCGTGGCCACCATCGTGGTCGCCAAGTGGACGAATGAACTCGACGAGGAGCGGCTGCAGGCCGGGCTCAACAACGAGAGCTGGGTCGAGTCGCAGGAGCCCGAGGAACTGGTGAACGCGCGCGAATCGAAGATGGCGCCGTAGCCGTAGCCGGAGCAGGGCGCCGGCCCGCGCGTTTGGGTGCGGTGAGGCGCGTTTCGGTGCGCTTCAGTGCGCGTCAATGCACCAGGGCCACCGCGAGCAGCGGCTGCGCCCTGGCGTCGAGCTCGCGTTCGTACAGCGGGGCGGCCTTGGCATAGGCACCCTGGGCGCCCTGGGCGCGATGGGCCGCGGCCAGGTTCTGCCGGCTGACCAGCACGGCGGGTGCGTCGGGGCGCCGCTGCTTCTCGTGGATCGCCAGGGCACGTTCGTACAGCGCAATGGCCTGGTCGAAGGCCTCGCGGCGGTAGTGCAGGCCGGCCAGCGCGCTCAGCGTGAACGCCACCCGCGGGCTGTCCGGCCCGGCGGTCTTTTCCTGGATGGCGAGCGCGGCCGTGTACGACTGCGCGGCCCGCGTCAGTTGCCCCTGCCGCTGGTGGACATGGGCCAGCAGCACGAGGCTGAGGGCCGTGTCGGCGGACTCGGCCCCGCCCGTGCGTTGCGCCGTCCGCAGCACCTGCTGCGCCAGCTCGAGCGTGCCGACGTCGTAGCAGTTGGCGTTGATGCGTTGCACGAGTTGCTGGCGGAGCGCGCGCCATTCGGGGTTGCCGTCCTGCGCGTACAGCGCGCCGAACTGCGAGGCCGCCAGGACGACGCCGGCGGCAAGCCATGCCTTCGCGAATTTCATGGGGCCGAATCTAGTGCTCCGGCCTGAAACCCGAATACCTCGTTCATGGGAGTCCGCGCCCGCGGGGGACGGAACCCCGGGGCGCGGACGGCGCGCGGACGGTGCAAGCGCCCGAAGGCGCCCCGCCTCAGGCGAGATCGAAACGGTCCAGGTTCATCACCTTGGTCCAGGCGGCCACGAAGTCGTCGATGAACTTCTGCTGGCTGTCGGACGCGCCGTAGACCTCGGCGACGGCGCGCAGCTGCGCGTTGGAGCCGAACACCAGGTCGACGCGCGTGCCGGTCCACTTGAGGGCGCCGGTCTTGCGGTCGCGGCCTTCGTACTCTTCCTTGGTGTCCGACACCGCCTTCCACTCCGTGCCCATGTCGAGCAGGTTGACGAAGTAGTCGTTGCTCAGCGTGCCGGGCGTCTTCGTGAAGACGCCGTGGCGCGTCTGGCCGACGTTGGTGTCGAGTACGCGCAGGCCGCCGACCAGCACGGTCATCTCGGGCGCCGTGAGCGTGAGCAGCTGCGCCTTGTCGATCAGCAGCGCTTCGCCGGGCACGCTGTAGCGGCCCTTCAGGTAGTTGCGGAAGCCGTCGGCCGCGGGCTCCAGCGGCTCGAACGAGGGCACGTCGGTCTGCTCTTGCGAGGTGTCGGCGCGGCCCGGCGAGAAGGGCACCTTCACTTCACGCCCGCCGTTGCGCGCGGCCTGTTCCACGCCCGCACCACCGGCCAGCACGATCAGGTCGGCCAGCGAGATCTTCTTGCCGCCGGTCTGCGCCGCGTTGAACTCGCTCTGGATGCCTTCGAGCACCTTCAGCACCTGGGCCAGCTGCGCGGGCTGGTTGACGGCCCAGTCCTTCTGCGGGGCGAGCCGGACGCGGGCGCCGTTGGCACCGCCGCGCATGTCGGAGCCGCGGAAGGTGGAGGCCGAGGCCCACGCGGTCGACACCAGCTGCGCGGGCGTGAGGCCCGAGGCCAGCACCTTCTTCGTCAGCGCCGCGACGTCGTTGGCGTCGACCAGCGGATGGTCGACGGCCGGGATCGGGTCTTGCCAGATCAGCTCTTCGGCCGGCACCTCGGGCCCGAGGTAGCGGGCGCGCGGGCCCATGTCGCGGTGCGTGAGCTTGAACCAGGCGCGCGCGAAGGCGTCGGCGAGCTGGTCGGGGTTCGCCAGGAAGCGGCGCGAAATTTTTTCGTAGGCCGGGTCCAGGCGCAGCGACAGGTCGGTCGTGAGCATGGTCGGCGCGTGGCGCTTGGAGGCGTCGTGCGCGTCGGGAATGGTGCCGGCACCGGCGCCGCCCTTGGCCACCCACTGGTGCGCGCCGGCGGGGCTCTTGGTCAGCTCCCATTCGTAGCCGAACAGGTTCTCGAAGAAGTTGTTGCTCCACTTCGTGGGCGTGGTGGTCCACGTCACTTCGAGGCCGCTGGTGATGGTGTCGCCGCCCTTGCCGGTGCCGAAGCTGTTCTTCCAGCCGAAGCCCTGTTCCTCGAGGCCGGCGGCTTCGGGTTCCTTGCCGACGTTCGAGGCCGGCCCCGCGCCGTGGGTCTTGCCGAAGGTGTGGCCGCCGGCGATGAGCGCCACGGTTTCCTCGTCGTCCATGGCCATGCGGGCGAAGGTGTCGCGGATGTCGTGGGCCGCGGCGATCGGGTCGGGGTTGCCGTCCGGGCCCTCGGGGTTCACGTAGATCAGGCCCATCTGCACTGCGCCCAGCGGGTTCTCGAGCTTGCGGGTGTGCGCCACCTTGCTGTCGTCGTCCTTCACGAGCACGCCGCGGTCCTTCTCGACGCCGGGCGAGCCCTGCGCGTAGCGCACGTCGCCGCCCAGCCAGGTCTTCTCGCGGCCCCAGTACACGTCCTGGTCGGGTTCCCACACGTCGGGGCGGCCACCGGCGAAGCCGAAGGTCTTGAAGCCCATGGTTTCGAGCGCGACGTTGCCGGTGAGGATCAACAGGTCGGCCCAGGAAATCTTCTGGCCGTACTTCTGCTTGATTGGCCACAGCAGGCGGCGCGCCTTGTCCAGGCTCACGTTGTCGGGCCAGCTGTTGAGCGGCGCGAAGCGCTGCTGCCCGCGGCCGGCGCCGCCGCGGCCGTCGCCGATGCGGTAGGTGCCGGCGCTGTGCCAGGCCATGCGGATGAAGAGCGGGCCGTAGTGGCCGAAGTCGGCGGGCCACCAGTCCTGCGAGTCGGTCATCAGTGCGGCGAGGTCTTTCTTCACCGCGGCGAGGTCGAGGCTCTGGAAGGCCTTGGCGTAGTCGAAACCGGTGCCCAGGGGATCGGATTTGGAGGAGTGCTGGTGCAGCAGGTCCAGGCGCAGCTGCTCGGGCCACCAGTCGCGGTTCGTGGTGCCGGCGCCGGTGGCCTGGCTGAACGGGCACTTCGCTTCGGTTTTCTCGTTGCTCATGGGGAGGCTCCTGTTGTTGGGGGGACGGGGGGACCGCTCAAATTCTGGATGAGAAAGGTGTCGATGCGAATAGAAGTGCTTTATGCCTACGATAGTTCGCGTCGCTTCCGTAGGGGTGTAGACGCAGGCCCGTAGAAGCCTGCGGGCTTCAAAGGTTGGGGGCCGTTCCTGCAAAATGGACCGATGCCCCACAGCGTCTCCCTCATCAATACGATTGCCGCCGGCCTGGGGTTGGCGCTGGTGTTCGGCTTTCTCGCGGCGCGGCTGCGGCTGCCAGCGCTGGTGGGGTACCTCCTGGCGGGCGTGATCATCGGCCCGTTCACGCCCGGCTTCGTGGCCGACGCCGGCATTGCCGCGCAGCTGGCCGAGATCGGCGTGATGTTGCTGATGTTCGGCGTGGGCCTGCATTTTTCGCTGGCCGACCTGCTCGCGGTGCGCAAGATCGCGCTGCCCGGCGCCATCGCGCAGATCGTCGTCGCCACGCTGCTCGGCGGCGGCCTGGCCGTGTGGTGGGGCTGGAGTTGGGGCGCGGCGCTGGTGTTCGGGCTGGCGCTGTCGGTGGCGAGCACGGTGGTGCTGCTGCGCGCGCTCGAGAGCCTGGGCATCCTCGATTCCTTTACTGGCCGCATCGCCATCGGCTGGCTGGTAGTCGAAGACCTCGCGATGGTGCTGGTGCTCGTGCTGTTGCCGCCGCTGGCGGGCGCGCTGGGCGGCGCCAATGCCGAGACCAACGGCGCGCCGGTCTGGCAGACGCTGGGCCTCACACTGCTGCAGGTTGGCGGTTTCGTGTTGCTGATGCTGGTGGTCGGGCGGCGCGTGTTCCCGTGGATCCTCTGGCAGGTCACGCGCACCGGTTCGCGCGAGCTGTTCACGCTGTGCGTGGTGGCGGCGGCCGTGAGCATCGCCTTTGCCTCGGCGGCGCTGTTCGGCGTGTCGTTCGCGCTGGGCGCCTTCTTCGCCGGCATGGTGATGCGCGAGTCGCAGTTCAGCCACCGCGCGGCGCAGGAATCGCTGCCGTTGCGCGATGCGTTCGCCGTGCTGTTCTTCGTGTCGGTCGGCATGCTGTTCGACCCCTCGGTGCTGCTGGAGCGCCCGCTGCAGGTGCTGGCCGTGGTGCTGGTGATCGTGCTGGGCAAGTCGCTCGCGGCCTGTGCGCTGGTGCTGGTGTTCCGCTACCCGCTGGCCACCGCACTCACGGTGAGCGCGAGCCTGGCGCAGATCGGCGAGTTCTCGTTCATCCTGGCCGGGCTGGGCGTGTCGCTCGGCCTGCTGCCGGTGGAAGGGCAGAGCCTGGTGCTGGCGGGCGCGCTGATCTCCATCGCCACCAACCCGCTGTGGTTCAGCCTGATCGCGCCGCTGCAGAAATGGCTGCACGCGCATTCGAAGTTCGCACGCGAGCTGGACGCGCGCAGCGACCCGCTGGCCGAACTGCCGATGACCACCGAGGCCAAGTACCTGTCGCGCCAGGTGGTGCTGGTCGGCTACGGCCGGGTGGGCCGGCGCATCGCCGCCGAGCTCGAGACGAACGACATCCCCTACGTGGTGGCCGAGCAGAACCGCGAGCTGGTGGAGAAGCTGCGCGAGGCCGGCATTCCGGCCGTGTGGGGCGACGCGGCCGACCCGGCGGTGCTGATCCAGGCGCACGTGGCGCGCGCCCGCGTGCTCGTGGTGGCCACGCCCGACGCCATGAACGTGCGCCAGATGATCGAAACCGCGCGCACGCTGAACCCCACCATCCAGACCGTGGTGCGCAGCCACAACGAGCAGGAAGCCCGCCTGCTGGCCGCCGAAACCGATGCGAAGGTGTTCCTGGGCGAACAGGAACTCGCCCAGGCCATGGCCCGCGATGTGGTGCAGCGCGCCGCCGCGATGGCGGTGCCGGCCTGAGGGCCGGCTGCCTGCGCTCGTCGCGGGTCGCGCCGGTCGGGAGTCATCTCCCCGGCCACGGCATGCATCCGCGCTTTTCACCGATCTCCTTTTTTCTCATCCCATGTCACTGAAAGCCCGATGGCATTCGTTGCTCGGCGCGGTGCGCGAGTCCCTGGTCTGCCTCGCGCTGGCCTTTCGCTCCAGCCTGCGTCCGGGCATCGTGCTGCGTTCCGCGGGCCTGTGCCTGCTGGTCTTCGCCGTGTGGAGTTGGGTGTTCTACCGTCACTTCCAGCCGATCGGAATGGCGGCCGGCGTGGTGTCGGTCTTCGTCGTGATGGGCGGGGCGGTGCTCGGCCTGCTGCCCGGCACGGGAGGCACCGGAGGGAGCGTCGCGGGCATGGCGGGCATCGCGCCTGCGCTGGCGATGCTGCTGGTCTACGCGGCGGTGCTCACGGCCGCGGTGCTGGTGGTGATGTACGTCGGTGTCATCGTCGCCACCATCCGCCTGGCGTTGCGCTGGGTGCTGCTGGGCCCGGTGCGCGCGCGCGTGCAGGCGCGCTACCCGGCGCTGCTGGCGCAGCCGCGGCCCGGGCCCTCGGGCTGGCTGGCCGGCGTGCGCGGGTGGCTGGGGCCGTGGCTGGGCGCGAGCCTGGGGATGCTGCTGTGCCTGCTGGTGCCGGTGGTCAACGGCGTGTTGCTGTTCCTGCTGCTCGCCTACCTCAACGTGCGCTTCCTGCTGGGGCCCGCGCTGGCCGGCATCGCGAACGGCGAGGAGCGCATGCGGGTCGTGCGCCGCCAGCGCGGTGCGATGGTGGTGTTCGGCGTGCTGATCCTGCTGCTGGCGCTGGTGCCGGTGGTGAATCTGCTGCTGCCGGCGTTGCTGGGCGCAGGCGCCTGCCACCTCGGCTACCGAGGGATGGAGGCAGAGCGCCGGGCTGACACCGGCGCTTCAGCCGGCGTTCAAAGGTCCTCGATCACCAGCGTGCGGTAGCGCTCGGCGATCGAGTAGGGCACGGTACGCACCAGTTCCATCACGCGCTCCGTGATGGCGCCGTCCTTGGTGCGGATCAAGAGGCCCGTGTGGCCTTCCTGGGCCAGCTCGATGAAGGCGCGCACCGTGGCGCCGTCGGTGCCGGCGGAAGGCAGGGGGCTGTGCGAGGCATGCACGGTCGGCGCGATTTCCGCCAGGACGGTTTCGGCCGGTATCAGGTAGACCTCGTCGCCGCTCACGATGCCTTTCTCGATCAGCCCGTGGCCGATGCGGCTGGCGTCTTCGATGCTCGGGAACATCACCAGGGAGAAGCCGGTCGGGTAGAACGCGCCGCCGAAACTGGCGCGCATGTTGGGTTCAAGCGTGAAATGTTTCATGCTGACTCCTTGTTCTGATGCAGCTCCCCACCCCTAACATTAGGCTGCGCGGCGTCCAAGCACTGTAGGAGAAGCCCTAGTACTGACAACCGCGCCGGCCCCCAGCCCGTTCAAAGGCGGGTTCATTCCCTGTTTCATTTCTGACCGTCATGCCTTCGCCCAGAGACATCGCACTCACCGTCCACGAACTGGAAGAAGGGGAGTTCTACTGGGTGCTGATGGAGGCTGTGGACGGCTCGCCCGGCGACATCACCCATGAGTACGCGCCGCTCGAAGCCGCCCACACGCCCTACGCCACCTATTCGAACGCGCTGGTGGCCGGCGTGGCGGTGCTGCGGCGGCTGTTCGGGCCCGACGGCAAGCCCGCCTGACGGGGCCCGCAAGGGCGCCGCCGCAGGGCGCTCCCTATAATCCCGGCGGTTGGAAACATTGGTTCACACCGGTGTCGTCCAACACCCCACGGTTCGAAGGTGCCCTGCACGACCAGTCACAGGATTGGCGGCGGGGTTAAACGGGAAGCAGGTGCGAGGCGTCGTTTTTTCGAACGACCCTTCCATTCCTGCGCTGCCCCCGCAACGGTCAGCGGACATCGACACCCTCAGGCCCCGGCGATCTTTCGCTGGGGCAGCCACTGCGCTTCGGCGTGGGAAGGCGAGGGCTTCGGCGTCGAGGTGCATGCATTGCACCCCGACGCACTCCGCGAGCCCGGATACCGGCCTTCGCAACCGCCTTCGGATGCTGCGGGAGTGCGTGTCCGGGCCTGCCGCTTTTCCCTCGCGCGAAACGGCACCGCCCCTCTCTCTTCTCCCTCGGCGTCCTCGATCGGTCAGGAGCCTGCGGGGACGCAGGCCGGAGGAGAAATCGGATGAATCAGGCATCGCTGCCCTTGCGCGATCGCCCGGGCCTGCCCCTGCAACGGGCACGCCTTTCGGGTCTTTCAGGCATTTCGTTGGGGCTCGGCCTCGCATGCGGGCCAGCGCTCGCCCAGTCGGGCGACACGGCCGGCCGCCCCAGCCTCACGCCCGTGCAGGTCGAAGCCAGCCGCCACACGCCGCTGGCCCTGGACGAACCCACGCAGACCGGCAGTCGCCTGGGCCTCACGCCGCTCGAAACACCGGCCAGCATCGAGGTGCTGACCGGCGACACCATCCGCGCGCGCGGCGACGTGTCGGTGGTCGAGGCCGCGAGCCGTGCCACCGGCATCACGGGTTCGCCCGCGCCGGGCAACGGCGGCTCGGCGCTATCGGCGCGCGGCTTCAACGGCCATGGCTCGGTGATGCAGCTGTACGACGGCACGCGCTTGTACGTGGGCGCGGGCACCGTCACCTTCCCGTTCGACACCTGGTCGACCGACCGCATCGAGGTGCTGCGCGGCGCGGCCTCGGTGATGTTCGGCGAAGGCGCCATCGGCGGCGCGATCAACGTGGTGCCCAAGAAGCCCACGCGCGGCCCGGTGCAGAACGAAGCACTGGTGAGCGTCGGCTCCGACGCCACGCGCCAGGTCGCCTTCGGCAGCGGCGGGGCGATCAACGACATGCTCTCGTACCGCTTCGACATCAGCCACCGCAGGACCGACGGCTTCATGTTGCGCGGCGAGGCCGAGAGCCTGGCGGTGGGCGGCGCGGTGCGGCTCGATGTGTCGCCGCGGCTGCAGTTCACGCTCTCGCACGACGAGGGCCGCCAGACGCCGCAGCGCTACTTCGGCGTGCCGCTCATCAACGGCCGCGTGAGCAGCCTGAACCGCGAACAGAACTACAACCTCGACGACGCCGAGGTCAAGTACCGCGACCGCTGGACCCGCCTCGATGCGCAGTGGACGCCCAACGACGCCGTCACCGTGCGCAACCAGCTTTATCGCCTGGACAGCAAGCGCCACTGGCGCGACAGCGAAACCTACACCTACAGCGCCACCACGAACCGCGTGACGCGCGGCGACTACCTGGAGATCGGCCACGACCAGGAGCAGATCGGCAATCGCACCGACGCCACCTTCAAGCACGCGCTGTTCGGCCTGAAGAACCAGGTGCTGGTGGGCTTCGACGCCAACCGCATCGACTTCCTGAATTCGAGCGACACGCCCTACGGCGGGCGCTCGGTGGTCGATGCCTTCGTCTTCAACCCCGGCTATTACGCTTCGCCCACGCCCTACCTGCCGCGCTACAAGACCAAGACCAGCACCTACGCCTTCTTCGCCGAAGACAAGCTGGCCTTCAACGAACACTGGTCGGTGGTCGGCAGCCTGCGCTGGGACCACGCGAAGATCGTGCGCACCGATCCGCAGAGCCGCGCTCCGCGCCTGGACAAGACCTTCGAGTACGCCACCGGCCGCCTGGGCGTGGTCTACGCACCCGATGCCGCGCAGTCGTTCTATGCGCAGGTGGCGCGCGCGGCCGATCCGCTCACCGGGCTCATCAGCACCTCGGCCACGCAGGTGCCGTTCGAGCTCAGCGTCGGCAAGCAGGTCGAGGTGGGCTACAAGCGCCAGCTGGCCGAGGGCCGCGGCGCCTGGAGCGTGGCGGCCTACCGCATCGAGAAGACCAAGCTGCTGTCGCGCGACGCGAACGACCCGACCGTCGTGCAGCAGATCGGCAAGCAGTCGTCCGAAGGCATCGAGGCCACGCTCGACCTGGCGCTGACCTCCACGTTGCGCCTCGAAGCCAACGCCGCGCGGTTGCGCGCGCGTTACGACGACTTCAATGAAGCGGTCGGCAAGTCGCTGGTCTCGCGCGCGGGCAATACGCCGGCGGGCGTGCCCCAGGTGGCGGCCAACCTGTGGCTGCACTGGCGCTTCCTGCCGCAGTGGGAGGCCGAGCTGGGCGTGCGCCACGTCGGCGCGCGGCAGGTCGATGCGGCCAACACGCGCCGCATCGGCTCCTACACCGTGGCCGACGCGGGCGTGAGCTGGCAGGCGAACCCGTCGCTCAAGCTCGCGCTGCGCGCCTTCAATCTGGCCGACCGCAAGTACCCGGTCTCGTTCTCGAACGGCGGCAACCAGTGGCTGCTGGGCCGGCCGCGCTCGTTCGAACTGTCGGCGTTCGTGACCTTCTGAGCGCGACCGCATGAGGACCGCATGGCAACGTACATGGCCCCCGCTGCGGCGGGCGCTGTACTGGACGCACCGATGGCTGGGCATCGGCGGCTGCCTGCTGTTCGTCATGTGGTTCGTCTCGGGCGTGGTCATGATGTACGTGGGGTACCCGAACCTCACGGACGAAGAGCGGCTCGCGGGGCTCGCCCCGGTGCGCCTCGAACAGGCGGTGGTCGCGCCGTCCGCCGCGCTCGATGCCTTGCCGCAAGCGGTGCGCACGCAGCCGCCCCGGCGCATGGCGCTGGAGATGCAGGCCGGCACCGACGCGCAGCCCGTGTGGCGCATCGTCGATGCGCGCGGCGGGCGGCATGCCGTGTCCGCGCGCGACGGCCATGTGCTCGGCCCGGTCGATGCGGCGCAGGCCGAGGCCATCGCTCGCGACTTCTCCGCACAGCCCGGCGCACGCTGGGCCGAGACGCTGGAGCGCGACCAGTGGACCGTGCCGCAGGGCCTGAACCCGCTGCGCCCGCTGCACCGCATCGAAGTCGGCGACGCGGCGGGCACAGAGCTGTATGTGTCCTCGCGCACCGGCGAGGTGGTGCGCGACACCACGCGCACCGAGCGCTTCTGGAACTGGCTGGGCGCCGTGCCGCACTGGATCTACTTCACGCCGCTGCGCGCCGACCCGCCGCTGTGGCACGACGTGGTCGTGTGGCTGTCGGCCGCCTGCATCGTCTCGGCCGTGACGGGCATCGTCATCGGCATCCTGCGCATCCGGCTGCGTCGACGCTTTCGCAGCGGCGCGGTCACGCCGTACACCGGCTGGATGGCCTGGCACCACATCGCCGGGCTCATCGGCGGCTTCTTCGTGCTGACCTGGATCGTGAGCGGCTGGCTGTCGATGAACCCCAACGGCTGGTTCCAGCGCGCACCCGCCGATGCGGCTGCGATGGCGCGCTACACGGGCACCGGCGCCTCGCCGTTCCCCTGGCCGCCGGCCGTGCTGCCGGCAGGCGAGGGCGCCGGCGCACCGCGTGAGGCGCTGCTGATGGGGTTCGATGGCAAGCCGCTGCTGCAACTGCGCGATGCGCAGGCCCGCGTGCGTGTGATCGATGCCGCCACCGGTGCGCCGACCGTCATCGCCCGTGACGACATCGAGCGCGCCGCCGCACGCCTGCGCCCCGGCGCCACCATCACGCAGGCCACTTTGCAGACACACGAAGACTTCCACTGGTACGGCCACCACCGCACGCGCGTGCTGCCCGTGTGGCGGCTCGAGTTCGACGACGCCGCGCGCAGCTGGCTCTACATCGACCCAACGAGCGGCCAGGTGGCCGGCAGCAACGACCGCAACGCGCGGCTGCGCCGCTGGCTCTTCAATGCCGCGCACAGCCTCGACTTTCCCTGGCTCATCCAGTACCGGCCCGCCTGGGACCTGGTGGTGTGGTTCCTGTCGATCATCGGCGCCGTCGCTTCGGCGAGCGGCGTGGTGATCGGCTGGCGGCGGCTGCGGCGCAAGCCACAGCCTTCGCCTGTTCAGCGGGGGCTGCAAGGCTCCCGGGTTTCATGACGGGGACTTGCGCAAGCCAGTCCATCCCCCAACAATCAACTTTCGCACTTCGGTGCATTTCAGGAGGTGCGCGATGCACATCGAACCCGGACTCGTCGACGGATCCAAGATCTTCCTCAGCTATGCCACAGGGGCGGCTGCGCTGGCCTACACAGGCAAAGTCGCCTTCGACACCTTGCTGAAGGACGGCCCCGTGGGCCTGTTGCTGCGCTCGGTCTTCACCGTGATGCTCGTGTTCTGCTTCTTCGAGGTGTTCCCGCACCATCCCGTGGGCGTGTCCGAGGTGCACCTGATTTTGGGCACCACGCTGATGCTGCTCTTCGGGCTCGCGCCCGCGGCCATCGGTCTGGCCGGCGGCTTGCTCATCCAGAGCCTGTTCTTCGCACCGCCTGATTTGCCGCAGTACGGCATGAACGTCACGACCTTGCTCGTGCCGCTGTTCGCGACCGCTGCGCTGGCACGCCGCATCATTCCCGCGAACATGGCCTACGTGGACATCCGCTACCAGCAGGCCTTCAAGCTGTCGGTGGCCTACCAGGGCGGCATCGTGGTGTGGGTCGGCTTCTGGGCACTCTACGGCCGCGGCACGGGCCTGGAGAACCTCAGCCAGATCGCCAGCTTCGGCGCGGCCTACATGACGGTCGTGCTGGTCGAGCCGCTGGTCGACTTGGGCGTGCTGGCCGCGGCCAAGGCCTGGCGCCGCCTGCAGGGCACGGCCCTGGTCGAGCGCCGCCTGTACAGCGCCGTCTGATTCGCGCCGGCAGCCCCTCGTTGAAGAGGGCGTGCCGTTCGCCGGCGCGTGCGCCACGCACGCGCCGCGCGCCCGATTCCCCGCGCGCCTTGCGCGCCTGAAAGCATCCATTCCATGACACAAAGCAACGCCAAGATCCCCGTCACCATCGTCACGGGCTTCCTCGGCAGCGGCAAGACCACGCTGCTGCGCCACATCCTCGGCAACGCCGAGGGCCGCCGCATCGCGGTGGTGGTCAACGAGTTCGGCGAACTCGGCATCGACGGCGACATCCTCCGTGGCTGCGGCATCGGCTGCGACGACGAAGGCAACGAGCGCGAAGGCGCGCTCTACGAGCTGGCCAACGGCTGCGTCTGCTGCACCGTGCAGGAAGAGTTCCTGCCCGTGATGCTGCAGCTGGCCGAGCGCCGCGACCAGATCGACGCCGTGCTCATCGAGACCTCGGGCCTGGCGCTGCCCAAGCCGCTGGTGCAGGCCTTCCAGTGGCCCGACATCGCGAACATCTTCACCGTCGATTCGGTGGTCACCGTGGTCGACGGCCCCGCCGCCGCGTCGGGCCAGTTCGCGGCGAATCCCGCGCAGGTCGACGTGCAGCGCCGCGCCGACCCCAACCTGGACCATGAATCGCCGCTGCACGAGCTGTTCGAAGACCAGCTCTCGGCCGCCGACCTCGTGGTGCTCAACAAGACCGACCTCATGGACGCCGCCGCGCGCGCGCAGGTCGAGGCGCTGGTGCGCGAAGAGCTGCCGCCCGAGGTGAAGATCGTCGGCGCCACCGAAGGCAAGCTGCCGCTCGCGCTGCTGCTGGGCCAGGGCCGCGCCGCCGAAAGCACCATCCACCTGCGCGAGAGCCACCACGACCACGAGGAAGACCACGACCACGACGAGTTCGACTCGCTCGTGATCGAGCTGCCGCCCGTGGACCGGGACGGTCTCATCGCCGTGCTCACCGCACTGGTCGAGCAGCACACCATCTACCGCGTGAAAGGCTTCGTCGCCGTGCCGAACAAGCCGATGCGCCTGCTGGTGCAGGGCGTGGGCCGCCGCTTCGACCACCACTTCGACCGCCGCTGGCGCGACGGCGAGGCGCAGCGCACGCGGCTCGTGTTCATCGGCGAAGACCTCGATGAAGGCGCGCTGCGCAAGGCACTGGAAGGCGTGGCGGCCGTTCCCGCCTGACCGCATGCACCTGCTGAGCACCCAGCCCGGACGCTTCGTCGAAGACGATCCGAGCGTCGTCACCCGGCTCGACCAGACGCCGGGCGACATCGTCGTGCTCAGTTCGGCCGACACCACGCTCGCGCTGCTCGCCGCCGCGCGCACGGCGCTGGCGGCCACCGACCCCGGCTACCCCTCGCTGCGGCTGGCCAACCTCATGCACCTGCGCCAGCCCGCGTCGCTCGACCTGTACGTCGACGAGGTGCTGCGGCATGCGCGCGTGGTGGTGGTCGATCACCTGGGGGCCGAATCGGCCTGGGCCTATGGGCTGCAGCAGCTCGAAAAGCTTGCGAAGCGCCAAGGCCAGCAGCTCGCGATGTTCTCGGGCGACCTGCACGAAGACGAAGACCTGCTCGCGCGCGGCACCGCGGCGCGCGGCGTGAGCCGGCAGCTGTGGCAGTACCTGCGCTCGGGCGGTGCGGGCAACGCGGCGCAGTTCCTGCGCGCGGTGGCCTTCCATGGCCTGGGCCACGGCGAGGCGCCCTTGCCGCCGCGCAGCCTGCCGCAGGTGGCGCTGCATGTGCCGGGCGGCATGGACGCGACGCACACGGTCGCGGGCATCGACGACCTGCGCGCCGGCTGGCACGCGGATGCACCCGTGGTGGCGCTGGTGTTCTACCGCTCGCACCTGCTGTCGGGCAACACCGAGGCCTTCGATGCGCTGGCCGCCGCGCTGCATGCGCAAGGACTGAACCCGCTGCCCGTGGCGCTCGATTCGCTCAAGGACCCGCTGTGCCTATCTGCGTTGCGCGCGCTGTGCACTGAGCACGACGTGCAGCTGGTGCTCAACACCACCGCCTTCGCCGCGCTGGGGCAGGGCGCTTCGGACGAAAGCGGTGAGCCTCTGGCACTCGCGGGCGATGCTCCCGTGCTGCAGGTGATCGTGAGCGGCGGCAACCGCGAGGACTGGCTTGCCGACAGCCAGGGCCTGCGCCCACGCGACATCGCGATGCAGATTGCCCTGCCCGAGATGGACGGGCGCATCGTCACGCGCGCCGTGAGCTTCAAGGGCCTGTCGCACCGCTGCGAACTCACGCAGACCGAGGTGGTCGGCTACCGGCCCGAGCCCGACCGCATCGCCTTCGTGGCCGAACTCGCGCGCCGCTGGTGCAGCCTGCGCCGCCTGCGCGCCGACGAGAAGCGCGTGGCGCTCATCCTCGCGAACTACCCCGGCAGCGAAGGCCGCATCGGCAGCGGCGTGGGGCTGGACACGCCGGCCTCGGTGATGGCCATCCTGCGCACGATGCAGGCGGAGGGCTACACGCTCGACACGCTGCCCGCGGACGGCGACGCGCTGATGCGCACGCTGCAGGAGGGCATCGCCAACGACCCCGCCCAATGGGCCGCGCGGCCCGCGTGGCAGAGCTACGCGCTCGCCGACTACCGCGCGCGCCTCGCGGCGCTGCCCGAAGGCATGGCCGCCGCCATCGACGCGCAATGGGGCCCGCCCGAAAACGACCCGATGCTGCGCCAGGGCCGCTTCATGATCGCCGGGCTGCGGCTGGGCCGCGTGTTCGTCGGCATCCAGCCCGCGCGCGCACTGGGCCCGCTGGGCCTGGCCGACTACGCGAGCTACCACGACGCCGAGCTGGTGCCGCCGCACAGCTACCTCGCGTTCTATTTCTGGCTGCGCGATGTGTTCGCCATCGACGCGGTCGTCCACGTCGGCAAGCACGGCAACCTCGAATGGCTGCCGGGCAAGAGCCTCGCGCTCGCGGCCACCTGCTGGCCCGACGCCATCCTCGGGCCGCTGCCCAACGTGTATCCCTTCATCGTCAACGACCCCGGCGAGGGCGCGCAGGCCAAGCGCCGCACGCAAGCCGTGATCGTCGACCACCTGATGCCGCCGCTCACGCGCGCCGAGAACCACGGCCCATTGCAGGACCTGGAGCGCCAGGTCGACGAGTACTACGACGCATTGCTGGTCGATGCGCGCCGCGCCAAGGTGCTGCGCGCGCAGATCCTCGCGACCGTGCGCGCGCAGCACCTGGTCGAAGAGCTGGGCCTGCCGGGCGCGGAAGACGATGCCGTGCTGGCGCGCGTCGATGCGTACCTGTGCGAACTGAAAGAAACCCAGATCCGCGACGGCCTGCATGTGTTCGGCGATTCGCCGCGCGATCGGCTGCGGCGCGACACGCTGCTCGCGCTCGCGCGCTACCCGGCCGGCGACGGCGCGGGCGAGAACGCCGGGCTGCTCGGCGCGCTCGCGGCCGACCTGTTGCCGGGCGAGGCCTTCGACCCGCTCGACATCGACGCGGCAAAGCCCTGGCACGGCGCACGGCCCGCGCTCCTGGCGGCCGTGAGCGACGAGGCCTGGCGCCACCAGGGCGACACGCGCGAGCGGCTGGAGCTGCTCGCGCAGCAACTGCTCGAAGCGGACGCCTGCCCGGCCGGACTGCCGCACACCGCCGCCGTGATGGGCCGTATCGCGCACCGTCTCGCGCCCGCGCTCGATGCGTGTGGCGGGGAAGAACTGCGTCAGCTGTCGCGCGCACTGCAAGGCCGCTTCGTGCCACCGGGCCCGAGCGGCTCGCCTTCGCGCGGCCGGCCCGACGTGCTGCCGACCGGGCGCAACTTCTACGCGGTCGACACGCGCGCCATCCCCACGCCCACGGCCTGGATGCTCGGGCTCAAGTCCGCCGCGCAGCTGGTCGAACGCCACCTGCAGGAGCACGGCGACTACCCCGTGGCGCTGGGCCTGTCGGTCTGGGGCACGGCCAGCATGCGCACCGGCGGCGACGACCTGGCGCAGGCCTTCGCGCTCATCGGCGTGCGGCCCAAGTGGGCGCCGGGCAGCCAGCGCGTGGTCGATTTCGAGGTGCTGCCCACCGTGGGCCTCGGGCGTCCGCGCATCGATGTCACGCTGCGCATCTCGGGCTTCTTCCGCGACGCCTTTCCCAATGCCGTGCAGATGTTCGACGCCGCCGTGCAGGCCGTGGCCGCGCAGGAAGACGAAGACGCCGAGCGCAACCCGATCCGCGCCCGCATCCTGCGCGAGGCCGCGGCGCTCGAAGCGCAGGGCGTGGCGCCCGGCGAGGCGCGCACGCAGGCCGGCTGGCGCGTGTTCGGTTCCGCGCCCGGCAGCTACGGCTCGGGCCTGCAGCCGCTGTTCGACCACGGCGACTGGCAGACCGACGACGACCTGTCGAAGGCCTACGTCGGCGGCAGCGCCCACGCCTACGGCCAGGGCAGCGACGGCGTGCCGGCGGGCGATGCCCTGGTGCGCCGGCTGCGCGCCATGAACGTCGTGCTGCAGAACCAGGACAGCCGCGAGCACGACCTGCTCGACTCCAACGACTACTACCAGTTCCAGGGCGGCATGGCCGCCGCCGTGCGCCACCTGAGCGGGCAGCAGCCCGCGATGTACCACGGCGACCACGGCAACCCGCAGGCGCCGCGCGTGCGCACGCTGAAGGAAGAAATCAGCCGCGTGATCCGTGCGCGCGTGGTCAACCCCAAGTGGATCGACGGCGTGAAGCGCCACGGCTACAAGGGCGCGTTCGAGATGGCCGCCACGGTCGACTACCTCTTCGGCTTCGATGCCACCGCGCGCGTGGTGGGCGACCACCAGTACGCGATGGTGGCCGACGCCTACGTGCTCGACGAGGCCACCCGCGCGTTCGTGAACGCGCACAATCCGCGCGCGCTGCAGGACATGCTCAACCGCCTGCTTGAAGCCATGCAGCGCGGCCTCTGGCAGTCGCCCGGCGACTACAAGAACCAATTGGAAAACCTGCTGCTCGACCACGAGCAGCAGATGGAAGGAAGCCCCCGATGACCACAGCCGCCCCGATGCCGGTGCCGTTCCCCTTTGCCGCGATCGCCGGCCAGCCGCAACTGCGCCAGGCGCTGCTGCTGGCCGCGGTCGATCCCGCGCTGGGCGGCGTGCTCATCGAAGGCCCGCGCGGCACCGCCAAGACCACGGCCGCGCGCGCGCTCGCCGAGCTGCTGCCCGGCGCGCCCTTCGTCACGCTGCCGCTGGGCGCGAGCCTCGAAAGCCTCGTGGGCACGCTCGACCTCGGGCAGGCGCTGGCCGGCCACGAACTGAAGTTTGCGCCGGGCCTGCTGGCGCGCGCGCATGGCGGCGTGCTGTACGTCGACGAGATCAACCTGCTGCCCGACGCGCTCATCGACTCGATGCTCGACGCGGCGGCCAGCGGCGTCAACGTGGTGGAGCGCGACGGCATTTCGCACCGGCATGCCGCGCGCTTCGTGCTCGTGGGCACCATGAACCCGGAAGAGGGCACGCTGCGCCCGCAGCTGCTCGACCGCTTCGGCCTGTGCGTGCGGCTGCGCAACCTGCAGGACGCGGCCGAGCGCCAGGCCATCGTGCGCGCGCGGCTGGCCTTCGATGCGGACCCGCAAGGCTTCCGTGCGGCACATGCGAAGGAGGAGGCCGAACTCGCGGCGGCGCTGGTGCGTGCGCGCGCGCTCGTGGCGGACGCGGCGGCTCTGCCGTATGGCGATGCGGTGCACGACGCCGTCGGCGCGCTGTGCATCGCGGCCGGCGTGGACGGCCTGCGCGCCGACCTCGTGATGCTGCGCTCGGCGCGCGCGCTCGCGGCGTGGGAAGGCGCGGCGTCGATCACCGACGACCACGTGCAGCGCGTGGCCGAGGCGGTGCTGCTGCACCGGCGCCATCCGGCGGCCGAAGCGGCGGTGGCGCCTCCGATGCCGTCGCCCGCACCTCACCGCAATCCGGGCGACGCACCTGCACGCGATGCCGGCGATGGCGACTGGGGCGCGATGCCGCCCGAGCCCGTCGGCATCGAGCGCGTGAAGCCGCTGCGCCCGTTGATCTCTGCACAGCAGGCCGTCCCAAAAAAAGCCTGAGCCTCCGGGACGCCGCACCCGCTGGCGCACGCCAGGGTGACCGGAGGCAGGGCACGCAACGGGACGCCTGGCACGGCGCCGCTGTGTCCGGCACGGCCTTCGACTGGCCGCGCACGCTCGTGGCCCGCGGCGCGGACCGGCTGCAAGCCGCGCACCTGCGCCATCGCCCGCAGGAGGCGCGCAGCGGTGCGTTGCATTGCTTCCTGCTCGACTGCTCGGCGTCGATGCGGCACGACGGCCAGTTGGCGCGCGCCAAGGGCCAACTGCTCGCGCTGATGCAGGAGGCCTACCAGCGGCGCGACCATGTGGCGCTGCTGTGCTTTGCCGGCGACGTGGTCGAGCTGCGCCTGCCGCCGCGCCGCGCCGGCGCCTGGAACGACGACTGGGTTGCGCCCATCGCGGCCGGTGGGGGCACACCGTTGGCGCTCGGCGTGCTGCGCGCGCAGCAGCTGCTGGCAAAGCACGAGACCCGCCAGCGCTGGCTTTGGCTGCTGACGGACGGCCGCAGCAGCGAAAGCCCTGCGCGCCCCGTGGCGGCGGACGTTGCCTGCGTGATGGACTTCGAGCGCGCCCGCACGCCGCTGCACCGGGCGCGGCAGCTGGCCGTGCAGTGGGACGCGCGCTACCTGAGCGCCTGAATCACAGGATCGCGGGGCGCGCCTCGGCGTTCGCGGATCGACTTGGGGTGAGAAGGGGCATCCGCCGCGCGCCGTACCGCTGCAGGCGGCGCCTTCGATACTGCGGCGCTCCCAACGAAACCCAGGAAACCCCATGTCCGTCACTCCCCGCCGCGTGGTGCGCGAAGGCGCGTTCAGGAACATCATTGCCGACGGCGTGCAGGTCGGCGACACGATCTATCTCTCGGGCCAGGTGAGCGTGGACGGCGAGGGTCGCACCCTCGGCGCCGGCGACATCGCGGCCCAGGTGCGGCAGGCCTACGCCAACGTGCGCAGCGTGCTCGCATCCTTCGGCGCCTCGATGGCCGACGTGGTGGACGAAACCCTGTTCGTGACCGACATCGACGGCTTTCTCGGCCAGGCCGACACACTGTTCGCCCTGCGCGCCGAGATGTTCGGCGGCGAGCCGCAGATCTCGCAGACGCTGGTGCAGGTGGCGCGCCTGGGCAGCCCCGACTGGCTGATCGAGATCAAGTGCATCGCCAGAACGACTGCAGCCTGAAGGGCTGAAGGCCGTTTCCGCCAGGGAGTTCGGGTACCGTACGGCATGCGTCCGAAACCCTGCCTCCTGGCCCTTGCGTTGACCCTGGCCATGCCCGCCGCCTTTGCACAAACCGAGGCGTCCGCGCAGCCGTTGAATGCCGAAGAGTGCAAGGCGCAGGAAGCCGTGCTGGAGCGCGACATGGCCCTGGCCCGTTCGCGCGGCCAGATGCTGCGCCGGCGCGAGTTGGCCGACACCCTGAGCGCGCTGCAGCTGCGCTGCCAGGCGCTCGCGCCGATGAGCCGCGAAGCGCGCATCGAAAAGCTGGAACACGAGATCCGCACGCTGCGCACCGAACTCGAACGCGCGGAGGCGCAACTGCGCAGCGTGAAGAGCGAGTCGCCCTGAGCTACTTCACCAGGGCAGCTCGCTGACCGGCCTGCGCGGGTCTGAAACCGCTGGGGCCGCATCGGCAGGGGTGGCTGACCCGTCTTTCTCCGCCACGGCCTCCACCGGCGCCAGCATCGTCCCGCGGCAGTTCGGAGAGCCGCAATGGCAGGGGTACTTCGAGGGCGGCGAGCCGTCGTCGGCCGTGAGCGAATAGTCGATGAAGAGTTCGTCGCCGGCCTCCACTGCTTCCATCGTCTGGAACCGCAGCACCATCTCGCCTGCCTCGTCGTACTCCTCGACCGCCTCGCAGTTCGGCTCGCAGGAGTGGTTCAGGTGGCGCGTGGCGTTGCCGCCCTTGGCGCCGTCGATGGTCTCGCCGGTCGTCAGCGTGAACAGGTAGGTGAGCTGGTCGTCCCAGAGCTTGGAGGCGACTTCCTGCCTGGTGTAGCGGCGGCCTTCGTACAGGCCGAGGAAGGCTTCGGCCGGCAGGTCGCGCGTGGCGAAGGCACCCAGGCCATGCACGCCGCTGGGGCCCACGCGAATGAAAGGGGTGGACGAGGTTCGCTTGGGGGACTTCATGAACGGGCGGGGCGCGAGGAGTCGGAAGAAGGGGTGGGATGGAGTGTCGCGGTCATCTCGATCTGGCGTATGACAACGGTGGCGCCGCGTGCGGTCAGGGCGCGGTGCAGCGCGCTGCCCTCGGGCTCGTCGACCAGCCGCCAGCGCGCACCGGGGCGTGCCTGTGCGAGCGCGTCGAGCAAGGCATGGGCCGAGGCTTCGTCGGGCGCGGCGGCATCGAGCAGCATGTGCAGCGGCAAGGCCGGCGGCAGGAGGATGGCGTAGCCGCCCGTTGCCGTGCCGAGGGCCACGGCGCCGTCGTGGGCGAGTGTGCCTTGCACGGTCGGCCACTCGCGGCGCCAGGTGGGGCGCGAGACAGCGGAGCAGGCTGCATGCAGGGCGGCGAGCACGTTGGTATCGGGCGCTGTCGAAGCTGTATCGGCACGAGGCTCGAAGCTGCCTTCGAGCACCTCGAGCGTGCGGCTTTCAAAAAAACCCGCCTGCCGGTAGAGCTGCCGCGCCGGGTTCTGCTCGATGACTTCGAGCTGCACCTGCGCGATGCCGGCTGCCGACAGGTCGCGCAGCTGTGCCTCGATGAGCTGCTTCGCCAGCCCCCGGCGCCGTTGTGCGCCCGCGATGCCGAAGCCCGCGAGATACGCACGCGAACCGCGCCGGCCAACGAGCGAGAGGCCGCAGGCCTCGCCGTCGACGACGATCACGCGCGAGAGCGCCAGGTCGGCTTCGGCGCGCCGCACATGGCGCTCGAACATCGCGCGGTCGAACGCGATCGGCACGAAGTAGTCCTCGTAGGAACGGTTCCAGAGGGCGGTGAGTTCGTCGGTGCCGAAGTTCGCGGCGGGAACGATGTCGAAGTTCATGGCGTGCTGCGGATCAGTTGCGCGGCGCATCCAGCGACGCAAGGCAATTCACGATGGCATCGGCCGCCTCGTCGAGCCGGGGGCCGGGCCGCATCATCAGGTCGAAGCGCGCCGAGGCAAAGCTGCAGACGCGCCCGCGCTGGATGGCCGACATGGCCGACCAGCCGGGCCGCCCTCCCATGGCCGAGATTTCGCCCAAGGCCGAGACCATCAGCACGTCGGGGTTGGCGCGCACCACGAACTCGGGGTTCATCTTGGGGAAGGGGCCGAGCGAGCCCGGCACCGCGTTGGCCAGGCCCAGGCGCGCGAGGGTCTCGCCGATGAAGGAGCTTTCGCTCGCCGCCGCGACGCCGCCATGCACCTCGAAGTACACGCGCCGCCCCTGCCAGTTCAGCGGCACGCGGGCGCGCGCCGCGTTCAGCCGGGCATCGAGGCTGCGCCAGAAGGCCTCGCCCGCGCCCGGCTTGCCGGTGGCGCGGGCCACGGTTTCCATCACGCGGCGCATGTCGGCATGGGTCTTGGCGTCGAGCGCCAGCACCTTGATGCCCAGGCGCTCCAGTGCCTCGGCGGCGCGGCTGCGCGGGCGCAGCAGCACGAGGTCGGGCTTGAGCGCAACGATGCGCTCGATGTTCGCGTCGTCCATGCCGCCCACCTGCGGCAGGCCCTTCACCGCCGCCGGCCAGTTGGCGTGGCGGTCGATGCCCACGAGCCGGTCGCAGGCGTCGAGCGCGCAGACCGTCTCGGTGAGCGAGGGCATCAGCGAGACGATGCGCCTGGCGGGCGCCTGCAGCTCGAGCACGCGGCCACGGTCGTCTTCCAGCCTGATGGCGCCCGCGTGCGCGGCCGGGCCGATGCCCAGCGCCACGAAGGCCGCGGCCCGGGCGATGTGGCGCACGGCGGTGGAAGCAAAGGGCGGGCGCTGGGGCAGGGCGTTGGAAGTCATCGGGGCGGGCGGAGTCAGCCCGCTATTGTCGCGGCGCTTGCATCCGCAGCTGGCGCGCCGCTTCTTCCGCCCGTGCGTCGTCCACTTCGCGCAGCACGTTGCTGAGGTCGACCGGGCCGGTCTCGCGCACGAAGGTGCCCGTGAGCTCGGTCTCGGGCCGCAGCAGGCCGCGCTCGTAGAGCTGCCAGATCTCGTCGCCGTAGTGCGTCTGCAGCAGCGCGGGCGCGTACTGCCCGAAGAAGTTGCGCAGGTTCTCCACGTCGCGCAGCAGCATGCGCTTGGCGTGGTTGTTGCCCGCCGCGTCCACGGCCTGCGGCAGGTCGATGATCACCGGGCCGTCCTCGGCCAGCAGCACGTTGAACTCCGACAGGTCGCCGTGCACGATGCCCGCGCAGAGCATGCGCATCACTTCTTTCAACAGGCTGGCGTGGTGCTGCAGCGCGTCTTCAGGCGAGAAGGCCACGTCGTTCAAGCGCGGCGCGGCGTCGCCGTTCGCGTCGGTCACCAGGTCCATCAGCAGCACGCCTTCGAGGAAGTTGTGCGGTGTGGGCACGCGCACGCCGGCTGCGGCCAGGCGGTAGAGCGCATCGACCTCGGCGCTCTGCCAGATGGCCTCGGTCACCTTGCGCCCGAAGCGCGTGCCCTTGGCCATGGCGCGCGCCTCGCGGGTGTTCTTCACGCGGCGGTTCTCGGTGTAGTCGACGGCCTGGCGAAAGCTGCGCTTGTCGGCTTCCTTGTAGATCTTGGCGCAGCGTGTTTCCTCGCCGCAGCGCACGACGTAGACCATGGCTTCCTTGCCGCTCATGAGCTGGCGCACGACGCTGTCGATCAGCCCTTCGTCGACGAGGGATTGCAGTCTTTGGGGTGTCTTCATGCGCGCGCCTCCGGCACAGCCAGGGGGCGGGTCGAGAGGAAGGCCCTCAGGCTTTCCGTGCCGATCTGGTAGGCGCCATCATGCCTGTGCGGGGCAAAGCCCAGCTGGCGGTTGATGGCGAGCATGGGCGCATTGACTTCCGCGTTCTGCGTGACGGCGATCACCACCTCGGGATGCCGTTCGCGCACCAGCTGCAGCATGATCGCCTTCACGCCCTTGGCCAGTCCCCTGCCACGCCAATGGCGGGCGACCCCGGTGAGGCGTTGGAACATGCGGTCGGGGTACAGCTGGTTCCAGCTGGCATCGCACACGGCGGCCACCTCGTCGTTGGCATCGCGCAGCAGCACGAGAAAGTGCTCGCCACCGCGCCGGTCGATTTCGGCGTACCAGGCGTGGAAGCCTTCCAGCTCGAAGCGCAGGGGCGCGCGTTCCAGCGCGCTGGTGGGCGCGTCTTTGAGCAGCGCGGACAGCGGCGCCATCAGCGTGGCCAGCCGATCGAAGGGCACGCGGCCTGCGTGGATCTCCAGGCGCAGCCCGTGCGTGGGCGCGAGGGCGTCGGCGCGCCAGCGTGCGAGCGCCGCCCAGTCGAGGCCGGCGAAGGCCATGCGGTTCTCGATGCTGCGGTGCTTTTCGGTCGCACCGATGGCCGCGAGGAACGCCCGGCCTTCCGGCAAGTGGGTCTTGAAGGTCGCGGTGGTGGGGGCGCGCGTCTCCATCAGCGCCAGAAGCCGGTGCAGCAAGGTGCTGGCCACGCCCTGTCGTTGGTGCGATCGCAGCACGCCGCCCCACACGTCGATGAAAGGCGCGAAGGTCGCGTAGTCGGGCGAGCCTTCGCGGCGCACGCCCATGTTGAGGCTGCC
This sequence comes from Variovorax sp. FW301-JW7, assembly GCF_058788795.1. Lineage (NCBI taxonomy): Bacteria > Pseudomonadati > Pseudomonadota > Betaproteobacteria > Burkholderiales > Comamonadaceae > Variovorax > Variovorax sp. FW301-JW7. The sequence continues at coordinate 301,873 of NZ_JBYTBC010000001.1, forward strand.
GACGATGCGGCCCTGCGCGTCCCGCGCGAAGGCGCGGTGCACCACATGCAGCGGCGTGTGCTGTTGCACGTTCTGCTGGGTGTGCGCGTCGTCGGGCTGCGGCTCGCCCGGAAAGTCTTCGTCGTGGCGCTGGCGCCAGTAGGCCAGCGCCTGCGCCCATTCTTCAGCGGACGCCCGCTGCGGATCGAAAAGAGAAGTCACGAACTGCCGCGCATCGGCGGCACGGGTTTCAAGCATGGTGAGCCTTGATTCGAAAAGGGAACGGACCGCGCACGGCACTCGTGTGCCGGCGTGGCGTTGTCTGAATCGGACGGCGTGTCGCGGCAGGACACCGCGAGGGTCGAACGGGCTGGCTGGTGGCGCCTTCAGCGGCACCGGGTGCGCGGGGAGCGCTTCAGCAGCAGTTCGGATGCGACCCGACGAACCGTACGTGGGAGGGAGAGTGAATAGCAGTGTCTTCCATCGCGCACCTCCAGTCCGGTTTGTTGATCGAGGCGTCGAATGTAGCGAGGTTCGCGCGGTCTGTGAAGTGCCAGGCAATGCAAGAAGGCTGCGGCAGAATGGGCCGATCCACAGGGAGATGCCATGAATCCGAAGAAGATCTTCGACGCGGCGCGCGAAGCCGATGTCGACACGGTGCGCGCCTGCATCGCGGCCGGGGCCGACCTGGCCGCCGTGAACAAGCAGGGCTTCACCGCGCTGCAGTGCGCCGCGATGGGCACGAACGAATCCGAGCTCGAGCCGATCCTCGCCGTGCTGCAACTGCTGCTCGAGGCCGGCAGCCCGCTCGAATACACCGGCACCGACGGCCGCACCGCGCTGTACCTCACGGCCGAGTTTTCGCCGACCACGGAGCCGGTGCAACTGCTCATCGACGCGGGCGCGAACCCCGACGTGCGCGACAGCCACGGCAACCACATCACGGAGAACGCGATGGAGGAAGAGGTTGCCGAGTTGCTCTCGCGCATCACCGGCCACGCGCTGCCCGAACCGCCGCCGCCCGAGCCCGACCCGGTGAAGATGAGCGCCGCGCAATGGCGCGCCGCCGAGGCACGCATCGCCGAGGTGTTCGCCGCGCTGACGCAGGCGGGCCTGGTCGCGCTGCAGGATGCGGGCGACACGCAGTCCGACGGCTTCTCCGATTGCTCCGAAGCGTTCCGCGAACGCGGCGGCAAGAAGGCCGGCGTGCACGGCTTCTGCTTCTACACGCGGCAGGACCAGAACCGTGCCAAGCGCACCAGCCAGCTCTCGCTCGCGTTCTGGGGCGCGCCCGAAGGCAGCGATGCCGACATGCAGCGCGTCGGCGAACTGGTGGTCGGCCAGTTCCGCGGCGCGGGCTTCGAGGTGCGCTGGAACGGCGCGTCGTCGATGCGGCCTGAAGTCGATCTGCGCGCGTAGGCCTCAGCCCAACGCCGCGCGCAGCCGGGTCGCGAGCTGGCGCGCCTGGGTGGGCGAGGCGACGTTGGTGAAGCCCATCAGCAGCCCCTGGCTTTCAACGGCCGTGGTGCCCCGGGCCGACAGCGGCTGGCAGTTCAGGCCGGCCGCCTGTGCGCGGCGCGCCAGCACCACGTCGCTGTCGCGGTGCCCTTCGAAGCGCGCGATCAGGTGCATGCCGCCGGCCTGCAGGTCGATGCGCAGGCCGTCGCCGAAGGCCTTGTGCAAGGCCTCGACCAGCAGGGCGCGGCGGCGCGCGTAGAGCAGGCGCATCTTCTTCAGGTGGCGCGAGAAGTGGCCGTCGCGCATGAAGTCGGCCACCGTCGCCTGCGTGATCTGCGGACAGCCGTTGGACGCGATGCGCGCCGTGTCCTCGAAGCGTTCGCGCAGCGATTCGGGCACCACCAGGTAGCCCAGCGCGAGGCCCGGGTAGAGCACCTTCGAGAAGCTGCCCGCGTACAGCACGCGGTCGTACCCGTCGAGGCTCTTGAGCGCGGGCAGCGGCGCGCCAGCGTAGCGGTACTCACCGTCGTAGTCGTCCTCGACGATCCAGGCCTTGGCGCGCGAAGCCCAGTCGAGCAGCTGCAGCCGGCGCGCCAGCGACATCGACACGCCCAACGGCGCCTGGTGCGACGGTGTGACGACCGCCATGCGCGCCTTCGGCGAGCGGCGCACGCCCCGCGCGACCACCAGGCCTTCGCCGTCCACCGGCACGGGCACCACGCGGTGGCCGGCGCTGTGCAGCACGTCGCGCGTGGGCGCATACCCCGGGTCTTCGATCCATACGCGGTCGTCCCTGGTGAGCAGCGCGCGCCACACCAATGCCAGCGACGCACGGTAGCCGCCGGTGACGAAGACCTGCGCCGGCTGGCAGGCCACGCCGCGCGACACCCGCAGGTAGGCCGCGATGGCCTCGCGCAGCGGCGCATGGCCTGCGGGGTCGCCGTAGAACAGGTCGGCTGCGTCCATGGCGCGCGCACGGCGGGCCATCAGCCGCGCCCAGAGCTTGCGAGGAAAGGCATCGAGTGCCGGGATGCCGAGCTGCAGCGGTGGCGGGGCGGCGGGGCCGGCCAGTGCGGGCGCATCCGCGGCGGGGCGCGAACCGGCGCGCACCGGCCGCTGCACCGGCAGTGACGGCGACACCACCGTGCCCGCCTGTCCCTGCGCGCAGAAATAACCTTCGCCCGCCAGCTGGCTGTAGGCCGCTTCCACCGTGCCGCGCGCCACGCCCAGCTCGCTGGCCAGGCTGCGCGCCGAGGCCACGCGGTCGCCGGGGCGAAGCACGCCGTGCTCGATCGCCGTGCGAAAGCGCTCGTAGACCTGGCGATGCAACGGGGTCGCGGTCGAGCGGTCGATGCCGGGGAGGGCGTTGTCTGGCGATTCGATCATGGACCAGTCATTTTGACGATTCTTGGTTCTTTCGTCTGGTGCATACCGATCCTAAGCTCATGCCTTCGAACAGCCAGCAGGAAAGAAGGACACGCAATGGGCGAGAAGGTATTCGTGGCGGGCGCGACCGGGGCCGTGGGCTCGGCGCTGATCCCGCTGCTGCTCGAGGCCGGCCACACGGTGCATGGCGGCACCCGCCGGGCCGAGCGTGCGGCGGCGCTGGAGGCATGCGGTGCCACGCCGGTCGTCGTCGATGTGTTTGACGCGCAGGCCTTGCGCGACGCGCTGGTGCGCATCGCACCCACGGTCGTCATCCATCAGCTCACCGATCTGCCCCGGGACCTGGACCCAGCGCTGATGGCCGAGGCGGTGGTGCGCAATGCGCGCGTGCGCATCGAGGGCACGCGGCACCTCGTCGCGGCGGCGCTGGCGGCCGGTGCGACGCAGCTGATTGCGCAGAGCATCGCCTGGGCCTATGCGCCCGGGCCGACGCCGCACACCGAGGGCGACCCGCTCGACCTCGGGGCCGAAGGCGGTCGCCGCATCAGCATCGACGGCGTGGCGGCGCTGGAGCGCAGCGTGCTGGGGGCCGTCGGCCTCACGGGCACGGTGCTGCGCTATGGGCAGCTGCATGGGCCGGGCACCTCGAACGCGGCACCGAAGGGCGCGAGCCCGGTGCATGTCGAAGCCGCGGCCTGGGCGGCATTGCTCGCGATGCGGCACGCGCGCGGCGGCATCTTCAACATCGCGGAGGACAGCGCCGAGGTCAGCAGCGAGAAGGCAAAGCGCGAGTTGGGGTGGCACGCGGCGCTGCGGCTGTCGCAGGAGGTCGCGTCATGAAGGCCGCACGCTGGCATCGCACGCCGTCGATCGGAGCGGGTCTTGCAGGGCTGTCGCTGGCGCTCGCCGCCGGCTGGGCGCTGATGCCGCGCACCGGCCAGCAGGAGGCCGTGCAGTGGTTCGCCGACGTGTGCAGCTCGGTGGCGCGGCCGATGTTCGCGTCCGCGCCGGTGCCTGCGGGCTCGGAGGCCACGGCGCGGCCGGCGACGCAGGTCAAGGTGCTGTCGTGCGAGGCGCTGCCGCACGTGCCTGGCAAGTCGGTGACGACGGTGCTCGTCGATTTTCCGCCGCTGGCCTATTCGCCCGCGCACCGGCACCCGGGCTCGGTGACCGCGATCATTGTCGAAGGCACCATCCGCTCGCAGCTGGGCGGCGGCCCCGTGGGAACTTTCAAGAGCGGCGAGACCTTCTTCGAGCCGCCGAACACGCTGCACATGTTCGCGGAGAACCCCGACCCGGTGAAGCCCGCGAAGCTCATGGCGGTGTTCGTCACCGATACCCACTGCGGACCGTTGCTGCTGCCGCCCTGAAGCTTCCGGTGCTGTGCGCACAGCTTCGAGGGAGCGTCAAACGCACGCGCCTTCGGCCCCGGATCACGCAAGGCCACCGAGGCCGCACGGACTGCGCGCGATTAGAGTCCGGCGATGACCCTGACCTATGCATACCTCGCTGTCGCGATCGTCGTCGAAGTGCTCGCGACCAGCTTCCTCAAGGCCTCGGACAGCTTCACCAGGCTCTGGCCCAGCGTGGCCACGGTGGTGGGCTACGCCGTGTCGTTCTACTTTCTCTCGCTCGCGCTGCGCGTGCTGCCCACCGGCATCGCCTATGCGATCTGGTCGGGCGTGGGCATCGTGCTGATCTCGGTGGTGAGCTGGCTCTGGTTCGGCCAGACGCTCGATGCGCCGGCCATCGTCGGGCTCGGGCTGATCATCGCGGGCGTGGTGGTGGTCAACGTGTTCTCGAAGTCGGTGGGCCACTGAGGCATGGGCACGATCGAACAGCTGCTGCCCCGCTTGCCCGCCGGCACGACGTGGACCCCGGCCAGCGAGGGCGAGTCGGGCGATGCGGTGTTCCGCCGCAGCGACGGCGCGGCTTTCGCGAAGGTGTCGCTCGGTGCGGGCGCCGCGCAGCTCGACGAGGAGCGCCGCCGCACCGAATGGCTCGCGCCGTACAACATCGGCTCCGCGCGCGTGCTCGACTGGCACGCGACGCCCGAGGGCGCCTGCCTGGTCACGGCCGCGGTGCCGGGCGTGCCGGCCAGCGACCTGCCGGCGGCTGACTTGCTGCGCGCCTGGCCGTCGATGGCGCGGCGCCTGCGCGCACTGCACGAGATTCCGGCGGGCGAGTGCCCGTTTGCGCGCCCGCTGTCGGCGATGTACGACCGCGCCGCCGATGTCGTCGCGCGCGGCGCGGTGAACCCGGAGTTCCTCGACCCCGACCAGCAGGACGTGCCGCCGCCATTGCTGCTGGCCCGGTTGCAAATCGACCTGCCGCACCGGCTCGCGCAGGAGGCGCAAGACCGCGTCGTGTGCCACGGCGATGCGTGCCTGCCGAACTTCCTCGTTGACCCGCAGACGCTGCAATGCACGGGCCTCATCGACGTGGGGCGGCTCGGCACGGCGGACCGGTATGTCGACCTGTCGCTGCTGCTGGGCAATGCGCGCGAGAGCTGGCGCGATGCGGCCGACGCGCGCGCCGCGCATGCTTCGCTCTTCACGCAGTTGGGCATCGACGCGCCCGACGACGGCCGGCTCGACTTCTATCTTCGGCTCGACCCGCTGACCTGGGGGTGATGGCGGCGCCGGCGCGCCGCATTGTTTCCTTTTCGGGAACGCCGTGGTTCTTTTTGCCGCGGGTTTTTACCTAGATCCCACCGCACAATTCATCTCACGGACCGGCCCCCAAAGCCGGTCCGGATGAACAGGCCCCGAGCGAGTTGGCCGCCCTTCAAGAAGAGGGACGGTGACCCACCCCAGACCGGTTCAAACCATCCAAGCAAACACTTGTACTACTGAACTGAATTGAAGAAGGAAACCGCCATGAACGCCTCGAAGATCCTCTCCGCCGTTGCTGTTGCCCTGATGGCCGTCGCCGGTGCCGCCCACGCTGAAACCTACGAAGGCGTGCATCGCCTGACCTCGGCCGCCAGCCGCGCCGACGTCGCCGCACAAGCCGTCGTGGCCGCGCACAGCGCCGACCCCTATGCCACCGGCGCCGAGGCAGGCCCCGCCCAGGTGTTCGTGTCGACCGTGAGCCGCGACGCCGTCCGCGCCCAGGCCGTGGTGGCCGCTCGCAGCGAGAACCCCTACAGCGAAGCCGTGACCTCCCGCGTGGCCCCGGTGCTGGCCAGCGGCCTGGACCGCGCCAGCGTGCGCGCCGAAGCCCGTGCCGCCGCACGCGGTGAGGCACTGCCGCTGTAATCGATCGGCCTGACAGGCTGGCACGCCCACTCGGCCCCACGGGACGGGTGTCGGCGGGCCAGGGAAAGAAAAACCGGCCTTGCGAAAGCAAGGGCCGGTTTTTTCACGAACGGGGTGGGGCGGTCGTCAGAAGCAGCGCTCTTCGATCGTGCCCACGCGGTCCGGGTAGAAGGCCACGTAGTCCTTGATCGGCGCGACCGACTCGTAGGGTGACTCGTAGGTCCACACGGCATTCACCGAGCGCTCGCCGCCGGCTGGAATGCTGTAGTAGGCGCACTCGCCCTTGTACGGGCAGTAGGTCGCATGCGTGGTGCGCTCCAGCAGCGACATGCGCACGTCCTTGCGCGGAAGGTAATGCACCGTGCCGAAATGCGACTCTCGCAAGGTCAGCGCCTCGCGCGAGCTGGCAATGACATGGCCTCCCACCGACACCACCACGCGCAACGGATTCGGCGTGATGGTGATCGCATGGTCGGGGCCCGGAATCTTGACGGTGCGTTCTGGCGTGGCGAACATGGACAAGCTCCTTCGGACGAATCGGCGGATGCGCATCTTGCTGCGATGTCGCGACGATTTGAAGTCTCTTGCGAATCCACCTGCTCCCGGCGTGGTTAAAGGCGGCCGGGTTCGAAAACCAAAGTTTCAGATTCGCTGTTTTTGCGGTGCACACCGAAGCCCGCGCGGCCCGGCGCGATGTGTTCGCGCAGCGTGAGCGCCGGAATGTCGTAGTCGCCGCCGTTCTGCGGGCGGAACGCAATCGGGTCGGTGGTCCACAGCGTGTCGAGCCGCTCGCCCAGCTCGCCGGTGATGCGCGCATAGGCTGCGGCGTCGACCTTGCCCGTGCGATGCACCACGAAGGGCGGCAGCACGTCGAAGCCCGGGTAGTAGAGGATGCCGTGGTGGATGGGAAACAGCAGCTCGTCCATCGGCCCGTTGATGCCGCGCGGGGCGTAGTGCGAGGCCCAGCCGCCGGTCGTCACCACCAGCATCGCGCGCTTGCCGGCCAGCGTGCCTTCGCCGAAGCGGTCGCCCCAGTGTGTATCGGAATGTTCGCCCACGCCGTAGGCAAAGCCGTAGGCGTAGATGCGCTCGATCCAGCCCTTGAGGATGGCGGGCATCGAGTACCACCACAGCGGGAACTGCAGGATCACCGCGTCGGCCCACAGCAGCTTCTCCTGCTCGGCGGCGATATCGGCGGTCTGCGTGCCGCCTTCGAAGGCATGCAGCGAATCGCGCACGGGGTCGAAGGGTGCGGCGGTGTCGCGCGCGGGAAAGTCGTCGGCGTCGAGCGCGGGCTTCCAGCGCATCGCGTACAGGTCGGACACGCGCACGGTGTGGCCCGCGCTCGTGAGGCGTTCGACCATGAAGCGATGGAGCGAGCCGTTCAGCGAGGCGGCTTCGGGATGGGCAAGGACCAGCAGGATGTTCACGGTGTCAAAAGGTTCGAGTGAAGATGCCCTCAGGTTAGGGACTGCCAAGCTATATTGGAAATGAATAGTTTGAATGCCAGGTATCGCCATGAACAATTTCAGCCGCATCGACCTCAACCTGCTGGTCACGCTCGACACCCTGCTGGCCGAGCGCAACGTGACCCGTGCGGCCGAGCGCCTGAACCTTTCGCAGCCCTCGGTGAGCGTGCAGCTGGCCAAGCTGCGCGAGCTCTTCGATGACCCGCTGCTCGTGCCCGCGCAGCGCGGCATGCGGCCCACCGCGCGTGCCGACGAACTGCGCGAGCCGCTGCGCGAAGCCCTCGCATCGCTGGGCCGCGCGGTGGCGCCCAGCCAGCCCTTCGACCCCGCCCAGGCGACCACCACCTGGCGCGTCGCAGCAGCCGACTACGCCGAGTCGGCCATCCTGTTGCCCGCGCTGGCCGGCCTGCGCGCGGCCGCGCCGAACACCCGGCTGGCGGTGGTCGAGGCCGTGCCGACGCGCATGGCGCGCCAGCTCGAGCAGGCGGAGATCGACCTGTTCTTCCACACCAGCGTGGGCGCGCCGCCGGGCCTGCACCGGCGCGTGCTGTTCCATGAGCGCTACGTGCTGGCCGGGCGGGCAGGGCACCCGCGCCTGAAGCGCCGGCCCACGCTCGCGCAGTTCTGCGCGCTGGAGCATGTGGTGGTGTCGCTCAGCGGCGGCGGCTTTGCCGGCCCCACCGACGAGGCGCTGGCGGCGCAGGGCCTCACGCGGCGCGTGGCGCTGTCGGTGCCGCACTTTCTTTTCATGATGACCGTGCTCGCCAGCACCGACATGGTCGCGATGCTGCCCGAGCGCCTGGCGCGCGGCGCGCCGGGGCTGCGCGTGGTGGAGGCGCCGCTGGAGGTGCCGGGCTACGAGATGGCGATGCTGTGGCACGAGCGGCGGCATCGCGACCCGGGGCATCGGTGGCTGCGCGAGCAGATCGCCCGCAGCTTGTAGCGCCGGCTGGCGAGCGGGCCGCCCCCTTCGCCGGCATCGGCTTTCGCCATGACGGCGCAGCGCTTGCCGCCGCGGGCGTACAGTCGAAGCGTGGGCCTGTCGGGGCTCTCTCTGCACGAATGGAGGTCGAAGATGGCCCAGCACGCAATTACCGCGGTTCACTTCAAGGACGCAAAGGTGGACCTCGTCGCCATTCACCCGGTCGTGGAGAAAGAGTTCGGTTCGACGGAGTTTTCTCTCGGCACGGCACAGCGCGTCAGCGTCGGCGAATGCGTCAAGCTCCTTGCGGCCGGCGAGGAGGTGTGCCTGGCCCGACGCACCGAAAGCCACGGCTGGGAAGTCATTTGCGACGCCCGGCTCTTGCCGGGCGGCACCGCTTTCGCAGGCGTCGACATCCTGGATCGCCCCACCGATGCCCTGCAGCAGCTTCCTGCGTGGGACTAGGTCACCGCATGCGCCTTTCACGGCGCCCCAGCTACACGGGCGCAAGGTCCTCGTGGATGCACAGGAAATTGCCTTCCGTGTCCTTGAACCAAGCCGCCTTTTCCGAGCCGAGCACGCAGACATGGTCGACCGTCTTCAGGTCGGGAAAGTCGTAGTCCTCGAACACCACGCCGGCGCGCTTGAGCTTGTCGATGCTGGCGGCGATGTCCGGCACCTGGAAGCTGATCGCCGTGTGGTCGGCCTTCGTGCCCTCGGGTTTGGGGAACAGCGCCAGCGTGCTGCCGCCCACCGTGTAGACGAACTTGCCGTCGGGCCGCGAGCCACCGGCCTTCAAGCCCAGGCAGCCTTCGTAGAAAGCACGCGCGCGGTCCATGTCCTTCACCGGAAGCATGGTCGTGACAGACGAGTCGGACAGCATGGTGGGTCCTTTCGCACAGTGCGGCGCAGCGGGTGCCGCCAGGCGGCATGGCCTTGGCTGGCCGGGCGGTGGTCAGCTTACGCCTGCGGCGGGTGCGATGCCAGTGCGGTGGGTACCCTGTTCGGTGACGCGGGGCCCCTTCGCGCGCTCGTCTCAGGTGTTCAGGAAGCAGCGCGTCGTCGCCATCATCCGCACGTTCTTCGTCGCGTTGACGGAGGGCGTGTGCAAGAGGCGCAGGTCCATCAGGAAGACGTCGCCTGCGCGTCCTGACATCTCGACGAGGCCGATGCCCAGCGGGTGAAGGCTTTGCGCCGGGTCGCCGGTCGTCTTCAGAAGCTGCCGCAGCTCGGAGGCCGCAACCCGCCCCGGCGTGCCGACGCGATGCGACCCGGCCAATGCCAGTGTCGCGCCGCCGCCGGGTGCCACATCGTCGATCAGGAAGAAGGCCTGGATTCCCGGCAGCGGATCTTGCGGTCGGGTCGAGACGTCGACATGCCAGTTCAAGCCCGTGAGGGTCGAGGCGCCTTGAAGGGGTGGGGACAGCAGCAGCTGCGTGTCCTGGATGGCGGTCGGGGCGCGCCCACCGAGGCGGGTGACGCAGTCGATCAGCGCCGGCGTCACCAGCGCTTCATGCATGCCGGGCACCTTGACGAGCGCGGACAGCTTGCCGATCTGCTGGAAGACGGGGAGTTTTTGCAGCGCGCCGGGCAGGCTCTTTCCACCGGACAAGGCTTTCAGGCGCTTGATCTCATCGAGCAGTTTCTGCCGCAGGCCCGCGATCTGCTTCTGCGGATGGAAGCCTTCCAACCGCACATAGCCCTTGTCGGTGAAGAAGTCGGTGTGAGAGGGAGTCATGGCTTGAAGTGGCCGCGCAGTCGGTCAATGAATGCGGTGCGGCGTGGAGGCAAGAATACAAGAGCGGTCGGGCAGGGCGGGCATGGCTAACATCGGCCGAAAGCACATCAAGGAGGATGCAGGATGACGGTGGTGGCAGAGACTTTGCGGGTGACGACACTGCAGCGGCTCGGGGCGTCCACGCCCTTGGTGCAGCTGGCGATGGGCGAGTGCCTCCATGAAGTGTTCCGCACGGTCTGCCTGGGGCCGCCGTTCCTTGCGTACCACGGTGCCCGCGCACCCGACGGGCCGCCATGGGTTCCGCTGTGGGATCGCGGCAGCCGGGTCACTGGTGTGCGCGCGCATCCGGGTGGCCTGGAGTTCGTCGAGTTCAGCGTGGAAGACCCTCGCGCGTTCGAGCGGATCGCGTTGACCGAGCAAGGCTTCTGGGCGACCCGGTTCGACGCGCTGTATGAAAACGATGTGCCCGAGGATGCTCTGCAAGAGGCCGCGCGGCGCGTCGGATTCCGGTACCTGGACCAGCACCTGGCTGCGCGGGAAGAGGCCGAAGAGCGACTGAACACCTTCAGCGATCACCGCCTGTGGTTGCAAGGCCTGGTGGCGAGCATCGATCAGCAGGCCGCCGGGGCCTGATCGCCGTGTTCGCACGACGCCCCTTTCTTCATTGGTGCATGGCCCTCGCAGCAGGTCTCGCGTTCCACATGGCGGCACACCCGGCTGAGGCCAAGGCCGAACCTGCACGGGACACGACCTCCGCACAAGCGCAGATCGCGTTCTTCGATGCCGTGGAGCGCGGTCGCCTGCGCGAGGTCGAGGCATTTCTGGCGCAGGGCTTTGGTGCCAACGATGTGCAGGGCTACGGCTTCAACGTGGGCGACTCGCCGCTGATGAAGGCCGCGCAGCAAGGCAACGCGCAGATGGTGAAGTTCCTCCTGCGTCGCCATGCCGATGTGAACTACCGCAACGCCAACGACGGCGAGACGGCCCTGCTGCGCGCAGCCAAGTTCGCGAGCTCCGGTGGCATCAGCGACACGCACGCCATCGACTTCCGCCAGACCCTGGCGCTGCTGCTGAAGGCGGGCGCGAACCCCGACACGCCCGATCGCAACAGCGGCCTTCCGTTGTTCTTCGCGCGCACGACCTGGGTCATTCAGGCGCTGCTGACTGCGGGCGCGGACCCCAACGCCGCGAGCTCGAACCCGCCGCTGATCGAGCATGCGCACGACCCGACGCGCGTGCGGCTGTTGCTCGCCGCCGGCGCCCGTCCTGATGTGCGCGATGCGCAGGGTGTGTCGGCGCTGGCGATGGCAGCGGAGAAGGGCAGCCTGGAAAGCGTCCGGCAGCTTTTGGCGGCCATGACGCCGGATGCGGTGCGGGGCACCGATGCCGATGGGCACAACGCGCTCGATGCGGCGGCCAGGGGCGGCAATGCGAGGATCGTTCGCATGCTGCTGGCGCAGGGCCTGCCTGCGACCGAGCGCGCCGTGCGCGCAGCGGCGACGCAGGGGCATCTGCAGGCCGCCCGCCTGCTGCACCAGGCCATGGACCCGCCGCAGTGGCCGTTCCTCGACGCGGGGGCTCCGGCCGAGGCGCGGGTCTACCTGCTGATCCTGCAGCAGAAGCCGCAAGAAGCGTTGGCCGCCTACCGCGCCTTCGAGGCGGTCGCGTGCGGACGCATGACACCGTTGGCGTCGGCGGTCGATGCCGGCAACGTGGAGGCCGTGCGGGCCTTGCTGGCCCTGGGCGTCGACGTGAACCACCAGACCCCCGCGCCGCTGCGCAGCGAGCTGGTGCCGCAGCCGCACACCTCGTCGGGGCTGCCTCGCCTGGTCCATGTGCTGCCGCCTCCTTGCAACGACGCTTCGCTCGCGCCGCAGGCAGGTGCACTGACGTTGCCGCAGGCCACGCTGCCTGTCGGCCGGTTGCCGTTCGCACCCGCGCCGGGCACTGAAAGCGCCTTGCCGCCGGCGGGGTTCTGGACGGACAACGCCTTGATGCGGGCCTTGGAGCGCAACCACCTCGAGATCGCGCGGCTGCTGGTGGCGGCAGGCGCCGATCCGGCGCTGCGAAGCCACTACCCGCCGCACGCATCGGCGCAGACATGGCTGCAGGCGCACCCGCCACCGCATGGCGCGTCGCTGGCCGCATGGAAGAAATTGCTGAAGCTGAGTCGGTCCTGAGATGCAAACCCTGCCGCTCGATATCCGAGGTTGGCTTTGGTAGATTCCGCCACTCCGACCTCCACCGACAGGAGCGCTTCATGAGTACACAAAAAGAACTGCACCGCGGCCGCCTGATCGACCACATCGGACTGGTCGTTCGCGATCTGGCGGCCAGCAAGGCTTTCTACAGCGCCGTTTTCGAAGCGCTGAAGATCCCGATGGGCGGCTCCGACGCGCGCAACTTCTCGGCCGACGAACTGTTCGTGTCTACGCGCGACAGCAACGAAGTGCAGGGCGAACTCACCGGGCGCCACCACATCGCATTCCAGGCGCAAGACCGGACCATGGTGGACGCCTTCTACAAGGCCGCATTGGCGCACGGGGGCCGGGACAACGGCCCGCCGGGTGAACGCGCCTACCACCCGGGCTACTACGCGGCGTTCGTGCTGGACCCGGACGGCAACAACATCGAGGCTGTGTTTCACGGCGAGGCCGATCGCAGTGCGGCTTCGGTGCGGATCAGGTTCTGATCCGTTCGAGGTACGTCGTGAAGGCGAGGGCGGTCGTCAGGCCCAGGGGTACTTTCCCTGCAGCGACGCCAGCTCGTCCTTTTCTGCCTGCGTGAGCAGGGCGCCGAGCCGCTGCTTTCGCTTGAGGTTGCGCAGGCGCTTCAGGTCGCGTCGGAGCCAGAAAACCGTGCCGCCCAGCAGGACCAGGAGGCCGATGCATCCCCATACGAAGTTCTGCATTTCACTCATTGCGCGACTGGTCCAGCGTTCGCCCTGCACCCATGCAGTCGCTTCGGGCTGTAGTTCATGACGAGGAGATTTTCCGTGCTTCGGCAACGCGGGAAAAAAGAAGGGGCGACACCCACCGCGTGCCCCTTCCCCACAACTCACAGTTTCGGCGTGTACCTCACCGTGAACAGCACATTGCGCGGATCGCCGTAGTTGTTGTTGCCGTTGGTCTCGTTGTAGGCCGGGATGTAGTAGCGCTTGTCGAAGACGTTGTTGATGTTGACGGCCAGCGTCACCTCCGGCGTCAGCTGGTAGGCCAGGCGCGCGCTCCACACGGCGAAGCCGGGCACCTTGTACGTGCGGTCGTAGCCCAGCGTGTGGCTCTGGATGCTGAAGCCGCCGCCCACGCTGAGCCGGCTCCAGTCACCGGGCAGCTGGTAATTCGTCCACACGCGCAGCATGTGCTTGGGCGTCCACTGGCTGAAGACCTGGCCCTTGTTGTCCGGGTCTTCGAGGAACTTGGTGGTGTTGTAGGTGTAGCCCGCCGTGAGCTGCAGCCGCGGCGCGACCTCGCCGCTGACCTCGGCCTCGAAGCCCTGGCTGCGCACCTTGCCCGACGACTTGGAGCAGTACCAGCCGTCGCAGGCAAAGCCGCCGTCGCGGTCGGTCACGGCGCGGTTGGTGTGGTCGTAGCGGAACACGGCCAGCGAGGTGTTCAGGCGGCCGTCCATCAGCTCGCCCTTGAGGCCCACCTCGTAGTTGCTGCCGATGATGGGCTTGAGCCCGTCGCCCGAGACGGTGCGCTCGGTCTGCGGCTCGAACACGTCGGTGTAGCTCGCGTAGGCCGACCATTGCTTGTTGAGCGCGAACACGAGGCCGATGTACGGCGTCACTTCGCCCGACGTGCTGACGGTGCTCGTGAAGCCCGCGGACTGGCTCGAATAGAGGTAGTCGTACCAGCTCAGGCGCGCGCCGACGATGGCCGTGAGCGGCTCGGCCAGTTGGGCCCGCCAGCTGCCGTAGATGCCCTTTTGCCGCACGTCGTAGTGCGTGTGGCTCTTCCCGCCGCCCGCCGCCATGATGGTGTCGTAGTTCTGCGCCGGGCGGTTGTGGTCGATGGCGAAGATGTTGCCGCCGCCGCTGAACCGGCGCGCATACCGGTCGGTCGACTCGAACTTCGAGTAGTTGGCGCCGATGGTCAGGTCGTGCTGCATCGACAGCGCGTCGAAGCGCCCGCGCAGGTAGACGTCGAAGCCGAGCTTGCGCGAATCGAAGCGGGTGTCCCAGTCGGCGAAGTCCAGGCCGCTGCCGTCGGCCGCCACGTCGCCGTGCATGCGCTGGTGCTGCGAGCTGTTCTTCTCGTTCATGCCGAGCGCGGAGAACTTCAGCTTCCACTGGTCGTTGAAGCGGTGCTCGGCGTCGACATACACCGTGGTCTGCTCGACGTCGCTGTGGTTCCACAAGGCGCCCGTGAACACGGAGCGCGGCAGGCCGATGTCGACGCCGTCCGGGTAGCGCGGAAAACCGCGCAGCATCGGGCGCCCCTTGGCGTGCGAGTGGCTCACGCCGAAGCCGACGGTGGTGTCGGGAGAAATGTCGTAGTCGATGGCGCCGTAGAGCGAGCGCGTCTTGCGCCACACGTAGTCGGTGAACGAGTGGCTGCGGTCTTCGTCGACCACCACGCGGCCGCGCAGCGTGCCTTCGGCATTGAGCGGCCCGCCGGCGTCGAGCTGCGCGCCGTAGTGGTCCCACGAGCCCGCCTTGCCGGTGAGCGTGAGCGTCTTCTCGGGCTGGCCGCGCTTGCGCACGAGGTTGATCGCGCCGCCGGGGCTGCCGGTGCCCTGCAGCAGGCCCGAGGCGCCGCGCAGCACTTCCACGCGGTCGAAGAACACGGTGTCTTCGGTGGCCCAGTTGCCCAGCGAGTACATGTTGCGCGGCACGGGCACGCCGTCGTATTGCCAGGCGTCGATCTGGAAGCCGCGCGACGTGAGGATCATGCCCGGCCCGACGCCCTTGACGCCCACCACGCCCGTGACGTTGTTGACCGCGTCGCGCAGGTCGACGAGGCCCTGGTCGTCCATGCGCTGGCGCGTGATCACGCTCACCGATTGGGGAATGTCCTTGAGCGCCTGCTCGCCCTTGCCGAGCGTCAGCGCGCGCGCCGTGTACGAGCGCGTGCCTTCGGTGGTGGCGCTGCGCTCGGCCTCGGCCGTGACGGTGACCGGTGCGAGCGTGGTGCTGCCGTCGGCGCCGGTGTCTGCAGGGCCGCCGATGCTCGAGCGGCGCAGCGCATACGAGCCGCCCGCGCCACCCGCCGCCTCGAGGCCCGAGCCGGCCAGCAGCCGCGCGAAGCCTTCGCCCACGGCGTGCTGGCCCTGCAGGCCGGGCGAGCGCTTGCCCTGCGCGAGGGCAGGCGGAATCGTGATGCTCACGCCGGCGGAGGCGGCGAAGCTCGACAGGGCCTCGTCGAGCGGGCCGGGCGCGATGTTGTAGGCCTTGCGTGCTTCGGTCTGCATGGCTGGTGTGCTGGGCGCGCTCTGCGTCTGCGCGGCGACCGTCCCGGCGGCGGCGCACGCCATGGCGAACAACGCGCCATGCACGGCGAGCGACAGCGCACGCAACGAGACGGCGTCGGAATCAAGGGGGGACGGTCGGCGACGGGCCATGGATTTCTCTCTCTCCTGCAAGGGTGTGAAGTTGCTGTTCCTCAAGGCTTCACACGCGAGGAAAGAAAAGGGGACAGGCCGCGACAAAAAAAACCGCAACGGCCGAAACCGCCGCCGGCACCTGGCGCCTCAACCGCCTGGCGCCACCACCGTGACCCAGTAGCGCGTGCGAAAGAGCACGTCCACCGACAAGGCCTGCGGCAGGCTGTCGAGCACCGGACCCGTGTCGCGCAGCTGGAACACACCCGACACGCGCAGGTCGGCCACCGCCGGATCGCAGCGCAGCACGCCGGGCCGGTAGCGGCCCAGCTCGGCGAGAAAGTCGTGCAGCCGCATGTTCCTGGCGCGCAGGACACCGAGCGACCAGTCGTCGGCATCGGCGGCTGCTGCGGTGATCTCGCCGATGGCCGTCGAAGAAAACATGGCCTGCTCGCCGGCACGCACCACCGCTGCCACGCTGCGCGCGTGGTCGGGGCGAACCTCGACCGCGCCGTCGAGCACCGTCAGATGGCTGCGATCGCCTTCGTGCTGCCGGACCACGAAGCGCGTGCCCAGCGCACGCAGGCGCCCCTGCGCGGTCTCGACGATGAAGGGGCGGTAGGCGGGATCGGAAGAGGGCACGGCATCGGGCGCCGTCTCGATGAGTATTTCGCCCGCATGCAGCCGCACCAGGCGCTGCGTCGCGCCGTAGGCCACGTCGATGGCCGTCGCGGTGTTGAGCTGCAGGCGCGTGCCGTCGGCCAGTCGCAGTTCGCGGCGTTCGCCGGTGGCGGTGCGGTGGTCGGCCAGCCATTCGCGCGCCGGCGACGCACGCCACGCCAGCCAGCCGGCGGGCGCCGCAGTCAGCAGCACGGCGAGTGCCTTGGCGGCTGTGCGGCGGTCGCTTCGCACCGCTCGGCCCAGCACCGGCATCGACAGCGCGCCAGGCAGCCTGCCGAACTTGCCGCTGACTTGCTCGGCGCGCTGCCAGGCTGCTTCGTGTGCGGGGTCGGCCGCCCGCCAGCGCGTCCATTGCGTGCGATCGGCCGCCGTGGCCTCGCCCGACTGCAGCAGGACGAACCATTGCGCCGCCTGCAGGGCGACGGCCTTGTCGACCACGACCGCCATCGTGCGTTGCACCGTCACGCGGCCAGCAGGATGCAGCGCGCCATGGCCTCGGCCATGTAGCGCTTGACGGTGCGCTCGCTCACGCCCAGCTTCGCAGCGATCTCCGCATAGCCCAGCCCTTCGAGCTGTGCCATCAGGAAGGCCTGGCGCACCGGCGGCGCCAGGCCGTCGAGCATCGCGTCGATCTCCTGCAGGGTCTCGAGAATGATCGCCTGCTGCTCGGGCGAGGGCGCCAGCGGTTCGGGCAAGGCGCTCAACGCCTCGAGGTAGGCCTGCTCCAGCGAACGCCGGCGGTACAGGTTGGCCAGCAGCCGCTTGGCAACCACCGTCAGGTAGGCGCGCGGCTCCCGCAATTGCCAGTCGCACTGCTTCTCGGGCGTGTGGTCTGGCGCGGTGAGGATGCGCAGGAAGGTGTCTTGTGCGAGGTCCGCCGCATCGAAGGCATTGCCGAGCTTCCTGCGCAGCCAGCCCTGCAGCCACCCGTGGTGCTCGCTATAGAGGGTGTGGATGTGCGGGTGCAGAGCGGGATCGGCGGCCATGGCGGACGTAGTACGGTGGCCAGGCCATCCAAATAAGAATTATTCTCATTGTATGGCGAATGTGCACCAATGGCTACGTTCGGGGCTGCTGCACCAGTTGAAGCTCGTTGCCGGCGGGGTCGCGCAATGTGGCGAGGATGCCGCCCCATGACTGCGGCTCGGGGAGGCCGCTGAAGGCGACGCCGAGTGACGAGAGTTCTGTGTACTTCGACTGGATGTCTTCCACGTCGAAAGACAGGCCTGTGAAGCGGCCGACCAGTGCTTGGTCTTCTGGCGGGGCATCTGCTTCGACACACTCGACGACAAGGCTGATTGGCCCTGCGTCGAATACGCAAAAGCCCTGTTCGCGTCCGTCGGCCTTCAGGGGCAGGCCGAGGATCTCTTCATAGAAGCGGGAGGCGAGGGCGAGGTCCTGGACGAAGATGCGGGCGGTGTGAAGCTGCATGGTGTCTCCTGGCTGAGGGGGGCTGGGCGGGGCCCTTCAGTGAAGAGCGCCCGCAAGGCGCTCGAAGTAGCGCTGATAGACATTCGCGTAGTTGTTGCCGACCTGGCAGCAAGTGATGTCTCCGTAGCTCACCACGGAAGGGATACCTGCCCAGTTGCCGGCCCCCGTGAAATGCTCGATCTGCAGCGAATCGCCTTCGGTCTGAACAACTCGCCCGATCAAGAACTCGTTGATTTCGCCGGCCTCGCATTCCACGATCATCAGCGCGTGACGCAAGGTCAGCTGCGCAATCAACGCGCGCCAACTGCGCACGTCAAACTCGAAGCCAAAGGGAATCTGCTGCCCCAAGCCTTCTTCGAAGATCAGCTGCTTCTGAAGGCAGTGAGTGGCCGTCAACTCCACCTGTGTGATGTCTTCAGTTCGAAGCGCCATCAAGCCGTCCAACCGGAAGTCGTAGACGTACTGAATCAGGACCAGTTCTGACGAGACCGCCAGCACGAAGCCTTGAATTTGCGAATCGTCGATGCCCGTCCGATAGATCGAGACGAGATCACGGTCCTCCAAGTGCTGTTCGAGCTGCTGCTTCAGGGGAGTCATCGAGGAGCGGTAGGGCCGGTGCTACTTCTTCGCAAGAAACGCCGCAACCAACGCATTCGCATGCCCATGACCCATCTGATGCTGCGTCTTGAGCTGGCTCACGAGCTCCATGTGCTTGAGGGGACCCGCAGCCTGAAGAAGGTCCATCCAATGCGCGATCGGCTGGCCGTAGGTCTTCTCGATGGAGGGGAAGTACGAGGCGGGTCCTTTTACCTTGGCGGTCTCGGTCATGGGCGGTTCTTTCGCGGGTGAAGAGTGAGGTTCGTGAAAGGGAGCGAGGCCATTCTTACAGCTGCCAGCTCCTGTTGCTGGCATTGGGCTGGATCAGGTCCCACATGTTCCCGCACAGGTCCTTGAACACCGCCACGACCCCGTGCGGTTGTTCCTCCGGCGGGCGAACGAACTCGACGCCTGCGGCCTTGTACTTTTCGTAGTCGCGCCAGAAGTCGTCCGTGTACAGGAACAGGAACACGCGGCCGCCAGCCTGGTCGCCGATGGCGCGCTGCTGCTCTGGTGCCGATGCTTGCGCCAGGAGAAGGCAGGCCCCTTGTCCGCCCTGCGGCTTGACGACGACCCAGCGCTTTCCTTGCGCAGGCACGGGCGTGTCTTCGACGAGTTCGAAGCCCAGCGTGCCGACGAAGAATTCGAGCGCCTTGTCGTAGTCGGGCACCACGAGGGACACCAGGCCGAGTGATTGATGCATGGGGTGCGATCGCAAAAATCAGCGATGGTAAATCGCTGAGCTGCCGCGCGCGAGACCCGGGCTCAGTCCGCCGAGCGCCGCATGCGGAAC
This sequence comes from Variovorax sp. FW301-JW7, assembly GCF_058788795.1. Lineage (NCBI taxonomy): Bacteria > Pseudomonadati > Pseudomonadota > Betaproteobacteria > Burkholderiales > Comamonadaceae > Variovorax > Variovorax sp. FW301-JW7. The sequence continues at coordinate 321,131 of NZ_JBYTBC010000001.1, forward strand.
TCGCCGCCTTCGTACAGCACGAGCGCGACCACCTTGCCGTCGGCATCGCGCTCGAACTGCAGTTGGCTGCGTGCGTTCTCGTAGGCGAAGCGATCGGGCCGATCCGCCATCGGGAAGACAGGCCTGCGTTCCCAGTTGCCCGAACGCACGCCGAGCTGGCCGCCCTCGACCTTCACGTCGAAATCGAGGTTGCGCCGCAAGGTCCGGTCGAGGTGGTAATGGCCTGCGTAGTCCGCCTCGAGATCAGGCGCCACGACCGCCACGGTCGGCGCGGCCTTGTCGGTGCGCGTGGCCCGCAGGCGACCGCCGCCCTGCGTGATGTCCACGCGGGCCAGCGCGCCGTTCTCGCGGGCGAAGACGTAGACCGCGCCCACTTCGGTGTCGATGAAGGTGTCGTTGCCTGCTGGCCGCAGCGGCCGGTAACCGCCTGCGCTGGCGCGGCGGTACAGGTTGCCGTTTTGCGGCACGAAGGTGAAGGCCATGTTTCGGTCGACCTGGTACACGCCCGCATAAGTGCCCAGCGATGCAGCATCGAGCGTGACAGGCGACAGGGCCACCGGATACCGGCTGGCCGCGAGGCCGGTGAAGACCCGCCCCGGCTGCGCATGCGCGCTGCTGGCGAGCACCACCACGGCCTCCTGCGTATCGGGCGCCATCATCCACAGCGCGCGGAAGCCCCCGGTGATGCCGGAATGGAAGTAGGTGCGCTTGCCTGGCGGCCCGCGCATCATCACGGCGTAGCCGATCTCGCTTTCGCGGTAGCGGCCCAGCGGCGTGAGCAGGCGTTCGACGGCGGGGCCGAGCGGGCCGTTGCGGCCGGCCATCAAGGCGCGGCTGAAGATCAGCAGGTCCGACGGGGTGGAGCGCAACGCACCTGCGGAGGCCAGAGCATCGAAATCCCACAGCGGGGCGGCGACCTTGTGGTTGAAGGCCGGCGCCATGCGCGCCGCCTTGTCGCCAAGGTCTTGCACCGTGTCCTGCATGCCGAGCGGGCCCGTGATGTTCTCGCGTACCAGCTGCTGCCATGGCTTGCCGTAGCGCTCGCTGAGCACCAAGCCCACAACGCCCAGGCCGAAGTTGCTGTACGCCGCCGCACAGGGCGGCGCGGCGGTCATGGGCTGGTTGGACAAGGCAGCCAGCAAGCGGCGGCGGCTGTACCTCGAAAAGGGATCGCCCGAAGCGTAGCCCTCGAAGTCCGGTGGGTCCCATGGCAGGCAGGCGCTGTGCGTGATGAGCTGGCGCAGCGTGATGGCGGCGACTGCCGGCGGGAGTCCGGCCTTGCCCTCGAGCAGCGCGCCCAGGTTGTCGTCCAGCGCCAGATCGCCGCGCTCCACGCTCTGCGCCAGCAGCAGGCCGGTGAAGACTTTGCTGATCGAGCCGATTTCGTACAGAGGCTGGGCATTTACATCGACTGCATCTGCCGCATCGCCATTGGGTGGAATGACCCCGCCGTCGTTCTGCAGAAAGGCAAAGCGTGCCTGGCCCGCGTGCAGCACACCGACCGAGACCGAGCCGCGTTCATCGCGCAGTGCCAGGCGCGCCAACTCGGCGGGGTCGGTCGCGAAGCTGGGGGGCTGTGCCCATGCGGTGCCGAAGGCCAGCAGGCCCGAAAGCAGCAGTGCGCCGCGACGCAGCGTGAGCCCCAGGGTGCGAGAAGCCTTCTTCTTCATGCGCGAGTCCTTCGCCATTCCTGCATGGCAGTGTTGTGTTCAGCCGGCCCGGAAATCCGTGTTCGGCACGCTCACCAGAAACCCGACGCCGCAGTCATCGAGGCCTGTCGCGAGTCTCGCATTGCCGCCCATGCTGTGCGCGGCCTGCTGCACGATGGACAGGCCCAGGCCCGACCCCGCCACGTCGCCGTGTCCGCTGCCGCGCCAGAAACGATCGAACACATGCGCCCGGTCGGCCAGGGCAATGCCCGGGCCGTCGTCGCGCACCAGCAGCGTGAGCCGTTCGCCTTCGTCCAGCAGATGCACGACGACGCGCCCATGGGGCCGACCGTAGCGGATGGCGTTGTCCACGAGGTTGTCGACGATGGAGCCCAGCGAGGGCTGGTCGACCGAGGCCATCAGCGCATCCGGCGACTCCAGCTCCAGCTCGATGCCGCGCGCCATGGCCAGGTCGGCCATCGGTGCGAGCCATTGGCGCACGGCCTGCGCCACGTCGGCGCGTTGGGGCGCAGAGCGCCGGCCTTCGTCCAGCGAGGCCAGCAGCAGGAGTTGCTGCGCCAGGTGCGAGGCGCGCGCAACGGCATGGTTCAGGTGCTGCAGCCCGTCTTCGCGCACCTGCGCGTCGGCGGTGCGCGCCAGCACGTGGGCTTGCGTGGTGATCACGGCCATCGGCGTGCGAATCTCGTGCGCCGCGTCTTGCACGAAGAAGCGCTCGCGGTCGACCTTCTGCTTCAGGCGCGCCAGCAGATGATCGAGCGCTTCGGCCAGCGGCTTGAGTTCGCGGTGCTGCACGCGCACCGCCAGCGGCGAGAGATCGTCCGGCGCGCGCTGGGCGATGCTTCGGGTCAGTTGCTGCAGCGGCGTGAGGCCGTTGCGCACCGCGAACCACACCGCGCCGAGGATGATCGGCAGCGCCAGCACGAGGTAGGGCAGCAAGGAGCGGCTGTTGTAGGAAAGAAAGGCGGCATCGGTGCGCACCGGCTCGACGACGCGCAGCGTCCAGCGGTTGGAGCGTGCTTCGTACACGTTGTGGGCTAGGCCGCCAACCTCCACCGGCACCAGGGTGCGAAGCGCGCCGGGCAACACCGTGTCGCGCAGTGCAGGCGATGCCCACACGCGCCGGTCCTGGCTGTCCAGCAACTCGAACAGCCGCACACCGGGCAAGCGGCCTTCAGCCTGGCGTCGCGCATTGAGCCACTGGCTGGTGGCGGCCATCACGGCCTGCGCCTGGGCGGTGTCGGTGATCGGTGCCAGCGCGTCGCTGAAGTCGTTGCTGAACCGATCGAGGCCGGGTGCGTTGGTCTCGATGCGCTGGGCCTGCACGTAGAGGTAGCCCAGCAACACCACCCAGACGACGAAGAAGGCAACGAACACCGAGGCCGCGCCCCGACGCTGCAGCGTCGGCTCGGTCATGCGCGTGCGCAGCGCGTGCAGCATCGACGGCAAGGGGAGGGCCTTTGTCATGGCGTCACCAGCAGGTAGCCCACCCCGCGCACGGTGCGGATGCAGTCGGCACCGATCTTGCGGCGCAGGTTGGAGATGTGGACTTCGAGCGCGCTGGAGTCGAGCGCTTCACCCAGTGGCGTCATGCGTTGCGCCAGCAGGTGCTTCGCCATCACCACGCCCGGCTCGCGCGCCAGCTCGACCAGGATCTGGAACTCGCGCGGCGACAACATCACCGGCTGGCCGGCCCGCTGCACGTGGTGCCCGCGCGGCTCGATGGCAAGCTCGCCGATGACCCAGCGCTCGCTGGCCTGCCGTGCAGCGCGGCGCAGCACGGCATGGATGCGCGCGATGAGCTCCGAGGTCACGAAGGGCTTGATGACGAAGTCGTCGGCGCCGCCGTTGAGCCCGCGCAAGCGGTCTTCCACCGCACCGCGCGCGGTGATCACGATGATCGGCGCGATGCAGCCCTGTTCGCGCCAGCGTGCCAGCAGGTCGAAGCCGCTGCCGTCGGGCAGGCCCAGGTCCAACAGCACGCCATCGAAGGCCTCGTTGTCGAGCACAGCCGGTGCATCGGCCGCCCGCCGCCGCCACTCGCTGGAGAGCCCCTCGACCTTCAGTGCGGACTGCAAGGCGCGGCCGAGGTCCAGGTCGTCTTCGATGAGCAGCAGGTGCATGGGCCTATTGTGGCGAAGCGGGGTGCGCCGGCAGGGGGATGGCGGGGCGTCTTTGGCTGGTCTTAAGCTTGGGCCTGCGTCGGTAGAGGCGTCGTTCTTCGTCTCCCTTGCCGAGGGCCATCGCTGCGCTGGCGTCAGGGCCAGTCAGAGGCATTGCGCAGACGAATGCCACTGGCATGCAGCGTGCTGTTCCAGATGCCACGCAAGGGCAGCAACGAATCGACGACCCGCAATTCAGTTTGGCTGTCTTCCAAGGCTCGGGGCAGATCGGCGATTCTTTCGCAGCTCAGCGGATGCACCACGCTTCGGCTGACGAACATGCCTGCATCTTCAATGCACTCGAACGAGTGGGCAGGAAGCTCGTAGCGGAAGATCGAGCCAGATCGATGTCGATCCGCCCAGGAGCGCTCCATGAAAGCAACGGCTTGCACGTTGGGCGAAAGGTCACCCATCCATGTCACTCGGTCATCGAGGCTCGATTCCGGGTGTGCCCAGACAACGATGCGTGGACACTCTCGCGGGAAGAGGTACAGGCGCTGATGGCCGGCATCAATGGCCCACACGAGGGGGCCATTGAGCCATTCCTGACCTGGCCTGCGAGGTGCAGGCTGGCGTACGGAGCGTGGGGTGAATCGGTCGATCTGACCGTCTTCGCTGAAGTGAAAGAGGCGCATGCAGCGGCATCCTTCAATAGCTACTGACCGCAGAAGTCCTTGGTATATCTCGCGCGGATGAACCGTACAGAGTTGTCGGCGCGTCGATCGACACCAGTCTCCGTCTGGACGAGTTCTGCAACGCGGACACGGCATCCACCTTGATCGAATTCATAGCCAAGTTCGTACTGATGGCCCGGTACAGGCTGCCATCTGAGTCCCACGGAGCAGGAGTAACCCGGAGCACCCGGGCCTGCAGCCTGGAAAGTGGAAGCCAGGATGTACAGCGGCTTGCCAGCGCCGATTGCGCGCTGGTAGGAGGCCTCATTGGGGCGCCGAACAGATGCAAGCATTTGGACATCTGCGCGGTGCTTGTCGTTGAACATGGTGAACGCGGCCATGTTGTTCCCCTGTGACGGGTCGCAAAGTGGCTGAGGCACCTCGCGAAACACGGTGCTGTCGGGTGCGTTGGTGGTGAAGCGGACAAGCGCCGTCGGCTCGCCGCTTTTGATTGCGTATGTGCCAGCACACCCTGAAAGGCCGAGAGCCAGCAAGGTCGTCATGAATCGCGTGGTTGTCATTGTTTTTTTGCGGGGCAGTTTGTTCTTGCTTTTGGTCCCGGCGGGCCATTGACGTGACAGGAATGGCGATGCGCACGTCACGGTGCCGCCGTGCAACCTTCCGGCTTGAACACCCGCGTCGTCGAACCCGGAAACTTCTCAAGCTTGGCTGCCGGTCGCGACGGGCGCGGAAGCAACTCCCCGCCACAGTTCGGGCATGTGCCTGCGAGGCGTTGGCTCGCGCACTCACTGCAGAACGTGCACTCAAAAGAACAGATGCGGGCATCGGCTGAATCCGGCGGCAAGTCTCGGTTGCAGCATTCACACCCGGGGCGCATTTGGAGCATGGCGAAACCTCAGAGAGAGTCTTGTCGGTTGAGCTTAAACGAGGGCAAGGTGGTCAATGGTGGAAGTCAGTCCGTCGATCCAACAGGGCCGAGTGCAAGGCTCATCGGCTGCACCATCAGATTCGAGTGTTCCCGCAGTGGCTCCAGCGCGCCGTCGGGGCGGAAGCCGTGAGCTGCGTACAGGCGCATCGCGGGCGTATCTCCGGCAGTGACGCCCAAGAAAACGCGCTTCACTCCAACGCTCTCGGCCCAAGAAATCGCCTCTTTGAGCAAAGCTCGGCCGGCTCCCATCCCTCGTGATGCGGGATCAACCCACATCTGGAAAAGATGGGCGACAGCCGGCTCATCACTGGACAACTTGCACCAGATCAGACCGCAGGCGTCGTGGCGATTGAATGCGAAAAGGACACGATCCTTCCCGGACGAAGCAGCCGCAGCAATTCGAGCGGACCACATCGCATCGGTTCTCGTGGCCTCTGCTTCATGCGTGCTTCCGAAGGCGTCCTGGGAGTCGAGCAGCGCCCGCAGGCGCATGTCCCGGTAGGTCGTCCACTCATCTGATTTCGCGGGTTTCACTGAGATCAAAAAAATCACCTTCTATTGGAGAGCCGAGGGGCAGACTCGTGATGGCATCGAACGCAACGCCAATCCGAGTCGGCGGTGTCCACGGAGGCTCGCTGGTTCCAATTCATTGCCGGATGCCGCGACGCATGCGGTTCAAGCGGCTGCTCATGATCCACGCAACCACCGGCCCGAGCACCATGCCCGCCAGGCAGCTCCACACAACGACATGGCTCTTGAGTTCCAGCAGCCAGGTGAGCATCGGATACTGCGCGGCCACGGCGTCCGGGAAGCTCCACCAATAGGAAGCGCCGCGGCTGGAGCCCGTGCGATGCTTGGTGCCGTCGAGCCAGTAGGCGGCCAACGGTGCAAGGCCCAGATAGGCAAACATCGCCGCCCAGGGCCCGAGCACGATGGCGCCCAGGAAGGCGTCGATGAAACGGGAGCGCATCGATTTACCGTTCACGCACGCGCCGCCAGATCAGGTCCGTCGCCTCGCTAGTACTCACCAGCGCCGAGTCGATGACCAGGCGACTCGTATCCCAAGCCTCGTAGTCGTGCCCCAGCACAGCCTCCCAGCTCGGCAACGCAAAGCCCGCAATGTCGGCTTCCCGACTCTCCACGCGTCTGCGATGTTCAACGACGTCTGAGCACACGACCTCAACCTCCACCAGATGCGATGACGTCTCGGTCGCCACGGCCCGCCACGCCTCACGCGTGACCGACAGCGGATTGACGCAATCAGCAACCACGGACATGCCGAGCGCAAGGTTGGACCGAGCCAGCGCGTAGGCCACGACGTAGCCCGCCGGGCCCACGTCGTCAGTGCGCCCGCTTGCGGTTTTCAGTGCGTGCTCGATGGCGTCGATGCGCAGGTACACCGACGGGGCACGCGTAACGAGTTCGCGCGCGATGGTGGTCTTGCCTGTGCCTGGCAGTCCGCTCAGGACGATCAGGGTTCGATGTTCCGAAGTCGATCTCATGGAAGGGGATGGCGTCTGCGAAGGGCCGTTCGTCGGCGATCGTACCCACCGTTCGGTCATGCGGGCCCGTCGACCCGTCAGATCAGCGGCACCGTCGCCTCCTTCAGCACCCGCAGCACGAAGTGCGACTTGCTGTGGCGAATGCCGGGGATCTTGTAGAGCTTCTCGCGCAGCAGCCGCTCGTAGTCGCGCGTGTCGCGCACGGCGATGCGGATGTAGTAGTCGTAGTCGCCCGACACCAGGTAGGCCTCCTGGATCTCGGGAATGGTGGCGAGGGTGCGGCCGAAGTCGTACAGGGTTTCGTCGGTGTGGCTCTCGAGGGTGACCTGCACGATCACCGAGTCGTGGTACCCCAGCTTGGCCGGGTCGATGTCGACGGTGTAGCGCTTGATGACGCCCGAGGCCTCGAGTTTCTTGATGCGCGTCCAGCAGCTGGTGGGCGACAGGCCGACCTCGTTGCCGATCTCCTGCAGGGTCTTGCGCGAGTCGAGCAGCAGCACCCGCAGGATCGCCAGATCGGTCTTGTCGAAAGATCCTTCGTTGTCTATCGATGTTTGGCGATTGGTTTTCATGTTTCGAGCTTAAACAGCCAAAAGAAAGAAGCAAATTCTGCCTCAAGAGCGGAAGAATTGACGGCATGCGACTGCTCGACCTTCCCCCCACATCCTCGCCCTCCCTCTCGCCGGCCATGCCCGAGACCCCACCCCGCGTGCGCAACGGCGCCGAAGCGCTGCTCGACACGCTGGTCGCGTGCGGCGTCGACACGATCTTCGGCTACCCCGGCGGCGCGGCGCTGCCGCTGTACGACGCGCTGCACGGCGAACCCCGGCTGCGTCATGTGCTGGTGCGCCACGAACAGGCGGCGGTGCATGCGGCCGAGGGCTATGCGCGCAGCACGGGCCGCGTGGGCGTGGTGCTGGTCACCTCGGGGCCGGGCGTAGGGAACACGATCACGGGGCTGCTCGACGCCATGAGCGATTCGGTGCCGGTGCTGTGCATCAGCGGGCAGGTGTCGACGGCGGTGATCGGCACGCAGGCGTTCCAGGAGAGCGACGCACTGGGCATGTCGCGCCCGGTGACCAAGTGGAACCGTCAGGTGCGCGCGGCCGACGACGTGCCCGCGCTGGTGCGCCGCGCGCTCGACATCGCCACCACCGGCCGCCCCGGCCCGGTGCTGCTCGATGTGCCGAAGGACATCCAGCTGATGCGCCTCACGCACGGCGCCGCGCCGGCCCCGTTGCGTGCGCTGCGCACGGGTCGCGCGCCGCTGCCGCCGCGGGCGATGCTGCAGCGCGCCGCTGACCTGATCTCGACCGCGCGCCGGCCGGTGCTCTACGGCGGCGGCGGGCTCATCAACTCGGGGCCGGCGGCCTGCGAGGCGTTCACGCAGCTGGTGCACCGGCTGCATGCGCCGTGCACGCTCACGCTGATGGGGCTGGGCGCGTTCCCCGCGTCCGACCCGAAGTTCGTCGGCATGCTGGGCATGCACGGCATGCTCGAAGCCAACCTCGCGATGCACGAGGCCGACCTGGTGGTGTGCGTGGGCGCGCGTTTCGACGACCGCGTGACGGGCAAGCTCGACGAGTTCTGTCCGCACGCCCGCAAGATCCACATCGACATCGACCCCGGCAGCATCAACAAGGTGGTGCATGTCGACGTGCCGATGGTGGGCGATTGCGGCGCGATCGTCGAAGCGCTGCTGGGGCTGCTGCCCGAAGCGTTTGCGCCCGAGCGGCTGGCGCCGTGGTGGGCGCGCATCGAGCGCTGGCGCGCCGAAGACTGCCTGGCCTTCACGCCGTCGACCGAAGAGATCCTGCCGCAGCAGCTCATGTCGTCGCTGCAGCGGGCCATCGCGGGCCGCGGTGCGATCGTCTCGACCGATGTGGGCCAGCACCAGATGTGGGCCGCGCAGTACCTGCGCTTCGACAGCCCGCGCCACTGGCTCACATCGGGCGGCGCCGGCACGATGGGCTACGGGCTGCCCGCGGCCATCGGCGCGCAGATCGGTCACCCCGACGCGCTCACGGTGTGCGTGAGCGGCGACGCGTCGGTGCTGATGAACATCCAGGAGCTGTCGACTGCCATGCAGCACGGCACTGCGGTGAAGCTGGTGCTGAGCAACAACGGCTACATGGGCATGGTGCGCCAGTGGCAGGAGCTGAACCACGGCAACCGCCTGAGCCACAGCTGGAACGAGGCGCTGCCCGACTTCGTGGCGTTGGCGAAGGCTTTTGGGTGGGGCGCGCGTCGGGTGTCCGATCCGGCGGAGCTGGAAGCCGCGCTGGCCGAATGCCTGGAGAGCGAAGGGCCGTTCTTTCTCGACGTGCAGGTGGCGGCGCAGGAGAACTGCTTCCCGATGATGCCGTCGGGGTGCGGGCATCACCGGGTGATGCTGGCGAAGGACCGGTGGTACGAGGGGGAGTGAGGGCAGGGGCCTGACAACATCGCGCGGCCTCCATCGCCGCTCACCGCCGCAGACGGCGGCTGATGCGGCGACGCGCTCGGCGCACGTCGCCGCAGCACGCTTCAGGGCGCTCGAACCGGCGTGACCTTGCGGATCACATTGCCGAAGGTGTCGGCGACATACAGCGTGCCCGCCGCGTTGATCGTGAGCCCGAGCGGCTGCGCGAACGTGGCAGCCGCGCCGATGCCGTCTTGCCCACCCGTAACACCCTTTTGGCCGGCGAGCGTGGAGACCACCCCTGCCGGTGTGATCCTGCGCAACAGGCTGCTCCCGAAATCGGCCACGTAGACATTGCCGTGCGCATCGACAGCGACGCCGCGGGGATCGGAGAAAGTCGCGGAGTTCCCGGGTCCATCGGTGGCGCCGGGCGTTCCCGTCCCTGCAAGGGTCGTGACCACCCCGGCGGGGGTGATCTTGCGAATTCGATGGTTCTCGGAGTCCGCCACGTAGAGGTTGCCTGGCGCGTCGATGGCAATGTTGTAGCCGCGCCCGAATTTCGCGGCGGTTCCCGTGCCGTCGGCAAAGCCCCGCGGGCTGCTGCCGGCCAGCGTGGTGACATCGCCGGTGGGGGTGATCTTGCGAACGACGCCGCCGTCGTACTCCAGAACGTACAGATTGCCGGCAGCATCCACGGCCACCGACACGGGCGTGTTGAAGGTGGCGGCGGTTCCGTTGCCATCGGTCGTGGTGTTCGTGCCATTGCCCGCCACCGTAGTCACATCGGCCGTCGGCGTGATCTTGCGGATTCGATGGCCGCCGGCGTCCGCGACGAAGGCGGTGTCGGTCGCATCCACGGTGAGGCCGGTGAGGTCCTCGAACGAAGCGGCGGTGCCGTTGCCGTCCACCGTCGCGAAGTTTCCGTTGCCGGCAAACGTGGTGACGTCGGCCTCGGGCGAAATCTTGCGCACGAGGTTGTTTCCCCAGTCGCCGATGAGCAGACCACCATCCTTGGTGAGGGCGATGCCGTAAGGCAGCAAGAACGATGCGGCCGTACCCTTGCCGTTGGCGGCGCCCGGGGAGCCGGTGCCGGCGAGCGTCTCGACCTTGGCGGCCGCGGCCGAGCAGGCCACCGTCACGTCGCTCACGTCGGCCGAGGCCTTGCCGGTGTCCTTGGTGACGGTACAGAACTGCCACAGGGGTTGCGTACGGATGCTGACCTTGTAGTCCGAGCCCTCGACCAGGGTCGTTGCAAAGGTGAACTTGCCATCGGCCGACAGCTGGAGGTCGTCGCCGGCATTGTTTTGCAGCACCAGGCGGCCTTCAAGGCCGGTGACCGTGCCGCCGATGGAATGCTTCACGACGGGCGGCACTGTCGCCGGAGGGGGCGGTGCGACCATCGGCAGAAAAGTACCGCCACCTCCACCCCCGCCGCACGATGCCACCAACATGACCGCACCGGCCACGGCGCCGATTCGCGCGACCGAACTTGCTTGACTGAAAAGCATCTTGACCCCTCTTTATGGTTGTAGGACTCAACAAAAAGAAGCCCCCTGTCGACGGGCGTGCAGGGGGTTTCCAAATGTCAATCATTGTTAAAAAGAGTGTCTGTCGATATCCCCAGAACTTGGTATTTTTCGCGGTCGGCCCTCTCATCTGGCGCCAGCAATGGCTCCCTGGTCCGCCAGCCGGGGGGACCTGACAACGTCGCGCGGCCTTCATCGCTGCTCACCTTCATCCCAACCCTCTCCCGCAAGCGGGAGAGGGAGTCATTCATTCGGGAGCCCTACGGGAGCCCCCTTCACGAATGCCCGTCCACCCGCATCTGGAACAGGAAGTAGGGCGGAATGCACGCCCCGCGTCCTTCGGGCTGGCCTTCGGCCTGCGCGCAGATGTAGTCCTCGCGGCAAGGCTGTTGCGCCGAGCAGCTGCGCAGGTTGCCGGGCCGCGTGTGCTTGCTCAGGCAATCCCCGAAGGGTTGCTTGGCTGCCAGGCACTGGTTGAAATCGCTGAGGATGGCGATGCCGCCGCAGGTGCCGTTCGGGTCTTTCGGATCGCAGCGGCCCGAGCACATGCCGCCGGGGAATCCGACCGAGGTCTTCTCGCACACGGAGTCTTCGCCTTCGCAGGTCGTGGCAGCGGTGCGCGGCAACTTCTGCGCGCGGTCGCGCCACGGGTCGGCCGAGGCGGTGATGCGCGTGGGCTCGCAGCTGGCGCCGACGGTGGCTTTGTCGGGCAAGGCGTTCGCATCGTCCGGCGAGGCCAGCGGGCGGAACGGGTCGGGCACGGGCGTCGTCAGCGCGGCCTTCACATAGCGCTCGCGCCGCGCCAGCTCATCCTGCAGATGCGGTGAGTGCGGCAGCGCGAGCGCGTTGCCGGTCGTGAAGGTGCGCGAGGCGCCGCGCCGGTCCACGCCCAGCAGATGAAAGCCCGCAACCGCGCGGCTCTGGTGACAGCCCGCGCAGCTCAGGTCGTCGAGACGGCGCAGCACGGCCTGCGGTGACTGCAGCGTGCGGCTGCCGGGCACGGGTTGCCAGTCGCCGGGCGCGAACAGTTGCTCAAAGGGACGGTTCGCCAGGCGCTCGAGGCCGCGCGGCGCGACCGAGACCGACTCGGTCGCCAGGAAGCGATCGGGGATGCGCACGGTGGCGCTGTCGAGCGCGCGCAGCGTGTCGGGTTGCTGCAGCCATTGCAGCAGCGCCTTGCGCAGCGGGGCGTCGGCCTTGAGCTTCGCCATGTCGGGCGTGTTCTCCAACGGGCCCGCGTCGAAGCGCTGCGTGCCCGCGTTCCAGCGGAAGGCGCGCAGCAGGTACTCGGCATGGCCGCCGAGGTCGGGCCGCACGGCCGAGGGCCAGCGCACGCTCTGCAGGTTGGTCGTCACCTGCGCGATGCGGACCTGCGCAAGCCGCGGCGGCGCGAGCGGGCCGTCGGCCGACACGAGCCAGCGGCCGAGGGCTTCGTCCTTCATCGACGCCTGTGGTGGCTGCCAACGCCGCGCCGCGCTGGCGCAGCTGCCGTCGGCATCGGGCGCATCGCCGCGCAGCTCGACGGCGACGGTCATCGGCAGGCGCGACTGCATCGCGGCCGAGCGGTAGGCCAGCCGGTACACGAGCCGCGTCTCGCCGCAGGCGCCGGGCTGGAAGGGGCGGCGGTCCATGCGGTTGGCCACGCCGACCAGTTCGAAGAAGGCGTCGGGGCTGGCGAGCCAGCGCGCGTCGAAGATCCGGTGCGGGTAGCGCGCAATGCCGACGCCAGCCTGCGGGTCGCGGCGCTGCAGGGCGGCGAGGCTGGTCTTCAGCGGGTCGGCGATCGATTGCCAGGCGGGCGAGCGTGCGAGTGCCTGGTTGGTGGCGATGCCGCTGGCGGCAGAGGGCACGTCGAACCAGCGGCCGAAACCGGCGCCGGCTTTCTCGGCGGCCTGCAGCGCGACGGGCGAGGTGACGAGCAGTACCGGGTCGGCCGCTTGGGCACCGAGCGAGAGGGCCAGCGCGAGGCCGGAGGAAAGAAGGCGTAGGAGGCGTGACACGCGGACGATTGTGCCGCCGCGATTCAGCCCGCCACCGTCAACGCCATCTGCTGCCGCATGAGCTCGGCCACGGCCACGCCTTGCGGTTCGCCCAGCCGTTCCAGCGCGGCGATCACGCCCTTGCGGTCGTCTTCCGAGCGGTCCTGGTTGAGCTTGAACTTGCCTTCGAGCACGCGCACCGGAATCTCGACCGCCGCGATCATGTCCAGGCGCGGCGCCACGAAGTCGAAGGGCATGGCGTCGAAGTCCCAGTTGCCGCCCAATGGCGTGTCGTAGAGCGCGACGGTGCGGCGCAGCACGGCATGGATGGCCGTGCGGTCCTCGATCACGCGGGGCGTGCCGCGCGCGTGGATCGCGGTGTAGTTCCAGGTCGGGAAGGTGCTCTGCTTCACGTACCAACTGGGCGTGACGAAGGCATGCGGCCCCTGGAAGATGGCGAGCACTTCGGCGCCCGCACGCAGTTCGTCGAACTGCGGGTTCTTCTTCGACAGGTGCGTGGTGAGCAGGCCGGGGCCGTCGTCCTGTGCGTCGAGCAGAAAGGGCAGGTGCGTGGCGCTGGCGCCTGATGGGCCGACGGTGATGAGCGTGCCGAAGCTCCACGCGCGGATGCCGGCGTGCAGCGTCGCGAGGTCGTCTTCGACGTACGGTGTGGGCGTGTACATGGCGAGGGCTTCAGCGCGCGGCCAGCGCGTGCATCCAGCGGGCGGCATCGTCGAAGGCGCGGCCCGCCACGTCGGCGATCGACACCGCTTCCAGAAAGCCGTGGATCGTACCGGGGTAGAGCACGTCGGTCACGGCCACGCCGGCCTCGCGCAGGCGCGCGGCCATGAGCACGCTGTCGTCGTGCAGCGGGTCGCACTCGGTGATCGCCAGGCACGCGGGCGGCAGGCCCTCGAGCCGGGCCGTGAGGCTGGCCAGGCGCGGGTCGCGAAAGTCTTCGGGCCGGCGCAGGTACAGGCCGTAGAACCACACCATCATGTGCAGCGACAGGCCGTACTCGCCCGCGCCGTAGCGCACCACCGACTCGCGGTACAGCTCGGTGCTGTAGGCGCCGTAGTTCAGCAGCATGCCCAGCGGCAGCGCCTCGCCCGCGTCGCGCAGCACGAGGCAGGCGCCCACCGACAGGTTGGCGCCCGCCGAGTCGCCGCCGATGAAGAGCTGCGCAGGATCGATGTCGAGCGCGCCCGCATTCGTCGCGAGCCAGCGCATCACGTCGACGCACTCGTCGTGCGGCTGTGGAAACTGCGCTTCAGGCGCCCGCGTGTAGTCGATGCCGATGACGGCGATGCCCGCGCGGCCCGCGTACTCGCGCATCACGCGGTCGTGGGTGTCAAGGCTGAACAGCACGAAGCCGCCGCCGTGGATGTAGACCAGTGCGCCCTGCAGCCTGCGGTGCTGCGGGTAGTGCACGCGGATGCGCACGTTGCCGTGGCGCGTGGGCACCTGCTGTTCGACCGTGCGCGCCATCGCCGGGCCGCCTTCGGTCCACGGGGCGCGCACCTTCTCGGCGTTGGCGCGGCCTTCGGCGATCGGGATGGTGTGGCGCTTCGGATAGCGGCTGCCCTCGGCCGCCATGAGGCGCATGAACTCGACGATCTGCGGATCGAGCGGGGGCGGGGCGGTGGGGTTCAGCCAGGTGGCGGGCAAGGGAGCGGCGGTCACGCGAACACTTTCTCGGGAGAGCGAAGGACGGGGTCGGCCAGCGACGCAAGCGGCCGAGGCGTGGCTGCGAGCAGCGCCTGCGTGTAGGCATGGCTCGGCTGGTCGAACACGGCGTCGCGCGGGCCTTGCTCGACGATGCGGCCGCGCTCCATCACGACGACGCGGTCGGCGATCTGCTCGACGGCCGCGAGGTCGTGGCTGATGAACAGGCACGCAAAGCCGTGGTGCGCCTGCAGGCTCTGGAACAGGCGCAGCACCTGCGCCTGGATGGTCATGTCGAGCGCGGACACGGGCTCGTCGGCCACCACGAAGGCGGGCCGGCGCACCAGCGCGCGCGCAATTGCCACGCGCTGGCGCTGGCCGCCCGAGAGCTCGTGCGGGTAGCGCGCACCCAGGCCGTCCAGGCCGACTTCGTCGAGCGTCTCGCGCACGCGTTTCAGGCGCGCGGCGGCGTCGAGCGCGGGCAGATGGCGCAGCGGCTCGGCCACGATCTCCTGCACGCGCATGCGCGGGTCGAGCGACGAGAACGGGTCCTGGAAAACGAGCTGGCAGGCGAGCCGGAAGCGGTGCAGCGCGGCGCGGTCGGCGCGGCGCACGTCGTTGCCGCGAAACAGGATCTGCCCCGCGTGCGACGGCGCGAGCCGCAGGATGGCGCGGCCCAGCGTGGTCTTGCCCGAGCCGCTGCCGCCCACCAGCGCGACCATCTCGCCGGGGTGGATGTCCAGGTCGAGCTGGTCGATGACCTGCACCGGTGCATGGCGCTTGAAGAAGCCGGCGCGCGCGCCGGGGTAGCTCACGCACAGGCCGCGCACCTGCACCAGTGGTTGCTGTGGGGCAGAAGGCACCGGCTTCGCGGCCTGGCGGCGCGGCAGGGCGTCGACCAGCTTGCGGGTGTAGGGCTGCTTCGGGTCGACGAGGATGGCGGGCACGTCGCCCGTCTCCACGAGCTTGCCTTTCTCCAGCACGATGGCGCGCTGCGCATAGCGCCCGACCAGCCCGAGGTTGTGCGTGATGAGCAGCACGGCCGTGCCCTGGTCCTTTGCGAGGCCGACCATGAGGTCGAGCACTTCGCGCTGGCTCAGCGTGTCGAGCGCGGTGGTCGGCTCGTCGGCGATCAGCAGGCGCGGCTGGAGCAGCATCACGCTGGCCAGCATGATGCGCTGGCGCATGCCGCCCGAGAACTCGTGCGGGTAGGCGTGCAGGCAGCGCTCGGGGTCGGCGATCTGCACGCGGCGCAGCATGTCGAGGCAGCGCGCGCGAATCTCGGTGGCCGACAGCTTCGTGTGCATGCGCAGGCCCTCGGCCATCTGCTCGCCGATGCGGTGCACCGGGTTGAGCGAGACCATCGGCTCCTGGAACACCATGCCGATGCCGGGCCCGCGGATGGGGCGCATGGCCTTCACGTCGCGCGTGCTCAGATCTTCGCCGTCGAACACGATCTGCCCGCCGCTTTGCGCGATGCCGGGCGGCAGCAGCTGCAGGATGGCGCGCGCGGCCATGGTCTTGCCGCTGCCCGATTCGCCCACCACGGCAAGGAACTCGCCGGGGCGCACGTCGAACGAGAGGTCGTGTACCAGCGTCTGGGCGCCGCCGTGCAGGTCGATCTTCAGGTGCCGCACGGAAAGCACGGGCGCTGCGGAAGAGGTGGGATGGGTCATGACTTCTCCGTGCGCGGGTCGAGCCGGTCGCGCAGCGATTCGCCCAGGAGGTTGATGCCCAGCAGCGTGAGCGCGATGCACAGGCCCGGCACCAGGCACAGCCACACGGCCGAGGCCATGTAGGGGCGTGCGCTGGAGAGCATATTGCCCCAGGTGGGCGCGGGCGGCGGCACGCCCAGGCCGAGGAAGCTCAGGGCGCTCTCCGACAGCAGCACCCAGCCGAACATGCTGGTGGCCAGCACGGCGACGGGCGCCACGCAGTTGGGCAGGATGTGGCGCCACATGGTGTAGATCTCGCCGTTGCCGATCATGCGCGAGGCCTCGACGTACTCGCGCTCGCGCAGCGACAGCACGGTGCCGCGCACCACGCGCACCACCGAGGGCGCGTAGGCCATGCTCAGCGCGAGCACGATGCCCCACTGGTTGGCGCCCACGATCACCATCACGCCCAGCGCCAGCAGCAGGCCCGGAAAGGCCAGCAGCGTGTCGTTGAAGGCCATGAGCACGCGGTCGGTCCAGCCGCGCACGAAGCCGGCGAGCACGCCGACCACGAGGCCGACGGCGGTGGCCAGCGCCACCGTGAGCAGCGCGATGAGGCAGCTGGTGGAGGCCGCGCGCATGGCGCGGCTGGCCACGTCGCGCCCGAACTCGTCGGTGCCCAGCCAGTGCGCCATCGACGGCGGCTGCAGCTTGCCGCGCAGGTCGATGCCCAGCGGGTTATAGGGTGTCCACAGCGCGGCCACCACGGCCAGCACCAGCAGCACGCCGATGAGCACGCCGCCCACGAGGGTATGGGTCTTGATCTTTTTCACTGCACCGACACCCGGGGATCGAAGAGGGGATAGCACATGTCCACGATCAGGTTGATGACCACGTAGATGCAGGCCGTGAACAGCAGGCAGCCCTGCAGCACCGGGTAGTCGCGCGCGAAGATCGAATCGATCATCAGGCGACCCAGGCCGGGCAGGGTGAACACCGTTTCGAGCACCGCGATGCCGCTCAGCAGGTGGCCCAGGATGAGGCCGATCATGGTGAGCGTGGGGTTGAAGGCGTTGGGCAGCACGTGGCGGCGCAGCACCTGCGACTCGGGCACGCCCTTGGCGCGCGCGTGCGTCACGTACTCGAGACGCAGCACCTCGATGGTGCTGGCGCGCGACATGCGCGTGAGCACGCCGGTCTCGACCAGCACCAGCGTGACGATCGGCAAGATGACGTACATCAGGCCCTGCGAGAAGTCTTCCGAAATGGGCACGTAGCCCACCACCGGCAGCCAGTGCAGGTACTGGCCGAAGAACATCAACAGCAGCAGGCCGAGCCAGAAGCTCGGCACCGACAGCATCAGCGTGGCCGCGCCGATGATGGCGAGGTCGGTCGGCCGGTCCTTGCGCCAGGCGGCGACGAGGCCGGCGGGCACGGCGATCAGCGAGGCCAGCGCCACGGCGGTGAGCACGATCACGGCGCTCACGTGAAAGCGCTCCCAGATCAGCGGCAGCACCGCCAGGCCGTTGGTGGTCGACACGCCCAGGTCGCCGGTGAGCGCGTGGCGCAGCCACACGACGTACTGGGTGACCAGGGGCTGGTCCAGCCCCATCTGCTGGCGGGCGAGTTCGAGCTGCGCGGGGTCGGCGCCTTCGCCGAGCATGAGCTGCACCGGGTCGCCCGGAATCAGCCGCATGAGCGTGAAGACGGCAATCGACACCAGCAGCAGCGTCGGGACCGTCATGGCGATCCGGCGCAAGAGGTAGGCAAGCATGGCGGCGGCGCCCCGTCAGCCGCGCGCGTCGAGCCGGACGTTCCAGAACCGGGGCTTGGCCGGCGCCCAGCCCTTGAAGCCGGTCACGCTCTTGCGCATGGCGGTGGCGTCGCTGGCGTTGAAGAGCACGACCATCGGCACGTCCTGCAGCATCTGCTTGTGCAGCTCGTCGAACAGCACCTGGCGGCGCGCCTTGTCGCGCGAGACCATGCTCTCGGTGAGCCGGGTCTGCGCGGCGGCGTTGTCCCACACCTTGCGCGGCTGCGTGGCCTTGTCGCCGGACACCATCTCGTAGTTGAGCGAGGGGTCGATGCGCGCCGAGTAGATGAAGGCCATGCTCTGGTACTGACCCTTGGTATAGCGGTCGAGCTGCGTGGCCCAGTCGAGCACTTCCAGTTCGATGTTGATGCCGGCCTCGGAGGCCATGGCCTGCACCAGCACGGCGGCCGAGTACAGCGCCTCGTAGCGCTTGTTGGCGACGAGCTTGATCGGCTGGCCGCGGTAGCCGGCCTCGGCCAGCAGCTTCTTGGCACCGGCGATGTCGCGCTTGTAGCCGCCGGCCTGCACGGCGCTGTAGAACGGGCTGGACGAAGGCACGACCGAGTTGTTGACGGCCGACAGGCCCTCGGTGACCGACTTGGCGATCTCGGGCGTGTCCAGCGCCAGTGCCAGCGCGCGGCGGATGCGCACGTCTTTCAGCAGCGGGTCGGTGGTCTGCAGCAGCAGCGCCACCATGGTCATGACCGGCGTGGTGTCGACGCGCACGTCGCTGCGCCCGCGCATCTCGACCACGTCGGCCGGGCTGGGGCTGATGAAGGCGTCGATGCCGCCGCTGTACAGCGCAGCCTTGGCCGCGGCCGAGTCGGGAATGACGACGAAGCGCAGGTTCTCGATCTCGGCCTTCTTGCCGCCCGTGAGGCCGTCGCGCGCTTCGGGGCGCGAGCTGTAGCCGTCGAAGCGCGTGAGCTCGATGTACTGGCCGCGCTTCCACTCCTTGATCCTGTAGGGGCCGGTGCCCACGGGCTCCTTCCACTGGCCGTCGGCGCCGAGCGAGCTGCGGTGCAGGATGGCGGCGCCGCCGCAGTCGGGGCGCGCCATCATGGTGAGAAACAGCGCACTCGGGCGCTCGATCTTGAACACCACCGTCTTGGGCGTTGGCGCTTCCACCGCGAGCACCTTGGTCATGCCCTTGCCGTCGAACTCGGGCAGGCAGCGCCAGCCGCTGGTGGGCTTGAGGTAGCGCTGCCAGCTCCACACGACGTCGTCGGCGGTGAGCACCGCGCCGTTCTGGAACTTCACGCCGTCGCGCAGGGTGAAGGTGTAGGTCAGGCCGTCGGCTGAGGTGTCGACCTTGCTCGCGAGCATCGGGCCGACCGAGGTGTCTTCGCGCAGCGCGACCAGGCCTTCGACGACGTGGATGAGCACGTTGTCGGTGTTGTCGTCGCGGTTGCCGCCGGGGTCGGTGGAGCGGATGTCGGAGTTGATCTGGATCCGCATCGTCTGGCCGGCCGGGGCCTGGGCGAAGGCCGCGCTGGCGGCCAGGCCGAGGCCGAGGACCAGCGCGGCGGCGGTGCGCGCAGCGGGAGGGAGGGACGGGGGCGTGGGCAGGTTCATGGCAACACTCCTGGCGAAAGCTGGGCGGGGCGGGCGGATCAGAGGGAATACTCGGTGAAGCGGTGCGCCTTGAAGGGCGCCGGCGCGATGCGCATCTTTCGTGCCGCCGGGTCCATGACGATGGTCGCCACAGTGGCCGACGAGGCCCCGCCGGGGCCCGCGCTCGGGCTGCGGCACACGGCGCGCGGCGCGCCGAAGCGGTCTTGCAGCGCGTCGAGTACGTCCTGCTCGGTGAGCAGGCCCGCCGCACGCCTGTTGTGCAGCGCCTCGGTCACGCGGCGGTCGCGGTAGAGCGAATCGGGCGTGGTCTCCAGGCTGCGGTCGACGACGCGCGCCAGCGCCGCCGGGGTCTTGAAGTGGTTGGCGTGCACCAGGATGCCGCCTTCGGGCTGCTGCCAGAACACCTGCTCGGGACAGGTCTCCAGGCTCACGGCCTCGCCCTCGGCGTGCGTGATGATCATGTTGTTGGAGATCGAGCGCGCGCTGCGGCACACCACGCCCAGCGCGTTGGCGTACAGCGTCGACTGCAGGATGCCGCGGCGGATCAACGCCAGCGGCACGCCTTGCTGCTTGCCGTCGTTGTCGGCCTTGATGAAGTTGCCGGTGACGGCGATGCCCGCGCTGTTGAGCCCCGCGCGCGCCAGCGTGCCGGCCTCGGCGAAGGTGAGCATGGCCGGGCCTTCATCGGGCTGGATGCGCAGCACCACGCCGAGTTCGAGGCTTTCGACGCGCCAGTCCCAGTTCTGCGCATGGATGAGCTTGCCGTCGCGCGCGGCCGAGGGCATGACGACCACGCCGGTGCAGCCGTCGGGCGGCTCGGTGGCTTCGAGCTGCTGGAAGGCGTAGAGCATTTCGCTGCGCGCGTTGAGCGCCACGATGTCCTCGGCCGGCACGCCCGCGCCTTCGCCCACGCCCTCGATCTCGCGCAGCATGCCGGCGTCGAAGGCCTCGACCATCGGCATGAAGCGGCGTGCCAGCGCGCGCGTGCGCTCCCAGCTCAGGCCCACGCGCTCGAAGGCGGCGCGGTAGGTGCGCAGGCTCAGGTCGATGCGGTCGCCGGCGGCGCGGCCGTACTGGCGCCCGCGCTGCTGCGCGTCGCCTTCGATGTCGTACAGGGGGAACGATTCGATGTCCATGGTGTGTCTTGTCTCCGGGGCTTGTCTTGTGTGTCTGTGCGTGCGGCCTGAGGTGCTCAGGCTTCCGTGTCAGTGGCTTGTGCGGTCTGCGCGATGGCGGCGCGCAGGCTGTCGATGATCTGGTCGATGTGCCGGCGCTCCAGCGTGAACGGCGGCGACAGCGCGATGGTGTCGCCCACCGAGCGCACCAGCACGCCGCTTTCGTCCAGGCAATGTTGCGCCACCGCCTGCGCATGCGTGCCGGGCCCCGAGGCCCAGCCTTGCAGCTCGATGCCGGCCAGCAGGCCGACGTTGCGCACGTCGATCACGCCCGGCAGGCCGCGCAGGCTGTGCAGGCCGTCTTCGAAGTAGGGCGACAGCTCGGCGGCGCGGGCGATCAGGCCGTCTTCGGTGTAGGCGTCGAGCGTGGCCATGGCGGCGGCGCAGGCCAGCGGATGGCCCGAGTAGGTGTAGCCGTGCGAGAGCTCGACCGCGCTCACGCTGCCGTGCATGAAGGCGTCGTGCACCGCGCCGCGCATGAGCACGGCGCCCATCGGCACGGCGCCGTTGGTCAGGCCCTTGGCGGTGGTGATGAGGTCGGGCGTCACGCCGAACAGGTCGGACGCGAAGTTGCTGCCCACGCGCCCGAAACCGGTGATGACCTCGTCGAAGATCAGCAGGATGCCGTGCCTGTCGCAGATCTCGCGCAGGCGCTTCAGGTAGCCGCGCGGCGGCGGCAGCACGCCGGTGGAGCCGGCCACGGGCTCGACGATCACGGCGGCGATGGTCGAGGCGTCGTGCAATGAAACCAGCGCTTCGAGCGCATCGGCCTTGTCGATGCCGTGCGGCGGCTCGCCGCGCGAGAAGGCGTTGCGCGCCAGGTCGAGCGTGTGCGGCAGGTGGTCCACGCCGTTGAGCAGCGGCCCGAAGGTGCTGCGCTGGCGCCCGATGCCGCCCACCGAGATGCCGCCGAAGCCCACGCCGTGGTACGAGCGCTCGCGCCCGATGAGCCGGTAGCGGCCTGCGTCGCCGCGCGCCCGGTGGTAGGCCACGGCGATCTTCAGCGCGGTGTCGACCGACTCGGAGCCCGAGTTGGTGAAGAACACGTGGTCCATGCCGGCCGGCGCCATCTGCGTGAGGCGCTGCGCCAGCGTGAAGGCGGCGGGGTGGCCGATCTGGAAGTTGGAGGCGTAGTCGAGCACGTCGATCTGCGCCTTCATCGCCGCGCTGACCCGCGGGTTGCGGTGCCCGGCGTTCACGCACCACAGGCCGGCGATGGCGTCGAGCACGCGGCGGCCGTCGGCCAGGTCGTAGTGCAGGCCCTCGCTGCCGACGATGAGGCGCGGCGCCTGCTTGAACTTGCGGTTGGGCGTGAAGGGCATCCAGAACGCGTCGAGCGAACCGGGCGGCGTTGTCAGGGTATCGGCGGAAGCCACGGTGTTTTTCTCCTTGGGGAAACGACCCGTCGTCCGGGTCGGCGTGGGGCCGATCTTGAAATCCAAATTGTATTTTTGGCGTGAGATGTACATGGTTTTTCAGGGCCAAAAATACAAAGAACCCGCGATGATCGGCACCCAGCCCGTGTTTCCGGAGACCCATGGATGGCCCCGCAGCAGCAGATGCAGATGCAGACGCAGATGGACAAGTCGATCCCGCCGCTCACCCAGCGCGTGAGCCGCTACATCCTCGACCAGGCCTTGGCCGGCGGCTACGAGAACGGCCGCCACATGACCGAGACCGACCTGGCCGGCCGGCTCGGCATTTCGCGCACGCCGGTGCGCGCCGCGCTGCGCCTGCTGCACGAGCGTGCGCTGCTGGCGCACGTGCCCAACCGCGGCTACACGCTGGTGGCCGACCGCGAGGCGCTCGACCGCGCACGCCGCGAGATGCCGGAGGACGAGGAGAAGACGCTCTATTACCGCGTGCTGCGCGACCGCCTCGCGGGCAAGCTGCCGACGCGCGTCAATGAACTCGAACTGGCCCAGACCTACGGCGTGCCGCGCCCGCTGCTGCGCAACGTGATGACCACGCTGCTGCAGGACGGCGTGCTGCGCGGTCGCCACTACCAGCGCTGGGAGTTCACCGAAACCCTCGACTCGGTCGAGAGCGAGCGCGAGAGCTACCGCTTTCGCCTGGTGGTGGAATGCGCGGCGCTGCGTGAGCCGGGCTTCAAGGTCGAGCACGAGCGGCTGCTCGCTTGCCGCGAACAGCAGCAGACCTTGCTGACGCACGCCTCGCGCCATTCGTGGATGGAGTTCTTCGAGGCCAACGCGCAGTTCCACGAGCTGCTGGCCAGCGCCTCGGGCAACCGCTTCATCCTCGATGCGGTGAAGCAGCAGAACCGGCTGCGCCGCATCTCCGACTTGTCGGACTACCCGCTCGTGAACATCGACCTGCTGCGCAAGTCGTGCCGCGAGCACCTGCAGATCCTCGACGCGGTCGAGGAGAACAAGCTCGAAGTCGCCGCCAAGCACATGCACGCCCACCTGAGCCGTGCCAGCGACATCCTGGAGCGCCGCGTGATGGGCGACCTGGATGCGCTCGGCGACTGAGCCATCGCACCCCTATGACCACCCAAGAAACGACGGCTCCCGATGCCGCGCTGGCCGACGGCTGGCGCGATGGTTTTCCTACGGCCGGCACCGCCGTGCAGCGCCCGCGCGAACGCCCGATCTTCCAGGCGCCCGAGAACCGCTGGGCCTTCTCGCACCTGCGCGAGCTGCAACCGACGCGCAACGTGTCGCGCGGCAATGGTCCGGTGTCGGTGCTGCCGCGTGCCGAGCGCCCCGAACTCGACACGCTGGCCTTCACCTTGCCCGCGGACGGCTCGCGCACCGACTGGCACAGCGCGCTCGCGACGATCTGCGCCGACGGCGCGGTGGTGCTGCACCGCGGGCGCATCGTGTACGAGCGCTACTTCGGCGCGCTCGACGAGCACGGGCAGCACATGGCGATGTCGGTCACCAAGTCGGTCGTCGGCACGGTCGGCGCGATGCTCGCGGCCGAGGGTGCGCTCGACGAACACGCGCAGGTGCGGCACTACATCCCCGAGCTGGCGGTCAGCGCCTTCGGCCATGCCACCGTGCGCCAGGTGATGGACATGACGACGGGCATCGACTACTCGGAGGACTACACAGACCCCGATGCTGGCGTGTGGAAGCACGCGCGCGCCGGTCAGTTGTTGCCGCGCCCCGCGGGCTATGCGGGCGCCGAGGGCTACCGCCAGTTCCTGCAGACCGTGCAGGGTCAGGGCACACACGGCGAGGCCTTTGCCTACCGCACCGTCAACACCGATGTGCTGGGCTGGCTCATCAGCCGCGTGGCGGGCCAGCCGCTGGCGCGGGTGCTGAGCGAGCGCATCTGGTCGCGCCTGGGCGTCGAGCAGGACGCGGCCTTTGCGGTGGACGGGCAGGGCGCCGAGTTCGCGGGCGGTGGCCTGTGCACCGGCCTGCGCGACCTCGCGCGGCTGGGCGAGATGATGCGGCTGGGCGGCGCGTTCAACGGCATGCAGATCGTGCCCGAGGCCGTGGTGGCCGACATCCGCCGCGGCGCCGATCCGGCGCGCTTCGCGCTCGCGGGCTACACGCGGCTGGCCGGCTGGAGCTATCGCAACATGTGGTGGGTGGCGCACGACGCGCGCCGTACTTTTACCGCACAAGGCATCCACGGCCAGGCGCTGCACATCGACCCCGAGGCCGAGATGGTGGTGGCGCGTTTTGCCTCGCACCCGCTGGCCGCCAACGCGCACCTGCCGACCTCGATGCACGCCTTTCGCGCGCTGGCCGAGCACCTGATGCGCGGCTGATTTCGTTCTCTTTTCTATTCTTTCTTCTTCATGCTCACCCAAGTCACGACCAACGCGAGCCTGCAGGCCCGCAAGAACGCCGCCTGCGCGCAGGGCATCGGCACGCTCACGCCGCACTTCACCGCCCGCGCCGACAACGCCGAGCTGTGGGACGTGGAAGGCCGACGCCTCGTCGACTTTGCCAGCGGCATCGCCACGCTCGCCACCGGCCACCGCCACCCGCGCATCGTGGCCGCCGTGCGCGCGCAGCTCGACGACTTTCACCACACCTGCTTCCACGTCACGCCGTACGAGGAATACGTGGCGCTGTGCGAGCAGCTGAACCGCGTCGTGCCCGGCCCCAGCGCCAAGAAGAGCGCGCTCTTCACGACCGGCGCCGAGGCCATCGAGAACGCGATGAAGGTGGCGCGCGCCGCCACCGGCCGCAGCGGCGTGGTGGCGTTTTCGGGCGCATTCCACGGCCGCACCTTCATGGGCATGGCGCTCACCGGCAAGGTCGCGCCGTACAAGGCGGGCTTCGGCCCGATGCCGGGCGACGTGTGGCACGTGCCGTTCCCGGCCGCGCCGCTGGGTGTGACGGTGGACGACAGCATCGCGGCGCTCGACCGGCTGTTCAAGACCGACGTCGATCCGCAGCGCGTGGCGGCAATCGTCATCGAGCTGGTGCAGGGCGAGGGCGGTTTCTATGTGGCGCGGCCCGCACTCATGGAGCACCTGCGCGCGGAGTGCGACCGCCACGGCATCCTGCTGGTCGTCGACGAAATCCAGACCGGCTTCGGGCGCACCGGCAAGCTCTTCGCGCTGGAGCACTACGGCATCGAGGCCGACCTGGTGACGACCGCCAAGAGCCTGGCCGGCGGCTTTCCGCTGTCGGCGCTCACGGGGCGCGCCGAACTCATGGACGCCACGCGCGTCGGCAGCCTCGGCGGCACCTACGCGGGCAATCCGCTGGCGGTGGCCGCAGCGCTGGAGACGATGCGCGTGATCGAGGACGAAGGGCTGGTCGCACGCGCCCGCCTGCTCGGAGAGCGGCTGACGGCCAGCCTTGCGGCGCTGCGCACCGAGGTGCCGCGCATCTGCGACGTGCGCGGCCTGGGCGCGATGGTGGCGGTGGAGTTTCGCGATCCGCGCAGCGGCGAGCCCGATGCCGAGTTCACGAAGCGCGTGCATGCGGCGGGGCTCGAACGCGGTCTGCTGCTGCTGACCTGCGGGGTGCACGGCAACGTGGTGCGCTTCCTGTTTCCGCTCACCATTCCGGAGGCGGTTTTTGAAGAAGGGCTGGGGCTGCTGGCCGAATCGATTCGCGCGGCCACCGTCTGAACGACTAACGTCGCGGCGCAATGCCGAGCGTGCGGCAGAAGTCGTAGAAGTCTTCGAGTTGCAGCGACTTGTCGAACACCGCATCGACGCCCGCCGACAGCGCGCCTTCACGCACCTCGGAGGTCGCGTGGTTCATGAACACCACGGTGCGCTGCGCGGGCGACTTGCGTTCCCTCAGGTGGTTGGCCACGGTCAGGCCGTTGCCTTGCGCGAGGAACACGTCGATCACGGCGGCGTCCCAGGCATCGGGGTTCGCGTCGAGCCAGTCGATGGCTTCGTCGCTGCTGCTGGCGGTGGCGACGACTTCGCATCCGGAGAATTCCCTCAGTCCGTCGGTCAGGGTGGTGGCGATCAGGGGGTTGTCTTCTATGAGGTAGATGCGGGTCATCGGTGCGTAGCCTGGAAATGAAATGCGTCGGCTCGTCTGCGCTTGTGGCGCGGGTCTGCCGGGCCGGTCCATTGTCACGAGGCGAGAGCGGGGCGGAGTCGGACAACGCCGCCACATGGCGTCCCCCCGCGCACGCGAAAGCGCTGTTTGCATTGCATCACTGGCGTACAAGACGCGGGTGCGGGGCGTGCCTATCGTGCGGGGCTTCTTTGACTCCGTCACGACAGGTTGTTTGATGTCGCCTTCTTCTTCGTCTTCGTCTTCCCTCGCTCCACCGTTCACGCACAAGCAAAAAAGGGGTGCCCGATCTGGGCACCCCTTGGACTTCGCTATCGAATCAAATTAGGTTACGCGACCTTTTTCATGATCTGGCTAACGCGACCGGCGGATAGCTCAAAGATCTGAGCGACCTTCTTCTGCGGCACACCGTTTTGCACTGCAGCCTTGATCTCAAGGTCGCGAATGCGTTGCTCTTGCTTGTTGGTCGTGACCTCGAAGCGCGCATTCAACACGCCAAGATTTCGTTGCAAACCCTGAACTTTGCGTTCCAATTGCTTCACGCGGTAGTCGCGCTCAGCGTCTTTGTCGGCCATGATAAAATCACTCCTTTTAGGCTAGGTGGCTAAGCACTGGTTCACTTCTTTGCCGGAAGACCAGTGCTTGAATGCTAGCCGTTTTTTTTTGCCAAAAAGAAAAGTTTAGCGGGAGTTTAGTTTTCAAAAAATAAGTCTAATGAAAACAAGGACTTACGATTGCTGACTTCGCTTCGCTATACTCTACTCGAGAGTGTGGTCTTTTGGCTGGTGGCTTTGATCGGCTTCATCGGTCAGCCGGCGCGTCCCTGGCTACTGGGCAGGCGTCACGCGCCTTTGAGCGATCCGTTCTCGCCGAGAGATGGCGTGGCTCGCCTTGTAAACGCTATCCGGTGCCTTTGATAGTGTGGTCAGCGTTGATCAAGGGTCCGAGCGTGGCCATCAACCTATCAGCGCCGAACCCGCCTCCCTCATTCTCGGCGATGCCAAAGGGGGGGCGACGGCTCGCGGACTCGCCGGTCTCGGCCCGTTGGGCGTTGAGCTATGAGGCACTCAGTGCGATATATCGCTATGACATGCACGCGACCGCCGGCGTTGTCGTCTCTGCTTAGACCGTACAGGGTGATGCGCCGGGCGGGCGCGGGTCACGAATACTGATGGGGTCGTGGACGTAAACATGGGCAACGAAGAGGGCTTTGCCACGATGAGCGACGCGGAGGCAGCGTAAACCCATGTTCGTCGAAAACTTATCCGTTTTCTTCAGCGGCTTCGCGGTGAGTGCCTCATTGACCGTCAGGCGCGCGCGTAAGACGGCGGGTGTTCTCTTTGATTGGCCCTATGGGGCATCCTCGATTCGGATGCGAGCCATGTGCGCTACGCTTCCGCTGCGCGCTTGCGTTTCGTGATGCTGCCCAAAGGGGGTTCTCTCGTTGGTGCATGCCGAGCTTGTGGCAGAAATGTGCCAACGAAGCCCAAGAATTGCGATGAATAAGACCGAATGACACCGAACGAGATGAGCGGCAACCCCGCGCCAAGCCTTGATTTTCCTCGGAAGGCCCGTGCCACCGAGGCCATGCGCCTGTCCGTGGCCCCCATGATGGACTGGACCGACAGGCATTGCCGCGTCTTCCACCGCCTCATGACACGCCACGCGCTGCTCTATACGGAGATGGTGACCACCGGCGCGCTGATCCACGGCGACGTGCCGCGCCACCTGCGTTTTCATGAAGAAGAACACCCCGTCGCGCTGCAGCTCGGCGGCAGCGAGCCGCACGACCTGGCGCACTGCGCCAAGCTCGGGCAGGAGTGGGGCTACGACGAGATCAACCTGAACTGCGGCTGCCCGAGCGAGCGCGTGCAGCGCGGCGCCTTCGGTGCCTGCCTCATGAACGAGCCGCAGCTGGTGGCCGATTGCGTGAAGGCGATGGTCGACGTGGTCGACGTGCCGGTCACGGTGAAGCACCGCATCGGCATCGACAAGATCGAGAGCTACGAGTTCGTGCGCGATTTCGTCGGCGCGGTGAGCGAGGCCGGTTGCGGCACGTTCATCGTGCATGCGCGCAACGCCTGGCTGCAGGGCCTGAGCCCGAAGCAGAACCGCGAGATTCCGCCGCTGCGCTATGCGCTGGTGCACCGCCTGAAGCACGACTTTCCGGCGCTGCAGTTTTCGATCAACGGCGGCATCGCCACCAACGCGCAGGTGCACGAGCACCTGCGGCTGCTCGACGGCGCCATGATCGGCCGCGAGGCGTACCACAACCCCTGGTGGCTGGCCGAGTGGGACGCCGAGTTCTACGGCGACGCCCCCCAGACGCTCACGCGCGAGGACATCGAGGCGCAGATGTGCGACTACATGGTCCGCGAGGCGACCGAACATGGCACCAACTGGTGGTCGATCGCGCGCCACATGCTGGGCCTGCGCAACGGACTGCCCGGTGCGCGCCGCTGGCGCCAGGTCTGGAGCGACCACCGCCTGAAGACCCGCCCGCCGCACGAAGTGATGGCGCTGGCGCACGAACCCGTCGCCGCTCAGGCCGCCTGATTCCCTTCGCCGCCGCCACCGACTTTGTAGACAGTCAACACAATTGAGCGAAGTTGACGCTCGATGGAACACAGTTTCATGACAATGCAACAACAAGTGTGAGCGAAGCACCTGTTTTTGCTCAAGAATAAGGCGGTCAGGGAAACAAGAAAAAGGTTCTGTCTTATGAGTGAAGCTGTGGGCGGCAAGGAAGAAGTCAGTGCGCTTGCCAGGGGGTTGTCGCTGCTGAAGGTCATCGGGATGTCAGCGGCACCCGTCGGAAACCGGGAATTGGCCGACACCACCGGCATCCCGAAGGCCACGGTGTCGCGCCTCACGGCGACGTTGGTGGGCGCGGGGTTTCTGCGGCAGTCGCAGGACAGCGAGCGCTTCAGCCTGGGGCCGGTGCTGCTCGACATGAGCAGCCGCTACCTGCGCAATTTCGACCTGAGGTCGCTGGCGCGTCCCCATCTCGGCAACCTGGCGGAACTGTCAGGTGCCAGCATCCACATGGCGGTGCGCGACGATCTGGACATGCTGGTCATCGATTCGCTGCGTCCGCGCTCGGCGCTCATCAGCTCCCGCATCGACGTCGGCTCGCGCATGTCGATCGCCACCTCCGCCTCCGGCCGCGCCTACATCGGCGCCTTGCCCTCGGCCGAGCAGTCGGCGCTGCTGGAGCAGATCCGGCTCGAAACCGGCGAGAACTGGCACGCCATCGAACCGCGCCTCATCGCCAGCCTGGAAGAGTACGCCCGCCTGGGCTACTGCACCTCCTTCGGCGAATGGAACCCTCAGATCCACGCCCTGGGCTTCGCGCTCGAAGGCCCGCGCGGCGAACGCTACGGCGTGAGCTGCGGTGGCCCCGCGTACCTGCTGCCAAGGGAGACCATGCTGAGCCGCGTAGCCCCGCGCATGCTGGAAATCGCCCATCGCATCTCTACAGAGGCAGGCACCCTCACCCTGGACTGAACGAGGCCGCGCCGCAGGCGCAGGCCCCTTCGCGAGACGCCGCGGAACCGGCTCTGCCGGGCCGCAGGCGTCGCCCCGGAAGGGGGTTGGCGAAGCGACACGAAGTGCGCGCAGCCTGGGGGAGAGCCTTATACAGCGGCTTCGAGGCCGTTGAGGAAGTGCTCGCGCATGCGCGCCATCGCCGTGGCGGCGTCGCGCGCCTCGATGGCCGCCATCACTGCGCGGTGCTCCGCGAGCGACTCGGCAATGCGCCCCGCCTTCAGCAGCGAGTTGTGGCGATTGAGCTTCATCACCTTGCGCAGGTCGGCCACCATCTGGTCGCGCCACTTGTTGTTGGCAATGGCCAGCAGGCTCATGTGGAAGCGCTCGTTCACCGCAAAGAAGTGCTCGCGGTCTTCCTTGCCGGGGGCGGCGGCGGCTTCCAGCTCGGCGTGCAGCGCCTTCAGCTCGGCGCGCTGGGCGTCGGTGGCGCGCTCGGCCACCACGCCGGCGGCGTCGCTCTCGAGCAGCGAGAGCAGGTGGTACACGTCGGCCAGATCCTGCTCCGACACCTCGGTGACGTAGGCGCCACGGCGCACCTTCATCGTCACCAGCCCTTCGGCGGCCAGCACCTTCAGCGCCTCGCGCAGGGGCGTGCGGCTGATGCCGTATTCCTCGGCCAGCTTGAGTTCGTCGATCCAGCTGCCGGGCTCCAGCTCGCGGCGGAAGATCCGTTGGCGCAGGAGCTCGGCCACCTCTTCATAGAGGGCGCGGGGGGTCAGGGTGACGGCGGACATGGGCTGCACTGTACTTCAAAAAATGCGTTTGAATTAATAATTACGGATGGGTTAGACTTGTGAACGGCTTGCAAATCCGTGCAAGCGACCTTGCGAATCCCGTCAGACCACCGCCTGGAGCGGCGCCTTCCATGAGCAGCAGCACACCCGAACCCACCTACAAGCCGGCCGACCTCGACGCCTGGGCCAAGTCCGCCGCCAAGTCGGCGCCCGGCGGCGACGTGAATGCGCTGAACTGGATCACGCCCGACGGCATCAGCGTGAAGCCGCTGTACACCGCGGCCGACCTGCAAGGCCTGAAGTACACCGACACGCTGCCCGGCTTCGAGCCCTACCTGCGCGGCCCGCAGGCCACCATGTACGCGGTGCGCCCCTGGACCATCCGCCAGTACGCCGGCTTCTCGACGGCCGAAGAATCGAACGCGTTCTACCGCAAGGCGCTGGCCGCCGGCGGCCAGGGTGTGAGCGTGGCCTTCGACCTGGCCACCCACCGCGGCTACGACAGCGACCATCCGCGCGTGACGGGCGACGTCGGCAAGGCCGGCGTGGCGATCGACTCGGTCGAGGACATGAAGATCCTGTTCGACCAGATCCCGCTCGACAAGGTCTCCGTGTCGATGACGATGAACGGCGCCGTGCTGCCGGTGCTCGCGGGCTACGTGGTCGCGGCCGAAGAGCAGGGCGTGGCGCAAGACCAACTGAGCGGAACGATCCAGAACGACATCCTCAAGGAGTTCATGGTCCGCAACACGTACATCTTTCCGCCGGCGCCGAGCATGCGGATCATTGGCGACATCATCGAGTACACGGCGCAGAAGATGCCGAAGTTCAACTCGATCTCGATCAGCGGCTATCACATGCAGGAAGCCGGCGCCAACCAGGCGCTGGAGCTCGCCTTCACGCTGGCCGACGGCAAGGAATACGTGAAGACCGCGCTGGCCAAGGGCCTGGACGTCGACGGCTTTGCCGGACGCCTGAGCTTCTTCTGGGCCATCGGTATGAACTTCTATCTGGAAGTGGCCAAGATGCGCGCGGCGCGCCTGCTGTGGTGCCGCATCATGAAGGAGTTCAATCCCAAGAACCCCAAGAGCCTGATGCTGCGCACGCACTGCCAAACGTCTGGCTGGTCGCTCACCGAGCAGGACCCGTACAACAACGTGGTGCGCACCACCATCGAGGCGATGGCCGCGGTGTTCGGCGGCACGCAGTCGCTGCACACCAACGCGCTCGACGAAGCCATTGCGCTGCCCACCGAGTTCAGCTCGCGCATCGCGCGCAACACGCAGCTCATCATCCAGGAAGAGACGCACATCACGAACGTGATCGATCCCTGGGCCGGCAGCTACATGATGGAAAGGCTCACGCAGGACATGGCCGACGCCGCCTGGACCATCATCGAAGAGGTCGAGGCCATGGGCGGCATGACCAAGGCCGTGGACAGCGGCTGGGCCAAGCTCAAGATCGAGGCCGCCGCCGCCGAGAAGCAGGCGCGCATCGACTCGGGCAAGGACGTGATCGTCGGCGTCAACAAGTACAAGCTCAAGAGCGAAGACGCGATCGACAGCCTGTCGATCGACAACGTGAAGGTGCGCGATCAGCAGGTGGCGCGCCTGCAGAGCATCCGCGCCTCGCGCGACAACGCCAAGGTGCAGGCCGCGCTCGACGCGCTCACCGACGCCGCCGAAAGCAACACCGGCAACCTGCTGGCGCTGAGCATCGATGCGGTGCGTGCGCGCGCCACCGTCGGCGAGATTTCCGACGCCCTCGAAAAATCCTTCGGCCGCCATCGCGCCGACACGCAAAAGGTGACCGGTGTGTACGCTGCCGCCTATGACTCGGCCGAAGGCTGGGAAGCGCTCAAGACCGAGATCAACGACTTCGCCGAAGCGCAAGGCCGCCGCCCGCGCGTGATGATTTCCAAGCTCGGCCAGGATGGGCACGACCGCGGCGCGAAGGTCGTCGCCACGGCGTTCGCCGACCTGGGCTTCGACGTCGACATGGGCCCGTTGTTCCAGACGCCCGAAGAGTGCGCGCGGCAAGCGATTGAAAACGACGTGCACGCCGTGGGCGTGAGCACGCTCGCCGCCGGCCATAAGACTCTTGTGCCGGCCATCATCGAAGAACTGCGCAAGCAGGGCGCGGACGACATCATCGTCTTCGTCGGCGGTGTGATTCCGCGCCAGGACTACGACTTCCTCTACGAAGCCGGCGTCAAGGGCATCTACGGCCCGGGCACGCCCATCCCGGCCAGC
The DNA here is from genome assembly GCF_058788795.1 of Variovorax sp. FW301-JW7. Taxonomy (NCBI): domain Bacteria; kingdom Pseudomonadati; phylum Pseudomonadota; class Betaproteobacteria; order Burkholderiales; family Comamonadaceae; genus Variovorax; species Variovorax sp. FW301-JW7. The sequence goes on from NZ_JBYTBC010000001.1 coordinate 353,820, forward strand.
GCCAAGGACGTGCTGGAGCAGATCCGCGCGGCCGTCGCAGTCTGAGACGAAGCGACGTGGGCGATCTCTTGTCGCGGCTGTCGCTGCAGCCCGTGGATTCCAGCGATTTCGAAGACATGCTGGCCGTGCGCATCGATGCGATGCGCCCGAGCCTGGAGCGTGTCGGCCGCTTCGACCTCACGCGCTCGCGCGAGCGCCTGTCGGCCGGTTTCGTGGTGCCGTACATGCACCACATCGTGCTCGACGGTGAGCAGCGCCTGGGCTTCATCACGCTCAAGCCCGAGGACGCGGATGCGCTGCGCCTCGATCACCTGTACCTGCGCACCGGTTTCCAGGGGCGCGGCATCGGCGAATGGGCGCTGCGCTGGGCCAAGGCGCAGGCGCGCGAACAGCAGCTGGACATCAAGCTCACCGCGCTCGTGAAGAGCGACGCCAACCGTTTCTACCAGCGGCACGGCTTCGTGCTCGAAGGCGAGGAGGGCGTCGACCTGCACTACCGCTGGCGCGTGGCGTCGGAGGCCGCGTGCTGAACACCGTCGGCGCGCTCGAACGCGCGCTCGCCGATGCGCCGGGCATGGCGCAGCGCCGTGCCATCGCCAAGGCGATCACGCTGCTCGAATCGACGCGCACCGACCACCGTACGCAGGCCGACGAGCTGCTCACGGCGCTGCTGCCGCGCACCGGCGCCTCGTTTCGCCTCGGCATCTCGGGTGTGCCCGGCGTGGGCAAGTCGACCTTCATCGAAACGCTGGGCCTGCTGCTGATCGGCAAGGGCCACCGCGTGGCCGTGCTCACCATCGACCCCTCGTCTACCGTGTCGGGCGGCTCCATCCTGGGCGACAAGACGCGCATGGAGCGCCTGTCGGTGCACGAGCGCGCCTACATCCGCCCCAGCCCCTCGAGCGGCACGCTCGGCGGCGTGGCCGAGAAGACGCGCGAGGCCATGCTGGTCTGCGAGGCCGCGGGCTACGACGTCGTCATCGTCGAGACCGTGGGCGTGGGCCAGAGCGAAACGGCCGTGGCCGGCATGACCGACATGTTCGTGCTGCTGCAACTGCCCAACGCGGGCGACGACCTGCAGGCGATCAAGAAGGGCGTGATGGAGCTGGCCGACCTGGTCGCCATCAACAAGGCCGACATCGACCGCGACGCCGCCACGCGCGCGCAGGCCCAGATCACTTCGGCGCTGCGCCTGTTCGGCCACCAGGGCAACCCCGACCATGCGCACGCCGTGCACGACGCGCACAGCGGCGTGGAGCGCCGCTTCTGGCTGCCCAAGGTGCTGCAGCTGAGCGCGCTCGCGGGCACCGGCGTCGACGCCTTCTGGGACGCCGTGCTCGAATTCAAGGCGCTGCAGACCGCCAACGGCAAGCTCGCCAAGCGCCGCGAAAAGCAGGCCACCGCGTGGATGTGGGAACGCATCGACGCCGGGCTCAAGCAGGCGTTTCGCCACCATGCGCAGGTGCGCGAGCTGCTGCCGCAGCTCACGCAGCAGGTGGCGCAGGGCAGCCTGCCGGCCTCCACGGCGGCGCGCCAGCTGCTCGCCGCGGCAGCCATCACCGCCCGGGTGTGACGCCCCGGCCCCCACAAGACTCTCCCAGCAATCCAGAACCACAGCTTCGGAAGCACACCATGCAAGAACTGATCGAACAACTCGAAAAGAAGCGCGCCCAGGCGCGACTCGGCGGCGGGCAGAAGCGCATCGACGCGCAGCACGCCAAGGGCAAGCTCACGGCGCGCGAGCGCATCGAGCTGCTGCTCGACGACGGCACGTTTGAAGAATGGGACATGTTCGTCGAGCACCGCTCGGTCGACTTCGGCATGGCCGAGCAGAAGATCCCCGGCGACGGCGTGGTCACGGGCTACGGCATGATCAATGGCCGCCTCGTGTTCGTGTTCAGCCAGGACTTCACGGTCTTCGGCGGCGCGCTCAGCGAAGCCCATGCCGAGAAGATCTGCAAGGTGATGGACCAGGCCATGAAGGTCGGCGCACCGGTCATCGGCCTGAACGATTCGGGCGGCGCCCGCATCCAGGAAGGCGTGGCGTCGCTGGGCGGCTATGCCGACGTGTTCCAGCGCAACGTGATGGCCTCGGGCGTGGTGCCGCAGATCAGCATGATCATGGGCCCGTGCGCGGGCGGCGCCGTGTACTCGCCCGCCATGACCGACTTCATCTTCATGGTGAAAGACAGCAGCTACATGTTCGTCACGGGCCCCGAGGTGGTGAAGACCGTGACGCACGAGAGCGTCACGGCCGAAGAACTGGGCGGTGCCATCACCCACACCACGCGCAGCGGCGTGGCCGACATGGCGTTCGAGAACGACGTCGAGGCGCTGATGATGCTGCGCCGCCTGTACAACTACCTGCCGCTGAACAACCGCGAGAAGCCGCCCGTGCGCCTGGGCAATGACGGCCAGGGCGATCCGGCCGACCGGCCCGACTACTCGCTGGACACGCTGGTGCCCGACAACCCGAACAAGCCCTACGACATCAAGGAACTGATCCTGAAGGTGGTGGACGACGGCGACTTCTTCGAGCTGCAGCCCGACTACGCGAAGAACATCGTGATCGGCTTCGCGCGCATGGAAGGCCAGACGGTCGGCATCGTGGCCAACCAGCCGCTGGTGCTGGCGGGCTGCCTGGACATCAAGAGCAGCATCAAGGCGGCGCGCTTCGTGCGCTTTTGCGATGCGTTCAACATCCCCGTCATCACCTTCGTCGACGTGCCCGGCTTCATGCCCGGCACCGGCCAGGAGTATGGCGGCATCATCAAGCACGGCGCCAAGCTGCTGTACGCGTACGCGGAGTGCACGGTGCCGAAGATCACCGTCATCACGCGCAAGGCCTACGGCGGCGCGTACGACGTGATGGCCTCCAAGCACCTGCGCGGCGACGTCAACCTGGCCTGGCCGCGCGCCGAGATCGCGGTGATGGGTGCCAAGGGCGCGGTGGAAATCATCTTCCGCGAAGACAAGAACAACCCCGAGAAGCTCGCGGCCCGCGAAGCCGAATACAAGGCCCGCTTCGCCAACCCGTACGTGGCCAGCGCGCGCGGCTACATCGACGACGTGATCCTGCCGCACGAGACGCGCAAGCGCATCTGCCGCTCGCTCGTCATGCTGCGCGAGAAGAAGCTCGAGAACCCGTGGCGCAAGCACGGAAACATTCCGCTCTGAGCCGCACGGAGAAAGAAGAACATGTTCAAGAAAATCCTGATCGCCAACCGTGGCGAAATCGCCTGCCGCGTCATCCAGACTGCCAAGAAGATGGGCATCCTCACCGTCGCCGTCTACTCCGACGCCGACAAGGAAGCCCGCCACGTCGAGCTGGCCGACGAGGCCGTGCACATCGGCGCCGCGCCCAGCCGTGAGAGCTACCTGCAGGCCGACCGCATCATCGCGGCCTGCAAGAAGACCGGCGCCGAGGCCGTGCACCCGGGCTACGGCTTTCTGTCGGAGAACGAAGCCTTCGCGCGCAAGGTCGAGGAAGAGGGCATTGCCTTCATCGGCCCGAAGCACTATTCGATCGCGGCCATGGGCGACAAGATCGCCTCGAAGAAGCTCGCGAACGAAGCCCAGGTCAACACCATTCCCGGCTGGAACGACGCCATCGAGACGGCCGAGCGTGCCGTCGAGATCGCGAAGGACATCGGCTACCCGGTGATGATCAAGGCCTCGGCCGGCGGCGGCGGCAAGGGCCTGCGCGTGGCCTTCAACGACAAGGAGGCTTTCGAGGGCTTCACCTCGTGCCGTAACGAGGCGCGCAATTCCTTCGGCGACGACCGCGTGTTCATCGAGAAGTTCGTCGAGGAGCCGCGCCACATCGAGATCCAGGTGCTCGGCGACTCGCACGGCAACGTCATCTACCTGAACGAGCGCGAGTGCTCCATCCAGCGCCGCCACCAGAAGGTGATCGAGGAGGCGCCGTCGCCGTTCATCACCGACGCCACGCGCAAGGCGATGGGCGAGCAGGCGGTGCAGCTGGCCAAGGCCGTGAAGTACCAGAGCGCGGGCACGGTGGAGTTCGTGGTCGGCAAGGACCAGAGCTTCTACTTCCTGGAGATGAACACGCGCCTGCAGGTGGAGCACCCGGTGACGGAGTGCATCACCGGCCTGGACCTGGTCGAGCTGATGATCCGCGTGGCGGCCGGCGAGAAGCTGCCGCTGGCGCAGGCCGACGTGAAGCGCGACGGCTGGGCCATCGAGTGCCGCATCAACGCCGAAGACCCGTTCCGCAACTTCTTGCCGTCGACGGGCCGCCTGGTGAAGTTCCAGCCGCCGGCCGAGAGCATGTTCGCGAGCGACACCGGCCACCTGCACGGCGTGCGCGTGGACACCGGCGTGTACGACGGCGGTGAGATCCCGATGTACTACGACTCGATGATCGCCAAGCTCATCGTGCACGGCAAGGACCGCAACGAGGCCATCGCCCTCATGCGCGAGGCGCTCAACGGCTTCGTGATCCGCGGCATCAGCAGCAACATCCCGTTCCAGGCCGCGCTGCTGGCGCATCCGAAGTTCGTGGCGGGCGATTTCAACACCGGCTTCATTGCCGAGCACTACGGCAAGGGCTTCCATGCGGAAGACGTGCCGCACGCCGACCCGTCGTTCCTGGTGGCGCTGGCCGCCTTCGTCAACCGCCGCTACCGCGCGCGCGCCTCGGGCATCAGCGGACAGCTCGCGGGCCACGGCGTGAAGGTGGGCGAGCAGTTCGTGGTGGTCGAGCTGGGTCCCGAGGGCAAGCACGTGCACCACGCGGTGTCGGTGAGCGACTTCCAGGACAAGACCGGCGCCAGCGCCGTCACGGTGGGCGACAAGCGCTACCAGATCGAGAGCGATTTCGCGCTGGGCGCGGTGCGCGTGCAGGGCACGGCCAACGGCAAGCCCTTCACGGCGCAGGTGGAGCGCGGCGCGGGCAAGAACCCGCTGGCGCTGCGCGTCTCGCACGACGGCACGCAGATCGAGACCATGGTGCTGTCGCCGCTGGGCGCGCGCCTGCTCGAGCTGATGCCCTACAAGGCACCGCCCGACCTCAGCAAGTTCCTGATGTCGCCGATGCCGGGGCTGCTGGTCGAGGTGTCGGTGCAGCCGGGGCAGCAGGTCCAGGCCGGCGAGAAGCTGGCCGTGATCGAGGCCATGAAGATGGAAAACGTGCTGTTCGCCGCGCAGGACGGCGTGGTGGGCAAGATCTCGGCGGCCAAGGGCGAATCGCTCGCCGTCGACCAAATCATTCTGGAGTTCAACTGATGGGTGCCAACGATCTGCAACAAGCGGCAATCACGCTGCACCGCCCGGCCAAGGCCGTGGCGACGCCCCAGGGCCCCTGGTCGGTGGAGGCCATCCAGGCGCTGCTCGACAAGCCTTTCATGGAACTGCTGTTCGAGGCGCAGACCGTGCACCGCCGGCATTTCCCCGAGGGCGACATCGAGCTGGCCACGCTGCTGTCGGTGAAGACCGGCGGCTGCCCCGAGAACTGCGGCTACTGCCCGCAGTCGGCCGAGTTCGACACCGGCGTGAAGGCGCAGAAGCTCATGGAGGTCGACGAGGTGGTGCGCGCCGCGCAGGCCGCCAAGGACGCCGGCGCCACGCGCTTTTGCATGGGAGCCGCCTGGCGCGCGCCCAAGGACCGCGACGTCGAGAAGGTGGCGGTGCTGGTCGAGGCCGTGAAGGGCCTGGGCCTGCAGACCTGCGCCACGCTGGGCATGCTGGAGCCGCACCACGCGCAGCAGCTCAAGGCCGCGGGCCTCGATTACTACAACCACAACCTGGACACCGCGCCCGAGTACTACACCGACGTGGTCGACACACGCACCTACCAGGACCGCCTGGACACGCTGGCGGCCGTGCGCGGCGCCGGCATCAGCGTGTGCTGCGGCGGCATCGTGGGCATGGGCGAGCAGCCGGTGCACCGCGCCGGGCTGATCGCACAGCTCGCCAACATGGACCCGTACCCGGAGTCGGTGCCGATCAACAGCCTGGTGCGCGTGCCCGGCACGCCACTGGCCGACTCGGAACCGGTCGATCCCTTCGACTTCGTGCGCATGATCGCCGTGGCGCGCATCACCATGCCGACCGCGCGCGTGCGCCTGTCGGCCGGCCGCCAGCAGATGGGCGAGGCGGTGCAGGCCCTGTGCTTCATGGCCGGCGCCAACTCGATCTTCTACGGCGACAAGCTGCTGGTCACCGGCAACCCCGACGTCGATGCCGACGTGCAGCTGCTGCGCAAGCTCGGCCTGCGCTCGCATCGCACGCAGGAGCAGGCGGAAGAAGGCGGTTGCGCATGACCGCGCCGCGCCCCTTCAAGGTGCTGGGCATCCAGCAGATCGCCATCGGCGGCCCCGACAAGCTGCGTCTGCAGAAGCTGTGGGTCGACATGCTGGGGCTCGAGGTGACGGGCACCTTTCGCAGCGAGCGCGAGAACGTCGACGAAGACATCTGCTCGATGGGCAGCGGCCCGTTCAAGGTCGAGGTCGACCTGATGCAGCCGCTGGACCCCGAGAAGAAGCCGGCGGTGCACACCACGCCGCTCAATCACGTCGGCCTGTGGATCGACGACCTGCCCAAGGCCGTCGAGTGGCTCACGGCGCAGGGCGTGCGCTTTGCGCCGGGCGGCATCCGCAAGGGCGCGGCCGGTTTCGACATCTGCTTTTTGCACCCCAAGGCCAACGACGAGTTCCCGATCTCGGGCGAGGGCGTGCTGGTCGAGATGGTGCAGGCGCCGCCCGAGGTGGTGACGGCCTTCAACGCGCTCGCCGCTACGCGCTGAGCGCCTTGCGCACCGGCGGCTTCACGTCGGCGCGCTGCGGCGGCAGCATCGGCTGGTGCTCGCGCGCCGGGTTCAGGATGATCGAGGTCGCGGTCTCGGTCAGGATGCAGAACTTGGCGAGCACCGCATCGAGGTGCGGCACGTCGATCACCGCGATCTCGAGGATCCAGCTGTCCTCGCCGGTCACGTTGTAGGCATTGACGCACTCGGGCGTCTCCTGCACCAGCTTCACCACGAGGTCGTAGTCGGCCCGCCCGACGCGGATGATCCCGCGGATGCCGTAGCCCAGCCGCGTGAGGTTCACGGTGGCGCGGTAGCCGGTGATGACGCCGGCGGCTTCCAGCTTTTTCACGCGCTCGGTCACGGCCGGCTGGCTCAGGTGCACGCGGCGGCCCAGCTCGGCCATGCTCAGGCGGGCGTCGGCCTGCAGTTCGGCCAGGATGCGGGAGTCGTGGGCGTCCAGCGGGGGGGTCAAGGTGAAGTCCATGGAAGTCCTTTAAATCGACGGTGCGGTGCGAGCAGAACCATGAAATTCGCATGGCTGCCGGCGGGCGGCTTTCATACCATGACGGACACCTGATACCAATAAGAGACACCCTCGCCATGTCGACACTCGCACCCACTGCGCAGGCCGCGCCTGCCGCTTCCTCCTCGCGCCCCCGGCTGACGCCGCTGCTGTGGCTGTGCCTGGCCGCCACCTGGGTGGTCTGGGGCTCGACCTACCTGGCCATCAAGTACGCGCTCATCAGCTTTCCGCCGTTCCTGCAGATGGGCTCGCGTTTCCTGGTCGCGAGCGTGCTGCTGGCGGCGTGGATGCGCTGGCGCGGCACGCCCTGGCCGACGCGTCTGCAGTGGCGCAATGCGCTGGTCGTCGGTGCGCTGATGCTCGGCGGCGGCATGGGCGGCACGGCGCTGGCCGAGGTGTCGATCGGCTCGGGGCTGGTGGTGGCGTTCATTGCCGTCATTCCGTTGCTGATTGCTCTGTTGAACCTGATCTGGGGCGTGAAGCCGGCGCGGCTCGAGGCGGCGGGCATCGCGCTGGGGCTGGTCGGCGTGCTGATGCTCACGCAGGGCAGCGGTTTCAAGGCCTCGCCCGAGGGGCTGGTGGCGATCTGCGTGGCCTGCATCTGCTGGTCGCTCGGCAGCGTGCTGAGCCAGCGCAGTCTGCCGCTGGCTCCCGGTGCGATGGGCTTCGCGAGCGAGATGCTGTGCGGCGGCGTGGTGCTGATGGTGCTGGCCGCGGTGTCGGGCGAAACGATGCGCTGGCCGCCGCAGCCGGTGGCGCTGGGGGCGTGGGTCTACCTCGTGGTGTTCGGCTCGCTGATCGCCTTCAACGCCTACATGGTGCTGCTCGCGCAGGCACCAGCCGGGCTGGCGGCGAGCTACACCTTCGTCAACCCGGTGATCGCGATGCTGCTGGGCGTGTGGATCGCCCAAGAGACGGTCACGCGCTTCGAGTGGTACGCCGTGGGCGTCGTGTTGGCGGGTGTGCTGCTGTTGCTGTTCAAGCGCCCGCAGAAGGGCTGAGTTCGACGAGGCTCAGGCCGGTCGGCGCCAGAAGGCGAGGGTGGCGGCCAGCAGCCACATGCCGACGGCGCAGCTGCGGTTGAGCACCTTGAGGCCGCGGCGCGAGAGCCAGCGCACGGCCTGCGTGCCGGCGCCGGCATAGGCCAGCATCACGCAGGTGTCGAGCACCACGAAGATCGCGCCCAGCACCAGGTACTGCATGCCCTGGGGCTTGGCGGTGTCGATGAACTGCGGCAGGAAGGCCGCGAAGAACAGCACCGTCTTCGGATTCGAGAGCGCCACCATCAGGCTGCGCACGAGCGCGATGCGCCCGTGCGGACGAACCTCGACGGCCGACTTGGCCAGCGCCGTGCCCAGGTCGGTCGCTTCGCTGCGCCACAGCTTGATGCCGAGCCACACCAGGTAGGCCACGCCCGCGACACGGATCGCGTTGAAGAGCCATTCCGAGGCTGCGAGCAGCGAGCCCAGCCCGAGCGCCACGACCGCGATCAGCGAGACGCTGCCCAGCGACGCGCCCGCGATGCCCCAGCTGGCGCGGCGCATGCCGCCGTCGATGCCGTTGGACAGCGCCAGCAGCATGGTCGGGCCGGGGATCACCGCCAGGGCGAGCGACGCGACGGCATAGATCAGCAGGGTGTCGAGGGTCATGGTTTGGTGGCGGCTTGGCGCTGTTCGGCGGCGGCGCGGGCACGCGCCAGGGCGGCTTCGACGATGGAGCGCTTGCGCGTGTCGGCGGCCTGCGGTTCGGCGGCGGCAGGCGCGGGTTCGGCCTCACGCTTCGCTGTCTCGCGATGTTGGGCGTGCAGCTTGTAGCGCTGCAATGCGGCCTCGGCCTGTGCCTGCGACCACGCCTGCCAGCCGCTGCGGCCGGGTGTTTCAACCTCGAGCGAGATGCAGTCGACAGGGCAGACCGGAATGCACAGCTCGCAGCCCGTGCAGTGCGCCTCGATCACCGTGTGCATGCGCTTGTTGATGCCGATGATCGCGTCGGTCGGGCAGGCGTCGAGGCAGAGCGTGCAGCCGATGCACCAGGCCTCGTCGATGACCGCCATGGCGCGCGGGCCTTCGGTGCCGAACTGCGGATCGAGCGGCAGCGCGGGGCGGCCGGTGAGCAGCGCAATGCGCTCGATGCCTTCGGCACCGCCGGGCGGGCACTGGTTGATGTCGGCCTCGCCCTCGGCGATGGCCTGCGCATAACCCGCGCAATCGGGATAGCCGCACCGTGTGCACTGCGTTTGAGGCAGTGCGTCGTTGATGCGTGCGGCCAGCCCGTTCACGGTGGGTGATGCGCGCGGCTCAGCGCGCGGCGCTGGCGCGGGGCTTCTTTGCCGCTGCGGCCGGCTTCTTGGCAGCCGGCGCGGCCTTCACGGCGACGGCCTTCTTGGCGGCGACCGGCGTCTTGCGGGCCGCGGCGGTGGCCACGGCCTTCAGCTTCTGGCCCGGCTTGATGCGGTCTTCGGCCGGCAACTCTTCGCGCGCACCGGCGCGGCGCTGGGGCTCGTCGCTGGCGGCGATGAAGTTGCGCACCTTCGGGTAGACCAGGTCGCGCCAGCGGCGGCCGCTGAAGATGCCGTAGTGGCCTGCACCCTTGACCTCGTAGTGCTCGCGCTTGCCGTCGGCGATGCCGGTGCACAGGCTGTGCGCGGCCTGGGTCTGGCCCGAGCCGGAGATGTCGTCGAGCTCGCCTTCGACGGTGAGCAGGGCGGTGGCGTGGATGTCCTGCGGACGCACGCGCTCCACCTGGCCGGCGGGGTTCTTCACGTCCCAGGTGCCGTTGACCAGGTCGAAGTCCTGGAACACGGTGCGGATGGTCTCGAGGTAGTAGTCCGCGTCCATGTCGAGCACGGCGTTGTACTCGTCGTAGAACTTGCGGTGGGCTTCGGCGCTGGCGTCGTCACCCTTGATCAGGTCCTTGAAGTAGTCGTAGTGGCTGCTGGCGTGGCGATCGGGGTTCATGGCCACGAAGCCCGTGTGCTGCAGGAAGCCCGGGTAGACCTTGCGGCCCGCGCCAGGGAAGCCTTGCGGCACGCGGTAGATCACGTTGTTCTCGAACCACTCGAAGCTCTTGTTGGTCGCGAGGTTGTTCACGGCCGTGGGCGATTTGCGCGCGTCGATCGGGCCGCCCATCATGGTCATCGTGAGGGGCAGCGGCTCGCCGCGGCTGGCCATGAGCGACACGGCCGCCAGCACCGGCACGGTGGGCTGGCACACGCTCACCACGTGGCAGTTGCCGTACTCGGCCTGCAGGCGGCGGATGAACTCCTGCACGTAGTTGATGTAGTCGTCCAGGTGGAACTCACCGTCGGACAGCGGCACCAGGCGCGCGTTCTTCCAGTCGGTGATGTAGACCTTGTGGTCCTGCAGCATGGTGCGCACGGTGTCGCGCAGCAGCGTGGCGTAGTGGCCCGACAGCGGCGCCACGATCAGCACCACGGGCTGGCTCTTGAGCGTCTTGAGGATGTGCGGTTCGTCGGTGAAGCGCTTGAAGCGGCGCAGTTCGCAGAAGGGCTTGTCGAGCTCGACGGCCTCCTGGATCACGACGTCTTCGCCGTCGACCTTGACGGACTTGATGTTGAACTCGGGCTTCTCGTAGTCCTTGCCCAGCCGGTACAGCAGGTCATAGCCGGCGGCCATGCGCTGTGCCATCGGCAGTTGGCTCCAGACGGCGCCGGGGCCGTAGAGCTTGGAGGCGGCCTGGGCGAAGTCCGAGAAGGGCTCCATCAGGGAACGCTGGGCTTCGTAGAGTTGATAGAGCATCGCGGGTCTTTGAGTGGATGTTGCAGTGCAATATATCAGTGCATTTGCCGCGGCGCAGGGGGCCGAACCCTAGCCCGAAGCGGGCTGGATTCGCCTTCTGTGGCCGAATGTGAACGAATCGTCAAAAAGTCGATTCAGTCACACCCGGTTGTCACCTAGATGACCTTCGCAATCGACGCGCAGACGTAGTCGATGTTCTTGCTGTTGAGCGCGGCGACGCACATGCGGCCGGTGTCGGTGCCGTACACGCCGAACTCGTTGCGCAGGCGAACCATCTGGTCCTTGGTCAGGCCCGAGTAGCTGAACATGCCGATCTGGGTGGTGATGAAGCTCATGTCTTCCTTCACGCCGGCGGCCTTCAGGCCGTCGACCAGCTTCTGGCGCATGGCCTTGATGCGCACGCGCATCTCGCCCAGTTCCTTTTCCCACAGGGCGCGCAGCTCGGGGGTGCCGAGCACCGCGGCCACCACGGCGCCGCCATGGATCGGCGGGTTGCTGTAGTTGGTGCGGATGGCGATCTTGAGTTGCGACAGCACGCGGCCGGCTTCTTCCTTGTTCTCGCACAGCACCGACAGGGCGCCGACGCGCTCGCCGTACAGGCTGAAGCTCTTGGAGAACGAGGTCGACACGAAGAAGGTCAGGCCGGCATCGACGAACTTGGCGACAGCCGCGCCGTCTTCCTTCAGACCGTAGCCGAAGCCCTGGTAGGCCATGTCGAGGAAGGGCACGAGGCCCTTGGCCTTGACGGCGGCGACGACCTGGTCCCACTGCGCGGGGGTGATGTCGTAGCCGGTCGGGTTGTGGCAGCAGGCGTGCAGCACGACGATGGTGCCGGCCGGTGCCGCGTTCAGGGCGGCCAGCATGCCGTCGAAGTTGATGCCGCGCTGGGCGGCGTCGTAGTAGGGGTAGCTTTCGACCGTGAAGCCGGCGTTGGTGAACAGCGCGCGGTGGTTTTCCCAGCTCGGGTCGCTGATCAGCACGGTGGCGTTGGGGTTGAGCTTCTTGAGGAAGTCGGCGCCGACCTTCAGGCCGCCGGTGCCGCCGATGGCCTGGATGGTGGCCACGCGGCCGGAGGTGACGGGCTCGCTCTCGGGGCCGAAGACCAGGCCCTTGACGGCGTTGTCGTAGGCCACGATGCCGTCGATCGGCAGGTAGCCGCGGGCCGAGGGGGCCTTCATCATGTTCTGCTCTGCGGCCTGCACGCACTGGAGCAGGGGCAGCTTGCCGTTGTCGTCGTAATACACGCCGACGCCGAGATTGACCTTGAGGGGGTTGGTGTCGGCTGCAAATTGCTCGTTGAGGCCGAGGATCGGGTCGCGCGGCGCCATTTCGACCGCGGTGAACATAGACATGGAAAGGTCCTTTGGGATGAAAGCTTCGCTGGCAACCGGAGGAGGCTTTATCCTTTCCGGTTGCCTTGAATTTTACCGGCGCCACGCCACCTGTCGGGAACAGCCATGCCAGAGAACACCGAAGCCATAGCAGACCTGAAGAAAGTCGACCCGATCGGGCCGGCGAAACAGGGCCAATTCATCCGCTACCCCGACTCGCCGTTCGAGCTGTTCCAGCCTTATCCGCCGGCAGGCGACCAGCCCACGGCCATCGACGGCCTGGTGGCCGGGGTGCTCGACGGCGAGGTGTACCAGACGTTGTTGGGCGTGACGGGCTCGGGCAAGACTTTCACCATGGCCAACGTGATCGCCCGGCTGGGCCGTCCGGCCATCGTGTTCGCACCCAACAAGACGCTGGCGGCCCAGCTCTACAGCGAATTCCGCGAGTTCTTTCCGAAGAACGCCGTCGAGTACTTCGTGAGCTACTACGACTACTACCAGCCCGAGGCCTACGTGCCGCAGCGCGACCTGTTCATCGAGAAGGATTCCTCGATCAACGAACACATCGAGCAGATGCGCCTGTCGGCCACCAAGAGCGTGCTGGAGCGGCGCGACACGGTCATCGTGGCCACGGTGAGCGCCATCTACGGCATCGGCACGCCCGAGGACTACATGGAGATGCGGCTGATTGCCCGCGTCGGCGACAAGGTCGGCCAGCGCGACCTGATCTCGCGGCTCATCCGCATGCAGTACACGCGCAACGAGCAGGACTTTGCGCGCGGCACGTTCCGCGTGCGCGGCGACACCATCGACGTGTTCCCGGCCGAGCACAGCGAGCTGGCCATCCGCTTCGAGCTGTTCGACGACGAGATCGAGTCGTTGCAGCTGTTCGACCCGCTCACCGGACGCATCCGCCAGAAGGTGCCGCGCTTCACGGTGTACCCGTCGAGCCACTACGTGACGCCGCGCGACAAGGTGCTGGCGGCGGTGGAAACCATCAAGATCGAACTGGCCGGCCGGCTCAAGGAGCTGACCGGCTCGGGCAAGCTGGTCGAGGCGCAGCGGCTGGAACAGCGCACGCGCTTCGACCTGGAAATGCTGGCCGAGATCGGCCACTGCAAGGGCATCGAGAACTACACGCGGCACCTCTCGGGCGCGGAGCCTGGCGACCCGCCGGCGACGCTCACCGACTACATGCCGAAGGACTCGTTGATGTTCCTCGACGAGAGCCATCAGATGATGGGCCAGCTCAGCGCCATGTACAACGGCGACCGGGCGCGCAAGGTCACGCTGGTCGAGTACGGCTTTCGCTTGCCGAGCGCGCTGGACAACCGACCGCTCAAGCTCGAGGAGTTCGAAAAGCGGGTGCGCCAGTGCATCTTCGTGTCGGCCACGCCGGCGCAGTACGAGAAGGACCACGCCGGCAACGTCGTCGAGCAGTTGGTGCGGCCGACCGGGCTGATCGACCCCGAGGTGGAGGTGCGTCCCGCCACGCACCAGGTGGACGACGTGCTGGGCGAGATCCGCATCCGAGTCGAGAAGAACGAGCGCGTGCTGATCACCACGCTGACCAAGCGCATGGCCGAGCAGCTCACCGACTACCTGAGCGACAACGGCGTGAAGGTGCGCTACCTGCACAGCGACGTCGACACGGTCGAGCGGGTGGAAATCCTGCGCGACCTGCGCCTGGGCTCCTTCGACGTGCTGGTGGGCATCAACCTGTTGCGCGAGGGGCTGGACATTCCCGAGGTGTCGCTGGTGGCGATCCTCGATGCCGACAAGGAAGGCTTCCTGCGTGCCGAGCGCTCGCTGATCCAGACCATCGGCCGTGCGGCGCGCAACCTGAACGGCAAGGCCATTCTTTATGCCGACCGGATGACCGAGTCGATGAAGAAGGCCATCGGCGAAACCGAGCGCCGCCGCACCCGGCAGATTGCCCACAACGAGGCGAACGGCATCACGCCGCGCAGCATCGTGAAGCAGGTGCGCGACCTGATCGACGGCGTCTACAGCGAGAAGACCGGCAAGGAAATGGCCAAGCTCGACCTGGAACGCGCCAAGGTCGAGGACATGAGCGAGAAAGACATCGCCCGGGAAATCAAGCGGCTCGAGAAGCAGATGCTGGAGCACGCCCGCAACCTCGAATTCGAGAAGGCGGCCCGGGTGCGCGACCAGCTGGCGCTGCTGCGCGAGCAGGCGTTCGGGGCGTCGGGCGGCGACAACATCCCCGGTTTGACGTCCTGATTTCGGCTAGGCCATAAGTTCGCTTTCTTCAAGCGAGCCGCGCTGGGGTTTACCCGAGCAGATCTCAGGGGCATCTGCTATACTTGACCGAAATACTCAACAACAAAGAACTTCGCGATGAAGGACCGACTCCTACCGGCTGGTTCACCAGCGTCGGGGTCGGGCAGGGCGGAGACGAAGTCACCGCGGCCCAAGGCTGTGGTGTCATTTCAACGGTAAGCACTTGAAGGAGCTTGCGATGCGTCTCACTACCAAAGGCCGTTTTGCGGTCACAGCAATGATCGATCTGGCGTTGCGTCAGAACACCGGTCCGGTCACGCTGGCTGCGATCAGCCAGCGGCAGCAGATTTCGTTGTCGTACCTCGAACAGCTGTTCGGCAAACTGCGCCGCCACGAGCTGGTCGAATCGACCCGCGGCCCCGGCGGCGGCTACAGCCTCGGACGCAAGGCGGCGGACATCACGGTCGCCGACATCATCGTGTCCGTCGACGAGCCGATCGATGCCACGCAGTGCGGCGGCAAGGAAAACTGCCTCGGTGAGCAGGGTCGCTGCATGACGCACGAGCTCTGGGCCTCGCTGAACCAGCGCATGGTCGAGTTCCTCGACTCCGTCACGCTGCAGAAGCTGGTCGACGACCAGATCGCCAAGGGCGTGCAGATCGAGAACAAGCCGGTCGTCAAGCGCGCCATCTCGGCCCAGCCGGTGGTCAAGCCCATTCGCGTGAATGCGCCGAATTCGGTCTTCGCTCTCGGCAACGTTTTCGCGAAGTCCTGACCTGATTGAGTCCGGCGATGCCTGCGGGCATCGCTCCGAGTTTGCCCCGACCTCATAAAACAACCCCCACGCCAGCCCGAGCCAGCCATGGACGTCACTCCTCATTTCCCGATCTATCTCGATTACGGCGCCACCACGCCGGTTGACCCGCGTGTGGTCGACGCCATGATCCCCTGGTTGCGCGAACATTTCGGCAACCCGGCATCGCGCAGCCACGCCTGGGGCTGGGAAGCCGAAGAGGCGGTCGAAAAGGCGCGCGGCCAGGTGGCCGACCTGATCAACGCCGACCCGCGTGAGATCGTCTGGACGTCGGGCGCCACCGAGTCGATCAACCTGGCCCTCAAGGGCGCGGCCCAGTTCTACAAGGGCAAGGGCAAGCATCTGATCACCCTGAAGACCGAGCACAAGGCCGTGCTCGACACCATGCGCGAACTCGAGCGCCAGGGCTTCGAAGTGACCTACCTCGACGTCGAGGAAAACGGCCTCGTCGACCTCGAGAAATTCAAGGCGGCCATCCGCCCCGACACCATCCTGGCCAGCGTGCTGTTCGTGAACAACGAAATCGGCGTGATCCAGGACGTGGTTGCGCTGGGCAACGTCTGCCGCGAAAAGGGCGTGATCTTCCACGTCGACTCGGCCCAGGCCACCGGCAAGGTCGACATCGACATCACCAAGCTGCCCATCGACCTGATGAGCCTGGCTTCGCACAAGACCTACGGCCCTAAAGGCATCGGCGCCCTGTACGTGCGCCGCAAGCCGCGCATCCGCATCGAAGCGCAGATGCACGGCGGCGGCCATGAGCGCGGCATGCGCTCGGGCACGCTGCCCACGCACCAGATCGTCGGCATGGGCGAGGCCTACCGCATTGCCAAGCTCGAGATGAAGGACGACATCGCCCATGCGGCGCGTCTGCAGAAGCGCCTGCTCGACGGCCTGAAGGATGTCGAACAGGTCTTCATCAACGGCGACCTCGAGCGCCGCGTGCCGCACAACCTGAACATGAGCTTCAACTACGTCGAAGGCGAGTCGCTGATCATGGGCATCAAGGGCCTGGCGGTGTCGTCGGGTTCGGCCTGCACCTCGGCCAGCCTGGAACCCAGCTATGTGCTGCGCGCCCTGGGCCGCAGCGACGAGCTGGCCCACAGCAGCCTGCGCATGACCATCGGCCGTTTCACGACCGAAGAAGAAATCGACTACGCCATCTCGACCATCAAGCACAACGTCGCCAAGCTGCGCGAGCTGAGCCCCCTGTGGGAGATGTTCCAGGACGGCGTCGACATCAGCACGATCCAGTGGTCGGCCCACTGACCCAGGCCAGCCCAAGGCTCCACGATTGAACAAAGTTTGAGAGGTACACCATGGCATATTCTTCCAAGGTCATCGACCACTACGAAAATCCCCGCAACGTCGGCTCCTTCGAAAAGGGCGACGACTCGGTAGGCACCGGCATGGTCGGCGCACCGGCTTGCGGCGACGTGATGAAGCTGCAGATCAAGGTCAACCCCGAAACCGGCGTGATCGAAGATGCGCGCTTCAAGACCTACGGCTGCGGTTCGGCCATCGCTTCCTCGTCGCTCGTGACCGAATGGGTCAAGGGCAAGACGCTCGACGAAGCGGCGGCCCTCAAGAACGCGCAGATCGCCGAAGAACTGGCGCTGCCGCCGGTCAAGATCCACTGCTCGATCCTCGCGGAAGACGCCATCAAGGCGGCCGTGAGCGACTACAAGGCCAAGCACGGCGCCAAGACCCCCGAGTCGACCGCCGAAGCTGCTGTTCACTGAGATGGCCGTCACGCTGACCGAAGCCGCTGCGCGCCACGTCACCCGCTACCTCGGCAAACGAGGCAAGGGCGTGGGCGTGCGGCTGGGCGTGAAGACCACCGGCTGCTCGGGCCTGGCCTACAAGCTCGAGTACGTCGACGAGTTCACGCCGGAAGACGTGGTGTTCGAAGACCACGGCGTGAAGGTGCTGGTCGACCCGAAAAGCCTGGCCTACATCGACGGCACGCAGCTCGACTTCGTGCGCGAAGGCCTGAACGAGGGTTTCAAGTTCATCAACCCGAACGAACGTGACCGCTGCGGCTGCGGCGAAAGTTTTCGCATCTGATGCGTCGTCGCTGACTGCGACCACAGCCGCCACCATGTCATGTGCTGGCGGCTTTTTATTGCCATGAACCTCAACGACACCGACTTCCAACTGTTCGCCGTCCCGGCGACCTTCGCGCAGGACCGCGCCGTGCTCGACGCGCGCTGGAAGGAACTGCAGCGCGAGGCGCACCCGGACCGCTTCGCCGCGCAGGGCGCCGCGGCGCAGCGCGTGGCCATGCAGTGGTCGGTGCGCATCAACGAGGCCTATCAGCGGCTCAAGGACCCGATCCGTCGCGCGAGCTACATCTGCGAACTCAACGGCGCACCGCTGAATGCGGAGAACAACACGGCGATGCCGGGCGCCTTTCTCATGCAGCAGATGGAATGGCGCGAGGCCCTCGACGACGCCCGCGACATCGCCGCCGTCGAGCTGCTGCAGGAGGACGTCGAAACCACGCGCGCCCGCGCACTCTCGTCGCTCGACTGGCTGATCGACGAGAAGGGCGACTACCCCGGCGCCGTGCAGCAGGTGAGAGCCCTCATGTTCATTGAGCGCTTCGGCCAGGACGTCGAAACAAAACTCGATCAGTTGGGACAATAGGCCCTTATGGCTCTTCTTCAGATTTCCGAACCCGGCCAGGCGCCCGATCCGCACCAGCGCCGCATCGCCGTGGGCATCGACCTGGGCACCACGCATTCGCTGGTGGCCTCGGTGCGCAATGGCGTGGCCGAGTGCCTGCCCGACGACCAGGGCCGCGTGCTGCTGCCCTCGGCCGTGCGCTACCTCGACGGCGACCGTCGCCAGATCGGCTTCGAGGCCGTGGCTGCACGCGCACAGGACCCCGCCAACACCATCACCTCGGTCAAGCGGCTCATGGGCCGCGGCCTGGCCGACATCGCGAACCGCGACGCCATGTCGTACCGCATCGGCGGTGACGACGGCGGCATGGTCAAGGTGCAGACCTCCGCCGGCGAGAAGTCGCCCGTCGAGATCAGCGCCGAGATCCTGGCCACGCTGCGCTACCGCGCCGAAGACACCTTCGACGACGAGCTCTACGGCGCCGTCATCACCGTGCCCGCGTACTTCGACGAGGGCCAGCGCCAGGCGACCAAGGACGCCGCGCAGCTCGCGGGCCTGAACGTGCTGCGCCTCATCAGCGAGCCGACCGCCGCTGCCATCGCCTACGGCCTGGACAACGCGAGCGAAGGTGTCTATGCGGTCTATGACCTCGGCGGCGGCACTTTCGACATCTCGATCCTGCGGCTCACGCAGGGCGTGTTCGAAGTGATCGCCACGGGCGGCGATTCGGCCCTCGGCGGCGACGACTATGACCACGCCATCGCCGACTTCGTGCTCGCGCAGACCGGCCGTCAGGCCGCCAGCGACAACGACCGTGCCGCACTGCTCGTGGCCGCACGCGCCGCGAAAGAAGCGCTGACCGACGCCGACTCGACCACCTTCCGTGCCGCATTGGCGGGCGGGGATGTCGAGTTCACGCTGTCCCGTGCGCAGTTCTTCGCGGCCACCCAGGCGCTGACCGATCGCACCCTCGCCGCCGTGCGCAAGGCGCTGCGCGACGCGAAGCTCAAGCCCGAAGACCTGCAGGGCATCGTGCTTGTCGGCGGCTCCACGCGCATGCCGCAGATCCGCAGCGCAGTGGCCGCCTATTTCGGCCGCGAGCCGCTGATCAACCTGAACCCCGACGAGGTCGTGGCGCTCGGCGCCGCGATCCAGGCCAACCAGCTGGCCGGCAACAACGGCGCGGGCGAGCTGCTGCTGCTCGACGTGATCCCGCTGTCGCTCGGCATCGAGACGATGGGCGGTCTGGTCGAGCGCATCGTGCCGCGCAACCAGACCATCCCGACCGCGATGGCGCAGGACTTCACGACCTACCAGGACGGCCAGACCGCGCTGGCGCTGCATGTGGTGCAGGGCGAGCGCGACCTCGTGTCCGACTGCCGCAGCCTCGCACGCTTCACGCTGCGCGGCATCCCGCCGATGGCGGCCGGCGCGGCGCGCATCCGCGTGACCTTCACCGTCGATGCCGACGGGCTGCTGAGCGTGAGCGCCAAGGAGCAGGGCAGCGGCGTCGAGGCCAGCGTGGCGGTCAAGCCCTCGTACGGCCTGTCGGACGACCAGATCGCGACCATGCTGCAGGAGAGCTTCTCCACCGCCCAGCAGGACATGCAGGCCCGTGCGTTGGTCGAATCGCGCGTCGATGCCGACCGCATGCTGCTGGCCACGCAGAGCGCGCTCGATGCCGACGGCGACCTGCTGAGCGCCGAAGAGCGCGCCGCCATCGACGCCTCGATGGCGCGGCTGCGCGACGTTGCCAAGAGCAGCAGCGAAGCCGCCGTGATCGAAGCCGCCACGAAGGCGCTGGCCAACGACACCGAAGCCTTCGCCGCCCAGCGCATGAACGCGGGCATTGCACGCGCGCTCGCAGGCCGCAAGGTCGAATCCCTGTAGACAGAACCATTTCATGCCCACGATCAAGATCTACCCGCATCCCGAGTACTGCCCGCAAGGCGCCGAGATCACCGCGCCGGCCGGCACCTCGATCTGCGAGGCCCTGCTCGACAACGACATCAACATCGAGCACGCCTGCGAGATGAGCTGCGCCTGCACCACCTGCCACGTGATCGTGCGCGCGGGCCTCGATTCGTTGAACGAAGCCGAGGAAGGCGAGGAAGACCTGCTTGACCGCGCCTGGGGCCTGGAGCCGCAGTCGCGCCTGAGCTGCCAGACCATCCTGGCGCAAGAGAATGTGACGATCGAGATTCCCAAGTACACGATCAACCACGCCAAGGAAAACCACTGATGTCGCGCCAGATCGTTCTCGATACCGAAACCACCGGCCTGTCTGCGGAGAACGGCGACCGCGTCATCGAGCTGGGCTGCGTGGAGCTGTTCGCGCGCAAGCTCACCGGCAACGACCTGCACATCTACTTCAACCCGGAGCGCGAAAGCCACGAGGACGCGCTCAAGGTTCACGGCCTGACCACCGACTTCCTGCGCGACAAGCCGAAGTTCGCCACGCTGGGCAAGGACATCATCGAGTACCTGCGCGATGCCGAGCTGATCATTCACAACGCGGCCTTCGACGTCGGTTTCCTGAACAAGGAATTCGAGCGCGCCGGCCTGCCGCCGCTCAAGACCTTCGTGAGCGAGGTGACCGACACGCTGGCCATGGCCAAGCTGGTCTACCCGGGCAAGCGCAATTCGCTCGACGCGCTGTGCGACCGCTTCGGTGTCGACCGCTCGAACCGCACCTTCCACGGCGCCAAGCTCGACGCGCAGCTGCTCGCCGACGTCTACATCAACCTCACGCGCGGGCAGGACGCATTGCTGATCGACGTGGCCTCGAACGAGCCCGCGCAGGGCACGACGGTCGTGGCCATCGACCTGAGCCAGTTCGAGCTGCCGGTGATCACGGCGGCCGAGCATGAGCTCAGCGCGCACGAGGCCGTGTTGTCGCAACTCGACAAATCCAGCGGCGGAAAAACTTTATTTCGCCAAAACGGCTGAAAAGCTATGGCATAATCTGAGGCTTCGCACAACGCGATACGTGTTCAAGACACTGAACTCAAAAGCAGTGTCTCAGGGCGGTTAGCTCAGGGGTAGAGCACAGCATTCACACTGCTGGGGTCGGAGGTTCGAAACCTCCACCGCCCACCATTCAGACCTACGACAAACGGCACCATCAGGTGCTGTTTCCGTTTCAGGCGGCACCTTCGGGTGCCGTTTTCGTTGGTCCCGCGCAAATCCTGGTGCCATTCAGGAGGGGTCTGCTGCGCGGCCAGCGCACCCCGGGCGCTCAGAAGGAATGGCCTTCGCGGTTGCGCCGCAAATCGGCCTCCACCATCATCGCGCACAGTTCTTCCAGCGTCGTGCGGGGCTCCCAGCCCAGCGTCTTCCTGGCATGCGACGCGTCGCCGATGAGCAGGTCCACTTCGGCCGGGCGATAGAACTTCGGGTCGATCTTCACGAGGACCTTGCCGGTCTCGCGGTCGATGGCGACTTCCTCCTGTCCCATTCCTTCGAACCGGAGCTCATAGCCCGCGGCCCTGAACGCCATGTCGACGAACTCCCGCACGGTTTCCGCGCGGTGGGTGGCGAGCACGTAGTTGTCCGGCTTGTCGGCCTGCAGCATGCGCCACATGCCGTCGACGTACTCCTTCGCGTAGCCCCAGTCGCGCTTGGCGTCCAGGTTGCCCAGCGTGAGCACATCGAGCTTGCCGACCCTGATCTTGGCCGCCGCGTCGGTGACCTTGCGCGTCACGAATTCGCGGCCGCGCAACGGGCTCTCGTGATTGAACAGGATGCCGCAGCAACCGAAGATCCCATAGCTCTCCCGGTAGTTCATCGTCATCCAGTGGGCGAAGAGCTTGGAGACGCCGTACGGGCTGCGCGGGTAGAAGGGCGTGTCTTCCTTCTGCGGAATGGCCTGGACCTTGCCGAACATCTCCGACGTCGATGCCTGGTAGTACTTGATCTGGCGGTTCGTCAGGCGGATCGCTTCAAGCAGGTGGAGGGCGCCCAGGCCGTTGGTGTGCGTGGTGGCTTCGGGCTGGTTGAAGCTCGCGCCCACGAAGCTCTGCGCCGCCAGGTTGTAGACCTCGTCGGGCTCCGCGTCCCGGATCAGCGTGAGCGAACTGCCCAGGTCCGTCAGGTCGTACTCCACGAGCTGGAGCTCCGGGTGGTCCTGGATGCCGAGCGACTCGATGCGCCAGAAGTTCACCGAACTGGTTCGGCGGAAGGCGCCGTAGACGGTGTAGCCCTTGCCCAGCAGCAGCTCGGCCAGGTACGCCCCGTCCTGTCCGGTAATGCCAGTGACGACAGCGCGTTTTTTCATGGCTTCGGTGGGGTGAGATGAAGGGACGGGTCAGGCCGGCGCATCGATGCCGCGTTCGATCGCCAGCGCCACGGCCGATGCCATCGCGAGCGCCTCGCGCTTCTCGGCCGCAGGGCAGCGGCCGTAGGTGTCGTCGAAGCGCACGATGTCGTCCTCGCCGAGGTAGCTGCCGGTCTGCACCTCGATCACTTCCAGCATCGTCTTGCCGGGGTTCTCCAGCCGGTGGATGGTGCCCGAGGGCAGGTAGATCGACTCGTTCTCCCGCACCAGCAGCACCTCGCCGCCGCGCGTGGCCTTGGCCGTGCCCTTGACGACGATCCAGTGCTCGGCGCGGTGGTGGTGCATCTGCAGCGACAGCTTGCCGCCGGGCTTGACGGTCAGGTGCTTCACCTGGAAGCGCTCGCCCGTGTCGATGCTGTCGTAGGCGCCCCAGGGCCGCACCACGCGGCGATGTTCGGTGGCTTCGACCGTGCCCTCGCGCGCCAGCATGCGCACCACCTCGGCCACTTGTTCGGCGCAGTCCGCGCCGGCGACCAGCACCGCGTCCGGCGTGTCCACGATGATCAGGTCCTCGGTGCCGAGCGCCACCACCGGCCGGTGCGGTGCATGCACGAAGGTGTTGCGCGAGTTCAGCACGCTGCCCGCGCCGCTCACGCGGTTGCCCGCCTCGTCGGCCGGGTGCAGCTGGGCCACCGCGTTCCAGCTGCCCACATCGCTCCACGCGCCCTCGAAGCGCACCACCGCGACGTCGGCGTGCTTTTCGAGGACCGCGTAGTCGATGCTGTCGCTGCGGCAGCCTTCGAAGGCCTCGCGGTCCAGGCGTACGAAGCTGCCGTCGACCGACACCGCGGCGGTCGCGCGTTCGCAGGTGGCGAGGATGTCGGGCGCATGCGTGCGCAAGGCCGCGACCAGCGTGCGCGCCTGGACCAGGAAGATCCCCGCGTTCCAGCAGTAGTTGCCCTGCAGGATCAGCGCTGCGGCCACCGCCGCCGTCGGCTTCTCGACGAAGCGCGCCACCGCGTGGCTGGGGCCATGGCCCGTGGCCCCGGCCGCCTCGATGTAGCCGTAGGCCGTGCTCGGAAAGCTGGGCGCGATGCCGAAGGTGACGATCTTGCCCGCCAGGGCTGCTTCGACGCCGCTGCGCATCGTGGCCTCGAACAGCGCCACGTCGGGAATGTGGTGGTCCGCGGGCGCAAACAGCAGCAGGTCGTCGGGGTCGGCCAGCAGGGCCGCCGCGGCCATGGCAGCGGCCGTGTTGCGGGGCACGGGTTCGAGGATCTGGCGGCCTTGCGTGTGCGCGTTCTCGATCGCTTCGCGCACCAGGAACCGATGCTCTTCCGACGCGACGCAGGTGATCGTCCGGTTCAGCGTGGCGAGCCGCTCCAGCGTGAGGTGCAGCAGGCTCTTGTTGCCGATCAGCGGCGCGAACTGCTTGGGAAACGCCTTGCGCGACAGCGGCCACAGCCGCGTGCCGCTGCCGCCGCACAGGACCACGGGATGGATGGTGGGGGTGTTCATGGTGACCAGCCTTTGTTGTGCAGGGGGTGGTGGATCGGATCGCTTCGAAGGCGTGCCGCTCAGATCAGGCCCGTGTGAACGGCGAAGTTCACCGCCTGGGCGCGCGAATGCACATGCAGCTTCTTGTAGATGCTCTTGATGTGCACGTTGACCGTCTGGCCGGTGATGCCGAGCCTGGCGCCGATCTCCGCCGAGACGCAGCCTGACGCCACGTGGCGAAGGACCTGGCTCTCGCGCGGCGTCAGCGTGGCCCCGTGCGGCGGCGACGTGGCGTCGTCGGCGGGCTGCTGCTGCGGCTGCTCGCGGGGCTGCTGGTTCAGGCGGTGCAGCAGGCGCCGCGCGAGCCGCGGCGTGATGACGGCGCCGCCGTTCACCACGTGCAGCACCGCCTCGGCGAAGCTCTGCAGCCAGGCGTTCTTCAGCAGATAGCCCGTGGCGCCCAGCTCGAAGGCGCGCAGCACGTGGGCGTCGTCCTCGAGCGAGGAGATCACGATGATCTCGCCGTTGCCATGGTGGCGGCGCGCCTCGGTGATCAGCTCGAAGCCCATGCCGTCGCTGAGCCGCAGGTCGACCATCAGCACGTCGAACGCATGCGTGGCCAGCAGCTTGCGTCCCTCGCGGATGCTGTCGGCCTGGCCTTCGAGCTGGATGCGCAGGTCCGACAGCAACTCCTGGGCGATCACCCGGCGCATGTACTCGTCGTCGTCGATGAGCAGCACGCGCACCGGCGACTTTTCCTGGCCGGTCATGAAATCCGGCCACAACCTTGCGGCGGACGCGTACGCGGGGGTGGTGGAAGTGCCCTGCTGACGCAGCAGCATCGCGGCGGGGGCGGGGTCGCCGGACGTCATGAGCGTGTTGTCAACCATGTTCTTGCCCCGGTTGGAGTGAGTGAGGGAGGGAGGCCGATGCGGCGCTGCCGTCGGCGGTGTGGACCGGGAAGTCCGGCACCGGCGCGTCGAAGCCGCGCGGGTTCGCCAGCTGCCAGCGCCAGCTGTCGGCGCACATCTGGTCCAGGCTTCGCTGTGCACGCCAGCCGAGCCTGTCCTGGGCGTGCTGCACATCCGCCCAGTAGGCCGCGGCATCGCCGGGACGGCGCGGCCCGATGTGCACCGCGATGCGGTGCCCGCACGCGCGTTCGAACGCCGCAATCACGTCGAGCACCGACGCGCCGCGCCCCGTGCCCAGGTTCACGGTGAGCAGGCCCCGATGGAGCGCCGCGTACCGCAGGGCCGCCACATGGCCTTCGGCCACGTCCATCACGTGCACGTAGTCGCGCACCCCCGTGCCGTCGTGTGTGTCGTAGTCGTTGCCATGCACGACGACGTGCCCGCGCTCGCCCACCGCGACCTGCGAGACATACGGCACCAGGTTGTCCGGTGGCCCCTGGGGGTGTTCGCCCAGCAGGCCGCTCTCGTGCGCGCCGATGGGATTGAAGAAGCGCAGGCACGCGATGCCCCAGCGCGGATCGGAGCGCGAGAGGTCCGCGAGCATGCGCTCCACCATCACCTTGGAGCGCCCATAGGGGTTCACGGCCGCGTATGACGCGCTTTCCCGTATCGGCGAGCGCGGGATGTCGCCGTAGACCGTGGCCGAGGACGAGAAGATCAGCGTGCGCACGCCGGCGCGCTCCATGGCGCGCGCCAGCGCCAGGCTGCCCGCCACGTTGACGTCGTAGTAGCCCAGCGGGTCGCTCACCGAGCGGCTGACCGCCTTCAGCCCCGCGAGATGCAGCACCGCGTCGACCCCGTGCTCGGCGAACACGCGGTCGAGCACCGCCGCGTCGCGCACGTCGCCGCGCACGAGCTGCGGCTGCACGCCGCAGATGCGCCCCACGCGCTCCAGCGAACGCGGATCGCTGTTGACCAGCGTGTCCAGCACCACCGGCAGGAAGCCGGCCGAGATCAACGCCACGCAGGCGTGGCTTCCGACAAAGCCGGCGCCACCCGTCACGAGGATCTTGGAGGGGGTCATGGCCGTGACTCGTGAAGGGAAGACGGCGTGGTCGTGCCTGGCTGCGCCACGCAGCGAAGCAGTTCCTGCTCGAAGCGCGACAGGATGGCGTCCTGGTCGAGCTCCGCCAGCGCGAACGCGCGGCCCGCCGCGCCGAGCGCCTGGCGCAGGCCCGGTGAGCACGCGAGTTGCGCGATCGCATCGGCCAGCACGGCGGCATCGCCAGGGGACACCACGACGCCGCGGTCCGCGACCACGCGGGCGAGTTCGGTGCCGGGGTGCGCCGTGACGATCACGGCCTTGCCGCTGGCGAACATGCCGGCCAGCTTCGAGGGCATCACGAGGTCCGCGGCATCGGCGCGCTGCGGCAGCACGTGGATGTCGGCCATGCCCAGCAATTCGTTGAGCCGCTCGGCGGGTTGCAGGTCGAGAAAGTGCACGCGGTCCAGGCCGGCACAGGCCGACATCAGCGGGCCGCGGCTCGGACCGTTGCCGCAGATCACGAAGTGGATGTGCTGCCGGTCGGCGAGCAGGCCTGCCGCCTCGGCCAGCAGCTCGATGCCCTGCTTGGCGCCCAGGCTGCCCGCATAGAGCACGACCACGGCCTCGGGCGGAATGCCCAGCTCGGCCCGGTAGCCGCCGCCCGCATGGGGGGCGGGGCGAATCGCCGAGACGTCTACCCAGTTCGGGAAAAGCACCAGGCGACCTTCATCGATGCCCTTGCTCCGGGCCTTGTCGATCATCGCCGCGGAGATGGTCGACACGCGGTCGAACCTCGCCAGCAGCCAGCGCTCCAGCGACAGCGCGACACGCCGCACGCCCGCACCGCG
This sequence comes from Variovorax sp. FW301-JW7, assembly GCF_058788795.1. Taxonomy (NCBI): domain Bacteria; kingdom Pseudomonadati; phylum Pseudomonadota; class Betaproteobacteria; order Burkholderiales; family Comamonadaceae; genus Variovorax; species Variovorax sp. FW301-JW7. The sequence goes on from NZ_JBYTBC010000001.1 coordinate 380,464, forward strand.
CAGCAGGCCCAGGCCGAACGCCGCATCGACCTCGAAGTCCTGGATGTGCAGCCACGACGGGACGCCGAGCAGCTTCGAGAAGCACAGCACCGCGGGCGCGCAGAAAAGCGGCGGCTCCACGACGACCACGAGGTCGGGCTTCCAGCGTGCCTGCGCCAGCAGCAGCGGCAGGCTCGACAGCATGAACGAGCACAGGTGCGCCACGCGCGACAGCGCACGCGGTTGCGAAGGCACCCAGGTGGGCGCGCGCCAGACCGTGAGGCCGTTGCGCCCGGTGGTCTTGCGATAGGCCCAGGCCGAATGCCCCTCGAACACCGCCCAGTGCGGAAAGAAGGGCGGCGCCGCGATCACGCGCACGTCGTGGCCCCGGGCCTGGAGCCAGTCGGCCATTTCCCCCGAGTACTTGCCGATGCCGGCCAGCTCGGGCGCGAAGTTCATCGAGTACAGCAGGATCTTCACGGCGACGTCTCCATGACCGGGCGCAGCAGGCGCACGATCGGAAAGAAGCCGAACAGCGCGCGCATGCGCAGCTCGTACAGCAGGAAGTCGGAGACGAAGGCGATGAAGAAGACGTAGTGCGGCTTGTCCGGAAAGAGCGAGATCACGACGCCGTACGAGGCGATGCGCAGCGCGAACTCCAGCAGCGTCCACCAGCCGAGCGAGCCCATCGTGGCGTTGAGCGAGAGCATGATTTCGTGATGGACCGTGTAGGTCCTCAGCAGGAAGTACGGCGCGATGCACACGAAGATGTCGCGCGCCTCGGGGCCGAGCTTCAGCAACGGCGCGGCCACCGCCATCAGGCCCGCCAGCCCCACGAAGAGCATGCAGCCGAGCAGGAACGAATGCCGCGCCAGCCGCAGCTTCTCGCGCGTCAGGTTGGCTGCGTTGGCGTCCAGCATCGCCGGCGTCTTCGTGACCAGAAAGGCCTGCACGAACTGCGAGGGCGCCTCCGCGAGAAGAAAGGCCAGCTTGAACGCGCCCACGTAGCCCAGCGGCATGAACAGCGCCACCAGCAGCAGGTCCGACTTGCGCAGCAGGAAGGTCAGCAGCGCATACACCGTGGCGCTGGCCTGCGACGCGAGCGCCAGCACGGGCGGCCCGACCGGCGGTGCCGCGCCGTTCGCCGTCAGGAAGATGGCCGCGCCCACGAGCATCAAGGCCAGCAGGTTGATGGCGAGCAGGTGCGCCACACCGATCTCCAGACCGAGCACAGCCATCGCCGCCACGCCCAGTACCAGCACGGTCGCGCGCATGCCCGACTCCAGGTTGAGCAGGCCCGCATGGCCCAGGCCCCGGCTGTACGACAGGCGCAGGCTGTTGAACGCGAAGACCGCGAGCGACAACACGATCAGCACGAAGGGCATGCCGACCACCGGCAGGCGCTGCGCACCCACGACGCCGGCCGCGAGCACCGCGGCGAGCGGCAGCCCGATCGCCAGCGTGCGCACCAGGTCGCCGCGCGTCACCCGGGGCGGCACGCTCGCAGCATTGCGCGAGAACAGCAGCGAACTGCCCAGCGTGCCCACGACCAGCGCCACTTCCAGCACCGACTGGTAGATCGAGTACTCGCCGAAGCGCGCGGGCGCCACCTGCGCCGCGATCAGGAAGATCGCCAGAAAACCCGACAGGTACACATAGAGCCGCGACGCGAGCGCCCCCAGCCCCAGGCGCTGCGCCAGGCGGACGCCGGGCAGGGCGAACGAGGTGCCGGCGGCTGGCTTCATGGCGTGCTCCCGTCCGCGGGGTGCTTGGCCGCCGGTGCGTCTGCGAAGCCCAGGCTGTCGGCCATGCGGCGCGCGCGCGAGGCGATCCGGTGCGCGTTGTTCTTGGCCCGGCGCGCCATCTGCAGGGCCCAGGTAAGCGCCGCGACCGTGTACACGCGGCGATGCAGCGCGGGCTGCATCGCCAGCTTGGCCGAGCCCTGGAAGTGCAGCGCGAGCACGCGCACCGTGTCGCCCGCCGGCGTCCGCAGGCAGGGCTGGCCGTCGACGAAGGCCAGGCGCTTGGCGCCGCCGCGAACGCGGAACTCGCGCGCCAGGTGGTTGGTGCCGCCGTTGACGTTGTGGTCGATCACCTGGCCCTCGAACACCCGGTTGATCGGCACGGTGTTGCCCGTGGCCTGCGCCCACAGGTACAGCAGCGTCATGTCGGACACCCCGCCGCGCACGCTGCGGGCCGCGAAGCGCTCGGCAATCTCGCGCAGCTGGTGCAGGCCGGCGGGCGTGCTGTACATGCGCACGAGGCAGGCGACGAAGTCCTGCAGGCCGGCGGCCGTCCAGTAGCTCACGTGCGGCGAAACCTGGCAGGGGTTCCAGCCGCCCGTGGGCAGGATGCTGGAGCCCGAGAAATCGGCACTGCCCACCAGGCGCGCAATGTGGGCGCCGACGCCGCGAAACAGCAGCACGTCGCTGTCGATCAGCACGAAGGCGCGGCAATCGGGGTGCGCCGCCAGGTGGTTCGCCAGCAGGAAGTAGCGCCGGAAGCAGATCTTCTCGAACGCCGGCGTGTTGCTCGACAGGTGCACGTAGGCCTGGCAGAAGCGTTCGTATGCCGGCCCGGCGTCGGTGTCCGACAGGACGACCAGCGGCTCCTGCGCCCTGGCCGCGGATTCGCCGCACAGGCGCAGGGCCGTGTTCTGGCGGTCTTCCACAACGATGAAGGGGAGGGCGTGGTCCATGGTCGGGGCAAGCAGGTTGGCAAGACGGGTCAGGGCCGCGGCGCGGTGGCGCTGCGCACCAGCGCGACGTGCGCGGGAAGAAAGTGGAAGTCGGCGTCCAGCGGCATGTCGAGCGTGAGCATTCCGCCCCGGGCGTTGGCGTCGCCGATCCAGCTGCGCAGCTGCGTCGCCGAGAAGCGCGGCGCGCTCGGCTGGGCCCAGGAGGCACCCAGCGGCGTCAGCACATGCAGCCGGAGTTCGGAGGGCGGCGAGGCCAGGCGTGCGGTGGGCTGCAGGTACTCGCCCGCCATCAGGGTCTGGCACGGCGCGCTCTTGAGGCTGAAGCGCGCCGCACCTTCGCCGGCATTGAAGGCCAGCCACCGGGTGGGGGCGCCGCTGCGTGCGGCGGCGCACAGCCGGTCCCAGTCGCGCGCGGTCATGCCGGTCGTGTTGTAGACACCGTCGAACCACCAGCCGGTGGCGAGCGCGCCGTAGTGCTGCGACCAGTCGTCGATCACGGCCGACCAGGCGGCGATGAAGCGCGCCGGCGGCGGCTGCTGCTCGGAGACGTCGCCCAGGCATTCCATCAGGTAGGGGTCGCCTTGCGGTGCGCGGAACGGCAGGTAGAGGATCAGCGCGATGCCGTGGCGGCGCAGCGCGCGGCCGATCTCCATCGGCAGGTCGCGCGGCGAACGGTTCGCGGCGCTGCGCGGGCACAGCGCTTCGAGGGCGGCATTCGGCGCGATGAACTGGCCGTTGTTCTGCCCGAGCGTGAGGATGAGATGGCTGGCGCGCATCTCGGCGAGCGCGGCAGCGAAGGCCTCGACGTCGAAGCGCCCGATGCCGGCGATGGATTGCTTGTCGGGCAGGTAGTGCACCATCACGCCGAAACCCTGCACGCCCTGCGTTTCGGGCAGTGCCGCGACGGCCGACCCGGCCCACGCGGCCAGCTCGAACGCCAGCACCGCGAGCGCGTGAAGCAGGGCGCGTGCGCGGGTCGTCATGGCGTGGCCCTCGCCAGCGACGCGTCGCCGCGCTTGAGCGTGAGATAGCTCGCCGCCACCGCGCCCGGTGCGCAGGCCCGCGACAGCGACCACGCGGGGCGCGTGCGCTGGTGCGCGGCCAGGTAGCGCTCGATGCCGCCCAGGCCGCCGAATTCGTTGCCGATGAAGAACGCGTAGCCCGCGAAGAGCTCGCGGTGCACCGGCAGGTCCGAGAGCAGCAGCGGCACGCCCAGCGTGGCCGCCTCGGCGGCCGACAGGTTGAAGCCCTCGAAGGTCGACAGCGAAATGAAGGCCGTCGCGCCCCGGTACAGCCGCAGCAGTTCGTCCCGCGACACCAGCCCCCGGTGCCGCACGCTGGCGCGCAACGCAGGCGCCAGGGCCGAGATCATGCGTTCGACCTCCTTGGCGCCGTTGCCCGTGATGTCGAGGCAGTCGACCAGGCCCTGGCGCTTCATGCGCACGAACAGCTTCAGGATGCCCTCGAAGTTCTTGTGCGGGTAGTAGTGGTAGGCCGCGATCAGGTAGCGCTCACCGGGCGCCGGCGTGCTGCCGCAAGCCGGGGGGACGGCGCCCGCATCCACGGGATTGAAGATCACCGCCGGGTGCTCGCAGCGCCTGAAGTGCCGCTCGAAATCTTCCTGGCTGCTGCGGCTGATGAAGACCACGTCGGCGGCGCTGCGCGCGACGCGCTGCAGGTTCCAGTCGAGCCAGAGGCGCTTTTGCGGCGTGAAGTACTGCGGGTACGACTTGTACTGCACGTCGTGCACCACCACGATCGAGTCCCGGTGGCGGCCGAAGGGCGCCAGCAGCGAGAAGGGCAGGAAGTAGTTCGGGAACAGCGAGTACACGCGCTCCCCGCGCAGCCATCCGCGCACCAGGTGGACGTTGTAGAGCAGCGTGTCGAGCACGAAGCGGCTGATCTTCAACCGCCGCGCGACCGCGTACAGGCGCGGATGGCGCTCGCTGATCGGCTGCACCTGGTGGTCCGGCGAGCCGCGCATGCTCTGCAGCAGCACCTCGGACACGTTCAGCACCCCGCCCGCCGACGCGTTGAGCCGGATGGTGTCGTAGAAGAGGTAGGTGGCCATGGTCGCGCTCACGTTCTCAGGCCGTCGGCAGGCTGGCGCGCCGGGCGGGGGGCCGGCCGGCGGAACCACGCGGCGAGGCTGCCGGCGACGACGGCCGCGGCCAGCCCCGAGACGGCGAACGGTCCCCAGCCCAGGATCGGCCCGCGCAGGAACGGCACGTAGGCGGCCAGCAGCACCAGCGCGCACAGGTAGCCGGGCGTGAGCGCGCGGTGGGGGTCGATGGCCCGGTCGACGACGCGAAAGAGCGCCGAGACCGCAAAGCCCAGCAGCGCCGGGCCCGCCAGCCCGAAGTCGAAGTACGCGGTGGTGAAGGGCGGCAGCGACAGGTTGCTCTGCGAGAAGTTGCCCAGCACGGCCGGCCAGCCGAGCGGGTCGAACTCGGGAAACATCTTCAGCTCGCGCGGCAGCACGAAGGAGAACGCCGAGAGCAGGTAGCGCCCGTAGCCGAGCTCGGGCGAGGGCGCGCGCTCCAGGATGCCCGCGATGACGAACATCGCGTCGAAGTCCTGGCTGAAGGGGTACGACGCCAGCTCCGCGCCCCACATGGCGTCCCGCGAGATCAGGTTCAGCACCGGCCCCAGGCCCGCGATGGCGCCGAAGATCACGGCGACGAGCGCCCACCGGTGGCGCCGCCCCAGGGCATGGATGAGCAGCGGCAGCAGACCGATCAGGATGATCTGGCGCGCCGTGTTGACCGGGTTGGCGGCAATGGCGGCGAGCGCGAACGACAGGCCCGCGACGCACCAGGCCCACAGCGTGCGCTGGCGCGTGGCGTGGATCGCGAGCGCCACGCAGCACAGCAGCACCATGAGCTTGGGCAGCGTGGAATAGACGATGTACTGGACCGGCGCGGCCTCCTCTTCGGAAATCACGCCGCGCGCCGTGAAGTTCATGTCGGGGCGCAGGAAGAGCATGGCGAACGCCACCTCCAGGCAGGCCAGCAGCAGGAAGGGGTGGGCGACGCCGGCGGCGTGTGCTCCGTGCGTGCGGGGCGTCGGCCAGGGCCCGGCCGGCGGCGCGGGCTGGCCCAGCCGTGCGGCCTCCACGCCCGCCATGTACATCAGCACGAGCATCAGCGCCTGCGTGTGCGCGGCCTGCCCGACGATGCCGACGTCCCAGAAGTCGGTGTCGGTCGCGATCTGCATCGCCGGCGCCAGCGAGAAGTAGATGAGCACCGCCGTGTAGTGGATCAGCAGGAACACGCTGTCGCCGGCGGTGCCCAGCATCGACAGCTGCACCACCGTCAGCACGAACACCACCCCGTAGCCCCAGACAGGATCGATCAGCCCGCACAGCGCGGCGCAGACGATGCCGGACCAGAAGACGAGGGTTCGCATGGCGAGGTCCGTTTCTGCTTCAGGCGTGCGCGGCCTCGGTGGCGCTGCGGCGCACCGCCTGGTAGTCCGCATAGGTGCGGCGCAGCCCTTCGGCCAGCGGCACCGTGGCGTGCCACCCGAAGCTGGCCGCGCGCGACACGTCCAGCAGCTTGCGCGGGGCGCCGTCGGGCTGGGCCAGGTCGTAGCGGATGCTGCCCTCGTAGCCCACGACCTCGCGGATGAGTTCCACCAGCTCGGCGATCGAGACGTCCTCGCCCGTGCCGAGGTTGATGTGGCCGCGCATCGGGTCGGTGTGCTGGTCGTAGGCGGCGCGCGACAGGTTCATCACGTCCAGGCAGCCCTCGACCATGTCGTCCACGTACAGGAACTCGCGCCGCGCCCGGCCGCTGCCCCAGATCAGCACGCTCGGCGTGCGGCTGATCCTGGCCAGGTGAAAGCGCTGGATCAGCGCGGGCACCACGTGGCTGTTCTCCAGGTGGTAGTTGTCGCCGGGGCCGTAGAGGTTGCTCGGCATCACGCTGCGGAAGTCGACGCCGTGCGTGGCGCCGTACTGCCGGTTGTAGCTCTCGCACAGCTTGATGCCCGCGATCTTGGCGATCGCATAGGGCTCGTTGGTGGGCTCGAGCCTGCCGGTGAGCAGGGCCTCTTCGCGGATCGGCTGCTCGGCCAGCCGCGGGTAGATGCAGCTGGAGCCGAGGAACAGCAGGCGCTTGACGCCGGCGAGAAAGGCCTGGTGCGTGAGGTTCGCCGCGATCATCAGGTTCTCGTAGACGAACTGCGCGGGGTAGGTCATGTTGGCGTGGATGCCGCCGACCTTGGCCGCCGCCACGTAGACCTGGTCGATGCGCTCGGTCGCGAAGAAGCGCGCAACGGCCGCCTGGTCGAGCAGGTCGAGCTCGGCGTGGCTGCGCGTCACGACCTCGTGGCCAAGCTCGCCCAGGCGCCTCGTGAGCGTCTGGCCGACCATTCCGCGATGACCTGCAACATAGATTCGCATGGCGTTCTTTCGGTGAAGGAAGAGGGGGCTGCGGGCGTCAGCGCGAACCGCGCGCCCCGAGCACGACGCGGAAGGTCTTCAGCAGGATCACCACGTCGCGCAGCAGCGAGAGCGTGGCGACGTACTCGGCGTCCATGGCCGCGCGACGGCGGTAGCTCACCTCGTTGCGTCCGCTGATCTGCCACAGGCCCGTGATGCCCGGGCGCACGGCGCAGTAGTACGCCCAGTAGGGGCCGTAGAGTTCCTTCTGGGCAAACATGCAGGGGCGCGGGCCGACCATGCTCATGTCGCCCTTGAGCACGTTCCAGAACTGCGGAAACTCGTCGATGCTGTAGCGGCGCAGGAAGGCGCCGAAGCGGGTGATCCGCGGGTCGTGTTCGAGCTTCTGGAACTTCTCCCATTCGCGCCGCGCCGCGTCGTTCTCGCGCAGGTGCCGGGCCAGCAGGGCGTCGGCGTTGGGCGCCATGGTGCGGAACTTGTAGAAGCGGAAGATCCGCCCGTCCCGGCCGTAGCGTGGCTGCACGTAGATGGCCGGGCCGCCCGAGGTCAGCAGCACGCCGAGGGCGATCAGCGCGTAGGCCCAGCCCAGGAACAGGAAGAAGGCGCCCGCCAGCAGGATGTCCATGGCGCGCTTGGCGGCCTGCAGGCGCCGCGAGCCGCCCACCGGCACGGGGCGGGCGGCGGTGCGCTGCGGCGTGCTTGACGTGCGTGACGTGCGTGAAAGGTGCGTGCTCATGATGTCGCGCGCTCCGGTTCGGCGTGGGGCGTGTGCCCCAGCGCGGGCGGATAGATGTTCGGCGGCAGGCGGTTGGGGCCGTAGTCGTAGCCGTAGGTGCTGTGGCGCTGGCGCGCGTCCTGCGCGTTGAGCACCACGCCGTGGAACGCCGCGCCCACGTGCGCCAGCCGCTTCGCACTCTCCACCAGGTCGCTCAGCTCGCTGTCGCCGGCGCGGGCCACGAGCATCAGGGTGCCGATGTCCGGGGACATCGCCACGGTCTCGGTCGCCAGCAGGATCGGCGGGGCATCGATGACCACGGCGTCGTACAGCGCCGAGAGGGTCTCCAGCAATCGCGTGAACGCGCTGGAACCCATCATCGTGGCCGGGTCGAGCGGCAGCTTGCCGGTGGTGATCACGTCCAGGTGCGGCAGCACCTGCGCGTGCACCGCCTGCGAGAGCGTGGCGGTGCCGGCGATCAGCTCCGACAGGCCGGTGCCCGCCTTCAGCCCGAACTGGCTCGCCAGCTTGCCGCGGCGCATGTCGGCGTCGATCAGCAGCACGCGCTTGCCGGAGGCCGCCAGCACGGCCGAGAAGTTCGCCGACAGGAAGGTCTTGCCCGCGCCCGGCGTGGCGCTGGTCAGCAGGATGCGGTTGTTCTGCGCGCCGGCCATCAGGAAGCCCAGCGTGGTGCGCAGCCTGCGCACGCCTTCGAGCGCCGGGTCTTCCGGGTGCGAGGCCGCCAGCAGCTTGATCCCGGGCCTGCCGTGGCGGATGGCGCGGTCGAGCACGGCCTGCCGCGCGCTGAGCGCGATCGTGCTGTAAACGTTCAGGCCGGTGCGCATCTCGATCTCGTCGGGGGTGGCGACCGTGCTCTTGAGCGCCTGGCGCAGCACCGCGGCGAGCGCGCCCAGGAACAGCCCCACGACCAGCGCCAGCGCCACCGAGATCACGGCCTTGGGCCGCACCGGCTTTTCGGGCGACAGCGCCTGGTCGAGCACGCGCACGTTGCCGATGCGGCCTTGGCGCGCCAGCCGCATCTGCAGCGAGCTGTTCAAAAGCGACGCGTAGAGCTCGGTGTTGACCTTGATGTCGCGCTGCATGCGCAGCGAGTTCTGCTGCAGCATCGGCATGCGGCGGATGCGGTTGTCCACGCCGCCCAGCTCCTTGCGCAGCGAGGCGATCTGCGCGTCGAGCGTGATCAGCATCGGGTGCTCGTTGGTGAAGCGGCTCGCCAGGTCCAGGCGCTTCTGGCGCGCGTCGAGCAGCTTGGCCTGCAGGTCGACGTTCTGCGACAGCGCGTTGCGCGCCTCGTCGTCCAGGCTGATGGTTCCGTTCTGGTTGCGGTACTGGTTGTAGGCCTCTTCGGACTGCTCCAGCTGCTGCTTGAACTTGGGCAGCTCGGTGCCCAGGAAGTTCAGCGTGCGTTCGGCCTGCGCGGTCTTCTGGTCGATGTTCTGGCGCATGTACAAGCGCGACACCTCGTTGAGCAGGTTCGCCAGGTGCTCGCGGTCGTCGGTCTGCCAGCTCACGTCGATCACGCTGGACAGCTTGCCCTTCTCGATCACGCGCAGCTCGCGCTGCAACGCGAGCATGGTGAGCTGTGTGGAGCGCCGGGTCAGCTCGAAGGCGCCGCCGGGCAGGGCGTCGAACGAGGCCACCAGCAGGTGGACCGTGCCGCCCGGCACCGAGCTGTCCATCGGCTCGCCGACGCGGCCGTGCAGGGGCGTGTCGAGGTCGGGGTGCGTCAGGGTGTAGCTGCCGTTGGCGCCGGCGGTCAGCAGGAACTTCTTGCCCTCGAGGGCCGGCGGCACGTCCATCTGCGGCACCGCGATCCGCTCGGTGCCCGACACGTAGCCGCGCATGCCGAGGAAGCCCGGCCGGGACAGCGTCTTCGAATGCCGTGCCATGAACTCGCCCACGACCGGGATGTAGTGCGGCCGGGCCGTGATGAACAGCTTGGTGTTCTCGATCGCCTGGCCGAGCACCATGCGCGACTTCAGGATCTCGGCCTCGCCCGAGGTCGGCGTCTTCACGTTCACGCCGTTGACGGCGGCATCGCCCGCGCCGCCGGGCGAGCGCTCGGCATCCTCGAGCTGGATCAGCACGTTCGTCTCGTACACCCGCGGCCCGAACAGCGCGTAGCCCGTGCCCAGCACCAGCGCCACCGCGGTGACCGAGGCGATCAGCCAGCGGTTGTCCAGCAGGAGGTCGACGTACTCCTTGAACCGCGAGCGGGGGCGCTCGGGTTCCGGGTTGTACGGTGGGGGAAGCGGGGGGTACCAACGCGCATTCATGGGCTTCACCTTGGGTTCGTGGTCGGGCCGGGGCGCCGCGCGGTTTATTTGCGGGCGGTGTCGCGCGCGAGGTTGATCACCTGGGCGGCGGGAAGGATCAGGGTGGCGACGCGGTTCCACGAGACCAGCGGCACGCGGTCGACGTAGACCACGTCGCGCGGCCTCAGCTCGAAGCGGTCGGCCAGCGCCAGCGCGGCCGGGTTCTTCGCGTTCAGGCTGAAGATCTGCGGCGTGTCGGGCGTCTGCGGCGAGTTGCGGATCACGTAGATCTGCCCGGGGTCGGCCGTGAGCAGGTCGGGCCCGCCCGCATCGCCCAGGGCCTCGTTCAGGCTCATGCGGCCGTTGCGCATCAAGAGCGCCGAGGGCCGCAGGATCTCGCCCATCACGTAGATGCGGCTGTCGTCGCGGGTGCCGACGTACACCACGTCGCCGTTGCGCAGCGGGATGTTGTTGGCGTCGGCGCCGAAGCGCTTGAGCTGCATCAGGTCGATGGCCACGGTGCGGTCGCCGCGCGTGAGCGTCACCTGCGAGCGGTCGCCCACGGCGGTGATGCTGCCCGCGCGGTTGAGCGCCTCCGACAGCGTCATCGGGATGTCCGTGAAGATCTGCAGCCCCGGCGTGCGGACCTCGCCCTCGACATAGGCGCGCTGGCTGCGGAACGACTGGATGCGCACGCTCACCAGCGGCGCCTTGATGATGTTGCCGATGCGCTTGGCGATCAGCTCGGACGCACCGCTTTCCGTGAGGCCCTGCAGCCGCGTGCGGCCGATGTAGGGAAAGCTGATCTCGCCCGCGGCATCGACGATGAAGCCCGGCGCCACGGTGACGCCGGTCGGGTCGCTTTGCTGCGCGATCACCGCGCCCAGGTTGGGCTGCAGCTCGGGGTTGTTGTAGACGGTGATGCCCACCACGTCCCCCGGCCCGATGGTGTAGGCCGTGGGCCGGCCGAACAGCGCCTTCACCTCGGGCGGGATGCCCGTGTTGCCGGCCAGCTGTGCGCGGATCAGCTCCGGCGTGATGGCCGCGATCCGGCCGCCGGCCGTGCCGTCGGAGGACTGCAACGGGCCCGGCGTGCCGAAGCCGGGTGCGCAGCCGCACAACCCGAGCGACAGCAGCAGCGCCATGGCGCGCGACCGGAAGCGGCCACCGGGAAGGGCGCAAGCGCCTTCGGTGCTGAGGCGGCGTTCGCCGCGCGGGTTTGCTGGGGTTGCGGATGTCATGGCAATCTCCTTGGCTTCGGTTGTTGTTTCAGGGCGCGGCGAGCGTGGCGGGGATCGCGCGCGGGGTGCCTGTCGCCGGGCGGCCTTGCCGCTGCGGGCTGGGGGCGGCCAGGCAGTGCGCGACCACCCAGTCGCCGACGGACTGCAGGAAGAGCTGCTGGCCCTTCACCGTGCAGACGGTGTGGTCCACGTCCCGAATGAACTCGTACTGCAGGCCCTGCATGAACGGTTCGTGGCGCAGGGCGCCGAGCTGGTCGCGGTCGCGGTCGCGCACGTGCAGCGATCCCGAATACAGCAGCTGCACCGCCACCTCGCGCTCGACCAGCTGCTTCATCGTGGCTTCGAACCAGATCGCGTTGACGTTGGGCGGCCGCCGGTCCACGAAGTAGCCCGGCAGCGGCTTGCCCACCGTGCTGCCCGGCAGATGGCGCAGCACCCAGCGCCGCGCCTTGCCGGGGAACGACGGGTGCAGCGGCGCCGCGAGCGCGCGGCGCACCGTGAGCTCCCAGCGCGTGCGCCGCTGGGGAAAGGCAAAGCCGTCGAACAGCGAGAGCGCCACCACGCGCGCGTCCACCGCGGCCGCCGACATGGCGTGCTCCACGCCCGAGCACATGGCCACGGCCGCGAACTGGTGGATGCCCAGCCTGCGCTGCACGAGGTCCATGGCGGCCTGCAGGCTGTGCACCGCGCGCGTCTGCAGGTCGGGTCCGGTGTCCAGCGCCTCGCTGTCGCCGATGCCGCCCAGGTCGAAGCGCAGGCTGCCCACGCCGTGTGTGGCCAGCACATGCGCCAGCTTCACGTTGATGCGGCGCGGCCCGACGCGGTGGTTCGCGCCCATGTTGAACATCAGGCAGGCGACGGGCGCCGGCACCCGCTGCGCGGGCACGGTGAGCATGCCCATCAGTGCGTTGCCGGGGCCGAAGCACACCGGGGTCTGCGTCAGGTCATTCATGGATGGCTCCCTGCAGGCGGCTGAGCGCATCGGCCGGCACCATCGCGCTGTGGGGATAGGGGTCGGACGTCCAGTCCAGCGGGTGGCTCAGGTAGGCCAGGCGCACCGGCATGTGGCGCGACTGCTGCTCGGCCGCCCATTGCGCGGTGGGCGTGTCGTCGGGCGGGGCCAGCACCAGGGTGTCGTGCAGGGCGGTGAGCGGCAGCGATTGCGGTGTGAGGGCGCGCAGCTGCGCCTGCAGCGCCGGCGAGAGGCGCACGCCCAGCGCCTCCTCGGGCAGCGCGTCGGGTTCTCGCGCGAGGTGGCGGCGCCAGGACAGGTCGGGGATGCAGAAGGTGGTGTCGATCGCCTCGACGTGCCGCTCGCGCAGCAGGCGCGCGTAGCCCTGCCCGTCGATCACCGGCTCCCAGAGCACCAGCCGCGCCGGGTCGCAGCGCCCGTTGCGCGCGGCCAGCACGGCCAGGGTGGCGCCCAGCCGCGCGCCGATCCACACGATGGCGGCGTGGGGCGCGTGCCGCCGCAGCTCCTCGTGCGCCGCGCACAGGTCGCGGCGCCAGCCGTCGAGCTCGCCCTCGCTCTCGTCGCCCGGCGAGTCGCCGGCGCCGTAGAAGTCAAAACGCAGCGTGGCAACGCCGGCGCGCGCGAGGCGTTCGGCCAGCACCTTGAAGAAGCGGTGCGTGCGCAGGCCCTCCTGCCCGAAGGGCGGGCACAGGAGCACCGCGGTGGGCTCGCCCCGGTCTTCGTCGGGAGCGTGGAACGCGCCGAAGACCTGGCGCGAAGCCGGCCCGAACATGAGCGGCGTGAAGAGGGTCATGCGACACCCCCTGCGCATCGCGCCTCGGTCATCCCTTGGCGCGCGTCCAGGGCGCGCATGGGGCCGCCTTCGAAACCGGCTCCCGATGCCTGGGCGCGGGCTTCGGTGTGGCGCCATTCGGCGAGCGAGCCCACGCTGTCCGGCCGCGCGGGTGCGGGCTCCAGCACCAGCACGAGGGTACGTCCGGCCACCGGCAGCTCGACGCTGCGGCAGTCCGGTGTCACGCCCACCTCGAAACTCTGCGGCGACACCAGCAGGCCCACGCCGATGGCCTTCAGGCAGGCTTCCTTGCGGGTCCAACAGGTCAGGAAGGCGCGGTCACGGTCGTGCGCGGGCAGGGCGGCCAGTGCGTCCTGTTCATGCGGCGTGAAATGCGCCGCGGCCAAGGCTGCCGCGTCGGACATCGGGCGCAGCAGCTCGACGTCGGCGCCCAGCGGGCCGCGCCCGCCGATGGCGATCAGTGCCAGGCCCTGGCTGTGGCTCAGCGAGAACTGGGTGCGCGGGTGGCCCGCCAGCGACGGCTTGCCGAAGGCGCCGGTGGCCAGCGTCAGCGCATCGGGCGCCAGGCCCGTGTACGCGCACAGCGCCTGGCGCAGCGCGACATGGGCCGCCACGAAGCGCGCCCGGTCGACGGGAAAGCGCAGGCTCTCGGCACGCGCGCACTCTTCTGCCGACAGCACCTGCGCGGGCAGGGTGTCGGTGAAGTGGTCCAGCTCGACGTACCGGCAGACCGGTGCGTCGATGGACAGGGCGTGGGCGGCGCCGGTCATGGTCACCCCTTGCGCAGCCAGTTGCCGAGTGCGCCGAGCAGCCCGCCGCGCTGTGCATGCGCGGCCGTGCCGGCAGCCAGGTCGGCGAGGTCCGGGGGCACGCCGTGCGCCGTGCCGGGCGCCGAAGAGGCGATCTGCCCGAGGTTCTCGAACAGGTAGCGGCGCGGCTCCACGCGGTGCCCCAGCGTCTGCGCCGCCTGCTGCACGGCGCGCAGCACCAGCAGCGAGTCGCCGCCGAGGTCGAAGAAGTTGTCGCTGGCGCGGATCTCGTCGACGTCGATGCCGATCACGTCGGCCCAGATCTGGGCCAGCTGGGCGTGCTCGGGGCTGAGCAGGCCTCGCTTCGCCTCGCGCGCGTCGCCGTTGAGGGGCTCGGCCGGCGCACCCTTGTCCGCGTCGTCGGCCGCCAGCTTGCGCAGATAGCGCGCGCTGGCCGAGCCTTCGGTGCTGGCGATCTCGGCCAGCGTGGCGTTCGGGTGGTCGGCGATGCGGCCCAGCACCTCGAGGTAGCGCTCGCGCAGCTGGGCGCCGGTCTCGCGCAGGTAGACGTCGGCGTTGTAGAGCAGCGCGCCTTCCAGGCCGTGCGGCTTGTCCATCAGCCACACGCCGACGTCGTCGGTGGCGCCGTGCTGCATCACGTGCACCTGACGGGTCTGCAGGCTGCCGACGGTGCGCGCGCGCTCGCGGGCGTCCTGGAACGAGAACATCGCCTGGTAGGGCCCGGAGGCCTTGATCTGCCCTGCATAGCCGGGCTCGGCCATCAGGCGCTCGAACGGCACCTGCTGGTGGTTCATCATCGACAGCAGCTCCTGCTTCACGTAGCGCATGAAGTCGGGCAGCGGCAGCGCCATGTCGACCGCGAGCGAGACCGGCAGCACGTTGCTGAAGAAGCCCATGACGTCTTCCGTCTCGGCCTGCTGGCGTCCGCGCACCGGGTTCGCGATGACGATGGCGTCGTTGCCGGTGGCCTGGGCCATGGTCAGCGCGTAGATGCCGAAGGTCAGCATGCTGAGCGTCACGTCCATGTCGCGCGCCACCTCGCGCAGCCGCTGCGTGCTCTGCAGGTCGATGTGGATCCAGTGCGCGCCACCCTGGCCGCTCTTGCCCGCGCGGCGCGGCATGTCGGTGCGGGGCGGGCGCACGGCCTTGGCACCCGCGAGCCGGCCGCGCCAGAACGCGAGCTGCTCTTCGCAGGCCGGTTCGGTCAGCCAGGTCTCGAGCCACTCGGCATAGTCGCCCTGGGTGGTGGCGAGCGCGGGCAGGTTGTGCGGACGGCCGCGTTCGGCGGCGTCGTAGAACGCAGCCAGTTCGCGCTGCATCAGGTCGAAGGACCAGCCGTCCCAGATCAGGTGATGCGGCACGAACAGGAAGACGTGCTCGGTGTCGTCGAGCTGGAACAGGGTCGCGCGCATCATCGGCGCGCTGTGGATGTCGATCGGCCGGTCCGACAGCTCCTGCATCTGCTCGGCCAGCTCCGCCTCGCGCTGGTCCGCGGGCAGGCCGCGCAGGTCGACCAGCGGCAAGGCGAATTCCACCGACGCTGCGATCGACTGGATCGGCCGACCCGTGTCCTTGTCGAAGCCGACGCAGGTGCGCAGCGTCGGCTGGCGGCGGATCATCTCGCGCAGCGCGTCTTCGAAGCGCGCGGCGTCGAGCTTGCCGGTGAGCCGCTGCGCCGACGGCGCGTTGTAGACCGAGCGGCCCGTATACAGCTGCTCCATGAAGCGGATGCGCTCCTGCGAGGGCGTGAGCGGTGCGCTGCGGCGATCCAGGTGGCAGGCAATCGGCGCCTGCAGGCCGACGCCCGCGCCCTGGAGGGCCTCGATGGCCGCGGCCAGCTTCTCGGCCGTGGGCGCCTCGAACAGCGCACGCAGAGGCAGCGTGACCTGGAACTCGTGGCTCAGCAGCGTGGTGAGCCGCGCGGCCAGCAGCGAGTGGCCGCCCATGGTGAAGAAGTTGTCGTGCATGTCCAGGCCCGGCAGGCTCAGCACTTTCTCCATGACCGCGAGCACCTGGCGCTCGTGCGCGTTGCGCGGACCGGCGCCGCGCCGCACCTCGTCGCGCGCCACCGCCTGCGGCGGCGGCAGCGAGACGCGGTCGACCTTGCCGTTGGGCAGCGTGGGCAGCGCATCGAGCGTCACCACGTGCTGCGGCAGCATGAAGACCGGCAGGTGCTTGCGCAGGTGCACCATCAGCGCATCGAGGTCGAAGCCGCCGCCGGGCACCAGCGCCAGGTAGGCCACCAGGCGCACGTCGCCGGGGGTGTCCTCGCGGGCCACGACCACGCTGCGCGAGACGCCGGCCGCTTCGCAGCAGCGCACCTCGATCTCGCCGGGCTCGATGCGGTAGCCGCGCACCTTGACCTGGAAGTCGAGCCGGCCCAGGTGGTCGAGCAGCCCGTCGTTGCGCCAGCGGCCGCGGTCGCCGGTGCGGTAGACCTTCTTGGTGGCGCCGAAGATGCGCACCGTGACGAAGCGCTCGGCGGTCAGCGCGGGGCGGTCGAGGTAGCCCAGCGAGACGCCTTCGCCCGCGATGCAGATTTCGCCGGGCACGCCGATCGGGCAGGGCTGCAGGTCGGCGTCGAGGATCCAGATCTCGGTGTTGTCGACGGGCCTGCCGATCGACACGCCGCGCGAGGCGATCTCTTCGGGACGCACATGCCAGGCGGAGGAGTACACCGTCGTCTCGGTCGGTCCGTAGCCGTTCCACAGGCCTTCCATGCGCTCGCACAGGGCCAGCGCCATGCTCGGACGCAGCGCCTCGCCGCCGGTCCAGCCGCGAAAACCGGGTGTGCCGCCGGCCCACTGGGCATCGAGCAGCAGTTGCCACATGCCGGGCGTGGCGTTCAGCAGCGTGATCTGTTCGTCGTCCAGCGCCTGCGACAGGCGGTTGCCGTCCATGGCGACCTCGCGCTGCACCATCACCAGCTCGGCGCCCGTCGCCAGCGGCAGCAGCAGGTCGGGCACGGCCATGTCGAACGACAGCGTGGTAACGGCGGCGATGCGGTCGGACGGGCCGATGCCCGATTCGCGCTGCATCCACTGCAGCAGGTGCGCCACGCCCCGATGGTGCGCAATGACGCCCTTGGGCAGGCCGGTGGAGCCGGAGGTGTAGATCACGTAGGCCGCGTCTTCGGAGCCGGGGTCGTCGCTGCTCGGCGGCAGCGCGTCGCCCGAGAGCTGGCGCCAGGCGGTGTCGCGATCGATCTCGAAGATGCGCTGGTCGGCGTCGACGCGCCAGTCGCGCGGCGCCACCGCGATGTCGGACGAGGTCAGCATCAGGGCGAGGGTGGCGTCGCTGGCGTAGTGGTCCAGCCGCGCCGGCGGAAACGCGGGGTCCAGCGGCACGTAGGACGCGCCCGCCTTGAGGATGCCCAGCATCGCGACGACCATCTCCAGGCTGCGTTCCAGGCACAGCCCCACGCGCTGCCCGCGCCCCACGCCGCGCGCGCGCAACGCACGCGCCAGGCGGTTGGACAGCGCGTCGAGTTCGCCGTAGCTGCAGCTGCGTGCGCCGTCGCGCACCGCCGGGCGGTGCGGCTGCTGCGGCACGCGCGCCACGAAGCCGGCGTGCGCCAGCGGCGCGCCGCGCAGCGGCACGCGCGCGGGCTGCAGCGCCAGCAGCGCGCGCGCGGCGCCGGCCGACAGCACGTCGAGCCCGCCGATGGTGTCCTCGGGCTTGTGCGCGGCCGACTGCAGCACGCACTCGAACATGTCGAGCCAGCGCTGCACGCTCACGTCGTCGAACAGGTCGGTGTTGTACTGGGCCTCGACCTGCAGGCTGCCGGCGTGCGGGCGCAGGTTCACGAAGAGTTCGAAGTTCTCGTAGCGCCGGGCGATGGTGTCCTGCAGCACGTCGAGCGTGGTGAAGGCCTGCGCGCTGCTCGCCACGTCGGGGTCGACGTTGAAGCTCACGCTCACCAGCGGCAGCCGGCTCGGGTCGCGCTCGAGCGACAGCTGGCCCAGCAGCGCGCCGTAGGTCAGGGCCTGGTGATCGAAGGCGTCGAGCACGGCGGTGCTGCATTCGTCCATCAGCGCGTCGAAGCGCATGGCCGGGTGCGCGGCGATGCGCAGCGGCAGCAGGTTCACGCAATGGCCGACCAGGCCGGGCACGTCGTGCGCGAGCTGGCCCGAGGTCGGGATGCCGACGACGATGTCTTCCTGGCCCGTGAGGCGGTGCAGCGTCGCCACGAAGCCGCTGAGCAGGCCCGTGAACAGGCTGACGCCGGCCTTGGTGCTCGCGATGCGCACGGCGCCGACCACGCGCCGGTCGAGCAGGCGCTCGGCGCGGCGCGAGTTGAAGGTGCGCACGGCCGGGCGGGGGCGGTCCAGCGGCAGGTCGAGCACCGGCTGCGTGGTGCCGGCAAAGCGCGCCAGCCAGTAGTCGATGTGCGCCTGCATCTCGGGGCTCGCGGCGGCGGCGGCTTCCTCGGCGGCGAAGTCCGCGAAGAGCGGTGCGGCCTTGAGCTTGAGCCCCACGCCGGTTTCCTCCGCATAGAGGTGGCCCAGCTGCTCGGTGATGACCGCCCACGACCAGCCGTCGCAGACCACGTGGTGCGCCGACATCACGAGCTCGTGCTCGTCATCGCCCAGGCGGTACAGCACGGCCCGGAACAGCGGCCCGTGTTCGAGCGGGAACGGCGTGCACACGGCGTCGTCGTGGGCCGCGTGCAGCGCCTGCGCGAGGGCTTCGGGCGCCAGCCCGCCCAGGTCGTGGCGGACCAGGTGGTTCCCGGTGGGCGGGCTGACCAGCATGAAGCTGCCGTCCGGCGAGATCGTGGCGCGCAGCGCCTGGTGGCGTTCTAGCAGACGGTCGGTGGCGCGCGCCATGGCGTCGGCGTCGAGCGCGCCGCGCAGGCGCAGCACGACCGACTCGTTGTAGGCCATCGAGGCCTCGGAGCCCAGCGAGGCGCCGAGCCAGATTTCGCGCTGCGACTCGGTGGTCGCGATGATGCATTCGACGAGGCCACCGCTCGCGGTGGGCTTGAGTGCGGCGTTCATGCTGCAGCCTTTCCGTTGATGAGGCGCGCCTGCGAGGCGGCGTCTTCGGGTACGTACCAGTACGGCTGGCCGTCGCTGTCGCGGGCCAGCACGCTGCCGTCCTCGGCGGGCTGGTGCGCGTCGAAGCGGGTCGGGGCGGGAGCGCGGCGCGGAAGGAAGCCGGATTCCTGCATCTCGGCGACTGACTCCTTGAAGGCACGCTGCAGGAAGGCGATGTCCTCGGCGCTGTGCGCGCTCGTGAGGAAGCACGGGAAGTTGTCCAGGATGTGCACGCCGCGGCTGCGCATCATGGCGAACAGCAGGTCCTGCAGCGGCTGGTCTTCGAGCCAGCTCACGCGCCACAGCGAGGCGAAATGGCGGATCTCGATCGGCGCGCCGACCTCCCGGCACCAGCCCGAGAGTTCCGTGGCCATGGCGGTCGTGCTCGCGTTGAGCCCGGCCTGCAGCGCGGGCCCGGCCTCCTTCAGGTGCGTGAGCGAGGCCTTGGCCGCGGCGAGCGCGAGCGGATGGCGCACGAAGGTGCCGGCGAAGTAGGTCACGCCCACGCCCGGGATCGAGTCGTCGCCGTACTGCCAGGCGCCGCCGTCGAGCGCGTCCATGAACTCGCGCTTGCCGGCGATCACACCGACCGGAAAGCCGCCGCCGATCACCTTGCCGTAGGTGGCCAGGTCGGCGCGCACGCCGAACAGTTCCTGCGCGCCGCCCAGCGCGCTGCGAAAGCCGGTGATGACCTCGTCGAAGATGAGGCAGCAGCCGTTCGTCGCGGTGACCTCGCGCACGTCGTGCAGGAACTCGCGCGGCTGGAAGTCGGGGCGGCGGCTTTGCACCGGCTCGACCAGCACGGCCGCCAGGTCCGCGGCGTTGTCGCGGATGAAGGCCAGCGCCTCGGGCGTGCCGTAGTCGAGCACGCGGATGTCGCCGAACATGCCGCTCATCACGCCAGGCGCGGCCGACAGGCCCTTGCCACCCTTGCCGGCGCGCACCAGCACTTCGTCGAAGGTGCCGTGGTAGGAGCCCGTGAAGGCCACCACCGTGCTGCGCCCGGTGACGGTGCGCGCGATGCGCAGCGCCGCCATCACGGCCTCGGAGCCGGTGTTGCACAGGCCGGCGCGTTCGCTGCCCGTGAGTTCGCAGATGAGGCGGGTCACGTCGGCCGCGAGCGGATGCTGCGGCCCGATCTCGTAGCCCGCGTCGAGCTGGCGGCCCACGGCGTCCTGCACGAAGTCGGGTTGCCAGCCGAACAGGTTCAGTCCGAAGCCGTTGAGCGCGTCGACGTACTCGTTGCCGTCGATGTCCCACATCTTCGAGCCCTTGGAGCGCTCGATCACGATCTGGTAGGTGATCTCCTTGGTCAGCGGGCGAAAGCCGTTGACCACGCGCGGGTCGGCCATGTGGGCGCGGTTGTCCTCGGTGAAGCGCTTGCTCTTCTGCGTGCGTTCGACATAGCGCCGCACGAAGGTCGCCAGCCGCGCCTTCTGCCGCGCGCTGGGCTCGGCGGTGCGTTGGGTGTGGATGCGGGCGATGGCACCGAAGGCCTTGTTGACGTCGTAGCGAAGCGGGGCTTCGGCGGGTGGTTGTGGTGGCTGCACGGCGGGTGCGGCCTCGGGTGCGACCGGCGCGGCCCCGCCGGACAGGAGCGCGAGTTGCTGGCGCATCAGCTCCATCTGCTGCGCGATCACCTGGTTCAGCAGGCCGGTGGGCTGCGGGAGCCCTGGGGCTGGCATGGACGCCTGCACGGTGGGGGCCGCAGGCATGGCGGGCGCGGCCACCGGCTCGGCCTCGGGCGGCAGGCTCTGCTGCAGGTACGTGGCCAGCGCGTCGAAGCTGCGGTAGTTCTCCATCAGCTGGCGGAAGCTCAGCTCGACCTTGAAGCGCTTCTTGATCTGCGTGGCCGCCTGCGTCAGCGTGAGCGAGTCCATGCCGATCTCGCCGAACGAGGCCTGGCCCTCGGCCTGCGCCATGTCGATGCCCGAGATGTCTTCGAAGAGGGCCCGCAATCGCGCGTCGATCGACGCCGCACGCGATGCATCGGGCGGCAGGGGAGAAGGCGCAGGCAGGTGAGGCGAGGGCGCTGCAGCGGTCACGATCGGCTCCAAGGAAACAGGCAAGGCGGGCGACACCGGCGCGGTGGGCGCGATGTCGACCCACAAGCGCTTGCGTTCGAACGGGTAGGTGGGCAGGCACACGCGCCGGGCGCCGGTGCGCGGTGCCAGCAGCGCGAGGTCGACCTCGGCGCCGCAGGTCCACAGGCGCGCGGCGGCCAGGCGCAGGGTGCGGGGCTCGTCGGCCGGCTCGCCGTGCAGCAGCGACACCGCTGCGACAAGGCCTGGCACGCGGTGCTGGCGCACCAGCGCGGCCAGCGTGTTGCGCGGACCGACTTCCACGAACACCGGATGGGTGGCGTCGTCCGCGGCACTCTGCAGCGCCGGCGAGAAGCGCACGGTGCCGCGCAGGTGCTGCGCCCAGTAGGCCGGGCTCGTGGCCTGCGCGTCTTCGAGCAGGCGGCCGGTGAACGTGGAGTAAATGGGGATCTGCGGCGCGTGCAGCGCCACCTGGCCCACGAGCGCCTCGAAGGGCGCCACCGCGGCGTCCATCATGGCGGAGTGAAAGGCGTGCGAGGTCTGCAGCAGCCGGCAGGCGACGCCCTCGGCTTCGAGCGCGGCCTGGAGTTCGGCGATGGCCTCGGTGGGGCCGGCGGCCACGCAGGCGCCGGGTGCGTTCTCCGCGGCGAGCGAGACCTGGGGCGCGGACGCGAGCCGCGAGGCCAGCGCGTCCGCGCCCAGGCGCACCGACAGCATCGTCCCGGCGGGCTGTGCCTGCATGAGCGCGCCGCGGCGCGCAATGAGCCGGGCCGCATCTTCCAGGCGCATCACGCCGGCGATCACGGCCGCGACGAATTCCCCGACGCTGTGGCCGATCAGCGCGTGCGGGCGCAGGCCCAGCGACAGCAGCCGCCGCGCGAGCGCGTACTCGAGCGTGAAGAGCGCGGGCTGCGTGACGGCCGTCGGCGCGAGCGCCTGCGGGTCGTCTGCGAACAGGCGCTCGCGCAGGTCGAAGTCGAGTGCGTCCTCGAAGGCGCGCAGGCAGTTGTCGAACGCGGCCGCGAACACCGGGTCGCCCGCATGCAGCGCGCGGCCCATGCCCGGGTACTGCGCGCCCTGGCCCGGGAACATCAGCACGGGCTGCGGCGCGCGCTCGGCGATCCGGTCGCTCACGCGCCAGGCCGTGTTCTCCGATCGCAAGGCCTCGATGGCCTGCGCCGCATCGCCGGCCACCACGGCGCGGCGGAAGGCATGGGCCTTGCGGCCGACGCACAGGGTGAACGCCGCGTCGCCCAGGCAGAGCCCGGGCTGTTCTTCGAGATGCGTCGCCAGCTGCTGCGTCGCGACCGCCAGCGCGGCCTCCGAGCGCGCCGACAGCGCCAGCACGTGGACGCCCGGTTGCGTGGTGCGTGCCTGCCGCGCCGGCGCTTCCTCGAGCACGACGTGCGCATTGGTGCCCCCGACACCGAACGAGCTGACGCCCGCGCGGCGCGGCAGCGCGGCCCGCGGCCACGGCTGCAGCTGGTTGCTGACATGGAACGGCGTGCGCGCGAAGTCGATCGCCGGGTTCGGCGCCGTGAAGTGCGCGGTGGGCGGAATCAGCTCGTGGTGCAGCGACAGCGCCGTCTTGATGAGGCCGGCGGCGCCCGCGGCCGTGACCATGTGGCCCACGTTGCTCTTGAGCGAGCCCAGCGTGCAGTAGCCCCGCGCGTCGGTGTGCTCGGCATACGCGACGGCCAGCGCCTCGACCTCGACCGGGTCGCCCATCGGTGTGGCGGTGCCGTGTGCTTCCACGTAGGAAATGCTGCGCGCGTCCACGTCCGCCGCGGCCAGCGCGGCGCGGATCACGGCCGCCTGGCCGTCCACGCTGGGCGCGGTGAAGCTGGCCTTGGCGCCGCCGTCGTTGTTGACGCAGGCGCTGCGCAGCACGGCATAGACGGTGTCGCCGTCGGCCTGCGCGTCGGACAGCCGCTTGAGCAGCACCACGGCGGCGCCGTCGCTGAACACGGTGCCCTTGGCCTGCGCGTCGAAGCTGCGTGTGTGGCCGTCGGGCGAGAGCATCGACCCCTCGTTGTAGAGGTAGCCGCTGCGCGGCGGGCAGGTGACCGAGGCGCCGCCCGCCAGCGCCATGTAGCACTGGCCCGTGCGCAGCGCGTGGAAGGCCTGGGCCACCGCGACCAGCGAGGTCGAGCACGCGGTGTTGACGCTCACCGCCGGCCCGCGCAGGTTGAGCCGGTTGGCCACGCGGGTGGTGATGTAGTCCTTCTCGTTGGCCAGCATCACCTGGAATTCGCCGACGGCCTCCACGAGGTCGGGCCGCGAGGCCACGTGGCGCTGGAAGTAGGTGGCGTTGTACGTGCCTGCATACACGCCCACCGGACCCGGCGCTTCGTCGGGCACATAGCCGGCGCGTTCCAGGCACTCCCAGCAGATCTCGAGGAACACGCGGTGCTGCGGGTCCATGAGCGCGGCTTCCTTCGGGCCAATGCCGAAGAAGGCGGCATCGAAGCCCTCGATGCCGTCGATCACGCCGCGCGCCCGCACATAGGCCGGGTCGCGGCGCAGCGACTCGCTGACGCCGGCGTCCAGGCTGGCGTCGTCGAAGAAGCTGACGGTGTCGCGCCCGGCGACGAGGTTGTCCCAGAACTGCTCCACATCGCCCGCGCCGGGGAAGCGACCGGCGGTGGCGATGAGAGCGATGGGCTCGGGGACGCGGGCGGCGTCCTCGCGCACGGGCACGGGGTGTGGCGCCTGCGGCGCCTCGCCAGCCGACTGCAGTTGCGCCGCGATGGCGCCCGGTGTCGGGTGGCGAAAGAAGAGGTTGGTCGACAGCGGCGGCGCGCCCTCGCGCTGCAGGTCCGCCAGCACCTGCAGCACCAGCAGCGAGCTGCCGCCCAGGTCGAAGAAGTTGTCGTGACGCCCGGCCTTGTCGATGCCCAGGGCGCGCGCGAAGGCGTCGCACACCTGCTGCTCGAGCGCGTCGCGCGCGGCTTCGAAAGGCTGCGCGAGTTCGGGGCGCTCGGCGGCCGGCTCGGGCAGCGCGTTGCGGTCGAGCTTGCCGTTGGGCGTGACGGGGAGCTGCGCAAGCCACACCTGCGCCGACGGCAGCAGCGGCGCGGGCAGGCGGGTCGCCAGGTGCGCGCGCAGCGTGTCCCACGCCAGCTTCTGCGTGCGTGCGACCAGGTAGGCGACCAGGCGCAGCTGGCCGTCGCGACCGGGCCGCGCGACCACCGCGCACGATTGCACCGCGGGATGCGCGAGGATCGCCGCCTCGACCTCGCCGGTCTCGATGCGGTGGCCGTGGATCTTGACCTGGCCGTCGATGCGGCCGATGAATTCGATCGTGCCGTCGGGCAGCCAGCGGGCGAGGTCGCCGGTGCGGTAGAGCCGGTCGCCGGGCGCGCCGAAAGGATCGGGCACGAAGCGCGCGGCCGTGAGTTCGGGCTGGCCCAGGTAGCCGCGCGCCAGGCCGTGTCCGCCGATGCACAGCTCGCCCACGAGTCCGCTGGGCAGCAACTCCAGTGTCGGGCTCAGCACGCGCAGCACGGTGTCCTTGATCGGGCGCCCGAGCGGTACCGAGCGCGGGCCCGCTGCGATCGCGGCGCGTTCGATGCGATGGGTGGCCGCGAAGGTCGTGCACTCGGTCGGCCCGTAGCCGTTGCTGATCGTGAGCCCGGGGAGTGCGTCGAGCGCGCGCCGCACATGGGGTACCGACAGCGCCTCGCCGCCGGTGAACAGGTGCGCCAGGCCCGCGAGGTGCTGCGGATCGCCATCGATCACGGCGTTGAAGAGCGAGGCCGTGAGCCAGGCGGTGTGTACCTCGTGGCGGGCGATGGTGCGTGCAAGGCCGGCGCCGGTGGGTACCCGTTCGCCGTGGATCACGCAGCACCCGCCGTTGAGCAACGGCCCCCAGACTTCGAGCGTCGAGGCGTCGAAGGCGAGCGGCGCGGCGTGCAGCATCGCGCGCCCCGGTGCGAGGTCGATGTAGTCGACGTCGACGACCAGCCGCAGGATGGCGCGATGGCCGATCTCGATGCCCTTGGGTACGCCGGTCGAGCCCGAGGTGTACATGAGGTACGCCAGCGATTCGCCGTCGAAGGTCGGCGGTGCCCACGGCGCGGGGTCCGCGTCGTCTTCAGGTGCGTCGATGCACAGGGCAGTGCGGTGGGCCGGCACGAGAGAGGCCAGTGCCTCGGTGGTCACGACCCGGGGCACGCCGGCCTGGTCGAACATGGCGGCGACCCGTTCGGGCGGAAAGTCGGTGGGTACCGGCACGTAGGCCGCGCCCGCCTTGAGGATGCCGAGCATGGCGACGATGGCGGCCATCGAGCGCTCGAACACCATCCCGACGGGGTCGCCCGCCTGCACGCCCGCGCGCTGCAGGCGCTGTGCGAGCCGGTCGCTGCGCGCGTCGAGTTCGCCGTAGCGCATCGTCTCGTCGCCTTCCACCAGCGCCACCGCGTCGGGCGTGGCCATGGCCCGGCGGCGGAACACGGCGGGCACGGTGAGCGACAGGTCGGGTGCGGCGGGCGGCGTGGTCCAGGTGGCGAGCTGGTCGTGGCGGTCGGCGTCGGGCAGGACACGGATGCCGTGGAGTGCTGCGTCGGGGTGCGCCAGCAGATCGGCGGCGGTGTCGGCGATGGCAGCGAGCAGGCGGCTGGCGCAGGGCGCGTCCATCAGGCTCGCGTCGACGTCCAGGTGCAGGCTGGCGGGGCGTTCCGCCCGGGCTTCGAGCTGCAACGGCGGTGGGGTGTCGCCGGTGGGCGGCGTGGTCCGGCGGGCGAGGTCGAGCTGGGTCAGCCACGCGCTCGCGGTGCCGGGCAGCGACGTCGGCATGCCTTGCGACCCTGGCAGGACCGCACCCAGCCAGCGCGATTGCAGCAGCAACCAGGCACCCACGAAGAGCGTGTCGGGCAGGTACCCCGTGGTGCCCAGTGACGCGAGCCAGCGCTGCGCGAACCCGGTGTCGAGAGCCAGCGAGACGCCGAGCCGTTCGCCTGCCGCCGCGCGCGCAGGCGGCGAGACGAACAGGTCGCCCAGCGTGGCCTGCGAAGCCATGGTGGCCTCCGGCGACGAAGCAATGTGGGTGTCCATGCAATTGCCCGGCTGCAGACTGTGAATGAAAAATACAATTGAAGGGGTTGAATTGATTTCAATTGAATTTGGTTCTTGATTTGTTGCGATCCTAGGAACTTGGCGAGGCGTTTGTTTGGGTCTTTTCTGTTTGTTTACACTTTGATATAAATATTTCTGAATAGAACTACCTAAGCCGTGACATTTGAGGTACCAAGGACATTTGTGGGGGGCGGTTTGTCACGCATTTCTGAAGCTATAGCGGAACGTCAGTTCAAAAAAATGGCTGTTTCGTCTCCTTCGGTCGATACGCTCGAAAGTCTGAAATTCGGTATGAATTTCAGTTTTGTTGCGAAATTAAGTCAAAAATGGAAGGATGAGATTGGATTTTTCGCAAATTGAGACAAACGGATGACATCAACATTCGGAAGCTGTCGGCTCAAATGGGGTAGGTGTTTTTCTTCGGAGAAAGAAAAAATCTGTCTTTCAATTTATTTGATTATTGAATTTTTAGTGCAATTGGAATTTATAGAAATTCAATTGAAAATGTTACTTTGATGCCTTGGAGGCGCTTGATTTTAAGTTTTCCATGACTGTTGAGGATGGATTTGATTGGTTGGGTGCCGTCGTTCTTTTTAAGAATTTGGAGCGGCATCCAATGAGGTGATTTCTCCTCTGTCAGCAAGCGGAGCACCCGGATGCTTCGCGGCAGTCGCCAGCGAAATTGGGCCGATCGGCGGCGTCATGGGCGCCGGAATTGATCCCGGTTGATTTCCGTCGCACTGGCCGGAAGGTCCGAACCGGTCCCGGACATCGACGCACCGGGCCCGTCCGCAATTCATCGCCGCACCGCGGCGTGGATGGCGTTGCGGGGACGGTTCTTCAGGTCGGATGCCGGCTCTTTGTCGACGCCGATGCTCGAAACGCGCCCGGTCCCGGGCAGGCGTTTTGTCACGCTCGCAGGCGTACCGGGGCAGGGCGCATGCCCCCCTCGCAAAGGTGCGCTTGGCTCATGTGCGAAGGCACGTCGATGCCTAGACTGGCCCTGCCATGCATCGTCCACTGTGATCCTCCCTGTGCGGTGTGGGAGGGGCGAGGAAGCAGCAGCGTGCGTGGCCCTCTTGCTGGAGCGCCTGGGCGAAGGTCTGCTGTCGGTGCGCACCGACGACGCCTTTCGCCACGGGCCGCTTGCAGGCGCGTGAGAACGCGCTAGAACGAAGAGATGGAACGAAGGAGTGCAGCCATGGCCACCCAACCCGATCTTCCGTCTCCGATCACGCCCGACCTGCCGGTCGAGCCCGATGAAGGGCCGGAGCACGCGCCCGACGAGCCCACCGACCCCGAGCCACCGCCGAGCGCGAGGTAGGCCGAACGCCCGTCGTGCCGCGCTAAGCTCGCGCGATGGATGAAATCGATTGCGCCGTCATCGGTGCCGGCGTGGTGGGTCTGGCCGTGGCGCGCGCATTGGCGCTCGCGGGCCGGGAGGTGCTGGTGCTGGAGTCCGAAGGGGCCATCGGCACGGGAACGAGTTCGCGCAACAGCGAGGTGATCCACGCGGGCATCTATTACCCACAGGGTTCGCTGAAGGCGACGCTGTGCGTCGAAGGACGCGACGCGCTCTACAGCTACGCGCAGGTGCGCGGCGTGCCGCACAGCCGCTGCGGCAAGCTCATCGTCGCGACCTCGGCCGAACAGGTAGGACAACTCGAGGTGATCCGCGCGAAGGCGGCGGCCAACGGGGTGGACGATCTGGTCCTGCTTACCGCGCAGCAAGCCCTTGCGATGGAACCGCAACTGCATTGCGTCGCGGCGCTGCATTCACCGAGCACGGGCATCGTCGACAGCCATGCGCTGATGCTGGGCCTGCTCGGCGATCTCGAGAACGCGGGCGGCATGCTGGCGCTCAAGTCGCCCATCGAACGTGCCGAATGCGGGGACGGCGCAGTCGTGCTGATCGCCGCCGATGGCACGGTGCTGCGTTGTCGCACCGTGGTCAATGCGGCGGGGCTCGGTGCCCCGGCGTTGGCGCGTCGTTTCGAAGGCATGCCGGCGTCGGCTGTGCCGCGCGAATACTTCGCCAAGGGCAACTACTTCACGCTCGCGGGCCGCGCACCGTTCGGCCGGCTCATCTATCCCGTGCCGGAGCCGGGCGGGCTCGGCGTGCACCTGACGCTCGACCTCGGCGGACAGGCCAAGTTCGGGCCCGATGTGCAATGGGTCGAGGCGGCCGATGACCTCGTGGTCGATCCGGCGCGTGGCGATCGTTTCTACGACGAGGTGCGCAGGTACTGGCCGGCGTTGCCCGACGGGGCGTTGATTCCCGGCTATGCGGGCATGCGTCCGAAGATCTCGGGGCCGGACGCGCCTGCGGCCGACTTCGTGATTGCGGGGCCGGCGTCGCATGGGGTGCCGGGGCTGGTCCATCTCTTCGGCATCGAGTCGCCCGGACTCACCAGTTGCCTGGCCATCGGACGACACGTTGCAGACCTGCTCGCCGAGGCCTGATGCATGCACTCGGGCACAACTGAGCACATCTGTCGCGCATGAGGGGCTTTCGAGCCTGTAACATGACAGCACGCCATATGCTGGCGTGAAGCCGCCGGCGCGGTGCCGGTGTCATCACGGAGGAAAGATTCCAATGAGTGCATCCAACAATCTTGAAGCAGCAGCCGAAGACATCGCAAGCGACGTGCGCGGCGTGCTGGCCAGCAAGGACCTGGATTCGGTTCCCCACATCAAGGCGCTGCGCCAACGCATCGACACCAAGCTCGCCATCGCGCGCGAGCTGGCTTCCGAAAAGAGCAAGCTGGCTGCCAAGAAGGCGCGCCAGGCGGCCACCGCCACCAACACCTACGCCCACGACGAACCTTGGCAGGTTGCCGGCGCCGCACTGGCGGTCGGCGTGCTGGTGGGTCTGTTGCTTGGCCGCCGCTGAGCGTCACCGCACCGGCCTGAGCGCACACCGTCGTTCGTTCGTTCGCCGTCGCCACGCGGATGTGGCCGGTGAGGGCGGAGGCGGCGCATGAAACTGCTGTCCCTGTTCGGGCTCGATGCCCGCATCCGCCGGTTGCGCATCGCCGCGGCCGAAGGTGCGCTGGCGGCCGAGGACCGGGTGCAGTTGCTGCGCATGGCCTGGGAGGACGAGAAGCAGCGCCTGAAGCTGACCCTCGTCCTGGTCGTCGCCGTGCTGGGGCTGACCACCGTCGCGGTGGCGCTGCTCTCGATGGCGGTGGTCGTGCATTACTGGGACACGCCGTACCGCGTCACCGCCGCCTGGGTGGTGGCCGGTGTCTGGGTGGTGCTGTGGCTGGCGGCCGTCATCGGCCTGATGCGCAGCCTGAGCAATGCTTCCAACAGCTTCGTTCCGACCTTTCAGGAGTTCGAGCGCGACTGGGCCTGGGTCCAGGACCGTTTCAACCTCGGCAAGGACCCGGAGCAGGACGACGAAGCACCGCGCCCGCCACGCCCCGCCACGCGCGAGGAGCTGCTGGCCCGCATGGAACGTCAGCGTGAACGCATCGCCACCCTGCAGGGCGGTCGCGACACGCAGCCGGCGACGGGCGAGCCCGTCAATGAATCGGCCGCGGCGACCGCGTTGCGCATTGCACGCGAGCACCCGGTGGCTGCCGGGGTTGTCGCCGCTGCGGCCGTGGCGGTGATCCGCCCGAGGCGGCTGCTGCGCTGGGCCACGGTCATCGCGCCAGTGCTCTGGCGCATGCGCTGAGCCACCGGCAGCAGCTCGAAGAACCGGCTCAGGCCTTGCGGCGATCCTGCTGCAGTGCCTGGGCCGTTTCGCGGACCAGCCCGGGGCCGCGATAGATCAGGCCGGTGTAGATCTGCACCACGTCCGCGCCCGCGGCGATCTTGGCCTTGGCATCCGCTGCACTCAGGATGCCGCCCACCCCGATGATCGGAAAGTCCTTGCCCAGTGCCGCGCGCAGTTGCGCGATGACGCGGTTGCTGGCTTCGCGCACGGGCGCGCCCGAGAGGCCGCCGGCTTCCTGCGCGTGCGGCAGACCGGCGACCGCGTCGCGCGCGAGCGTGGTGTTGGTGGCGATCACGCCGTCCATGCCGTGGCGCTGCAGCGTGGCGGCGATCACCGCGACCTGCGCGTCGTCGAGGTCGGGGGCGATCTTCACGAACAGCGGCGCGCGCTTGCCGTGGCGCGTGGCCAGTGCTTCGCGCCGTTCGGCCACGGCGCCCAGCAGCGCATCGAGCGCCTCGTCGCTCTGCAGCGAGCGCAGGTTGGCCGTGTTGGGGCTGGAGATGTTGATCGTCACGTAGTCCGCGTGCGGGTAGACGCCGTCCAGGCAGGCCAGGTAGTCGTCCACCGCGCGCTCGATCGGCGTGGCCGCGTTCTTGCCGATGTTCAGGCCCAGCAGCATGGGCGACTTGCCGCCGCCGGCCTGCTTGCGGAAACGGGCCTTCTGCACGTTGGCCAGGAAGGCGTCGAGGCCATCGTTGTTGAAGCCCAGGCGGTTGATCAGCGCGTCGCGCTGCGGCAGGCGGAACATGCGGGGCTTCGGGTTGCCGGGCTGGCCCTTGGGCGTGACCGTGCCGACCTCGACGAAACCGAAGCCCATGGCTGCGAAGGCGTCGATGCAGCGTGCGTTCTTGTCCAGCCCGGCGGCCAGGCCGACGCGGTTGGGGAAATTCAGGCCTGCGAGCTGGACCGGGTCTTCGACGCGCGTCGCCGCGTAGGCGCAGGCCAGTGGCGTGTTCTGGGTGCGGGCCAGCCCGTCGAGGGTGATTTCATGGGCGTGCTCGGGGTCGAAACCGAACAGAAAAGGGCGGGCCAGGCCATAGAGCGAAGAGGGCAGCAGCAGGGGCATCGGATAATTCTCGACTTCAATGAGCCAAGGATTCTCCGCGATGACCGCACCCGCCTCCCCAACCCCTCTTTCCCAGGATGAACTCAAGGCCCAGGTCGGCCTTGCCGCGCTGGCCTACGTGGTCAAGGGCGAGATCGTCGGCGTGGGCACCGGCTCCACGGTCAACAAGTTCATCGACGCGCTGGCCACGATCAAGGACGAGATCAAGGGCGCCGTCTCCAGCTCGGTCGCGTCCACCGAACGCCTGCGCGCGCTGGGCATTCCGGTGTTCGACAGCAACGAGGTGGAAGAACTGGCCGTCTACATCGACGGCGCCGACGAGATCGACCACCGGGGCTTCATGGTGAAGGGCGGCGGCGCGGCGCTCACGCGCGAGAAGATCGTCGCGGCGCAGTCCAAGCGCTTCGTCTGCATCGCCGACGCCTCCAAGCTGGTCGAGACGCTCGGCGCGTTTCCGCTGCCGGTGGAAGTGATCCCGATGGCGGTGCGCCGCGTGATGCGTCAGTTCGCCAGCCTGGGCGGCATCGCCCAGGTGCGCGAGAAAGACGGCCTGCCGCTGGTGACCGACAACGGCCAGCACATCGTCGACGTGACCGGCCTGCGGATCACCGACCCGCGCGCTTTCGAATCCGAAGTGAGCCAGTGGCCCGGCGTGGTGACGGTGGGGGTCTTCGCGCACCAGAAGGCCGATGTCTGCCTGCTGGGCACGGCGTCGGGTGTGAAGACGCTGCAGTTCGCCGGCTGAGCGGCGGCGATGCAACACGGGGAGCACGGGGGCGAGGCCCCCGTTATCCCTAGAACTTGATGCCGGCCGGGTTGTTCGGGCCCGGTGCGTTCGAGGGCGGTGCCGGCGCGGGGTTCGGCGGCTGCAGGGGCGTGTCGGTCGCACGGGGCGCAGCCGCCGCCGGTGCCTGCTGCGCAACGAGCGGACGCGCTGCGGGCGGGCGGTAGCCCGGGGGCAGGCTGTTGCTCTTGGGATAGCCGGCTGCGTCGAGGTAGCGCGACCATTCCACATCCGAGAAGCCCTTGAGCTGCTGCGACCCGACGGTCAGCAGCGGCAGCGCGTTCTGTCCGCTCAGGCGCTGCAGGGCGTCGACGTCCTCGTTGCTCTTGATGGTGCGTTCCTCGAAGGGAATGCCGCGCGTGGTGAGCAGCGTGCGCGCCTCGTTGCAGGGGCCGCAGCCCTCACCGCTGTAGAGCGTGACGGGGTAGCGCTGTGCCACCTGGCGCAGTTCGTAGGGAAGCCCGCTGTTGGTCGGCGCGTTGACGCCGGCCGGCTGGGGCCCGCCCGTCGGCGCGTTGGTGACGACGGGGGGCTGGTCCGAGAACGTGACCTTGCCGTTCTTGTCGACCTGGCGGTAGACCGCCTGTGCCAGCACGCTGGCAGTCGACAGCACGAGGACCAGGCCGATCAGGCCGCGCATCGGGAGTTTGTAAAAAGTCGGATACATATCTCCCGAGTATCGCAAGCTTCAGCGCCGTATCAAGCGGGCTGGGCCTGAGCCATGCCCTGATGTCGCAGCAGCGCATCAAGCTGCGGCTCGCGGCCCCGGAAGGCCTTGAACGAATCCATCGCGCTGCGGCTGCCGCCGGCCTCCAGGATGGCCTGGCGGTATCGGCGGCCGGTCTCGATGTTGGGCTCGCCGTCGGCGCCCACGGTTTCCTCGAAGGCCGCGTAGGCGTCGGCGCTCAGCACCTCGGCCCACTTGTAGCTGTAGTAGCCGGCCGCGTAGCCGCCCGAGAAGATGTGGCTGAAGGTGTTCGGCGTGCGGCTGAACGGCGGCGAGGGCATCACGGCCACTTCGGCGCGCACCTGGCCGAGCAGCGCCATCACGGCACCCGGTGCGGCAGCGGCGGCCTGGTGCTCGGTGTGCAGCAGCATGTCGAACAGCGAGAACTCGATCTGGCGCAGCGTCTGCAGCCCGCTCTGGAAGTTCTTGGCGGCGGTCATCTTGTCGAACAGCGCGCGCGGCAGCGGCTCGCCGGTGTCGACGTGGGCCGTCATGTGGGCAAGCACGTCCCACTCCCAGCAGAAGTTCTCCATGAACTGGCTCGGCAGTTCGACCGCGTCCCACTCGACGCCGCTGATGCCCGACACGTCGCGCTCGTTCACCTGCGTGAGCATGTGGTGCAGGCCGTGGCCGAACTCGTGGAAGAGCGTGGTCACGTCGTCGTGCGTGAGCAGCGGCGGCTTGCCGTCGACGCCGCTGGCGAAGTTGCACACCAGCTGCGCGACCGGCGTCTGCAGCACGCCGTCGTCGGGGCGCAGCCAGCGGGCGCGCACGTCGTCCATCCAGGCGCCGCCGCGCTTGGCGGCGCGGGCGGAGGGGTCGAGGTAGAACTGGCCGACCTTCTGGCCGGCGCGCTCGATGCGGTAGAACTCGACGCTCGGGTGCCAGGTGGGCGCGCTGTCGCGGCGGATCGACACTTCGAACAGTGTCTCGACGATCTTGAACAGGCCGGCCATCACCTTTGGCGCCGGGAAGTACTGCTTCACCTCCTGCTCGCTGAAGGCGTAGCGCGCTTCCTTGAGCTTCTCGCCCACGTAGGTCCAGTCCCAGGCCTGCGGGTCGACGAGGTTCAGCTGTTCCGCCGCGAAGGCGCGCAGGTCGGCCAGGTCGCGCTCGCCGTAGGGCTTGGCCTTGGCGGCGAGGTCGCGCAGGAACTTGACGACCTGCTCGGGCGATTCGGCCATCTTGGGCACGACCGAGAGTTCGCCGAAGTTCTGGTAGCCCAGCAGCTTCGATTCTTCCTCGCGCAGCGCAAGGATCTCGGTGATGAGCGCGGTGTTGTCGAACTTCGGATCGCCGAGTTCGCTGGCGCGCGTCACGTAGGCGCGGTACAGGGTTTCGCGCAGCGCGCTGCTCTTGGCGAACTGCATCACCGGCAGGTAGCACGGCATCTTGAGCGTGAGCTTGTAGCCCTGCTTGCCCTCGGCCTCGGCGGCCGCGCGCGCGGCGCTCACCACGTCTTCGGGCACGCCGTCGAGTTCACCCAGCTGCGCGTAGTGCGCGAAGGCGTCGGTCGCGTCGAGGGCGTTCTCGCTGAACTTCTGGCTCAGCTCGGCCTGGCGTTCCTGGATGTCGGCAAAGCGCTGCTTGGCCTCGCCCTGCAGCTCGGCGCCGCCGAGCACGAAGTTGCGCACGGCGTTCTTGTGCGCCTGGCGCTGTTCGGGGTTGAGCGTGGCCGGGTCGATGGCCTTGTACTTGGCATACAGGCGCTCGTCGGAACCCAGGCGGGTCCAGAAGGCGGTGACGCGCGGCATGGCCTCGTTGTAGGCGGCGCGCAGCTCGGGCGTGTCGGCCACGGCGTTGAGGTGGCCCACGGCGCCCCAGGCGCGGCTGAAGCGTTCGGAGGCCACGTCGAGCACCTTGGAGATCGCGATCCAGTCGGCCGGGAATTCGGGCGCCGTCACCGTCTGCAGCGCGGCCTCGGCATCGGCCAGCAGCGCGTCGACCGCGGGCGACACGTGTTCGGGCTTGATGCGATCGAACAGGGGGAGGTCGGTGAAGTCGAGGAGGGGGTTGTTCGTCATGGCCATGGAAATTACTTGGCGGCGCGCTCGGCGGCTTCAAGGGTGTTGACGAGCAGCATCGCGCGCGTCATCGGGCCGACGCCGCCGGGCACGGGGGTGATCCAGCCGGCCACTTCCTTCACGCCGTCGAAATCGACGTCGCCGGCCAGCTTGCCGTCGGCCTTGCGGTTCATGCCCACATCGATGACGACGGCGCCGGGCTTCACCATGTCGGCGGTCAGCAGGTCGAGCTTGCCCACGGCGGCG
The DNA here is from genome assembly GCF_058788795.1 of Variovorax sp. FW301-JW7. Taxonomy (NCBI): domain Bacteria; kingdom Pseudomonadati; phylum Pseudomonadota; class Betaproteobacteria; order Burkholderiales; family Comamonadaceae; genus Variovorax; species Variovorax sp. FW301-JW7. Next base: position 415,042 of record NZ_JBYTBC010000001.1, read on the forward strand.
ACGATCACGTCGGCCTGGCGCGTGATCGCACCCAGGTCCTGGGTGGCGCTGTGGCAGATGGTCACGGTGGCGCTCTTGGCGAGCAGCATCATGGCCATCGGCTTGCCGACGATGTTGCTGCGGCCGATGACCACCGCGTGCTTGCCGCGCAGGTCGTAGCCGATCGATTCGAGCATCTTCATGCAGCCGTGCGGCGTGCAGGGCCAGAAGCCCGGGGCGCCGGTCATCAGCGCGCCGGCGCTGGCCACGTGGAAGCCGTCGACGTCCTTGGCGGGCGAGATGGTCTCGATGACCTTCTGGCTGTCCATGTGCTTGGGCAGCGGCAACTGAACGAGGATGCCGTGCACCTTCGGGTCGTCGTTGAGGGCGCGGATGCGCGCCAGCAGGTCGGCCTCGCTCAGGTCGGCGGGGTAGGTCTCGAGTGTGGCCGCGAGGCCGGTTTCGGTGCTGTCGTTGACCTTGTGCTTGGTGTAGACCTGGCTCGCCGGATCGCTGCCCACCAAAATGATGGACAGGGCCGGGTTCACGCCGCGGGCCTTCAGCGCAGCGGTGCGGCCGGACACCTCGGCGCGGATGGTTTTGGCGAGGGCGTTGCCGTCGATCAGTTGGGCGGTCATCGGTTTTGATTTTCCAAGTAAAAACGCCCGCTTGCGCAGGCGTGGGGAAGGTGCGTGGCTATCGCAGGGATAGCTGCAGCTCAGGAGGCCTTGGCCGTGGGGGCCGCTTGCCCGAGCGCGATCTTGAGCAGATCGGCCACGGTGTTGGCGTTGAGCTTTTCCATGATGTTGGCGCGGTGCGCCTCCACCGTCTTGATGCTGATGCCCAGGTCGTCGGCGATCTGCTTGTTCAGGCGGCCGGCAACGATGCGCTCGAGCACCTGCGCCTCGCGGCCCGTGAGCTTGGACAGCAGCGCGTCGCGGCTGGCCGACTGCTGGTGCTGCGTGAAGGCGCCGCGTGCGTGTTCGAGCATGCGCTCGACCAGCGACACCAGCTCTTCGTCGTTGAAGGGCTTCTGGATGAAATCCATCGCGCCCTTTTTCATGCTGTCGACCGCCATCGGCACGTCGCCGTGGCCGGTGATGACCACGATCGGCAACGGAGAACGCCGTTCGATCAGTCGATCCTGCAATTCGAGGCCGGTCATGCCGGCCATGCGGATATCGACGATCAGACAGGCGACTTCGCGCGGGTCGTATCGGGAGAGAAAGGATTCGGCGGACTCGAAACAGCGGACTCTGTAGTCCTTGCCTTCGAGCAGCCATTGCAGTGAATCGCGGACGGCTTCGTCGTCATCGACGACATAGACCGTGCCCTTCTTCGGAATCAAACTCATGCAGGTACCTTTGCCTCGTCGCTTGCTACGGAACTGATAGCGTCCAACACCGGAATCCAGAAGGAAAAACGGCATCCGATCACATCCGGGCCATTGTAGATGTTCTCCGCCTGCATCCGGCCGCGGTGCGACTCGACGATGGTGCGGCACAGGTTGAGCCCGATGCCCATGCCTTCGGGCTTGGTGGAGAAGAAGGCCTCGTAGAGCCGGTCCATGACCTCGGGCGAGAGGCCCTTGCCCGTGTCCTGCACCGAGAACTCGATGGCATTCTGCCCCTCGATCACCTTGGGCAGCACGCGCAATTCGACGCTGCGGCGCGCCAGCGGGCGGTCGGCGATGTCGATGGATTCGGCCGCGTTCTTCAGCAGGTTGACCATCACCTGCTCGATGAGGATCGGGTCGACGCGCACCACCGGCAGCCGCGCGGCCACGTAGTGGTTCAGGCGCACATTGCGCCGGCGCAGCTCGATGCCCGCGAGTTCGACCGCCTCGCTCACCATGGTGGCGACGTCGGCCGGCGTGCGATTGGGCTCGCTGCGCTTCACGAAGGAGCGGATGCGCTGGATGATCTGGCCCGCGCGCTGCGCCTGCTTCGAGGTCTTCTCGAGCGCGGCAAGCAGGGCGTCGTTGTCGATCGTCTGCCCCTTGATGCGCGACATCATCCCGTTGCAGTAGTTGGCGATGGCCGTCAGCGGCTGGTTGAGTTCGTGCGCCACGCTGGACGCCATCTCGCCCATGGTGATCAGGCGGCTCGCGGCCTGGGCCTTGTCGGCCTGCGCGGCGGCCTGTTCTTCGGCGTCGCGGCGCGGCGTGATGTCGGTGGCGATCACCAGTTGCGCGAGGCGCCCGTCGACCCAGGTCAGGTAGCGCGAGCGCACTTCGAGCCACTTGCCCAGGTGCGGCACGAAGATCTCGTTGTTCGCGGTCTGGGCGGCGGTCAGGGTGTCGATCGGCAGGCCGGCGTAGGGGTCGACGTCGTCCAGGCCTTCGTCGTGCGCGTTCGACGGCGGCACGCCGGCCTGCGCCACCATGCCCAGGTGGCCCACGGTGTCGGAGCCGAACCACAGGCGGTACAGCTTGTTGGCGAACAGCAGTTCTTCGCTGCCGATGGGCGCCACCGACACGGCGGCGTCGAGCGCTTCGAGCACGGTGGTGAAGCGTTCGTACGAGGCGGACAGCTGCTCGCGGATGCGCGTCGGTTCGGTGATGTCGGTCATCGACGTCATCCAGCCGGTCTGGTGGCCGCGCGCGTCGATCAGCGGCGACACGTACAGGCGCGCGTTGAAGACGCTGCCGTTCTTGCGCTTCACGCGCACCTGGAAGCCGCCGGGCAGGGCGCGGCCGTGCAGCTCTTCTTCGAGGCGCTCGTTCATCACCTCGCGGTCGGATTCGAGCCAGTAGGGGAAAGGCGGCGTCTGGCCGACCAGTTCGTCCTCGCTCCAGCCCGTCATGGCGCAGAACGCGGCGTTCACGTAGGTGATGCGGCCTTGCAGGTCGAGTACGCGCATGCCGGTGAGCATGGAGTTTTCCATCGCGCGGCGGAAGTTGGTTTCGGCCACCAGCCGCTGCTGCGCCTGCAGGCGGCGCCGCGTGTGGCGCCAGGTGCCGATCAGCATCCAGCTGGTCATCACGCTGAGGGCGCACACGAGCCAGAAGAGGCCGTTGCCCACCACGCCCTGCGAGGTGCGGTAGGCCTGCGCGCGCAGCATCAGCGCATTGCCCACGGGCGACACCGGCACTTCGTATTCGTTGGTGGCTTCGGTCCAGGGCAGCAGGCGGGTGCCGCTGTTCTTCAGCGGCGTGGTGTTGCCGGCGATGACGTTGCCCTTGGCGTCGAGCAGCGAGACGGCGTAGCGCGCCTGCACCTCGGAGGGCATGCCGTAGCGCAGCAGGCCGTCGATGGAGAACTCGCCGAGCACGACGCCCGCGAACAGGCCCTGGTCGAACAGTGGAATGTGCAGCTGCAGCATCGCGGCCGGCTCGCCGCCGGCCACGGGCTGCGAGTACACCGGCTGGCGCAGCTCGCGCGCGAGCGCGTAATTGCTTTCGATGTCGCCGGGTCGCAGCACGTCGCCGATCAGGTGTTGTTGTGCCGGGTGGACGCTGGGTGCGGCATAGCCGGCCTTGAAGCGGCGTCGGTCGTCGATCCAGCTGATGGTCTGCAGTTCGGGGAACTGGCTCACCAGCGACTCAGCACGGCTCGTGAATTCGACCGGATCGATCTCGCGGTTGGAGGCATCGCGCGCGATGCGCATCAGCTGTTCCTGCCGCTCCAGCAAACGCAGGCGCATGCGCTGTTGCGCGTACTCGACATCGCGCCGCACCGACTCCTGCTCGCGCTCGACTTCTTCGGAGCGCAGGTACCAGAACGCCGACACGATGGCCGCGAGAAACAACAGCACGGCCGCCATCGGCGCGAGCATCGCGACGGCGTCCTGCAGCACCGGTGTCTGCTTGCGCCACCACGTGCGCCACCAGGACAGCGGCGAGGCTTTGACGGCACTGCGGGCGACCGCGAGCGGGGAGGAAAGGGGCATGGGCGGAGTTTAGGTGATGGCCCTCTCGGGCAAGAGGCCCTGCCGGGGACGTGCTTCCTTGATATTTCATAATAAGAAATCAACAAGCACTATTTGAAATAGGGAAACTTCTATGCGAAACTCCGGCGCGCTCGGTGCCCAGCGCACTAAATTACAGCCACAGCCCTAAAAGGAGAGACAAGCATGTCGGCAAATCCCGAGAACCTGTTCGGCTCGGCCGCAAACGATGCGGACGCCCAGGAGACGCGTGAATGGATGGATGCACTGTCTTCCGTCATCCAGAGCGAAGGGCCCGAGCGGGCGCACTTCCTGCTCGAACAACTGCTCGAACATGCGCGCCAGAACAGCGTCGACATGCCGTTCTCGGCCAACACCGGCTACGTGAACACCATCGAGCCGGGCGTGGAAGCCCGCAGCCCCGGCAACCTCGAGATCGAACAGCGCCTGCGCGCCTACATGCGCTGGAACGCCATGGCCATGGTGGTCAAGGCCAACCGCATCCACCCGCCCGAAGGCGGTGACCTGGGCGGCCACATCGGCTCCTTCGCCTCGCTGGCCAGCATGTTCGGTGCCGGCTTCAACCACTTCTGGCACGCCGAGAGCGAGAACCACGGCGGCGACCTGCTGTACATCCAGGGTCACGTGTCGCCCGGCATCTATGCCCGCGCCTACCTGGAAGGCCGCCTCTCCGAAGACCAGCTGCTCAACTTCCGCCAGGAAGTGGACGGCAAGGGCCTGTCGAGCTACCCGCACCCCAAGCTGATGCCCGAGTTCTGGCAGTTCCCCACGGTGTCGATGGGCCTGGGCCCGCTGATGGCGATCTACCAGGCGCGCTTCCTGAAGTACCTGCACGCCCGCGGCATCGCCAACACCGAGAACCGCAAGGTCTGGGTGTTCTGCGGCGACGGCGAAATGGACGAAGTCGAATCGCTGGGCGCCATCGGCCTGGCCGCGCGCGAGAACCTCGACAACCTGATCTTCGTCATCAACTGCAACCTGCAGCGCCTGGACGGCCCGGTGCGCGGCAACGGCAAGATCATCCAGGAGCTCGAAGGCGAGTTCCGCGGCGCCAACTGGAACGTCATCAAGCTGATCTGGGGCAAGGGCTGGGACGCGCTGCTCGAGAAGGACCATGACGGTGCGCTGCGCAAGATCATGATGGAGTGCAACGACGGCGACTACCAGTCGTTCAAGGCCAACGACGGCGCCTACGTGCGCAAGAACTTCTTCGGCCGCGATCCGCGCACGCTGAAGATGGTCGAGCACCTGACCGACGACGAGGTCTGGAACCTGCAGCGCGGCGGCCACGACTCGCAGAAGGTGTACGCCGCCTTCCACGCCGCCCAGAACCACAAGCGCCAGCCCACCGTGCTGCTCGTCAAGACCGTCAAGGGCTTCGGCATGGGCAAGATCGGCGAAGGCAAGAACACGGTCCACCAGACCAAGAAGCTCGGCGACGAAGACATCAAGGCCTTCCGCGACCGCTTCAACATCCCGATTCCCGACAGCCAGATTGCCGATCTGCCGTTCTACAAGCCGGCCGACGACACGCCCGAAATGCGCTACCTGCACGAGCGCCGCAAGGCCCTGGGCGGCTACCTGCCGCACCGCCGCGTCAAGGCCGACGAGAGCTTCACGGTGCCCTCGCTCGACACCTTCAAGGCGGTGATGGAGCCCACGGCCGAAGGCCGCGAGATCTCGACCACGCAAGCCTACGTGCGCTTCCTCACGCAGCTGCTGCGCGACAAGGCGCTGGGCCCGCGCGTCGTGCCCATCCTGGTGGACGAGGCCCGCACCTTCGGCATGGAAGGCCTGTTCCGCCAGATCGGCATCTACAACCCGCACGGTCAGCAGTACACCCCGGTCGATAAAGACCAGGTCATGTACTACAAGGAAGACAAGGCCGGCCAGATCCTGCAAGAGGGCATCAACGAAGCCGGCGGCATGTCCAGCTGGATCGCGGCGGCCACGTCGTACAGCACGAACAACCGCATCATGGTGCCGTTCTACGTGTACTACTCGATGTTCGGCTTCCAGCGCATCGGCGACCTGGCCTGGGCGGCCGGCGACATGCAGGCCCGCGGCTTCCTGCTAGGCGGCACCTCGGGGCGCACCACGCTGAACGGCGAAGGCCTGCAGCACGAAGACGGTCACAGCCACATCCTGGCCAACACCATCCCGAACTGCGTGAGCTACGACCCGACCTTCGCGCACGAAGTCGGCGTGATCCTGCACCACGGCTTGAAGCGCATGGTCGAGAAGCAGGACAACGTCTACTACTACCTGACGCTGCTCAACGAGAACTACGCGATGCCCGGCCTGCAGCCCGGCACCGAAGAGCAGATCATCAAGGGCATGTACCTGTCCAAGCAGGGCCCGGTGGTCAAGGCCGCCAAGGGCGCGAAAGAAGCGCCGACTGTGCAACTGCTGGGCAGCGGCACCATCCTGCGCGAGAGCTTTGCCGCGCAGGAGCTGCTCGAGAAGGAGTGGGGCGTGTCGGCTTCGGTGTGGAGCTGCCCGAGCTTCAACGAACTGACCCGCGACGGCCAGGACGCCGACCGCTGGAACCTGCTGCACCCCGACCAGACGCCGCGCGTGCCCTTCGTAGCCCAGCAGCTAGGTGCCTCGACCGGCCCTGTGATCGCGTCGACCGACTACATGAAGGCCTACGCCGAGCAGATCCGTCCGTTCGTGCCGAAGGGCCGCACCTACAAGGTGCTGGGCACTGACGGGTTCGGTCGCAGCGACTTCCGCGCCAAGCTGCGCGAGCATTTTGAAATCAATCGTCACTACATCGTGGTGGCTGCGCTCAAGGCGCTGAGCGAAGATGGCACCGTGCCGGTGGCCAAGGTGGTGGAAGCGATCAAGAAGTACGGCATCAATGTCGACAAGGTCAACCCGCTCTACGCTTGAACATCAACAACCAACGAACGAACGGCGCCTGACGGCGGGAGACAACGATATGGCAGCAGTGGAAGTGAAAGTGCCCGACATCGGCGACTTCGATGAAGTCGCGGTGATCGAGGTGCTCGTGAAGGTGGGCGACACGGTCAAGGCCGAGCAGTCGCTCATCACGGTCGAATCGGACAAGGCGTCGATGGAAATCCCGTCGTCCACGGCCGGTGTGGTCAAGGAAATCAAGATCGCCGTGGGCGACAAGGTCAAGGAAGGCTCGGTGGTGCTGGTGGTCGAGGCCGAGGGCGCGGCTGCCGCCGCCCCGGCGCCGGCCGCTGCGCCTGCTGCCGCGGCACCCGCCGCGGCGGTTGCCGCGCCTGCGCCCGCCGCAGCCGCACCGGTGGCCTCGGGCCCGGTCGACATCAAGGTACCGGACATCGGCGACTTCAAGGACGTCGCGGTCATCGAGCTGCTGGTGAAGGTGGGTGACACCATTGCCGCCGAGCAGTCGCTGATCACGGTGGAGTCGGACAAGGCTTCGATGGAAATCCCGTCGTCGGCCGCCGGCGTGCTGAAGGAACTCAAGGTCAAGGTGGGCGACACCGTGAACATCGGCGACCTGATCGCGGTGCTCGAAGGCGCTGCAGGCGCTGCTGCACCCGCATCGGCGCCCGCGCCGGCACAGGCTGCGGCTGCCGCGCCCGCTGCTGCAACCGCCAGCGCACCTGCGCCGGCCGCCGCAGCACCTGCTGCAGCCGCCCCGGCCCACCAGCCGACGTCGGCTCCCACCGGCAGCCTGCCGCACGCCTCGCCCTCGGTGCGCAAGTTCGCGCGCGAACTCGGCGTGCCGCTCGAAGAGGTCAAGGGTTCCGGCCTCAAGGGCCGCATCACGCAGGACGACGTCCAGAACTTCACCAAGGCCGTGATGAGCGGCCAGGCCAGCACCAAGGCCTCGGCGGCCAAGGCGCCGGCCGGTGGTGGTGGCGACGGCGCGGCGCTGGGCCTCATCCCGTGGCCCAAGGTCGACTTCACGAAGTTCGGCACCGTCGAGCGCAAGGACCTGTCGCGCATCAAGAAGCTCAGCGGCGCGAACCTGCACCGCAACTGGGTGATGATCCCGCACGTCACCAACAACGACGAAGCCGACATCACCGAGCTCGAAGCCTTCCGCGTCTCCACCAACAAGGAGAACGAGAAGTCGGGCATCAAGGTCACGATGCTCGCCTTCGTGATCAAGGCGGTGGTCGCGGCGCTGAAGAAGTTCCCCGACTTCAACGCCAGCCTGGACGGCGACCAGCTCGTCTACAAGCAGTACTACAACATCGGCTTCGCGGCCGACACGCCCAACGGGCTCGTGGTGCCGGTGCTGAAGGATGCCGACAAGAAGGGCATCCTGCAGATCAGCGCCGAGATGGGCGAGCTCGCCAAGAAGGCGCGCGACGGCAAGCTCGGTTCGGCCGACATGCAGGGCGGCTGCATGTCGATCAGCTCGCTCGGCGGCATCGGCGGCACGCACTTCACGCCCATCATCAACGCCCCCGAAGTGGCCATCCTCGGCCTCTCCAAGGGCCAGATGAAGCCGGTGTGGGACGGCAAGCAGTTCGTGCCGCGTCTCACGCTGCCGCTGTCGCTGTCGTACGACCACCGCGTGATCGATGGCGCCCTGGCTGCGCGTTTCAACGCCTACCTGGGCCAGGTGCTCGCGGACTACCGTCGCATCCTGCTATGACCACGGTTGTGGCCGTCCGAAAGGGTGGCCAGGTCACGATGGCGGCAGACTCGCTGGTGACCTTCGGCGACACGCGCATGTCGCACAACGCCGAAGCGAACCAGAAGATCTTCACCGTCGAGGATGCCGCGGGCCAGAGCCTGTTCGCGGTGGCGGGCGCCGCCGCGCACCAGCTGGTGCTCCAGCATGCGCTGGCGGCCCAGCCGCGCGAGGCGCTGCAGTTCGGCAGCAAGCACGAGGTGTTCCACACCTTCACGCAGTTGCATCCGGTGCTGAAGGATTCGTTCTTCATGCAGACCAAGGAAGACGAGCACGAGCCCTACGAGTCGAGCCAGTTCACCATGCTGCTGGCCAACCCGAGCGGCATCTACGGCATCTACAGCTACCGCGAGGTGTTCGAGTTCAAGCAGTACTGGGCCATCGGCTCGGGACGCAGCTTCGCGCTCGGCGCCATGCACGTGGCCTATGACAACAAGTCGCGCAACGCGCGCGACGTGGCGGAGGCGGGCATCGCCGCCGCCTGCGAATTCGATCGCAATTCGGCCCTGCCGGCCGACGTTCTCACACTCAAACTGAAAGTGTCCAAATGAGCGAACAACACATCAAGGTGCCGGACATCGGTGACTTCGACGAAGTCGCGGTGATCGAGGTGCTGGTCAACGTCGGTGACACGGTCAAGGCCGAGCAGTCGCTCATCACGGTCGAATCGGACAAGGCCTCGATGGAAATTCCGTCGTCGGCCGCCGGCGTGGTGAAGTCGCTGGCCGTGAAGGTGGGCGACAAGGTCAAGCAAGGGTCGGTCGTGCTGACGCTCGAAGTCGACGGGGCCGCCGCGCCCGCGCCCGCGCCGGCAGCTGCCCCCGCACCGGCGGCAGCTGCGCCTGCGCCCAAGGCGGCCGCACCGGCCCCTGCCGCGGCAGCGTCCGTGGTGGTGTCCAGCTACGGCGGCAAGGTCGATGTCGAGTGCGACGTGGTCGTGCTCGGCGCCGGCCCTGGCGGCTACTCGGCCGCCTTCCGCGCGGCCGACCTCGGCCTGAAGGTCGTGCTGATCGAACGCTACGCCACGCTCGGCGGCGTGTGCCTGAACGTCGGCTGCATTCCGTCGAAGGCGCTGCTGCACGTGGCGTCCGTCATGGACGAGGTGAAGCACTTCGCCGACCTCGGCGTGAGCTTCGCGGCCCCCACGGTCGACCGCGCCAAGCTGCTCGGCCACAAGAACAAGGTGGTGGGCAAGCTCACCGGCGGCCTCACGGCGATGGCCAAGATGCGCAAGGTGACGGTGCTGCGCGGCGTCGGCAACTTCGTCGACCCGTACCACCTGGAAGTCGAAGAGACCTCCGGCACGAGCTGGGACACCACTGGCAAGAAGCAGACCGTCAAGTTCCGCAACGCGATCATCGCGGCCGGTTCGCAGTCGGTGAGCCTGCCCTTCATGCCGAAGGACCCGCGCGTGGTCGACTCGACCGGCGCGCTCGAGATGGGCACCGACCCCAAGCGCATGCTGGTGCTGGGCGGCGGCATCATCGGCCTCGAAATGGGCACCGTGTATTCGACGCTGGGTGCGCGCCTCGATGTGGTCGAAATGCTCGACGGCCTCATGCAGGGCGCCGACCGCGACCTCGTGAAGGTCTGGCAGAAGATGAACGCGCCGCGCTTCGACAACATCATGCTCAAGACCAAGACGGTCGGCGCCGAAGCCACGAAGGAGGGCATCAAGGTCACCTTCGAGGGCGAGAACGCACCGAAGGAACCGCAGATGTACGACCTCGTGCTGCAGGCCGTGGGCCGCAGCCCGAACGGCAAGAAGATCGGCGCCGAGAAGGCCGGCATCACGGTGGGCGACCGCGGCTTCATTCCGGTCGACATCCAGATGCGCACCAACGTGCCGCACATCTTCGCCATCGGCGACATCGTGGGCCAGCCCATGCTGGCGCACAAGGCGGTGCACGAGGCGCATGTGGCGGCTGAAGTGATCGCCGGCGAGCAGAAGGGCGACAAGGAGCTGTCCAGCGCCGCCTTCAACGCCCGCGTGATCCCCAGCGTGGCCTACACCGACCCCGAGGTGGCATGGGTCGGCCTCACGGAAGACCAGGCCAAGGCCGAAGGCATCAAGGTCAAGAAGGGCCACTTCCCGTGGACTGCGTCGGGCCGCGCCATTGCCAACGGCCGCGACGAAGGCTTCACCAAGCTGCTGTTCGACGCCGAGACGCACCGCATCCTGGGCGGCGGCATCGTCGGCACGCACGCGGGCGACATGATCGGCGAGATCGCGCTGGCCATCGAGATGGGCGCGGACGAGATCGACATCGGCAAGACCATCCATCCGCACCCGACGCTGGGCGAAAGCATCGGCATGGCGGCGGAAGTGGCCCACGGTACGTGTACCGACCTGCCGCCGGCGAAGAAGGCGGCCTGATCGATAGGCGCTACGGCGCCTGTCGAGCGCCCACAAAAAATCCCGCCGCGGCGGGATTTTTTTCGTCCTGGATTCGGGGGAGTCGAATCAGTCGCTGGCGTTGGCCATGGCCGCAGCCTTGACCTCGTCGCCTTGGCCGCTGAGCACGCGGCGGGCGCCGTCGAAGCGGCGCTGCCAGTAGCTGCCGTTCATGTCTTCGACACGGACCTGGGCGCCGGAGCGGGGGGAATGGATGAACTTGCCTTCGCCGACGTAGATGCCGACGTGGCTGAAGGTGCGGCGCATGGTGTTGAAGAACACGAGGTCGCCGGGCTTGAGCTGGCTGCGGTCGATCTTCTCGGTGGCGGCGGCCTGTTCTTCGGCGCGGCGCGGGAGCACGTGGCCCACCGTCTGGTTGTACATGGCGCGAACGAAGCCGCTGCAGTCGAAGCCGGATTCGGCGGTGTTGCCGCCGCGGCGGTAGGGGACGCCGAGGAAACCGATGGCGGTCACGACGAGGTCGGACGTGCGCTCTGCGACGGTCTGGCGAACCTGATGGAACTGGCCGACCAGGCCGCGTTCGGCAAGGATTCGGTCCATCTCATCCGATCGATCCTGTTGAGGGGGGGCGGCGTGGACGGCCACGGCGAACAGGAGGGATACGGGTAGGACGAAAAAACGCATGGCGCGTAGGATATTGATGACGCGCAGTTATGTCAATTTAATCTGAATTGTTGAATGCGTGCGTAAACCATTGATTTACATGAACTTTTTCGATCCGGCGGAAGAAAAAATGTAACGGTGAACGTTTATGCGGCATAAGGATTCGAATGTAAACGTCTCGGCATATATGACTTTGCGGTCTTAAAAGTCGACATGTGCGTTTCATTTGTTGTCAAGATGGCCTCAAATTCAGGAAATCTTCATGAACTTGCGAAATTTCTCCTTTCGTCGCTCCCTGGGAAGCCTCGTGGTGCTCGCGGGTTGCGGCCTGGCTGGCGCGGCCATGGCGCAAGTGCGTGCCGAAACCGTCGCCTCCGGTCTTGAGAACCCCTGGGGCGTGGCCTTCCTGCCGGAGGGCCGTTTCGTGGTCACCGAGAAGCCGGGGCGCCTGCGCCTGGTGGCGGCCGACGGCAAGCTGGGCGCGCCGATCCAGGGCCTGCCGCCCGTCGCGGCGGGCGGGCAAGGCGGGCTGCTCGACGTGCTGGCCGACAGCGGCTTCGCGCAGAACCGCACCCTGTACTTCTGCTATTCGGAACCCGAGGCGGGCGGTGGATCGGCCAACAGCACCGCGCTCGCGCGCGCCCGCCTGTCGGCCGACGGCACGACGCTGGAGGTGCTGAAGGTCATCTTCAGCCAGAAGCCCAAGGTCGCGAGCCGCGCGCACTTCGGCTGCCGCATCGTCGAGGCCCGCGACGGCAACCTGTTTCTCACGCTCGGCGACCGATTCAGCCGCAAGGACGATGCGCAGACGCTCGACAACCACCACGGCAAGGTGGTGCGCATCGGCAAGGACGGCAGCGTGCCGAAAGACAACCCCTTCGTCGGCAAGCCGGGTGCGCTGCCCGAGATCTGGAGCTACGGCCACCGCAACAGCCAGGGCGCAACGCTCGCGCCCGACGGTCGCTTCTGGATGACGGAGCACGGCCCGCAGGGCGGCGACGAGATCAACATCCCGCTGGCCGGCCGCAACCACGGCTGGCCGGTGATCACCTATGGCGAGAACTACGGCGGCGGCAAGATCGGCGAGGGCATCACCCGCAAGGACGGCATGGAACAGCCGCTGCACTACTGGGTGCCGTCGATCGCGCCCTCGGGCATGGCCTTCCTCACCAGTGATCGCTACGGCGCCGGCTGGAAGGGCAACCTGTTCGTGGGCTCGCTGAAGTTCGGATACCTTGATCGCATCGAGCTGAAGGACGACAAGGTGGTTGCCGAGCACAAGCTGCTGGCCGACGGCCGCGCCCGCATCCGCGACGTGAAGCAGGGGCCGGACGGCCTGCTCTACGTGCTCACCGACGAGTCCGACGGCAAGCTGCTGCGCCTGCGGCCGAACTGACCGACGGCTCAGCCCGGGCAGCCCGGCAGCGGCAGCGTCGGCAGCAGGCGGCGCCAGAGCCGCCGCCACTCGGGCCAGTCGTGCCCGCCGTCGGTCGTGACCACGCGCTCCGCCGGCAGCGCCCCGGCCAGCAGCCGGTGGCTGAAGGCGAAGCGGTCGTCGAGCGCGTAGCCCAGGTACAGCGGCGGCCGGTCGCCGAAGGTGCGGGTGTGGCCGACGTAGCCGCGCAGCCATTGCCACAGCTGCGTGTCGCTGGGCGTGCGCGGGTCGCTGCCGGGTGGCGCTTCGAGCGGGCCGTGCCAGCGCGCCACGCCGCCGGCATTGGCGATGTCCTGGCTCAGCACGCGTTCGCCCAGGTAGGGCGCCAGCACGACCAGGCCGGCGAGGTCGCCGGGGTGCGTCTGGGCGTACAGCAGCCCGCCGAAACCGCCGACCGAGATGCCGGCGATCCAGATCGCCTTGTAGCCCTGGCGGCGCGCCGGCGCGATCACGTCCCGATCCAGCCGGTCGAGGATGGTCTTGTCGCGGTAGTAGCCCATGTGGGCATCGACGCGCAGGGTGTCGACCGCGAGCCGGTTCTCGTTCAGTGCGTCGATGAAGCCTTCGCGCACGAACTCCTCGGGCGCCGAGTAGGCGCCGGGCAGCAGCACGATCAGCGTGTCGGCGCTGCGGGTGCAACTGCTCTTTTCCAGTGTGGTGGCCAGCGGGGCCTCGGCGGCGCGCAACCCGCCGCAGCCGGCGAGCAGCAGCAACGAGGCGGCGCCGAAGAGCAGGGCGAGGCGGCGGCGCAGGAGTGGCAAGGTCTGCATCCGCCGGAGTCTAGGTGCGCGACAGCGGAACCGGCAGGTCGACCATCACCGGTTGTCCCGGCACGGTGCAGCCGGTGTCGCAGCACTTGCCGGGCTGGCGGTTCTTCGTGATGGCGCGGCGCGGATCGTGCGGCGCGGCGGCCGGCGTGCCGTCGGCCGCGATGCCGCGCTCGAGCAGCCGCTCGACCAGCTCGACCTTCGAGCCGACCGGATAGTTGCGCCAGATCTCCTGCTTCATCGCCGCCGGCGAGCCGCCGCCGTGCAGGCTGATCACGCTGTACCAGCTGCCCTGGTAGCCGGCCGTGAGGTCTTCGATGAAGCGGGCCGTCTCGATGCGCTGCTCGTAGGGAATGGCGGGGTTGGCGCGCAGCACGTCGGACAGCCGCGCCGCGGTTTCGGGGTTGTGGTCTTCGTCCGGGCCGGGCAGGGTGACGATGAGGCCGCCGCTCACGTAGTGCGCGATGCGGTGCATGTCGTAGATCTTCGTGGCCAGCAGCAGCTTGCCGATGTTGCTGAACACCGGATCGGGCATGAAGACCTCGCAGTGGTCGTCGGCCTTGCCATAGACACTGGCCGCCACGCCGCAGGCAAAGAAGCTCTCGGTGAGGGTGATGAGCTCGACCATCTGCTCGCCCAGGTGGCTTTCCTTGCCGGGGTCGAAGCCGTTGGCCTCGCACATCAGCGCGCCGGCGCCGATCAGCAGGTCGCCGAAGCCGGCGCGGGCCGCGATGCAGCTGTGGCGATGGTGCGTGGCGTAGCTGTAGGTCAGGTGGCCCGAGTGCTCCCATTCGCCGGCGTAGAACACGCGTTCCCACGGCACGAACACGCGGTCGAACATGCACACGCCGGTGCTCTGGCCGTACTTGCGGCTGAAGAGGGCGTCGCCGTGCTCGAGCTTCTCGCCGGGCCGCCCGGCCGGCCGCGCGACGATGGTGAGGCCGGGCGCGTCCAGCGGCACGGCGCAGCAGACGGCGAAGTCGGCATCTTCCTTGCCCATGTTGCGGCAGGGCATGACCAGCAGCTCGTGCACATACGGCGCGCCGGTCACGATGGCCTTGGTGCCCGAGATGACGATGCCGCGCGCGTTGCGCTCGACCACGTGCAGGTAGCTGTCGACGTTCGCCTGCTCGTGCGGCCGGCGGCTGCGGTCGCCTTTGGCGTCGGTCATGGCGACGCCCAGGGTCAGGTCCTGGTCCTGGATGCGGTGCAGGTAATTGAGAAAGCGCGCGGTGTGCTCGGTGCTGCCGCGCGCGTCGTCGATGCGCGCCGACACCTGGGCGATGGCGTTGAGCGCGTCGTGCGTCAGGTAGCGCTGGGCGCAGCCGGTTTCCTGGCAGACCAGCCGCACGGCCTCGAGCTTGTTGAGCAGGTCGCCTGAGCTGGTGTTGATGTGCGAGAGCCGGTTCACCCGCTTGCCGCTGGTGTGCTGCACGGCGGTCATGAGCGGCGCGTACTCGGACTTGAGCGCGTGGTCGTAGGTGAGGGCGATGGCGTTGATGCCGGGCTGGAAGGCGGGCTCGTCGGCCACGCTGGCGACGCGGCGGCCGTCGACGAACACGGTGGGCGTGTAGCGGCGCAGCGATTCACGGTAGTCGGCGCCGGACATGAGGAGGGCGTCGGAAGGCGGGGCGTTCATGCGTGTTGTCTCCATGGGCTCGTGGGGGTTTTGGGGCCGTTGGCGTGAAGATTTAAACACTGTTCAATTTTTAGATCAATGTTCGAAAAAATGATCGACGACCAGATCGAGGGCTATAGTCCCGCCCATGCACGCCAAGCTCCAACGCCGCCAGACCCTCACCGACGCCCGCCGCGCCCTGGTGCTCGACGCCGCCCGCACGGTGTTCGCGGAGGCCGGCATCGAGGGCGCGAGCATCCGTGAAATCGCGAAGAAAGCCGGCTACACGCCGGGCGCCATCTATTCGTACTTCGAGAGCAAGGAGGCGATCTACGCGGCCTTGCTCGACGAGTCGCTGCTGCGCCTGCAGGCCGCGGTGGCCGAGGTGGCGGTGTCCGAGAGCCGGCCCGACCAGACCCTGGCCGCCAAGGCCCAGGCCTGGTTCGACTTCTATGCGGCGAACCCGCGCGACCTCGACCTCGGCTTCTATCTGGTGCATGGCATGCGGCCCCGGGGACTGACGCACGCGCTCGACCACGAACTGAACGACCGCCTCTACGACGCCCTGCGCCCCTGCGAGGAAGCGTTGCTGGCGTTGGGCCTCGATGCCGATCTCGCGCAGCAGGAGAACACGGCGCTGTTCGCGCACGGCGTCGGCCTGCTGCTGATGCAGCACACGGGGCGCATCCGCATGTTCAGGCAGTCGGCGGATGCGCTGTTCAAGACCTACCTTGGGCAGCTGGTGCAGCGATCGACCCCTGCAGCTACAGCGGAAGGCGCAGTGAAACCCGCTCTTTTCAGTGGTACGGTTCAGCCCAGTTCAACCGATACCTGAAAGAAGAAGTCCATGCTGCTCGACGCCACGCAATCCCAACTCGTCCTGGTCGATTACCAGGCGCGGCTGATGCCGGCGATCTTCGAAGGCGAAGCGGCGGCGCGCAATGCGGCGCGCCTGGGCCAGATGGCGCAGTGGGTCGACGTGCCGGTCTGGGGCACGGAGCAGAACCCGTCGAAGCTGGGCGAGAACCTGCCCGAGATCCGCGCCTTCTGCCGCAAGACGCTGGCCAAGATGCATTTCAGCGGCGTGGAAGAGGGGCTCGGCGAATGGCTGCGCCCGCCCGCGAAGGCGGCGCCGCAGGGCAATGCCCGCAGCCTGCCCAAGCATCTGCAGAAGCCCCCGGCCGCGGCCGAGGAGCGCAACACCATCGTCATCGCCGGCTGCGAAGCGCATGTCTGCCTGCTGCAGACCGCGCTCGACCTGCTCGAGGACGAGTTCGACGTGTGGGTCGTCACCGACGCCTGCAGCTCGCGCACCGAGCGCAACCGCGACGCGGCCTTCGACCGGCTGGCCGGCGCCGGTGCCGAGCTCGTGACCACCGAGATGGTCGGTTTCGAGTGGCTGCGCACCGCCGAGCATCCGGCGTTCCGCGACCTGCAGGCGCTGATTCGCTGACCTACTGACTCACTGAATTGCTGTGAAGGGCGGCCCGGCAAGGGGGCCGCCCGGATTGCCGCGGCTGTCAGCTTCCCGCAAGATCGGTCCCCATAATTATGAATTCAGTTTCGGCGTCGAGCCTGAAACGGAGCCCATACAACAGGAGACAGATCCCGATGAGCCGTTATGAAGAGTTCTACCGCCAGTCCGTCGACGCGCCCGAGGCCTTCTGGGCCGAGCAGGCCAAGCTGATCGACTGGCACACGCCCGCGCAGCAGATCCTCGACGCCAGCCAGCCGCCGTTCGCGCGCTGGTTCGTCGGCGGCACCACCAACCTGTGCCACAACGCCGTCGACCGGCACCTGGCCGATCGGGGCGATCAGCCAGCGCTGATCTTCGTGTCGACCGAGACCGGCGTCGAAACAAGCTACAGCTTCGCCGAGCTGCATGCCGAGGTGCAGCGCACCGCCGCCAGCCTCGTCGAGCTGGGCGTGGGCAAGGGCGACCGCGTGCTCATCTACATGCCGATGATTCCCGAGGCCGCCTTCGCGATGCTGGCCTGCGCGCGCATTGGCGCCATCCATTGCGTGGTGTTCGGCGGCTTCGCCAGCGGCTCGCTGGCCACCCGCATCGAGGATGCCGAGCCCAAGGTGGTGGTAAGCGCCGACGCCGGTTCGCGCGGCGGCAAGGTCATCGCGTACAAGCCGCTGCTCGACGAGGCCATCCGCCTGTCGAAGCACAAGCCCGAGGCCGTGCTGCTGACCGACCGGGGCCTGGCGGCGATGACGCTGGTGGCCGGCCGCGACCATCTGGCGGGCGAGCTGAGACACAGGCACCTGAATGCACAGGTGCCCTGCACCTGGCTGGCCTCGACCGACATCAGCTACACGATCTACACGAGCGGCACCACCGGCAAGCCCAAGGGCGTGCAGCGCGACGTGGGCGGCTACGCCGTGGCGCTGGCCGCGAGCATGAAGCACATCTTCGACGGCCGGCCCGGCGAAACCTACTTCTCGACCAGCGACATCGGTTGGGTGGTCGGCCACAGCTACATCGTCTACGGCCCGCTGATCGCGGGCATGGCCACCATCATGTACGAGGGCCTGCCCACGCAGGGCATCGACCAGCAGCCCGACGGCGGCATCTGGTGGCGCCTGGTCGAGAAGTACAAGGTGACGGTGATGTTCAGCGCGCCCACCGCCGTGCGCGTGCTCAAGAAACAAGACCCGGCGCTGCTCAAGAAGTACGACCTGTCGACCCTGCGCGCGCTGTTCCTGGCCGGCGAGCCGCTGGACGAACCGACCGCGCGCTGGATCAGCGACGGCCTGGGCGTGCCGATCATCGACAACTACTGGCAGACCGAATCGGGCTGGCCGATGATCACCATCGCCAACGGCGTGGAAGCCAAGCCCAGCAAGTTCGGCAGCCCGGGCGTGCCGATGTACGGCTACCGCATCAAGATCCTGCACGAGTCGACCGGCGAGGAGCTCACCGGGGCGAACGAGAAGGGCGTGGTCGTGGTCGAGGGCCCGACGCCGCCGGGCTTCATGCAGACCGTGTGGAAGGACGACGCGCGCTTCGTCAACACCTACTGGAAGAGCGTGCCGGGCAAGATGGTCTATTCGACCTTCGACTGGGGCATCCGCGATGCCGATGGTTATTTCTACATCCTGGGCCGCACCGACGACGTGATCAACGTCGCCGGCCACCGCCTGGGCACGCGCGAGATCGAGGAGAGCATCTCGGGCCACGCCAACGTGGCCGAGGTGGCGGTGGTCGGCGTGGCCGACACGCTCAAGGGGCAGGTGGCAATGGCCTTCGTCGTGCCGAAGGACGGCCTGGCCGTGACCGACGCCGACGCGGCGCTCCAGCTCGAGGGCGAGATCATGAAGGTCGTGGCCGACCAGCTCGGCGCCCTGGCGCGGCCCGCGCGCGTGCGCTTCGTGAGCGGCCTGCCCAAGACCCGCAGCGGCAAGTTGTTGCGTCGCGCGATCCAGGCCGTGTGCGAGCAGCGCGACCCGGGCGACCTGACCACCATCGACGACCCGGCCACGCTGCAACAGATCAAACAGTTACTGTCCGCCACCTGACCGCAAGCGCGAATCGGGGTAGGGTTGCGGGCCTTGCGCAGCCGCGTTCTGTCGTCATATGGTTGACGTGGCACAATGCCAAGGTACTCAGGCCCTTCCCCAGCCACAGTCGCATCCGCCAATCGGTCCAGCCGTGTCGCGGAAGGTTTCTTAACCAACTCGTGCTTCCTCCAGGGAAGCGAAGGTCAGCGGATCATGAGCGATTCCTCTACGCCTACGGCGTACACCGCCTATCAAGGCAACACCTACCTCTTCGGCGGCAATGCGCCCTATGTCGAGGAGATGTACGAAAACTACCTCGCCAACCCCGGCAGCGTTCCTGACAACTGGCGCACGTATTTCGACGCCCTGCAGAACGTCCCCGCCGCCGACGGCACCAGCGCCCGCGACGTCCCCCACCTGCCGGTCATCAACGCCTTTGCCGAACTGGCAAAGCAGGGCACGACCAAGGTCGTGCAGGCCAGCGGTGCCGACTCCGAACTCGGCCGCAAGCGCACGGCCGTCCAGCAGCTGATTGCCGCCTACCGCAACGTCGGCGCCCGCTGGGCCGACCTCGACCCGCTCAAGCGCGCCGAGCGTCCCGCCATCCCGGAACTCGAGCCCTCGTTCTACGGCTTTGCCGACGCCGACCTCGAGACGGTGTTCAACACCAGCAACACTTTCTTCGGCAAAGAGACCATGTCGCTGCGCGACCTGCTCAATGCCTTGCGTGAAACGTACTGCGGCACGATGGGTGCCGAGTACATGTACACCACCGACCAGAACCACAAGCGCTGGTGGCAGCAGAAGCTCGAAAGCGCCCGCACCAACCCGAAGCTCAGCGCCGAGCAGAAGAAGCACGTGCTCAACCGCCTGACGGCCGCCGAAGGCCTCGAGCGCTTCCTGCACACCAAGTACGTCGGCCAGAAGCGCTTCTCGCTCGAAGGCGGCGAAAGCTTCATCGTCTCGATGGACGAGCTGATCAACCAGGCTGGCGTCAAGGGCGTGCAGGAAATCGTGATCGGCATGGCCCACCGCGGCCGCCTGAACGTGCTCGTGAACTCGCTGGGCAAGATGCCCGCCGACCTGTTCGCCGAGTTCGACCACACCGCCCCCGAAGACCTGCCCTCCGGCGACGTCAAGTACCACCAGGGCTTCAGCTCGGACGTGACCACCCCCGGCGGCCCGGTCCACCTGAGCCTGGCGTTCAACCCCTCGCACCTGGAAATCGTGAACCCCGTGGTCGAAGGCTCGGTGCGCGCCCGCATGGACCGCCGCGGCGATCCGCTGGGCAAGCAGGTGCTGCCCGTGATCGTGCACGGCGACGCCGCCTTCGCAGGCCAGGGCGTCGTGATGGAAACGCTGGCACTGGCCGAGACCCGTGGTTATTCCACCGGCGGCACGGTGCACATCGTCATCAACAACCAGATCGGCTTCACCACCAGCGACCCGCGCGACAGCCGCTCGACGCTGTACTGCTCGGACATCGTCAAGATGATCGAAGCGCCGGTGCTGCACGTGAACGGCGACGATCCCGAAGCCGTGGTGCTCGCCACCCAGTTCGCCCTCGACTTCCGCATGGAATTCCAGAAGGACGTGGTCGTCGACATCATCTGCTTCCGCAAGCTGGGCCACAACGAGCAGGACACGCCGTCGCTCACCCAGCCGCTGATGTACAAGAAGATCGCGGCCCACCCCGGCACGCGCAAGCTGTACGCCGACAAGCTGGCCGCGCAAGGCCTGGGCGACACGCTCGGCGACGACATGGTCAAGGCGCAGCGCGCCGCCTTCGACGAAGGCAAGAACACCGTCGACCCCGTGCTCACCAACTTCAAGAGCAAGTACGCCGTCGACTGGAGCCCGTACCTCAACAAGAAGTGGACCGACGCCGGCGACACCGCGATTCCCTCCGCCGAGTGGAAGCGTCTGGCCGAGCGCATCACCAAGGCACCCGAGAACTTCACCGTGCACCCGCTCGTGAAGAAGGTGCTGGACGACCGCGCAGCCATGGGCCGTGGCGACGTCAACGTCGACTGGGGCATGGGCGAGCACATGGCCTTCGCCTCGCTGGTGGCCAGCGGCTACCCGGTGCGCCTGTCGGGTGAAGACTCGGGCCGCGGCACGTTCACGCACCGCCACGCCGTGCTGCACGACCAGAACCGCGAGAAGTTCGACACCGGCACCTACACGCCGCTGCAGAACGTGGCCGAGAACCAGGCCCCGTTCGTCGTCATCGACTCGATCCTGTCCGAGGAAGCCGTGCTGGCCTTCGAATACGGCTACGCCTCGAACGACCCCAACACGCTCGTCATCTGGGAAGCCCAGTTCGGCGACTTCGTGAACGGCGCGCAAGTGGTGATCGACCAGTTCATCGCCTCGGGCGAAGTGAAGTGGGGCCGCGTCAACGGCATCACGATGATGCTGCCGCACGGCTACGAAGGCCAGGGCCCCGAGCACAGCTCGGCACGCCTGGAGCGCTTCATGCAGCTGAGCGCCGACACCAACATGCAGGTGGTGCAGCCCACCACGGCCAGCCAGATCTTCCACATCCTGCGCCGCCAGATGGTGCGCAACCTGCGCAAGCCGCTGATCATCCTCACGCCCAAGTCGCTGCTGCGCAACAAGGACGCGACCTCGCCGCTGTCCGAGTTCACCAAGGGCAGCTTCCAGACCGTCATTCCCGACAGCAAGGGCCTGAAGGCCGAGAAGGTCAAGCGCCTGATCGCCTGCTCGGGCAAGGTCTACTACGACCTGGCCAAGAAGCGGGAAGAGCAGGGCACCGACGACGTGGCGATCATCCGCGTCGAGCAGCTCTACCCGTTCCCGCACAAGGCGTTCGCCGCCGAGGTCAAGAAGTACCCCAACCTCGTGGACATCGTGTGGTGCCAGGACGAGCCGCAGAACCAGGGCGCCTGGTTCTTCGTGCAGCACTACATCCACGAAAACATGCAGGAAGGCCAGAAGCTCGGCTACTCCGGCCGTGCCGCCTCGGCATCGCCGGCCGTCGGCTACTCGCACCTGCACCAGGAACAGCAGAAGGCGCTGGTCGATGGCGCATTTGGCAAGCTCAAGGGCTTCGTGCTGACCAAGTAAGAACCGTCCCTTTTCACACGAACACCCTCAAGAACAAAACGGAGCTCACTCCAAATGTCTATCGTAGAAGTCAAAGTCCCCCAGCTTTCCGAATCCGTGGCCGAGGCCACCATGCTCACGTGGAAGAAGAAAGCCGGCGAAGCCGTCGCCGTCGATGAAATCCTGATCGAGATCGAAACCGACAAGGTCGTGCTCGAAGTGCCCGCACCCTCGGCCGGCGTGCTGGTCGAGATCGTTCAGCCCGACGGCGCCACCGTGGTGGCCGAGCAGTTGATCGCCAAGATCGACAC
The DNA here is from genome assembly GCF_058788795.1 of Variovorax sp. FW301-JW7. Classification (NCBI taxonomy): domain Bacteria; kingdom Pseudomonadati; phylum Pseudomonadota; class Betaproteobacteria; order Burkholderiales; family Comamonadaceae; genus Variovorax; species Variovorax sp. FW301-JW7. The sequence goes on from NZ_JBYTBC010000001.1 coordinate 437,301, forward strand.
CGATGGCAAGGCCGCCGCCGCAGCGCCTGCTGCTGCAGCAGCTGCACCCGCCGCCGCACCGGCCGCTGCTGCCCCCGCAGCGGCAGCCGCCGCCACCGGTGGTTCGAAGGCCGACGTGGCCATGCCCGCCGCCGCCAAGCTGCTGGCCGACAACAACCTGAAGACCAGCGACGTGGCCGGCACGGGCAAGGACGGCCGCGTGACCAAGGGCGACGTGCTCGGCGCAGTGGCTGCCGGCGCCAAGCCTGCCGCCACCATCGCCGCACCGGCTGCCAAGCCCGCGCTGCAACAGGTGGCGGCGCCTGCCGCGCCTGACCTGGGCGAGCGCCCGGAACAGCGCGTGCCGATGAGCCGCCTGCGCGCCCGCATCGCCGAGCGCCTGCTGCAATCGCAATCGACCAACGCCATCCTCACGACCTTCAACGAAGTGAACATGGCCCCGGTCATGGACCTGCGCAAGAAGTTCCAGGACGCGTTCACCAAGGAACACGGCGTGAAGCTCGGCTTCATGAGCTTCTTCGTGAAGGCCACCGTGCACGCGCTGAAAAAGTACCCGGTGCTCAACGCGTCGGTCGACGGCAACGACATCCTGTACCACGGCTACTTCGACATCGGCATCGCCGTCGGTTCGCCGCGCGGCCTGGTGGTGCCCATCCTGCGCAATGCCGACCAGATGAGCTTCGCCGACATCGAGAAGAAGATCGCCGAGTACGGCAAGAAGGCACAGGACGGCAAGCTGGGCATCGAAGAAATGACCGGCGGCACGTTCTCGATCTCGAACGGCGGCACCTTCGGCTCGATGCTCTCGACCCCGATCATCAACCCGCCCCAGTCGGCCATCTTGGGCGTGCATGCCACCAAGGACCGCGCCGTGGTCGAAAACGGCCAGATCGTCGTTCGCCCGATGAACTACCTCGCCATGAGCTACGACCACCGCATCATCGACGGCCGCGAAGCCGTGCTGGGCCTGGTCGCCATGAAGGAAGCGCTGGAAGATCCGTCGCGCCTGCTGTTCGACATCTGATCCGGGGAGCAAGACACAGATGGCAAACAAGCAATTCGACGTCGTCGTCATCGGCGGCGGTCCTGGCGGCTACATTGCGGCGATCCGCGCTGCGCAGCTCGGCTTCAACGTGGCCTGCATCGACGAGTGGAAGAACGGCAAGGGCGGCCCCGCACCGGGCGGCACCTGCACCAACGTCGGCTGCATCCCCTCGAAGGCGCTGCTGCAATCGTCGGAGCACTTCGAGCAGGCCGGTCACCACTTTGCGGACCACGGCATCAAGGTCGAAGGCCTCGGCCTGGACGTCGAGAAGATGCTGGCCCGCAAGGACCAGGTCGTGAAGCAGAACAACGACGGCATCCTGTACCTGTTCAAGAAGAACAAGATCAGCTTCTTCCACGGCCGCGGTTCGTTCGTGAAGACCGACGAAACCGGCTACGAGATCAAGGTGGCAGGCGCCGCTGAAGAATCGATCAGCGGCAAGCACATCATCCTGGCCACGGGCTCCAACGCCCGCGCGCTGCCGGGCACGCCGTTCGACGAGGAAAACATCCTCTCGAACGACGGCGCGCTGCGCATCGGCGCGGTGCCCAAGAAGCTGGGCCTGATCGGCTCGGGCGTCATCGGCCTCGAAATGGGCTCGGTGTGGCGCCGCCTCGGTGCCGAGGTCACGGTGCTCGAAGCACTGCCGACCTTCCTGGGCGCCGTGGACGAGCAGATCGCCAAGGAAGCCAAGAAGGCCTTCGACAAGCAGAAGCTCAAGATCGAGCTCGGCGTCAAGGTCGGCGAGATCAAGTCGTCGAAGAAGGGCGTGAGCGTCGCCTGGACCAACGCCAAGGGCGAAGCCCAGACGCTGGAAGTCGACAAGCTGATCGTCTCGATCGGCCGCGTGCCCAACACCATCGGCCTGAACGCCGAAGCCGTGGGCCTGAAGCTCGACGAGCGCGGCGCCATCGCCGTGGACGACGACTGCAAGACCAGCCTGCCCAACGTGTGGGCGATCGGCGACGTGGTGCGCGGCCCGATGCTGGCGCACAAGGCCGAGGAAGAAGGCGTGGCGGTGGCGGAGCGCATCGCGGGCCAGCATGGCCACGTGAACTTCAACACCGTGCCGTGGGTGATCTACACCAGCCCCGAGATCGCATGGGTCGGCCAGACCGAGCAGCAGCTCAAGGCCGCGGGCCGCGCCTACAAGGCCGGCACCTTCCCGTTCCTGGCGAACGGCCGCGCACGCGCGCTGGGCGACACGACCGGCATGGTCAAGTTCTTGGCTGATGCGACCACCGACGAGATCCTGGGCGTGCACATCGTGGGCCCGCAGGCCAGCGAGCTGATCTCCGAAGCCGTCGTGGCGATGGAGTTCAAGGCCAGTGCCGAAGACATCGCGCGCATCTGCCATGCGCACCCGTCGCTGTCGGAAGCCACCAAGGAAGCGGCCCTGGCCGTGGACAAGCGCACGCTCAACTTCTGATCTCCGGTTCTTGAGCGAACCCGGCCCCGATCGACCCTCGCGGGGCGGTCGGGGCTCTCCATTTTTGAAGCGATCCGATCCCTTGAGCGTCAAACAGGCTTACGAAGCGGAACTCGCGGCACGCGGGTTCAAGAGCGATCCCGCACAACTCGCGGCCGTCGAGGCGCTCGACCGTTGCGCCACCGAGTGGGGCGAGTACAAGGCCCGACGCTCCAACGCGCTGAAGAAGCTCATCAACCGGCCGGAGCTGCCGCGCGGCGTCTACATGTACGGCGGCGTGGGGCGCGGCAAGAGCTTCCTGATGGACCTGTTCTTCAACGCCGTGCCGCTGCGGCGCAAGACGCGCCTGCACTTCCACGAGTTCATGCGCGAAGTGCACCGCGAACTGCGCGACCTGCAGGGCACCGTGAACCCGCTCGACGAGCTGGGGTTGCGCATTTCCAAGCGCTACAAGCTGATCTGCTTCGACGAGTTCCACGTCGCGGACATCACCGACGCGATGATCCTGCACCGGCTGCTCGTGTCGCTGTTCGACAACGGCGTGGGCTTTGTCACCACCTCGAACTTCAAGCCCGACGACCTGTACCCCGGCGGCCTGCACCGCGACCGCATCCTGCCCGCCATTGCATTGCTCAACCAGAAGCTCGAAGTGCTGAGCGTGGACAACGGCACCGACTATCGGCGCCGCACGCTGGAGCAGCTGCGCATGTACCTCACGCCGAACGACGCGGCGGCCGAGAAGGAAATGCGCCACGCCTTCGACAAGCTGGCCGAGACGGCCGACGAAAGCCCGATCCTGCACATCGAGCAGCGCGAGATCCGCGCGCTGCGCAAGGCCGGCGGCGTGGTGTGGTTCGACTTCAAGACGCTGTGCGGCGGTCCGCGCTCGCAGAACGACTACCTCGAGATCGCGAGCCAGTTCCACACCGTGCTGCTGTCCGACGTGCCGCACATGCCCGTGCGCATGGCCTCGGAAGCACGCCGTTTCACCTGGCTGGTCGATGTCTTGTACGACCGGCGCTGCAAGCTCATCATGTCGGCCGAGGTTCCGCCCGAGGCGTTGTACACCGAGGGGCCGCTGGCGCACGAGTTTCCGCGCACGGTGTCCCGGCTCACCGAAATGCAGTCGAGCGAATTCCTCGCCCTCGAACGCCGCATCGTCGACACCCGACTCACATGAAAAAAACCGCTCTTGCCCTGTTCCTGGCCTTGGCCAGCCTGCCGCTCTGGGCCCAGTCCAATGCGGCGGCGGGCAGCGCCGATCTCGAAGCCGAACGCAGCCGTCTGGCCACCGAGCGCGAGGCCATCGAGTCGCGCTACACCAAGGAGCGGGCGGCCTGCTACAAGAAGTTCGCAGTCGAAGACTGCCTGCGCGAAAGTCGCAGCCGCCGTCGCAAGGAAACCGACCACATCAAGCGGCAGGAAACCGCGATCAACGACATCCAGCGCCAGCGCAGCGGCGCGGCCGAGCTGCAGAAGCTCGACCAGAAGGCCGCCACCCAGCGCCCACAGGATTCGCGCGAGCAGCGTGAGAAGTCGCAACAGGATCAGAAAGAGCGCGAGCAGCGGGCCGCCGACCACGCCGCGAGCCGTGCTGCGACGGCGGCCGATGCGGACGCACGCCAGCGCCAGTTCGAGAACAAGCAGAAGGCCCATGCCGACGAGCAGGCCAAGGCGGCGCAGCGCCGCGCCGACGCACCGGCCGTGAGCACGCGCTTCGAAGACAAGCAGAAGCGGGCGGCGGAACATCGAGCCAGCCGTGAACGCCAGAACGCCGAGCGGACCAAGCCGCGCGGCGCGCCGTTGCCAGCACCGGCACCCTGAAAGAGAGGCGGGCGCTCAGGCCGCCGCAGGCAGCCGGTCGAGCTTGAGCACCGCGATCGAGATGTTGTCGCCCGTGCCGCGCGCACGGCGCCGCGCTTCTCCCACCAGAATTTCCACTGCATCGCGCGGCGGCTGTGCGTAGAGCACGCTGGCCAGTTCCTCGGGTGAGAAGTAGTGCCAGAGCCCGTCGCTGCAGGCCATCAGCAGGTCGCCCGGCTGCAGCTTGGCAATGTGGTGCGGATCGACGGGCGGCGGCGTGGTCGTCATGCCCAGGCAGCCCAGCAGGATGTTGCCCTGCGGATGGATGTTGGCCTCGGCCTCGCTGATCTGGCCGCGATCGACCAGCGCCTGCACATACGAATGGTCGCGCGTGCGTTTGACCAGCGCGCCGTCGTTGAAGTGATAGATGCGCGAGTCGCCTGCGTGAATCCAGGCGCAGTCGCCCTTGGGGGTCATCAGGAAGGCGGCCAGCGTGCTGTGAGGCTCCTGCTCACTCGACAGCGCGGTGAGTTTGATCACCGTGTGGGCGTCTTCGAGCAGCTGGCGCAGCACGACGGCGGGGTCGTCGCGTTCGGGGCTGTAGCGGGTGAAGAGCTGGCGCGCGGTCATCAGCACCTGGTCGGACGCCTTGCGCCCACCGCTGCGCCCGCCCATGCCGTCGGCGATGACGCCGAGCACGCAGCCCGGCGTGCGGGGGTGGCTCATCAACAGCACCTGGTCCTGCTGGTAGGGGCGATCCCCCTTGTGGAGGCCGGTGGCGGCGGCGAGTCGAAAGCCTTGGGTCATGAGCGCTGGGGCGCCAGAGGCGCGCTTTCTGTCTTCTCTGGGGTTCGTGTCAGGACGTATTATCGAATGAACACGCGCGGCCCCATGTGGCACGCGCCCCCCCACCGTTGGACTCCAATCTTCATTCCCTTTCCCGTCAGCTGATCGAGCTGCGCATCGCGCATGCCGACCTCGACGCGACCATCGACCGGCTCTCGGAAGACGGCGTGCCGCAGGACGAACTGCTGATGCGCCGCCTGAAAAAGCGCCGCCTCGCCCTGCGCGACCAGATCGCCCAGCTCGAGAACGCGCTCGACCCGAAAGAGCCGGCGTGACGTCGCCGCTCGAAAACCAGGTGCGCGATGCGTTCGCGCAGGACGGGGTGCTGTCGCAGGCCGCCGAGCAGTTCCGCGAACGCGGCGGCCAGACCGAGATGGCGATGGCCGTGGCCCGCACCATCTCCGACGGCGGCATGCTCGTGGTCGAGGCCGGCACCGGCGTGGGCAAGACCTTTTCGTACCTCGTGCCGGCGCTGCTGAGCGGCGAGCGCGTGCTGCTCTCGACCGCCACCAAGACCCTGCAGGACCAGCTGTTCGGCCGCGACCTGCCGCGCCTCGTCGAGGCCTTCGCGCTGCCGATACGCACGGCGCTGCTGAAAGGGCGGGGCAGCTACCTGTGCCTGCACCGGCTCGACATGGCGCGCCACGACGCCTCGCTGCCCGAGCGCGGCAGCCTGCGCACGCTGGCAAAGATCGAGCAGTGGTCGAAAGCCACCCGCACCGGCGACCTCGCCGAACTGCCGGGGCTCGACGAACGCTCTCCGCTGATCCCGCTGATCACCTCCACGCGCGAGAACTGCCTGGGCGCGCAATGCCCGCAGTTCAAGGCCTGCCACGTCAACCTGGCGCGGCGCGAGGCGCTGGCGGCCGACATCGTGGTCATCAACCACCACCTGTTCTTTGCCGACCTCGCGGTGCGCGAGACCGGCATGGCCGAGCTGCTGCCGACCGTGAGCGTCGTCGTGTTCGACGAGGCGCACCAGCTCAACGAAACCGGCGTGCAGTTCCTGGGCGCGCAACTCGGCAGCGGGCAGGCGCTCGATTTCGCGCGCGACATGCTCGGCGCCGGCCTGCAGCATGCGCGCGGGCTGGTCGACTGGCAGCAGCTGGTGGCGGGCGTCGAACGCGCGGCGCGCGAACTGCGCCTGGTGGTCGGCAAGCAATGGCCGGGTGCCAAGCTGCGCTGGATCGGCCCCGCCCCCGAGGGTGTGAACGCCGAAGCCTGGCAGGGTGCGCTCGACGACCTGCAGGACGCCTTCGTGCTGGCTGCCGACGGGCTGGACACGGTGAGCGAGATCTCGCCTGACTTCGGGCGTCTGCATGAGCGCGCACGCCAGCTCGCGAAACGCACCGCGCGTTTCGCGCAGCCGTGCGAGCTCGATTCCGTGCGCTGGGTCGACGTGGGCACGCAGCTGCGGCTGATCGAGTCGCCGCTCGACATCGCCGATGCGATGCGCAAGCGGGTGCTCAAGCTGACCGACGAGCCCGTGGAGTCCGACCTGCCCTACGGCGATGACGACGAAGACCCCGAGCACGGCGCCGTCCCGCCGCCACCGCAGGAAGACAGCCGCCGCGCCTGGGTCTTCACCTCCGCCACGCTGGGCGACGACCCGACGCTGCGCTGGTTCACCGAGCCCTGCGGTCTGCGCGACGCCGAAGTGCTGCGCGTGCAGAGCCCCTTCGACTACGCCTCGCAGGCGGCGATCTACGTGCCACGGGCCTTTCCGAAGCCCAACGATCCCACGCACAGCCAGCAGGTGGCCAAGCTGGCCGCGCACGGCGCTGCCGAACTCGGCGGGCGCACATTGGTGCTCACCACCACGCTGCGCGCGCTGCGTACGATCGGCGACGCGATGCGCCAGCAGTTCGAACTGCTCCAGACGGAAGCGCGGCCCGAGGTGCTGGTGCAGGGCGAACTGCCCAAGCGCGTGCTCATGGACCGCTTCCGCGAAGGCGCGAGCAACGGGCGCGCGGGCTGCGTGCTGGTGGCGTCGGCGTCGTTCTGGGAAGGCTTCGATGCACCGGGCGACGCGCTGCAATTCGTGGTCATCGACAAGCTGCCGTTCCCGCCGCCCAACGACCCGCTGGTGGAGGCCCGCTCGCAGCGGCTCGAAGCGCAGGGACGCAGCTCGTTCAGCGATTACTCGCTGCCCGAGGCGGCCGTGGCATTGAAACAGGGGGCGGGGCGCCTCATTCGCCGTGAAACCGACAGCGGCGTGCTCGCGATCTGCGACACGCGCCTCGTGGCGATGGGCTATGGCCGGCGGCTGCTGGCGGCGTTGCCGCCGATGCGCCGGCTGGAAACCGAAGCGGATTTCGAGAGCGCGATCGACGCGCTCAGGAAACCTTATTGATATCTACCGTGGGGCGCTGGATTACCAGAGCTTCCACCAAGGGTCGCTGCTGCCCTTGAAGCCGTTCGCCAGGTAGGTGCTCTTCGGGTAGTTGGTGGTCAGCACGCGTTGCGCGTCGTCGCGCAGGTCCTTCATGCCGAGCGCGTCGTACGACTTCACCATGATGTACAGGGCTTCTTCGAGCGCCGGCACTTCGCGGTAGTCGGACAGCGCGATCTGCGCCCGGTTGATGGCCGCCAGGTAGGCGCCACGCGAGTAGTAATAGCGCGCCACGTGAACTTCGTACTGCGCGAGCGAGTTCACGATGTAGTTCATGCGCTGGCGCGCGTCGGGCGCATAGCGCGACTCGGGAAAGCGCGTCACGAGCTCGCGGAAGGATTCGAACGATTCCTTGGCGGCCTTCTGGTCGCGCTCGGACAGGTCCTGACGCGTCAGGAACGCGAACATGCCCAGGTCGTCGTTGAAGTTGATCACGCCCTTCAGGTAGAGCGCGTAGTCGAATGCCGGGCTGGCCGGGTGCAGCTTCATGAAGCGGTCGAGCGTGGCGATGGCGTTGGCCTTTTCGCCGGCCTTGTGCTGGGCGTAGGCCTTCTCGAGCTGGGCCTGCTGGGCCAGCGGCGTGCCGGCGGCACGGCCTTCGAGCTTTTCGTACAGCGGCACCGCCTTGTCGTAGGCGCCGGAGCCGACTTCGTCCTTGGCTTCCGAGTAGATGCGGTTGGGGCTCCAGTTCGCGGTCTTGTCTTCCTTGGTGGTGGAACCGCAACCGGCGACGAGAAGGGCCGCCGCGCTGAGCGCGATCCAGGCAGGGACCGATAATTTGGCGCGAAACATCACATACGGCTTTCGTGAAACAGTTGCCCTCAATTATATCGACCGACCCCCTGACCGATCCCCCGGAAGGGCCTGAACCTGAAGAGGGCGCTGATCTCGCGGAGCCCAGCGAGCTGCGGCCCTTCGCCATCGAGCAGGCGCAGCACGGCCAGCGGCTCGACCGCGCATTGGCTGCGCTGGTGCCCGAGTTTTCGCGCAGTTACCTTCAGCAACTCATTGAGGCCGGCGCCGTCGAGCTGCAAGGGCGCACACTCACCAAGGTTTCTGCCACGGTGCGCGTCGGCCAGTCGGGGCGCATCGAACTGCGGCCCACGCCCCAAAGCCAGGCCTTTCGGCCCGAGGCGATGGACCTGGTCACCGTCCACGAAGACGAACACCTGCGAATCATCGACAAACCCGCCGGTCTGGTGGTGCATCCGGCGCCGGGCCACTGGAGCGGCACACTGCTGAACGGGCTGCTGGCGCTCGACCCGAAGGCCGTGCTGCTGCCGCGCGCGGGCATCGTGCACCGCCTCGACCGCGACACCAGCGGCCTGATGGTGGTGGCGCGCACACGGGCCGCGATGGACGCGATGGTGGCGCTGATCGCCGCACGCGACGTGAAGCGCCAGTACCTGGCGATGGGGCACAAGGCCTGGGAAGGTGCCGCGGCCCGGCAGGTCGATGCGCCGATCGGCCGCGATCCGCGCAACCGGCTGCGCATGGCTGTGGTCGACCTGGAGCGCCACGCGGGCAAGACCGCGCGCACGCTGATCGAGCGGCTCGACAGCCATACTGACGGCTGCGCGGTGCGCTGCACGCTCGAAACCGGTCGCACCCACCAGATCCGCGTGCACATGGCGTCGATCGGTCATCCGCTGGTCGGCGACGCGCTGTATGGCGGTGCGCCGGCGGCGGGCCTGTCGCGGCAGGCGCTGCATGCGTTCCGGCTGGCGTTCGTGCATCCCGTCACGCAGCAGGCGATGGAGTTCCGCTCGCCGCCGCCGCCCGATCTGGCGCAGGCTTTGCAGACCTGGGGGCTGGATTACAATCGTGCCTGACGGCCCGAGGGCCGCGCCGGCCACCCGAGGCCGGCCTTGCGTTGCACTCGCCGCGTGCCGGCAACGCCTACCCCTTCCATCCATCTGAACAAGCGTCGCCAGGCGCCTTTTTCCGGATAACGCGAACCATGAATACGGCGGATGCCAAGCGCATTCTCGAAACCGCCTTGATCTGTTCGAGCCAGCCGCTGCCGGTGCGCGACATGCGCGTGCTGTTCGACGACGAGCTGGGCGTGGACACGATCAAGGTGCTGTTGCTCGAACTGCAGGAAGACTGGGCGCAACGCGGCCTGGAGCTGGTGAGCGTCGGCAGCGGCTGGCGTTTCCAGAGCCGGCCCGAGATGCGCGACGCCCTCGATCGCCTGCATCCCGAGAAGCCGCCGCGCTACACGCGCGCCGCCCTCGAGACGCTGGCCATCATTGCCTACCGGCAGCCGGCCACGCGCGGCGATATGGAAGACATCCGCGGCGTCACGATCAACTCGCTGATCCTGAAGCAGCTCGAAGACCGCGGCTGGGTCGAGGTGATCGGCCACCGCGAAACGGTCGGCCGGCCCGCGCTCTACGCGACCACCCGCCAGTTCCTCGACGACCTGGGCCTGGCCTCGCTCGACCAGCTGCCGCTGGTGGAAACGCCCGCGCAGCAGGCGGCGCTGGTTGATGCACTGCAGCAGGCCTCGGGCGACCAGCCGGGGCTGCCGATCGACGTCGATGCGGCGGAAGAGGTCGTTGCGGAATCTGCAGAGGCCGCAACGCCGGCAGATGAAGAAGGCGTGCAGGCGGAACTCGCCATGGTCGATGCGCCGTCCGAGTCGGCTGAGCTGGCAGAAGTCGTCTCGACCGATGCGGCGGAGTTCGCCGAAGAGGTGGTGGCGATCGCCGAGGCCGCCGAGCCTGTCGATGAGGCGCTGCCTGTGTCCGAGCCAGAAACCGACGAGCTGCCCGCCGAACCCGAAGTGGCCGCCGCGCCCGAAGAACCCGAATCTGAGGTCCCGTCCCCCGCAGCGGACGAGGCCGATCCCCACGACCCCCCCGCTGTTTCTCCCGGAAAAACCCCATGAGCTCATCCGACACCGACGACGCAGCGATGCTGCCGGTCGAACCCGAAGTCAAGAAGCGGAAGCGGCCAGCCACGCCCAAGAAGGTGACGGAAGTTGCTGTTGAATCCGTCGCTGCGCCCGCAGAGCTGGCAGGGGCCGAGGCCGAGGAAGCTCCGAAGAAGCCGCGTGCACCTCGCAAGAAGAAGGTGGTCGAGGCTCCGGCTGCCGATGAGCAATTGGCGAGCGCGGCGGAACTCGCTCCTGCGGCCGAAGCCCCCGCGACGGTGGAGCCCGATGTGGCACCCGTGGTTGCTGCGCCAGCGGCGACCGAGGAAAGCGAGCCGGCACCGGTCGAAGCACCGCGTCCTCAGGCGTCCGATGAGGACGAGGACGACGACCGTGGGGATGACGAAGACGACGAGGAAGACGAGCCCGACGAAGAGGAGGACGACCTCGACCGCGCCCGTCGTGCCGCCGAGCGCGAGCAGCGCAACGCGCCGCCGACCGAGCCGATCCGCTTTGCCGACGTCATTTCCGGCCAGTTCGATGCCGACGAAGAAAGCCCCGAGGTGCCGCCGCTCAAGCGCGTGCTGCTGCCCGAGGCCGATTCACCCAAGCTGCACAAGGTGCTGGCGCAGGCCGGTCTCGGTTCGCGCCTCGAGATGGAACAGCTGATCCTGCAGGGCCGCATCTCGGTCAACAACGAGCCGGCCCACATCGGCCAGCGCATCCAGTACGGCGACCAGGTCAAGATCAACGGCAAGCCGATCCGCTACCGCATCGCACCGCCGCCGCCGCGCGTGATCGCGTACCACAAGCCCGTGGGCGAAGTCGTCACGCACGACGATCCGCAGAACCGCCCGACGGTGTTCCGCAAGCTGCCGCGTCTGCAGCAGGGCAAGTGGCAGTCGGTGGGCCGGCTCGACCTGAACACCGAAGGCCTGCTGCTGTTCAGCAGCTCCGGTGACCTGGCCAACCAGCTCATGCACCCGCGCTTCGGCCTGGAGCGTGAGTACGCGGTGCGCGTGTTGGGCGCGCTCACCAGCGAAGAAAAGAAGAAACTGCTCGAGGGCGTGCGCCTGGACGACGGCATGGCGCAGTTCGGCACCATCGAAGACGGTGGCGGCGAGGGTTCCAACTGCTGGTACCGCGTGACCATTTCCGAAGGCCGCAATCGCGAGGTGCGCCGCCTGTTCGAGTCGGTGGGCCATGCGGTCAGCCGGCTCATCCGCATCCGCTACGGCGCGATGGTGCTGCCGCGCGGTCTCAAGCGCGGTGCCTGGATGGAACTCGACGAGCGCGATATTCAAGCGCTGTTCCAGGCCTCGGGCGGCGCGCAGGCGCGACCGGCTCCGCAGCAGCAGCGTGGCCCCGGTGGTCCTGAGGGCGGCGGTCGCAACGGTCGAAACAAGAAGCGCCGCGGCAACAACAACAACCGCAACAACAACGGTGGCATGGGGGGCGGTCAGCCGCGTGAAGCACGCGGCGAAGCGCCGATCCCGAGTCCGCTGGGCGACGGCCGTCCGCCGCGCGGCGAGCGCGGAGGACGCGGTGGTCCGAACCGGGGCGGCGGCAACGGCGGTCCGCCGCAACAGGGGCGTCGCGGCAACGCGGGTCCCGGCAACCGTCAGGGCGGCCAGGGGCAAGGGCAGGGCGGCGGCAACCGGGCCGCGGGTGGTGGTGGCGGCGGCGCGAACCAGCCCGATCCGATGAAGACCTCGCTAGGCTACATCGGCGCCGACAGCTTCTCGCGCCAGCGCAAGGAGCAGCGCGGCGGCCCGGGACGTCGCGGCGGTGGTGGCGGCGGCTCGCAAGGCGGTGGTGGATTCGGCGGCCCGGCCGGCAGTCGCCGCCGCGGACGCTGAAAGCCAGCCGTCGGAGCGCGGCCTTTCGCGGGGTTTTCACCAATCCCGCAGGTCGCGCCGGTTAAAATCAGAGGCTTTGTCGACGGGCCGCGAAACAAATTCGCTGCAGTTGTGACAAAACACTTCAAAATCAAAGCTCAGGAAGCATTTCAATGGCTATCGAACGTACCCTTTCCATCATCAAGCCCGACGCCGTCGCCAAGAACGTCATCGGCAAGATCGTTTCCCGCTTCGAGGCTGCCGGCCTCAAGGTTGTCGCCGCCAAGCTGGTGCACCTGTCGCGCAACGAAGCCGAGCAGTTCTACTCGGTCCACAAGGAGCGTCCCTTCTTCAAGGACCTCGTCGAGTTCATGATCTCGGGCCCCGTGTTCGTGCAAGCACTCGAAGGCGAGAACGCCATCGCCAAGAACCGTGACCTGATGGGCGCCACGGACCCGAAGAAGGCAGCCGCCGGCACCATTCGCGCCGACTTCGCCGACAGCATCGACGCCAACGCCGTTCACGGATCGGACGCGCCCGAAACGGCAGCGAACGAAGTCGCTTTCTTCTTCGCCGGCCTCAACGTCTACGCACGCTGAAGCCGTTTCTCGCCTGAATTCATGACCACAGCCAATCTGCTCGAATTCGATCTCGACGGGCTGGCTGCGTTCTGCGAAAAACTCGGCGAGAAAAAATTCCGCGCCACGCAGCTGTTTCGCTGGATCCACCAGCGTGGCTCCAGCGACTTCACCCAGATGACCGATCTGGCGAAGTCGCTGCGCGAGAAACTCGCGACCACCGCGCGCGTGGAGGCCCTGTCGGTCCTCACGCAGCATGAATCCAAGGACGGCACGATCAAGTGGCTGTTCGACGTCGGCGGCGGCGATGCGGTCGAGGCCGTGTTCATTCCCGAAGACGACCGCGGCACGCTGTGCGTGTCGTCGCAGGCGGGTTGCGCCGTGGGCTGCCGCTTTTGCTCGACCGGGCATCAGGGCTTCAGCCGCAACCTCACCACGGGCGAAATCGTCGCCCAGCTCTGGTTCGCCGAGCACTTCCTGCGCAAGCACCTGAATCGCAGCGAGCGCGTCATCTCCAACGTGGTGATGATGGGCATGGGTGAGCCGCTGCAGAACTACTCGGCGCTGGTGCCCGCATTGCGCACCATGCTCGACGACAACGCCTACGGGCTGTCGCGCCGCCGTGTCACCGTGTCGACCTCCGGCGTGGTGCCGATGATCGACCGCCTGGGCGCCGATTGCGCCGTGGCCATGGCCGTCTCGCTGCATGCGCCCAACGATGCGCTGCGCGACGACCTCGTGCCGCTCAATCGCAAGTACCCGATCGCCGAACTGCTCGAGGCCTGCAAGCGCTACCTCGTGCATGCGCCGCGCGACTTCATCACCTTCGAATACTGCATGCTCGACGGCGTGAACGACCAGCCCGAGCACGCGCGCCAGCTGATTGAGCTCGTGCGCAAGCACGACGTCTCGTGCAAGTTCAACCTGATCCCGTTCAACCCGTTTCCGGCGTCGGGCCTGCTGCGCTCGCCGCAACCGCGCGTGCTGGCCTTTGCCCGCACGTTGAGCGAAGCGGGCCTCGTGACCACCGTGCGCAAGACGCGCGGTGATGACATCGACGCCGCCTGCGGACAACTCGCCGGCGACGTGAAAGACCGCACCCGTGCGGCCGAACGCATGGCCCAGCGCCGTGCGGCGGTGGCCGAGCGCCCCGTCGTTCTGCACCCGCCCCGCGCCAAGACCACCAAACCAACCGTTCCCCAGGAGCATTGACGCAATGAGCATGGCCTTACCGACGACGACCGCGAGCGCGCAGCGAGTGCTGAGCGCAGGAATCGCGAGCGTCGCCGTGGTGCTTCTTCTCGCGGGCTGCGTCAACACGCGAACCACCACCACCGGGCTTGTCGGCAGCGGGGCCGACAGCGGCACCACTGTCGTGACCGACGTCGACGAAAACAACCGCCGCCGTGCCCGCCTGCGGATGGAGCTGGCCGCCGGCTACTTCGAACAAGGCCAGACCTCGGTCGCCCTCGAAGAGCTCAAGCAGGTGCTGACCATCGACCCGAACTACGCCGACGCCTACAACCTGCGCGGCCTGGTCTACATGCGGCTCGAGGATGCCGGTCTGGCCGAAGACAGCTTCCGCCGCGCCGTCGCGATCAATCCGCGCGACGCCAACACGCGCCACAACTACGGCTGGCTGCTGTGCCAGCAGAACCGCTACGGCGACGCCGCACAGCAGTTCGCCGCCGCATTGGCGGTGCCCAGCTACACCGACCGCGCCAAGACGCTCATGACCCAAGGGGTCTGCGAGCTCAAGGCCGGTCAGAGGCCGCAAGCCGAACGCAGCCTCCTGCAGGCCTACGAGCTCGACGCCGGCAATCCTGTGATCGGCTTCAACCTGGCCTCGGTGCTGGCGCAGCGCGAAGAATGGTCGCGCGCGCAGTTCTACATCCGCCGTGTCAACAACAGCCCGTCGGCCAATGCCGAGACGCTGTGGCTCGGCATCAAGGTCGAACGGAAGCTCAACAACCGCGAGGCTGTCGCGCAGCTGGGCGGTCAACTGCAACGACGTTTCCCTCAATCGCGGGAGGCAATGGCGTACGAGCGCGGGAATTTCAATGACTGAACGGGTTTCAGAGTTCGGGACGTCCGCGGCACTGCCGCTGGCAGAAGGCGACGTCGCGCACAAGACGGCTGGCGACATGCTGCGCGAGGCGCGCGAAGCACATGGCCTGCACATCGAGATGGTGGCCGCGGCACTCAAGGTGCCGCCGCAAAAGTTGCTCGCGCTCGAGGCCGACGACATCGCTTCGCTGCCCGACCCGGTGTTCGCCCGGGCCCTGGCCAGCAGCGTGTGCCGCGCACTGCGCATCGATCCGGCGCCCGTGCTGGCCAAGCTGCCGGGCGCGCAACGCGCACCGCTGGCCGAAACCAATCGCACGCTGAATGCCCGCGTGGTCTCCGACACGCCTCGCTGGAGCGGTGGGCGTTCCGGCGGCCTGCCATCGCGCGCGCTGTTGACGGTCGTGGTGCTGCTGCTGATCGGTGCCGGCGTGCTGTTCTGGATGCCGCAATCGGCGTTCGACCAGATCGGCGCCTCCGTCGCGCGACTGACCGCAAAGAACGATGCCGAGGTCATGCCACCCGCCGATCAGGGGGGCGTCTCGGAGTCCGTGCCGACGCAGGCCGTGGCGCCGACCGGCCCGGTGGGCGCTGCACCGGTCGCTGGCGCAGTGGCTGCCGTGCCCGCCGCCCCGGCCTCCGCCCCCGTGGCGGCCGTCGCCAACACCAGCACAGCCAGCAGCCAGCAGCTCGTCTTGGTGGCGCGCGAGGAATGCTGGGTCACCGTCACCGAAGCCGGTGGCAAGCAGTTGCTGCGCCGCAGCCTGCAGGTCGGCGAAACCGTCGGCCTGTCCGGCACGCTGCCGCTGTCCGTGGTGGTCGGGCGCGCCTCGGCGGTCGATGTGCAAGTGAACGGAAAGCCCTACGATCTGAAGCCTGTCACCCGCGGCGGCGGTGTGGCGCGCTTCGAGGTGAAATCGTGACAACCGACTGCACTCCCCAGCCCATTGAATCGGCCGCGCCCAAGGCGCGGCGCTCGCGCCAGGCCAGCGTGGTCTGGGGGCCGCGCACGGTCACGGTGGGGGGCGACGCGCCCACGCGCGTGCAGTCGATGACCAACACCGACACGGTCGATGCCATCGGCACCGCAATCCAGGTCAAGGAGCTCGCCATTGCGGGCTCCGAGATGGTCCGCATCACCGTCAACACGCCCGAAGCCGCCGCGCAGGTGCCCTACATCCGCGAGCAACTCGATCGCATGGGTATCGACGTGCCGCTGATCGGCGACTTCCACTACAACGGCCATCGCCTGCTCACCGACTATCCGGCCTGCGCCGAAGCGCTGAGCAAGTACCGCATCAATCCCGGCAACGTGGGCAAGGGCGACAAGAAGGACAAGCAGTTCGGCCAGATGATCGACGCGGCCATGCGCTGGAACAAGCCGGTGCGCATCGGCGTGAACTGGGGCAGCCTCGACCAGGAACTGCTCGCCAGCCTGATGGACACCAACAGCCAGCGTGCCACGCCCTGGGACGCCAAGCAGGTGATGTACGAGGCGCTGATCACCTCGGCCATCGAATCCGCCAAGCTGGCCGAGTCGATGGGCATGGCCGGCAACCAGGTCATCCTGTCGTGCAAGGTGAGCGGCGTTCAAGACCTGATTTCGGTGTACCGCGAACTCGCGCGGCGCTGCGACAACCCGCTGCACTTGGGCCTGACCGAAGCCGGCATGGGCACCAAGGGCACGGTGGCCTCGGCCACGGCGCTGTCGATTCTGCTGCAGGAGGGCATCGGCGACACGATCCGCGTGTCGCTCACGCCGCAGCCGGGCGAGTCGCGCACGCAGGAAGTGCTGATCGCCAACGAAATTCTCCAGGCCCTGGGCCTGCGCGTGTTCGTGCCCAGCGTCACGGCCTGCCCGGGCTGTGGTCGCACCACGAGCACCACCTTCCAGGAACTCGCCAAGCAGATCGATGACTACCTGCGCCAGCAGATGCCGGTCTGGCGCAAGAAGTACCCGGGTGTCGAGACGCTGAAGGTGGCCGTCATGGGCTGCATCGTCAACGGCCCCGGCGAAAGCAAGCACGCCGACATCGGCATCAGCCTGCCCGGCACGGGCGAAGCGCCGGCCGCGCCGGTCTTCATCGACGGCGAAAAGGCCCTCACGCTGCGCGGCGACAATATCGCCAACGAGTTCCACCAGCTCGTCGAAACCTACATCGAAAAGCGCTTCGGCAGCGAGCACGCTGTCCTGGCCTGAAACCTCCGCAGATCCATGGCTGAAAAACTGAATGCCGTCAAAGGCATGAACGACATATTGCCGCCCGAATCGGCGCGCTGGGAATGGCTCGAAGCCATCGTGCGCGACCTGATGGGGCGCTATGCGTATCGCAACGTCCGCACCCCGATCCTGGAGCACACGGCGCTGTTCGTGCGCGGCATCGGCGAGGTGACGGACATCGTCGAGAAGGAGATGTACGCCTTCGAAGACCGCTCCGACAAGCATGGGCAGGCGGAGCATCTGGCGATGCGCCCGGAGAACACGGCCGGCCTCGTGCGCGCCGTGATCGAGCACAACATGCTCTACGAAGGGCCCAAGCGCCTCTGGTACACGGGCCCGATGTTCCGCCGCGAAAAGCCGCAGCGCGGGCGCTTCCGCCAGTTCCACCAGATCGGCGCCGAGGCGCTCGGCTTCGCCGGGCCCGATGTCGACGCCGAACTGATCCTGCTGGCCACCGCGCTGTGGAAGGCCATCGGCCTGACCGACGTGCGCCTGGAGCTCAACAGCCTGGGCCAGCCGGCCGAGCGCGCGTTGCACCGCGCCCAGCTCATTGCCCACTTCGAACAGCACGCCGACAAGCTCGACGAGGACGGCAAGCGCCGCCTGCACAGCAACCCGCTGCGCATCCTCGACACGAAGAACCCGGCGATGAAGGAAGTGGTCGAGTCGGCGCCGAAGCTGATCGACTTCCTCGGTGCCGAATCGCTGGCGCACTTCGAGGGGCTGCAGGCCATCCTCAAGGCCAACGACATCGCCTTCACGATCAATCCGCGCCTCGTGCGCGGGCTCGACTACTACAACCTCACGGTGTTCGAGTTCGTGACCGACCGCCTCGGCGCGCAGGGCACGGTGTGCGCCGGCGGCCGCTACGACGACCTCATCGCCCAGATCGGTGGCAAGCCGGCGCCCGCTGTGGGCTGGGCCATCGGCGTCGAGCGCGTGCTCGATCTGCTGAAAGAGCAGGGCGCCGAAGTGCCGGCACCGGTGCCCGATGTCTATGCCATCGTGCCCGACGCCGCTTCGATGCCCGTCGTGCTGCGCGCCTTGCAGCAGCTGCGCGAAACCGGTGTGCGCGTCCAGATGCACGCCAGCACCGCCGAAGGCCTGGCGAGCTTCAAGGCGCAGATGCGCAAGGCGGACGCCAGCGGCGCCGCCTGGGCCCTGATCTTCGGCGCCGATGAACTTGCGCGCGGTGAAGTGACTCTCAAGGCCTTGCGCGACGCCAGCGTCGCGCAGTCCGCCCGTTCACTTGCTGAAGTGACCACCTGGGCCGCCACCCTACAATCGCCGGCTCCCAACCTCTGACAGCGCATGGCCACCCATCTCGACCTCGAAGAACAGGAACAGCTCGACCAGCTCAAGCATTTCTGGAACACCTACGGCACCCTGATCACCTGGGCCGTGCTGCTCGTCGCTGGCGCCTTCGTGGCCTGGAACGGCTGGCAGTACTTCCAGCGCACCAAGGCTGCTCAGGCCGCGGCCCTTTATGACGAGGTCGAACGGAGCACGCAGTCCGGCGACGTCGAGCGCATCCAGCGCGTGATGACCGACATGAAGGAGCGCTTCGCAGGCACCGCCTACGCACAGCAAGCCGGCCTGCTGGTCGCCAAGACGCTGTTCGACAAGGGCAATGCCGACGGCTCGCGCGCGGCGCTGGGCTGGGTCGCGCAGAACGCCGTCGACCCGGGCTACCAGGCCATCGCCAAGCTGCGGCTCGCGGCCGAACTGCTCGATGCCAAGTCCTACGACGACGCGCTCAAGCAACTCGACGGCAAGGTGCCGACCGAATTCGAACCGCTGGTGGCCGACCGCAAGGGCGACATCTTCATGGCACAGGGCAAGCGCGACGAGGCGCAGGCCGAGTACCGCAAGGCCTGGACCGGCCTGGGCGCCGGCTCGGACTACCGCCGGCTGGTCGAGATCAAGCTCAACGCGGTCGGTGTCGACCCGAAGACCCTGGCGCCGACCGTCACCGTGACGCCCGCCGTCCCCAAGAACTCCTGATCGCACACCCTCATGAATTTCAAGCGTTTCAAGCCTGAATCGACCGCCCTGCGCGCGGGTTCTGCTCTTGTTCTGGTAGCGCTCCTGGCCGCCTGCTCGGGCTCCGGCAAGCCCAAGCCCGCCGAGCTGCCGGCCAACCCGTCCCTGATGGGCGTGCGCCAGGCCTGGAACGTGCGGATTCCGGGCGTCGAATTCCCGCTCACCGCCGATGTCAGCGGCGACATCGTGACCGTGGCCGGCAGCGACGGCACGGTCGTCGCCATCGACGCCCGCGCCGGTCGCGAGACCTGGCGCGCCAGCGCCGGTGCGCCGCTGGCGGCCGGTGTCGGCAGCGACGGTTCGCTGACGGCCGTGGTCACCACCAACAACGAAGTGGTGGCGATCGAAAACGGCAAGGTGCTGTGGAAGCAGCGCCTGTCGGCCCAGGCCTTCACCGCGCCGCTGGTGGCCGGTCGCCGCGTCTTCGTACAGACCGCCGACCGCAGCGTCAGCGCCTGGGACGGCCAGAGCGGCCGTCGCCTGTGGCAGCAGCAGCGCCCGGGCGAAAACCTCGTGCTGCGCAAATCGGGCGTGCTGATCGCGGTCGGCGACACGCTGGTCGCCGGTCTGGGTGGCCGACTCGTCGGCATGAGCCCCGGCAACGGCAGCTCGCGCTGGGAGGCCCCCATCGCTGCGCCGCGCGGCACCAACGACGTGGAGCGCCTGGTCGACCTGACCGGCAGCGTGAGCCGCTACGGCGACACGGTCTGCGCACGCGCCTACTACGCCAGCGTCGGCTGCGTCGACACCCTGCGCGGCCAGCTGCTCTGGAGCAAGCCGGCCTCGGGCGCCGACGGCGTGAGCGGCGACGAGCGCTTTCTCTATGGCACCGAATCGGACGGCAGCGTCACCGCCTGGCGCCGCGCCGACGGCGAGCGCGCCTGGCAGATGAGCCGCCTGAAGAACCGCGAACTGACCGCACCGCTGGCCGTGGGCCGCTCGCTGATCATCGGCGAGAGCACCGGTACGCTGCACTTCGTGTCGCGTGAAGACGGTGCGCTGCTGAACCGCGTGACGCCCGATGGCTCGGCCATCACCGTGACGCCGGTGCTGGCCGGCAACACGGTGGTCGTCGTGACCGCCAAGGGTGGCGTGTTCGGTTACCGCCCTGAATAATCATTTTTTGTCTTTCTCTTACTTCCAAGGCCCGACCATGAAAACCGCGCCATCGAAAGGCCGGCCATGAAGCCGGTCGTGGCCCTGGTCGGCCGTCCCAACGTCGGCAAGTCGACGCTCTTCAACCGCCTGACCCAGACGCGCGACGCCATCGTCGCCGACTTCGCCGGCCTCACGCGCGACCGCCATTACGGCAACGGCCGCCTGGGCAAGCACGAGTTCATCGTGATCGACACCGGCGGCTTCGAGCCCGATGCCGGCAGCGGCATCTACAAGGAAATGGCCAAGCAGACGCGGCAGGCCGTGGCCGAAGCCGATGTCGTGATCTTCGTGGTCGATGCCCGCGAAGGCCTCTCGGCGCAAGACCACGACATCGCCAACGAGCTGCGCCGCCTGGGCAAGCCCTGTGTGCTGGCGGCCAACAAGGCCGAAGGCATGCACGACGGCACCAAGCTGGTCGACTTCTACGAGCTGGGCTTCGGCGACGTGCACGGCGTGTCCGCGGCGCACGGGCAGGGCATGCGCGACCTGGTCGAGCTGGCGCTTGAGCCGCTGAACCTGGCCGACCCGGACGACGAGGAAGACGAAGACGAGGTCAACAAGCCGATCAAGCTGGCGGTGGCCGGCCGGCCCAACGTCGGCAAGTCCACGCTGATCAACACCTGGCTGGGCGAAGAGCGCCTGGTGGCCTTCGACATGCCCGGCACGACGCGCGACGCCATCTCGGTGCCGTTCGAGCGCAACGGCCAGCGCTTCGAGCTGATCGACACCGCCGGCCTGCGTCGCAAGGGCAGGGTGTTCGAGGCGATCGAGAAGTTCTCGGTGGTCAAGACGCTGCAGGCCATCGAGTCGGCCAACGTGGTGCTGCTGCTGCTCGACGCGACGCAGGGCGTGACCGACCAGGACGCGCACATTGCCGGCTACATCCTCGAAAGCGGACGTGCGGTGGTGATCGCCATCAACAAGTGGGATGCGGTCGACAGCTACCAGCGCGAACAGATCCAGCGGCAGATCGAAACCCGCCTGCCGTTCCTGAAATTCGCGTCATTGCATTTCATCTCGGCCATCAAGCGCCAGGGCCTGGGCCCGGTGTGGCAGGCCATTGCGCAGGCCCACAAGTCGGCGACGCGCAAGATGTCGACGCCGGTGCTGACGCGCCTGCTGCTGGAGGCGGTGCAATTCCAGGCGCCCCAACGCGGCGGCATGTACCGGCCGAAGCTGCGCTATGCGCACCAGGGCGGCATGAATCCGCCCGTGATCATCATTCACGGCAATTCGCTGGAGCACGTGACCGACGCCTACAAGCGTTTCCTGGAAGGGCGTTTCCGCAAGGAATTCGACCTCGTGGGCACGCCCTTGCGGATCCAGTTCAAAAGCTCGCAAAATCCGTTTGCGGACAAGGACAACTGAGGGCGCTTGGCTGCCGATGGCAGCCGATGAGCCGCAGCAGGAGCGGAAGTTCCGTCTTTTGAGAACCGTTATTTTCTCAAGGCTTTTGACCCCGATTGCTGCGGCGCAGAAACCCTGTGTTAAGGTCATCTCTCCAACAACTACTCTTGAACACGGAGAATATCGTGAGCAATAAAGGGCAACTTCTGCAAGACCCGTTTCTGAACACCTTGCGTCGCGAGCATGTGCCGGTTTCCATTTATTTGGTGAACGGCATCAAGCTGCAGGGCCAGATCGAGTCTTTCGATCAATACGTCGTGTTGCTTCGCAATACAGTGACGCAAATGGTCTACAAGCACGCCATTTCCACCATCGTGCCGGGTCGTGCCGTCAACTTCTCGGCCAACGAGAACGACGACGCCGCCGCCTGATCGCGCGGAGCGCGGCGGTAACCCCGCCGCGCTTTTTCCATATCTGATTCCGCTTGTCTGATTCGATCCCCCGCCAGGAAGGCGCCGCCGTTCTCGTCGGCGTCGATTTCGGGCTGCCCCATTTCGACAGCGAGCTCGAAGAACTCGGCCTGCTCGCACAAACCGCGGGCCTGACGCCCGTTGCCCGCCTGGCCTGCAAGCGCAAGGCGCCCGATGCGGCGCTGTTCGTCGGCAGCGGCAAGGCCGAAGAGATCAAGGAGCTCGCCGCGATGCACCGGGCGAGCGAGGTCATCTTCGACCAGTCCTTGAGCCCTGCGCAGCAGCGCAACCTCGAACGCCAGCTCGATGTCGCGGTCTACGACCGCACCTTCCTCATTCTCGAAATCTTCGCCCAGCGTGCCCGCTCGCACGAAGGCAAGCTGCAGGTCGAGCTGGCTCGCCTGCAGTACCTGAGCACGCGGCTGGTCCGTCGCTGGTCCCACCTGGAGCGCCAGACTGGCGGCGCAGGTGTGCGCGGCGGCCCGGGCGAGAAGCAGATCGAGCTCGACCGTCGCATGATCAACGAGTCGATCAAGCGCACGCGCGAGCGCCTGGCCAAGGTGCAGAAGCAGCGCAGCACGCAGCGCCGCCAGCGCGAACGCCGCGAGACCTTCAACATCTCGCTCGTCGGCTACACCAACGCGGGCAAATCGTCGATCTTCAATGCGATGGTCAAGGCCCGCGCCTATGCGGCCGACCAGCTGTTCGCCACGCTCGACACCACCACGCGCAACCTCTACCTGGGCGACGCGCGCCGGCAGGTGTCGATCTCCGACACCGTGGGCTTCATCCGCGACCTGCCGCACGGGCTGGTCGACGCGTTCAAGGCCACCTTGCAGGAAGCGGTCGACGCCGACCTGCTGCTGCACGTGATCGATGCCTCCAATCCGCACTATCCCGAGCAGATGGCCGAGGTCCAGTCGGTGCTGCAGGACATCGGCGCAGGCGACGTGCCGCAACTGCTGGTGTTCAACAAGCTCGACGCCCTTGAAAGCGCGCAACATCCGCTGCATCTGCAGGACGAGATGGAAATCGACGGCGTGCAGGTTCCCCGCATCTTCCTCAGCGCCAAGACCGGTGAAGGCCTGCCGTTGCTGCGGGCCGAGCTGGCCCGGCAATCGGGTTCCGTCGCCGATACGATGACCCCTGAGGCGGACGCTGAATTGCACGATGCGGCCCCTTGATTGGGCACAATCCCGCCACTGACACGAGAACGAAGCGAATGAATGCAAAGCCAGCGCGGAGAGGGTTTCTGGGCATGTTCAATCTGAACGATGGCCGATGGGGTCGCGGCGACGAGCCGTCCTCCAACGGCGACCGCCCGGCCGGCAACCGGCCGCCCGATGCCGATCCCCCCGGCGCCCCGATCCCGCCGCCTTCGAGCGGCAACCAGAACAACAACGGCAACGGCAATCGCCCGCGCGGCCAGGGCCCCAACCAGGGCCCGCCCGACCTCGACGAACTCTGGCGCGACCTCAATCGCAAGCTCGGTGGTTTCTTCGGCGGCGGCAAGGGCGGTGGCAATCGTCCCAATGGCGCCGGCGGCGGTGGCGGCAACGGCTACAAGCCCGACATGAAGAACGCCGGCTTCGGCATCGGCCTCGTGGCCATCGTGGCGGTCCTGATCTGGCTCGGCACCGGCTTCTTCATCGTGAACGAAGGCCAGCAGGCCGTCATCACGCAGTTCGGCCGCTACAAGAGCACCGTGGGCGCGGGTTTCAACTGGCGCCTGCCGTACCCGATCCAGCGCCATGAGCTGGTGGTGGTCACGCAGATCCGCTCCACCGACGTGGGCCGCGACGCCATCGTGCGTTCCACCGGCCTGCGCGAATCGGCCATGCTGACCGAAGACGAGAACATCGTCGAAATCAAGTTCGCCGTGCAGTACCGCCTGAGCGACGCGCGCGCCTGGCTCTACGAGAGCAAGTCGCCTGCTGAAACCATCGTGCAGGTGGCTGAAAGCTCCGTGCGCGAAGTGGTCGGCAAGATGAAGATGGATGCGGCGCTCGCCGAAGAGCGCGACCAGATCGCGCCCCGCGTGCGCGCGCTGATGCAGACCATCCTCGATCGCTACAAGGTCGGCGTCGAAGTCGTCGGCATCAACCTGCAGCAGGGCGGCGTGCGTCCGCCCGAGCAGGTGCAGGCCGCCTTCGACGACGTGCTCAAGGCCGGCCAGGAACGCGAACGCGCCAAGAACGACGCCGAGGCTTACGCCAACAACGTCGTGCCGCTGGCCACCGGTACCTCGTCGCGCCTGAAGGAAGAATCCGAGGCCTACAAGGCGCGGATCGTGGCGCAGGCACAGGGTGATGCGGGCCGCTTCAGCTCGGTGCTGGCCGAATACCAGAAGGCACCGCAGGTGACGCGCGACCGCATGTACACCGACGCCATGCAGCAGATCTACGCCAGCACGACCAAGGTGCTGGTCGACAGCAAGCAGGGTTCCAACCTGCTGTACCTGCCGCTCGACAAGCTGATGCAGCAAGGCGGCAACACCGCGGCCACGCCCGTGGACGCTGCCAACCCCAACGTGGCCGGCACCGCACCGACCCAGTCGTCGGTGATCCCGGTGGCACCCACCACCACCGACGTGCGCGCCCGTGACGGCCGCTCGCGTGACCGCGACGTGCGCTGAGAAAGGCCCGGAACAACATGAACAGAATCGGTTTCATCGCCACCTCGGTCCTCGTCCTGCTCGTGCTGCTGAGCTCGACCCTCTTCGTGGTCGACCAGCGCCAGTTCGGCGTGGTCTATGCCCTCGGCCAGATCAAGCAGGTCATCACCGAGCCCGGCCTCAACTTCAAGCTGCCGCCGCCGTTCCAGAACGTGTCGTACATCGACAAGCGCCTGCTGACGCTCTCGAGCCTCGACACCGAGCCCATGCTCACCGCTGAAAAGCAGCGCGTGGTGATCGACTGGTACGTGCGCTGGCGCATCTCCGACCCGCAGGCCTACATCCGCAACGTTGGCCTCGACGAGAACGCGGGCGCCATGCAGCTCAACCGCGTGGTGCGCAATGCGTTCCAGGAAAACATCAACAAGCGCACCGTGCGCGACCTGATCTCGGTGCGCCGCGAGGCCCTGATGGCCGACGTGCAGCGCGAAGTGCTGGCCGTCGTGAAGGGCGCCAAGCCCTGGGGCGTCGACGTGGTCGACGTGCGCATCACCCGCGTGGACTACGTGGAAGCCATCACCGAATCGGTCTACCGCCGCATGGAGGCCGAGCGCAAGCGCGTGGCCAACGAGCTGCGTTCCACCGGCACGGCCGAAGGCGAGAAGATCCGCGCCGACGCCGATCGCCAGCGCGAAGTGATCGTGGCCAACGCCTACCGCGATGCCCAGAAGATCAAGGGCGAGGGCGATGCCCAGGCTGCCGCGACCTACAGCGAGGCCTTCGGCCGCGATCCGCAGTTCGCCCAGTTCTATCGCAGCCTCGAGGCGTACAAGCAGAGCTTCAACAAGAAGAGCGACGTGATGGTGCTCGACCCGTCCTCGGACTTCTTCCGCGCCATGCAGAGCTCCGGCTCGGCGCGCAAGTAACAACAGGCCGTCCGTTTCCGCTGTCCTGCCTGGAGCCGTGAGCGCCGACACCCTCTGGAGCGCGTTGGCGCTGGTCCTGGTGATCGAAGGCATCCTGCCTTTCATCTCGCCGGGTGGGTGGCGGCGCGGCTTCAGCCAGCTGCTGCAGCTGCGCGATGGCCAGCTGCGTTTCTTCGGTCTTTGCAGCATCCTGCTGGGTTTGGTACTCCTTTGGGTTCTGGGGTAACGCGGGCCCGGTAGAATCCCGGTTTAACCACGCCCCCGATCCCCATGTCCGCCTGGGTCCTCCCGGATCACATTGCCGATGTGCTGCCCTCCGAGGCGCGCCACATCGAAGAACTTCGACGCCAGCTGCTCGATACCGCCCGTGGCTATGGCTACGAGCTGGTGATGCCGCCGCTGCTCGAGCACCTGGAGTCGCTGCTTTCGGGCACCGGCGAGGCGCTCGACCTCCAAACCTTCAAGCTCGTCGACCAGCTGTCCGGTCGCAGCATGGGCCTGCGTGCCGACACCACCCCCCAGGTGGCGCGCATCGATGCCCATCTGCTGAACCGCGACGGCGTGGCCCGGCTGTGCTACTGCGGCCCGGTGGTCCATACCCGGCCCGACCGCCCGCACGCCACCCGTGAGCCGCTGCAGTTCGGCGCCGAGATCTACGGCCACGCCGGCCTGGAAGCCGACACCGAAACCCTGCTGCTGGCGCTCGACTGCCTTGACGCCGCCGGCCTGCGCGACGGCGTGATCGTCGACCTGGCCGACGCCCGCATCGTGCGCGCGCTGTTCGCCGGCGTGCCGGTCGATGCTGCCGCGATCGCCCGCGTGCATGCCGCACTGGCCGCCAAGGACGCGAGCGAGCTGCAGGCGCTCACCAAGGATTTCCCCGCTGCGTCACGCGACGGCCTGCGCGCCCTCGTGGGCCTGTACGGCGATGTGGCCGTGCTCGACGAGGCCGCCAAGGCCCTGAAGGGCACGCCCGCCGTGGCGGCTGCGCTGGCCGACCTGAAGCAACTTGCGGCCGGCCTGAACGGCACGGCAGGGCGCCAGATTAGCTTCGACCTGGCCGACCTGCGCGGCTATGCCTACTACAGCGGCATGCGTTTCGGCATCTACGTGCCCGGCGCGGCCGATTCGCTGGTGCGCGGTGGCCGCTACGACGAGGTGGGCGCCGTGTTCGGCCGCAACCGTCCGGCCGTCGGCTTCAGCCTCGATGTGCGCGAACTCGTCGGCGTGCTGCCGGCCCGTCCGCTGCGCGCCGCCATCCGTGCGCCCTGGAGCGACGCGGCCGGCCTGCGTCAGGCGATTGCCCAATTGCGCAAGGCCGGCGAAACGGTAGTCTGCGTGCTGCCCGGCCACGGCAGCGAAATCGATGAATTCCATTGCGACCGCGAGCTCGTCGAGCAGGCCGGCCAATGGAATGTCCGAGCGATCTGAATTTTTGAAGTAATGGAACGAGCATGAGCGTAACCACCGGAAGAAACGTGGTCGTCGTCGGTACCCAGTGGGGCGACGAAGGCAAGGGCAAGCTGGTTGACTGGCTGACGGAAAGCGCCCAAGGCGTGGTCCGTTTCCAGGGCGGCCACAACGCGGGCCACACGCTGGTCATCAACGGCGTGAAGACCGCGCTGCACCTGATCCCGAGCGGCATCATGCGCCCCGGCGTCAAGTGCTACATCGGCAACGGCGTGGTGCTGTCGGCTGCCAAGCTCTTCGAGGAAATCGAAGGCCTGGAGAAAGCCGGCGTCGAAGTGCGTTCGCGCCTGCGCATCAGCGAGGCCTGCCCGCTGATCCTGCCGTTCCACGCCGCGCTGGACATCGCGCGCGAGGCCTACCGTGAAAAGGGCGGCATCGAGAAGATCGGCACCACCGGTCGCGGCATCGGCCCGGCCTACGAAGACAAGATCGCCCGCCGCGCGCTGCGCGTGCAGGACCTGAAGCACCCTGAGCGCTTTGCCGCCAAGCTGCGCGTGCTGCTCGAGCTGCACAACCACGTGCTGACCCAGGTGCTGGGCGCACCCGCCATCGACTACGACACGGTGTTCGACGAGGCCATGCGCCACGCCGTGCTGCTCAAGCCCATGATGGCCGACGTGTCGCGCGAGCTGAACGACGCCCACAAGGCCGGCGCCAACCTGCTGTTCGAAGGCGCGCAGGGCACGCTGCTCGACGTCGACCACGGCACCTACCCGTACGTCACCTCGAGCAACTGCGTGGCCGGCAACGCCGCCGCCGGTTCGGGCGTGGGCCCGGGCATGCTGCACTACGTGCTCGGCATCACCAAGGCCTACTGCACCCGCGTGGGCGGTGGTCCGTTCCCCACCGAGCTCGATTGGGCCACGCCGGGCACCCCCGGCTACCACATGAGCACCGTGGGCGCCGAAAAGGGCGTGACCACCGGCCGCAGCCGCCGTTGCGGCTGGTTCGACGCCGCGCTGCTCAAGCGCTCGGCGCAGGTCAACGGCCTGTCGGGCCTGTGCATCACCAAGCTCGACGTGCTCGACGGCCTCGAGAAGCTAGAGCTGTGCACCGGCTACGAACTCGACGGCGAAATCACCGACATCCTGCCGATGGGCGCCGACGAAATCGAGCGCTGCACGCCGATCTACGAAACCCTCGAAGGCTGGACCGAAAGCACCGTGGGCGTCACGCAGCACGACAAGCTGCCGGTCAATGCGCGCCTGTACCTGCAGCGCATCGAGCAGATCACCGGCGTGCCGATCCACATGGTGTCGACCAGCCCCGATCGCGATCACACGATCATGATGCGCCACCCCTACCTCGCAGACTGAACAGGAACGAACCAGACCATGTTGACCGAAGACGGCAAACATCTCTACGTCAGCTACGACGAGTACCACAACCTGATCGAGAAGCTCGCGATCAAGGTGCACCAGTCGGGCTGGGAGTTCGACACCATCCTGTGCCTGGCGCGTGGCGGCATGCGCCCGGGCGATGTGCTCTCGCGCATCTTCGACAAGCCGCTGGCGATCATGTCGACCAGCTCCTATCGCGCCGATGCCGGCACGATCCAGGGCCATCTCGACATCGCCCGCTACATCACGACCCCCAAGGGCGAGATCGCCGGCAAGGTGCTGCTGGTGGACGACCTGGCCGATTCGGGCCACACGCTGCACGCCGTGATGGACATGCTGCGCAACAACTACCAGCCGATCACCGAGCTGCGCAGCGCGGTCATCTGGACCAAGGCGCTGTCGACCTTCACGCCCGACTACTCGGTCGAGTTCCTGGCCACCAACCCGTGGATCCACCAGCCCTTCGAGGGCTACGACTCGCTCGGCGCCGAGAAGCTGATCGAGAAGTGGTCGGTCTGACGACCGGCCCTGGCACCACCGGCCGGCGCGCTCAGCTGCTGCTGCAGCCGCCGCCGGGGGTGTCGAACATCGCGGTGTAGCGCCGCTGCATCTCCTCCGGCGTCAGCTTCTCGATGCTGTGCCCCACGTTCCACCGGTGACCGAAGGGGTCGCGGAAAACGCCGGAACGCTCCCCATAGAACTGATCCTGCGGTGCCATGTCCAGCGTGGCCCCCGCGGCGACCGCGCGCGCGACCAGCGCGTCGGCATCGTCCACATGCAAATGCAGCGAGACCGCGCTGCCGCCGAGCGCCTTGGGCGAGCGGATGTTGAACTCGGCGAATTCGTCCGAGATCATCAGGATCGCGCCGTTGTGAAAGTCCAGCTCGACGTGCCCGATGCGGCCGCTGGGCTCGGTCAGTCGAAAGATTTCCTTCACT
Source organism: Variovorax sp. FW301-JW7 (assembly GCF_058788795.1). Taxonomy (NCBI): domain Bacteria; kingdom Pseudomonadati; phylum Pseudomonadota; class Betaproteobacteria; order Burkholderiales; family Comamonadaceae; genus Variovorax; species Variovorax sp. FW301-JW7. Next base: position 466,701 of record NZ_JBYTBC010000001.1, read on the forward strand.
TCGAACACGTGGCAATAGAAGTCGACGGCCGCGGCGGCGTTGTCGACGCAGAGGTACGGAAACAGCTCGTGGATGGCCATGGCGGGACCTGCCTTTCTTTCTTGAATCGGGTGATGAAACGGGACCGTGGCGCCGATTCTGCGCAGCCCCGGCGCTAGCGTCTTGAAGGAATTTGACCTGCCGCACTGACAGCCGGCACATGACGCGGCGAGGCCGCCCCCGTCTGCCGCCAGGCCTGCGGCGACAGGCCGGCCAGCGCCGAGAACTCGCGGCTCAGGTGCGCCTGGTCGCTGTAGTCCGCGGCGAGCGCGATGTCGGCCCAGGCGCGCGCAGGATCGTCGGCGGCCAGCGCCAGCACGCGGTCGAAGCGCATCACGCGGGCGTACTCCTTGGGCGCGAGCCCGACCGCCGCGCGAAACAGCGCGATGAAGCGCCGATGGGTGTAGCCGCTGTGCGCCACCAGCGTGGCGATCGGCGCGGGCGTGCCGCGCTTCATCTGTCCCAGCGAGGCGGCCACGGCCGGGTGCAGGCCGCGGGGGCTGGTGCGGGGCAGGGCGGCAGCGGTCAGGCGCTGGGTGAGCAAGGCTTCGAATACGTCCAGTTGCCGCGCCGGGTTGTCGGCCGTTGCATGTAGCTGCTCGAGCGCGTCGCCGGTCTGGCCTTCGCCCCACAGCGCGTCGAGCGGCGTGTGGCGACCGCTCAGTGCGTCTTCCGGTGCGCCCAGCAGCAGGCGGGCCGCACCGGGGTGCAATTGCGCGCCGACAGAGCGTGTCGATACCGACACATCGCGCAGGTAGAAAGCGGCGCGCGCGCCGCCGACGATCGCGTAGCCGACCGTGTGGCCGCGCAGGTCGCGTGTGTCGTCGAAGAGCTGCAGCGGCGGCCCTGAAAGCCGAAAGACGAGGTGCATGCCGCCCGTGGGCAGCACGTGCTCGCGCGCGCCGGTGCGTGTGTCGGGTGTGCCCTCGGGCGCCGAGGCCCACAGCAGCCGCAGGAAGGGCCGCAGAGGAGGGGACGGGGGCCGCGTCAGCTGCATGGCGCGACGGGCCCCGGGAAAGGCGGGCGGGTGACCATCGGCGCATTGTGCGCCGAGGGAACCGCTCCGGCCCAGGCTGCTTACTTGCTTGTTGCGAGGCGCTTCTGGATGTTGGCTGCGCGATCGCCGGAAGCGGGGTGCGAGCTGAGCATCGAGCTCTTGCCACCGTCGAGCTTGGCCAGCTTCTGGAATGCGGTGACGAGGCCTTCGCGCTTGAGCTTCTGCGTGGTCAGCAGGTCGAAGGCGTAGTTGTCCGAGTCGGTTTCCTGCGACTGCGAGAACTGCGCGTTGACCAGCTTCTCGGCGAAGTCGCCGATCTGCGAGGACGACAGCTGCGTGATCGCCGCATTGCCGGTGGCGCCGGCGATGCCGCGCGCGGCCGACACGGCGTAGGCGGTCTGCATGGCCTTCTTGCTGTGGCCCAGGGCGACGTGGCCGATCTCGTGGCCGATGATGCCGCGCAGCTCGTCGTCGTTCATGAGGTCCATGAGGCCGCTGTAGACGCGGATGCAGCCGTTGCCCATGGCCCAGGCGTTCACGTCCTTCGTGAGGTAGACCTTGTAGCTGGCGGGCTGGCCGCCGATGGTGGTCGGCAGCCCCTGGCGCACGCGCTCCAGGCGCTTGCTGTAGGCATCGGCGGGTGCCGCGACCTTGGAGCTCTTGTCGAGCTCGGCGCAGGACTGGTTGGCCAGTGCCTGCACGTCGCCGTCGGTGAGCGACATGGCCTTGAAGGCGCTGCCGCCGGCGCCCGCGAGCGCGTTCGAATCCAGGTTCTTCATGCCGCCGCAGGCGGACAGGGCCGCAGCGGCCGTGATGGTGATGAGCAGATGACGCATCGAGAAAATCCTCCCTTTATTTTCGGAGGGGCAACTCTATCCGCAATGCACGGGCGATCCGGCCAAGGCCGTCGACATCGCACGGAGAATGTCACGACCATTGAGGGTTCCTCGCGGGGCGCTAGCATCGGCACATGAGCAAGCCTTCCACGACCCTGATCCACCATCCCTACACGCCGCCGGCCACCTTCGCTGCGCCGCAGCCCGGCGTGTTCAAGGCCTCGACCGTGTTCTTCGCCGACGTCGCCGCCATGCGCGCGCGCGACTGGAAGACCAAGGCCGGCTACACCTACGGCCTGCACGGCACGCCCACCACCTTCACGCTCGAGGAGCGCCTGGCCACGCTCGAAGGCGGCACCGAATGCCTGCTCGTGCCCAGCGGGCTGGCCGCGATCTCGCTGGTCTCGTTCGCGTTCCTGAAAACCGGCGACGAGGTGCTGATTCCCGACAACGCCTACGGCCCCACCAAGGCGCTGGCCACCGGCGAGCTCGCGAACTTCGGCATCACGCACCGCCTGTACGACGCGATGAATCCGTCCGACCTGGAAGCCAAGCTCTCGCACCGCACGCGGCTGGTGTGGCTCGAAGCGGCCGGTTCGGTGACGATGGAATTCCCCAACCTGCCGGCGCTGGCCGAGGTCTGCCGCGAGCGCGGCGTGATGACCGCGCTGGACAACACCTGGGGTGCGGGCCTGGCCTTCGCGCCCTTCGATTTCAACGGCACGGGGCAGGGCGTCGACGTGTCGGTGCATGCGCTCACCAAGTACCCCAGCGGCGGTGGCGACGTGCTCATGGGCAGCGTCGTCACGCGCGACGAGCGGCTGCACCGCGCGCTCAAGCTCACCCACATGCGCACCGGCTTCGGCATCGGCGTGGGCGACGTGGAAACGCTGTTGCGTTCGCTGCCGAGCATGGCGCTGCGCTACGGCGCGCACGACCGCGCCGCACGCGAACTGGCCGGCTGGCTCAATGGCTGCGAAGAGATTGCACAGGTGTTGCACCCCGCGCTCGAGGATTCGCCGGGCCATGCCAACTGGCGCGCGCTGTGCGGCGCCACCGACCTGGCCGCGGGCCTGTTCTCGGTGGTGTTCGACGAGCGCTTCAGCACCGAGCAGGTCGACCGCTTCTGCGACAGCCTGAAGCTGTTCCGCCTCGGCTATTCGTGGGGCGGCCCGATCAGCCTCGTCGTGCCCTACGACATCGGTTTGATGCGCGACGCCAGCGTCGCCCGTTGGCCCTACAAGGGCACGCTGGTGCGTTTTTCGGTCGGCCTGGAAGACGTGGACGACCTGCGTGCCGACCTGCAACAGGCATTGCTGCAGATGTAAGCAATGCGCCAGGCCCGGGCCGCCGCCGGGCTGGGAGTGCACCGTTATCGCTTACAGTAGGCCGAATCGCAGTCACCCTGACTGCCTCGCCTGAAGGAAAAGCAGTGGCAACACCCAATTACGGCTACGAGAAGCGCCAGAAAGAGCTGGCCAAGAAGAAGAAGAAGGAAGAAAAGCTTCGGGAGAAGGCGAACCGCAAGCTCAGCCCGAGCAGCGACGGACTGGCGCCCGGAGACCCGGAGACCGACGTGGCCTCGCTCGAACGCGATCCCCCCACGGTGCCCGAGTTGCCGACCAAGAACGGGTGATTGCCCGTTTCTTGCACCCCCGGACATAGAAAAGCCGCAGCAGGCGAAGGCCTGCTGCGGCTTTTTCTTTGGTCGCGCGAGGGCGCGTTACTTGGGTAGCAGCTTGCGCAGCTCCGGCCAGACGTTGTCCAGGATCTGCGGTTGCGCCGCGGCGGTCGGGTGGATGCGGTCGGACTGGAACAGTGTCATGGCGTCGGGCGCGTCGGCCACGCCCTTGAGCAGGAACGGCACCAGCGCCGACTTCGTCGTGCCCGCCACCTTCGCGAACACCGCCTCGAAGCGCCGCGTGTAGTCGCCGCCGTAGTTCGGCGGCACCTGGATGCCGACGATCAGCACCCGCGCGCCCGCGGCCTGCGCGGCCTTGGTGATCTGCAGCAGGTTGTCTTCGGTGTTCGACAGCGGCAGGCCGCGCAGGGCGTCGTTGGCGCCCAGCTCCAGCACCACGTGGCTGGGCTTGTGCTGCGTCAGCAGGGCGGGGAAGCGGGCGCGACCGCCGGAGCTGGTGTCGCCGCTGATGCTGGCGTTGACCACCGAGGCCGCGATCTTCTGCTGCGCAAGCCTTTTTTCCAGCAAGGGTACCCAGCCTTCGCCGCGCTTGAGGCCGTACTCTGCGCTCAGCGAATCACCGAGCACCAGGATCACCGGCTTGCCGGCCGGTGCCTGGGCCGCAGCACCCGTCCATGCCCCCGCGCTGCCGAGCGCGGCGGTGGTCAAGATAAAGTCACGTCGATTCAAAACGAAAAGCCTTTCATGTCCCAACCCCCGTCTGATGCCATTGTCGCCGTCGAGCATGTCTTCAAGTCCGTCACCGACTCGGCCGGCACGCTGGACATTCTGCAGGACATCCATTTCACCCTGGGCGCGCGGGAAACCGCCGCCATCGTCGGCGCCTCGGGCTCCGGCAAGAGCACCTTGCTGTCGATCATTGCCGGGCTGGACACGCCCACGCGCGGCACCGTGAAGCTGGCGGGCGACGACATCTTCGCCATCGACGAGGACGAGCGCGCCGCGCTGCGCGCCCAGCGCGTGGGCTTCGTGTTCCAGAGCTTCCAGTTGCTGGGCAACCTGAGCGCGCTCGAGAACGTCATGCTGCCGCTGGAGCTGGCCAACCGCAAGGACGCGCGCAAGGCCGCCACCGAGATGCTGGGCCGCGTCGGGCTGGGCCAGCGCCTGGGCCACTACCCCAAGGTGCTGTCGGGCGGCGAGCAGCAGCGCGTGGCGCTGGCGCGGGCCTTCGTGGTGCAGCCGGCCCTGCTGCTGGCCGACGAGCCCACCGGCAGCCTCGACTTCGCCACCGGCGAGCAGGTCATGAAACTCATGTTCGACCTGAACCGCGAACTGGGAACCACGCTGGTGCTGGTCACGCACGACCGCGGCATTGCCTCGCAGTGCGAGCGGCGCATCACCATCGAGGCCGGGCGCGTGGCGCTCAACGAAAAAACGCCAGAATCGACCGTCGCCCAGGCCGCCTGAGCCAGCAAAAAAGACAGCGCCCGGCTCCCGCGGCGCTCCCCTGAACACAGAGGAGAGTTCATGACCCAGCTTCCCCCCGAAGCCATTGCCGCCCTCGAGCGCGGCAACCTGATCGAAGCCATCAAGATCGTGCGCGATCGCACCGGCATGGACCTCAAGTCGTCCAAGGAGGCCGTCGAGCGCTATGCCAACAGCGGTGCGGTCGCCGCGGGAGCGCCGGCCGACTGGCAGGAAGGCGACTGGGGCCGGGGCGACGCCGGGGCCGAGACGGGCGGCATGCAGGGCAACGGCCCCGCTGCGGTGCCGGCCGCCGCGCTCGCGGCCCTGGCGCGGGGCCAGAAAGTCGAGGCCGTGCGCCTCACGCGCGAGGCCACCGGCCTGGGCCTGGCCGAGGCCAAGCAGCTGGTCGAGGCGCACCAGAACCCCGCCGTCGGCGATTTCGGTCATCTGCCGTCGAGCGCCGCGGTGAACCCGATGGCCGAACCGGGCCGGGTGTCGGGCGGCGGCTTCAAGTGGTTGCCGGTGATCGTCGTGCTGCTGATCGCGGCGGCAGCGTGGTCGTATTTCAAGGGCGCCTGAGGCCGTGATCGTTCCCCAGTTCTGGGCCGAAGGCCGCATCCAGGAGCGCGTGGCCGGCCGGCAGGTCACGGTGCGCCGCTTCGGCTGGTCCGACGACAGCCCGCTCGCCGCGCAGGCCCATGCCGACCAGCGCACCCGCGAGGCCTATGACCGCATCGTGGTCGACGGTGAAAAGCTGGAGCGCCGCGAGCGCAAGCTGGCCTACAACGGCGCCAACGGCGTGCCGATCCGCGAGGAGATCGTCGAACGCCAGGGCGACAGCATCGTCACCCGCAACGGCTACGGCGCGCGCTGCCTCAACACGCCCGACGTGCTGTTCGTCGACGTCGACTTCGAGAACCAGGGCGCGCGCGGTAGCGCACGCGGGTTGACGGTGATCGGCGCGGCGTTCATCGGTGCGATGGTCGCGGGCTACGCCACGCGCTCGGCGATGGCCGGCGTGGCCGCCTTCATGCTGGTGGCGGCCTTCGGCTTCTGGCGCGCCCACAAGGAGGGCCTGCCCGTGGTCGAGGACAAGAGCGACCCGCTGGCGGGCGCACGGGCGCGTGTCGAGCGCTTCATTCACCAGCATCCCGACTGGCACCTGCGCCTGTACCGCACGCCGGCCGGGCTGCGCGTGCTGGCCATGCACGATGTCTTCGCACCGTCCGACGCCGCCGTGACCGACGTGTTCCAGACGCTGGGCGCCGACAAGGTCTATGCGCGCATGTGCCGCAACCAGAGCTGCTTTCGCGCCCGCCTGAGCGCCAAGCCCTGGCGCGTGGGCATCGGCGAACACCTGCGCCCGCGCCCGGGCGTCTGGCCCGTGTCGCCCGACCGGCTGCCTGCGCGCGACGCCTGGGTGGCACGCTACGAAAAGGCGGCCGAGGGGTATGCCGCCTGCCAGTACCTGGGCAGCGTGGGCAACACGCTGAAGGTGCACATGAACGCCCTGGTGGTGCAGGAACTGCACGACGAACGCACCCGCGCGAACAGCGGCTTGCCCTTGGCCTGACTGACGAGGGATTTATTCGAGAAACACCGAGGAACCGGCTTTGCCGGGCCGCTGATGTTGCCCCCTTCCAGGGGGGAGGAGGCCACACGAAGTGGGCAAGCCTGGGGGTAGGGATAATCAGGGGATGTCTTCCCCTAAAGTGATCTTCGGCTTCCATGCCGTGGGCGTGCGCATCAAGACCGCGCCGAAATCGGTGCTCGAAGTGATGTTCGACGCCAGCCGGCGCGATGCGCGCATGAAACAGTTCATCGCGCGAGCGCAAGAAGCCGGCGTGCGGCTGGTCGAGGCCGACGGCCTGCGGCTGTCCAAGCTCAGCGGCAGCCACGGCCACCAGGGCGTGGTCGCGCGGGTCGAGCCCGTGGCCCAGGTCCGCTCGCTCGACGAGCTGCTCGAAGGCCTCGAGGAGGCCGGCACCGTGCCGCTGCTGCTGGTGCTCGACGGCGTGACCGACCCGCACAACCTCGGTGCCTGCCTGCGCGTGGCCGACGGCGCCGGCGCCCATGCGGTGATCGCGCCCAAGGACCATGCGGCCGGCATCAACGCCACCGTGGCCAAGGTGGCGAGCGGCGCGGCCGAGACCGTGCCGTACTTCATGGTGACCAACCTCGCGCGCACGCTCAACGAGCTCAAGGAACGCAGCATCTGGTGCGTGGGCACCAGCGACGACGCGCCGGGCACGATCTACCAGAGCGACTTCAAGCGTCCGCTGGCGCTGGTGCTGGGCGCCGAGGGCGAGGGCATGCGCCAGCTCACGCGCAAGACCTGCGACGAGCTGGTGAGCATTCCCATGGCCGGCGCGGTCGAGAGCCTGAACGTCTCGGTGGCCAGCGGCGTGTGCCTCTTCGAGGCCATGCGCCAGCGCGGCGGTTGATCCTGGACCTAGCGGGCCACCGGCCCGCTGCCCTTGCGGTGGAAGTACACCAGCTCCGCCGCACGCCGCATCGGCGCCGTGCCGAGCAGGCGGTTGAACATCCAGTCGCTCTGGAAGTGGTCGAAGGCCCAGCGCAGCGTGCGCTTCATCAGAAAGCGCGGGTAGCCGCGCACGAACCACGTTGCGGGGTCGTCCGCCTCGCCGCGCACGAAGCGCGCCACGGCCTCGCCGGCGCGCTCGCCGTGCTGCAGCGCCGTGTGGATGCCGCCGGCCGTCACGGGCGACACCATGCCCGCCGCATCACCCACCAGCAGCGCCCGTTCGCGGGCCACCACCGGCAGCACGCCGCCGCAGGGGATCATCCCGGCGCGCACGGCAACCGGCGGCGCGTCGCCGGGCGACACCACGGAGGCGATCTTGCGCAGCAGCGGGTCCAGGCGCAGCGCGCCCGTGTCGTGGCGCCTCATGCGGCGCGCCAGGCCGATCTGGCTCACGCCGACACCGTCGAGCGCCCAGCCGATGTAGCCCGGCGCGAGTTGTTTGTCGATGAAGCAATGCAGCAGGTCGGGCGCCATGCGCGCGCCCTGGTACTCGTGCTCCACGCCGTAGAGAAAGCGCGTGTTGCGCGACAGCCCCAGTGCCTTGGCGACGCGCGAATGCGGGCCGTCGGCGCCCACGAGGTAGGTCGCGCGGATGCACGGGCCCTGCGCCACCGGCACCTCCCAGCGGCCGTTCGCCCACAGCGCCTGCTCGAACAGCGTGCCCAGGCGCACCTCGACGCCGCAGGCCCGGGTGGACTCCACCATCCAGTCGAGCAGCGCGGGCGCGTCGGTGGCCCAGAACCAGTAACCGGGCGCGTGCAGGTCGACGTGGTGCATGTCGGGCGCGTACAGCCGCACGCCTTCGATGCGGCGCACCAGCGCGGGCGGCACTTCGGCCAGCCACGGCACGCTGTCGACCGCGTCCTTGACGATGATCCCGGTGGTGTGCAGCTTGGCGCCGGCGGCGGCCTTCTTCTCGAGCACCATCACGCGCAGGCCGGCCTTGGCGGCGGCACGGGCGCAGGCCAGCCCGGCAAAGCTCGCGCCGATGACGAGCAGGTCGACCTGGGTGCAGGCCGTACCCGGGTCGCTCACGAAGGCCGGTGCGGGGCAGGGCGCGGCCGACGAGGATGGCGCGTGGGGAGAAAAGAGACAGGAAGAAGAGGCGTGCATGGGAGGCTGACTTGCAATGCGCACCACGGGCTGTGGTGCGCCTGCGAAGTTAGCGACGCCATGTGCGCCGGGCGTGAAGCCTGTGTGAACTGCTCTGTGAAGGCGTCAGGCTCGTTCAGGACGGGTCTTTGCTGCGCGTGCGACCCACCGCGCTGAAGATGCCGATGCCCAGCAGGATCAGCGCACCGATGCCGATGTAGAGCGTGGGCACGCCGGCCACCGAGGCGCCCCAGGCGACCCCGGCCAGGAAGATCAGAAAGCCGATCATGTAAAGCGCAAAGGACATCGTGCGGCTCCGGTAGCTGAGATGCCTTGCAGTATCCCGACGCACCCTGTTGCCCGGACCGGCCTGAGTCGTCTCTGCGTGTGGGAGCTTGCCTACCGCAATCAATCAGGTACGGCGACCAGCAGGTAGCGGCAGGCGCTGGGCCCCAGCGCCTTGAAGACCAGCGGCCGGTCGACGCCGAAGTCGAGGCAGTCGCCCGGGGCGAGTTCGAAGCGCTCGTCGCCGTAGTCGACCTGCAGCGCGCCCTCGAGCATCCACAGGCTCTGCCGGTACGGCGTGCCACTCCATCGCGGGTAGCCGACCTGCGCGGCGCGCGGCAGCTCGACCTCGACCAGCTCCACGCCGCTGCCCGCGCCGCGCTCGGCGACCTGGCGGCGCACATAGCCGGCTTCGGGGTCGCGCCAGACCTCCTGCGCGGCCCGTTTGCGCAGGCGTTGCGGCTGGGCCTTGTCCTCGGTGAGAAGCTGCGCCAGCGAGACCCCGAGGCCGGCGGCGAGCTTTCCCAGCAGCACGGCCGTCGGGCTGCTCTGCGCGCGCTCGACCTTGGAGATCATCGCCTTGCTCACGCCCGACAACCCGGCCAGGTCCGCGAGGCTGAGCCCCTGCGCCTGGCGCAGCGCCAGCAGCCGGGTGGCGATGAGTGCGTCGATGTGGCCGTCGGCCGGCGCCGCCGAGGGGGTGGAGGGTGAAGTGTTTCCCATATGAGATTATTATTCTCTTATATTGAACGACAGAGAAACACCATGCGTCTCATCGCCTGCACCGAAGAAGCCCATTCAGGCGCCATCCTGGCGATCCTGAACGAGGCCATCGTCAATTCCACCGCGCTGTACGACTACAAGCCGCGCACGCCCGAGAACATGGTGACGTGGTTCGCCGCCAAGCGCGCCGGCGGCTTTCCCGTGATCGGTGCGGTGGACGACAACGGCAAGCTGCTGGGCTTCGCAAGCTACGGCGCGTTCCGCGCCTTTCCGGCCTACAAGTACACGGTGGAGCACTCGGTGTACGTCGATGCCGCGCACCGTGGCGAGGGCCTGGGCCGCACGCTGATGGAGGCGATCGTGGCCGAGGCGATCGCGCGCGAGGTGCATGTGATGGTCGGCGCCATCGACGCCTCGAACGCCGGCAGCATTGCGCTGCACGAGCGCCTGGGCTTCACGCATTCAGGCACTGTGCGGCAGGCCGGCTTCAAGTTCGGCCGCTGGCTCGACGTGGCGTTCTACCAGCGCATCCTGGCGACGCCGCTGAACCCCGTCGACGGTTGAGATTCAGGCCGGCGTCTCGGCGCTGGCCCGGTTGAGCACGTCGATGGTGCCCGCGTCCAGCTTGAGTTGCGTGGCCACCACCAGTTCTTCGAGCTGCGCCAGCGAGGTGGCGCTGGCGATCGGCGCGGTCACGCCGGGCCGTGCGATCTGCCAGGCGATGGCGACCTGGCCGGGCTTGGCGTTGTACTGCTGGGCCACCTTGTCCAGCGCATCGAGGATGCGCAGGCCGCGCGGGTTCAGGTACTTCTTCGTGGTGGTGCCGCGTGCGCTCTTGGCCACATCGGCCTCGGTGCGGTACTTGCCGGTGAGAAAGCCCGCCGCCAGCGCATAGAAGTTGATCACGCCAACTTCGCGCTTGAGGCACAGCGGCTCGAGGGCATCTTCGAACACCGCGCGGTCGTACAGGTTGTACAGCGGCTGCAGGCTTTCGTAGCGCGCGATGCCCAGGCGCTCCGACACGTCGAGCGCCTCGGCCAGCCGCGGCGCCGTGTAGTTCGAGGCGCCGATGGCGCGCACCTTGCCTTCCTTGATGAGCGCGTCGAAGGTGCCCAGCGTGTCTTCGAGCGGCGTGTTCGCGTCGTCGTCGTGCGACTGGTACAGGTCGATGTAGTCGGTCTGCAGGCGCTTGAGCGACGCCTCGACGGCCTCACGGATGTAGGTGGGCGACAGGCCCACCTTGCCTTCGCCCATCGGTTTGCCGACCTTGGTGGCCAGCACCAAGCGGTTGCGCTTGCCGCTGTGCTTGAGCCACTTGCCGATGATCGTTTCCGATTCGCCGCCCACATGGCCCGGCACCCAGGCCGAGTAGACGTCGGCCGTGTCGACGAAGTTGAAGCCGGCGTCGAGCCAGGCGTCGAGCAACTTGAACGAGGTCGCCTCGTCGGCGGTCCAGCCGAACACGTTGCCGCCGAAGGCGAGGGGAGACACCCGAAGGGTGGAACGGCCGAGCGGACGAAGTTGCGACATGGCAGAGGGCTCCTGAAAGAAAAAGTATGCAGAAAGGAAAACGGCTCAAACGAAGCCTACCGCGCCCAGCGCCGCGCCGCAGCCCAGCAGCCACAGCAGGTGGATGCGCGTGCGCCAGACCACCAGCGCGGCCACGCCGCTGAGCAGCCACAGGTGCCAGGCCGGCACGCCGCTCGACTGGTTGCCGCCGGCCAGCACCCAGCCGGTGGCGATGAGCAGCCCGACCACCACCGGCGCCATGCCCTGCTTGAAGGCGCGCACCTCGCGGCGCGTTCGGTTGCGGTGGCCCCAGCGCGTGGCGACGTAGGTGAGGGTGGTGCTCGGCAGCATGATGCCGACCATGGTGACCATCAGGCCGAAGAAGCCGAGCAGCCAGGCCATGGGCCCGGCGCCGATGCCGCCGCCCGCGTTGAGCCCGACGTTCCAGCCCATCAGCGCGACGAACAGCACGTTGGGCCCGGGCGCGGCCTGGGCGATGGCGACCGAGGAGGTGAACTGCGCCTCGGTGAGCCAGCCGTGCTGCGCCACGAGGTAGCGGTGCATGTCGGGCACCGTGGTGATCGCGCCGCTGATCGACAGCAGCGACAGCAGCAGGTACTGGCCGAAGAGGGCCAGCCAGTCGTGCCATTGCATCGCGATGGTCATGGTGCGATCTTCTTCCAGGTCCACACGCAGGCCACGCCGCCCACCGCGAGCAGCACCCACCCCAGCGGAATCTTCAGGAGGGCGATGGCCGCGAACACCAGCGCCACGAACGCGAGGCAGGTCGCAAAGCCCAGCGGGTGCTTGCGCAGCTGCGGGATCAGCTTGATGCCCGTGGCGGCGATGAGCCCGCCCGACACCGCGCCCATGCCGCGCAGCGCTGCCGCCACCTGCGGGTTGGCGGCGTAGTGTGCGTAGAGCACGGCCAGCGCGAGGATCACGAACAGCGGCACGGTGAGCATGCCGGCCACCGCGGCCACGGCACCGCGCAGGCCGAAGTAGCGGTCGCCGATCATCAGTGCGAGGTTGATCACGTTCGGCCCCGGCATCACCTGGGCGACGGCCCAGTCCTCGAGGAACTGGTCGGGCGTGAGCCACTTCTTCTTCTCGACCATCTCGCGCTGGACGATGGCGAGGACGCCGCCGAAGCCCTGCAGCGCGAGCCAGGTGAATGAAACAAAAAGGTCGCGTGGCGACGCGGGCTGGGGGTGGTCGGGCGGCGATGCCGCGGCGGGGGCGGACGGATGCATGTGGAACGATTATCGTAGGCGCACTGCTTCACCGGGACCCGACGCCATGCTCATTCGACTTCGCGCACTCTTCGATCTCTGCCGGCGCGCCTTCGCTTCCTGGTCCAACGACTACGCCCCGAGCATGGGCGCGGCGCTGGCCTACTACACGGTGTTCTCGATCGCGCCGCTGCTGCTGATCGTGATCGCGGTGGCCGGCCTCGTCTTCGGGCAGGAGGCCGCGCGCGGCGAAATCTTCGCGCAGCTCTCGGGCCTCATGGGCGAGCAGGGTGCGGCAGCGGTGCAGGGCATGTTGCAGGCGGTCAACAAGCCGACCGAGGGCATCGTGGCCACGGTGGTCGGCATCGCGCTGCTGATCGTGGGTGCGACCACCGTCTTCGGCGAGCTGCAGGACGCACTCGACCGCATCTGGCGTGCCCCCGCGCGCACCCGCAACAAGGGCGTCTTCAACATGCTGCGCGTGCGCCTGCTGTCGTTCAGCATGATCATGGGCATCGGCTTCCTGCTCATGGTGTCGCTGGTGGCGAGCGCGGCACTGGCCGCGCTGGGCAAGTGGTGGTCGCCGGTGTTCGGTGCCTGGGCCACGCTGGCGCAGGTGGTGAACTTCGTCTTCAGCTTCGCGATGGTCACGGTGATCTTCGCGATGATCTACAAGATCATGCCGCGCGCCAAGGTGCAGTGGCGCGACGTGTGGGTGGGCGCGGCGGTGACGGCGCTGCTGTTCACCGTGGGCAAGCACCTCATCGGCCTGTACATCGGCAAGAGCAGCGTGGCCTCGGGCTACGGCGCGGCCGGCTCGCTGGTGGTGGTGCTGGTGTGGGTGTACTACTCGGCGCAGATCTTCCTGCTGGGCGCCGAGTTCACCTGGGTCTATGCGCGCACCTACGGCTCGATGAAAGACACCCTGGCTGAGCCGGCAGGTCACGCCTCGCCGACGCGTGACGTGCCGCTGCCCGTGCACGTCGATGCCGCTTAGCCTGCGAAACCGCCTTCGTCGAGAAACTTCTGCTCTTGCGGCGTGGACGTGCGCCCGAGCATCCGGTTGCGGTGCGGAAAGCGCCCGAAGCGCGCCACGATGTCGCGGTGCAGCACGGCAAAGTGCTGCGTGTTGGCGTCCTGCGTGGCGTTGAGTTCGACCGAACGCTCCTGCTCGGCCAGCACTTCCGAGTGCATGAAGGGCAGGTAGAAGAAGCGCTGCATCAGAGCGTCGGCCTGCCGGTCGAAGCCGGCCTCGACGGCGCGGCGCGCCACGGCCAGCGCGAGGCCGTCGGTGGCGAGCATGTGCGGGTTCTGGCGCCAGGCGTTGCGCGGGAACTGGTCGAGCAGCACCAGCAAGGCCAACGCGCCTTCGCCGGTGTCGGCCCAGTGGTCGAGCCGGCCACTGGCCGCGGCCTGGTGGGCGGCGGCCAGCCGGTCGATGCAGGCGGCATCGAAGGCATCGCTTTTCGCGAACCAGCGCTCGGGGCCGGCATCGCGCCAGAAGCCGACCACGTCGTGTGCAGAGGGGAGTGTGTCGTCGGAAATCATCGTTGCATTCTCTTGCACAGGCGTGCGAAGAAGGGGTGCTGGCCGACAAGGCCGCAGGCGGTGTCTGCCTATGCTGAATGTTTTACATCCTCAGGAGACAACGACCATGAACAACAGCACTCGCACACTCTGGCGCACCACCCTCGTCGCCGGCCTGGCCGCCGTCGCACTGGCCGGCTGCGGAATGATGTCGAAGTCGAACGTCGCGAATTTCAGCGGCGCGATGAACGCGGCCAGCGAAGTGCCGCCCAACATGACGCGCGGCAGCGGCATGGCCGAGGCCTGGCTCAACCGCGACACCAACGTGCTCAAGTACAAGATCACCTACGAAGGTCTGAGCGGCCCGGCCACGGCGGCCCACTTCCACGGCCCCGCCGCCGCGGGCGCGAATGCCGGCGTGGTGCTGCCCTTCGCGAGTCCGGCAAGCCCGATCGAGGGCCAGGCCACGCTCACGCCGGCGCAGGCGGCCGACCTCGTGGCCGGCAAGTGGTACGCCAACATCCACACGGCCGCCAATCCGGGCGGCGAGATCCGTGGGCAGATGCTGCCGAAGATGTGAGATTCGTCCGGGCTGAAGCAGCGAAAAGGCCCCAGGTCAGGTAGCTGTCGCAAGGCTGGTGTCCAATGAACGCATGACGACGACACCCAAGAAAAAGCCTCGCGCCGCCACCGCTGCTTCCTCTTCTTCTCCCGCTTCCTCCACTGCACCGCCCCATCCGTTCATCGCCCGCCGCGAAGACATGCGCGCCGCCCGCAAGGCGCTCGTGCTGCAGGGCGGCGGTGCGCTCGGGGCCTACCAAGCGGGCGTGTACGCCGCGCTCAGCGAGACCGATCTGCAGCCGCACTGGATCGCGGGCGTGTCGATCGGCGCCATCAACGCTGCACTCATCGCCGGCAACGCGCCCGCGCAGCGGGTCGACCGGCTGCGCGAGTTCTGGCACCTGGTGTCTTCGGGGCCGGCGCAGCGCCTGCCGTCGTGGCTGGGCGACCGCGCCACGCAGAACCAGTGGAGCGCCACCATGGCCTCTCTGGTCGGCATTCCGGGCTTCTTCGAGCCGCGCTATTCGCCGGCCTTGCTGATGGGCGGTGCGGCGCCGCTCCTGAGCTACTACGACACCTCGCCGCTCAAGGCCACGCTGGAGCGGCTCATCGACTTCGACCGCATCAACGCTTGCGAGGCACGCTTCAGCGTGGGCGCGGTCAACGTGCGCACCGGCAACTCGGTGTACTTCGACAACACGCGCCAGCGCATCGGCCCCGAGCACATCATGGCCAGCGGCGCGCTGCCGCCGGGCTTTGCGCCGGTGCACATCGACGGCGACGACTACTGGGACGGCGGCATCGTCTCGAACACGCCGCTGCAGTACGTGCTCGACACGCATCCGCGCGCCGAGGCGCTGGTGGTGCTGCAGGTCGACCTGTTCAACGCGCGCGGCGAGATGCCGCACACGCTGTCGGGCGTGATGGAGCGCCAGAAGGACATCACCTATTCGAGCCGCACGCGCATGAACACCGACGCGCTCGCGGCCAACATGAACCTGCAGCAGGCCATTGCCGACCTCATCGCCAAACTGCCGCCCGGCCTGCGCAGCGACCCGAGCGTGGTCGAGGTGCAGGCGCAGCTCACGCACGAGCCGATCGACATCTTTCACCTGATCTACCGCGACAAGTCGTACGAACTCGAGTCGAAGGACTACGAGTTCTCGCGCGCCGCGGTCGAAGAGCACTGGGAGTCGGGCGTGCGCGACATGCGCAAGACGCTCGCGCACCCCGAGACGCTGCGCGCCGATGCCACGGTGAACGGCGTGACCACCTTCGACCTCGGCGAGCCGGGCACCGGGCGCATCAAGCGGCCGGGGCTGTCGCGCTGAGCGTCGCAGCGGTCGCCGCTTGCCACGAGCGGCGGCCATTCAGCTTGGGCTAAGAAACCAGCGCCAGACTGGGTCGTCACTTCAACAGGAGGAAATGTTTTCATGAACATTGAAGATGTGCGACGAACGGCTTTCGCCATGCCGTTGACCAGCCCGGCGTTTCCGCCCGGGCCCTACCGCTTCACGCGTCGCGAATTTCTCATCGTCACCTACCGCACCGACATGGACGCGCTGCGCGCCGTGGTGCCCGAGCCGCTCGAAGTGGTCGAGCCGCTGGTCAAGTACGAATTCATCCGCATGCCCGACTCCACCGGTTTCGGCGACTACACCGAGTCGGGGCAGGTCATTCCGGTGCAGCTGCGCACCGCCCAGGGCGTGGAGAAGGGTGCCTACGTGCACGCGATGTACCTGAACGACCATCCGCCCATTGCCGGCGGCCGCGAGCTGTGGGGCTTTCCCAAGAAGCTGGCCTTGCCGTCGCTCGACTACGAGACCGATGTGATCGTCGGCACGCTCGACTACGGCAAGGTGCGCGTGGCCAAGGCCACGATGGGTTTCAAGCACCGCGCGCTCGACCCCGCACCGATCCTTGCGGGCATTGCGCAGCCCAACTTCCTGCTCAAGATCATTCCGCACGTCGATGGCACGGCCCGCATCTGCGAGCTGGTGCGCTACCACATGGTCGACGTGACGCTGCACGGCGCATGGACTGCGCCGGCTTCGCTCGAGCTGCATCCGCATGCGCTGGCGCCGGTGGCCGACCTGCCGGTGCTGAAGGTCGAATCGGCGGTGCACTACATCGCCGACATGACGCTCGCGCTGGGCACGGTCGAACACGACTACCTCGCCTGATTCTTGCTGTCTTCTTTTCATCCAACCCTCAAGGAACATTCACCATGCAACTCAAGGACAAGGTCGCCTATATCACCGGCTCGGCCAGCGGCATCGGCAAGGAAATCGCCATCCTGTTCGCGCAGGAAGGCGCGAAGATCATCATTGCCGACCTCAACAAGGAAGCGGCCGACGCCACCGCCGCCGAACTGAAGGCCACGGGCGCACAGGCCATCGGCGTGGCGGTCGACGTGACGAACGAAGACCAGGTCAATGCCTCGGTGGAAGAGGGCGCGAAGGCCTTCGGCGGCATCGACATCCTCATCAGCAACGCCGGCATCCAGATCGTGCATCCGGTCGAAGAGTTCAGCTTCGCCGACTGGAAGAAGATGCTCGCGATTCACCTCGACGGTGCGTTCCTCACGACGAAGGCGTGCCTCAAGCACATGTACGCGCAAGGCCGCGGCGGCAGCGTGATCTACATGGGCTCGGTGCACTCCAAGGAAGCATCGCTGCTGAAGGCGCCCTACGTCACGGCCAAGCACGGCCTCATCGGGCTGGCCAAGACGGTCGCGAAAGAAGGTGCCAAGCACGGCGTGCGCGCCAACGTGATCTGCCCGGGCTTCGTGCGCACGCCGCTCGTGGAAAAGCAGATTCCCGAGCAGGCCAAGACGCTGGGCATCAGCGAGCAGGAAGTGATCAAGAACGTGATGCTCAAGGAAACGGTGGATGGCGAGTTCACGACCACGGAAGACGTGGCACGCGTGGCGCTGCTGTTCGCGGGGTTCCCGACGAATGCGCTGACGGGCCAGTCGCTCGTGGTGAGCCACGGCTGGTTCATGCAGTGAATTTCTCCCTCCCCCTTTGGGGGAGGGCAGGGGTGGGGGCACGGCGGCGCTGATTCAGCCGCGCGCTTGATCGAAGGCATGCCCCCATCCCAACCTTCCCCCAACGGGGGAAGGAGCAAGGCAAACGCTACAGCTTCAACTCCCAGGTCTCACCGACCTGCGGCTGGCCATACCCCTCATGCGGCTCCGAGTGCGTGAGCTGGAAGCCGCGCTTGGCATAGATGCTGCGCGCGGCCGTGAGGCAGCTGTTGGTCCACAGCGTCATCTTCTTGTAGCCCTTGCGGCGCGCGAAGGCGATGCACTCGTCCACGAGGCGCCCGCCCAGGCCCAGGCCGCGCGCGGCCGGCGTGAGGATCAGCATGCGCAGCTGCGCCACGGTGGCCGACTTGCGCACCACGAAGATCGCGCCGACGCGTTCGCCGTTGAGCTCGGCGATCCAGCAGTGCTCCCATTCGGGCTGGAACTTGAGCAGGAACTCGCCCGCAATGCCTGCCACGAGCGCTTCGAAACGGTGGTCCCAACCGTATTCGCGTGCGTACAGCTCGCCGTGCTGCTGCACCACCCAGCCGATGTCGCCGGGTGCCGGGTCGCGCAGCACGGCGGCCTGGGGGCGGGCCGGCGATGCGGCCGGTTCGAGCAGCGACTGCACGGTGTCCATGGCCTGCACCAGCTGGTTTTGTTGCGCCGGCGGCAGCGCGGCGAGCAGGGCGGCGGCTTCGTCGCGCGATTTCTGTTGCAGCGGCGCAAACGCGGCATGGCCGGCGTCGGCCAGGCGCAGCACGCTCTGGCGCGCGTCGCGCGGGTGCGGCTCGCGCGTGAGCCAGCCGTGGGTTTCGAAGCGGCGCAGGATGCGGCTGAGGTAGCCGGCGTCGAAGCCCAGGTCGCGCCCGATCTCGCTGGCGACGGGGGTTTCGCGGTGCGCCAGCTCGTAGAGCACGCGCACGTCGGTCAGCGACAGGTCGCTGCCCAGGTAGGGGTCGAGGGCGCCGATGCGGCGGGTGTAGAAGCGGTTGAACCGGCGGATGGCCTTGACGGCGGACGGGTCGACGGAGGGCGTTGGCGTGGGCATGGTTGCCATTGTCATTCAATTTGATTGACTTTGGCAATCAAATAAGAGCCCTCTCGTTCCGGGGCAAGGGATCTTCAGGGCGACAGAAATGCTGGAAAACCCTAAAATCGAGGGTTGCCCACACAGGCGGCGCCCCGGCGCTGTCCGCTCCCACCGATGAACGCCCCCGTCGACGTCTCCTTTTTTGCGCGTGCCGCCAAGCCGCTGACCAGCTACCGCAAGTACTGGGCGGCCCGTTTCGGCACGGCCAAGTTCCTGCCGACCTCGCGCAAGGAGATGGACGCGCTCGGCTGGGACAGCTGCGACATCATCGTGGTCACGGGCGACGCCTACGTCGACCATCCCAGCTTCGGCATGTCGGTGATCGGCCGCATGCTCGAGGCGCAGGGCTTTCGCGTGGGCATCATCGCGCAGCCCGACTGGCAAAGCGCCGAGCCCTTCAAGGTGCTGGGCAAGCCGAACCTGTTCTTCGGCGTCACGGCCGGCAACATGGATTCGATGATCAACCGCTACACGGCCGATCGGAAGATTCGCAGCGACGACGCCTACACCCCCGGCGACGTCGGCGGCTCGCGCCCCGACCGCGCGGCCATCGTGTATTCGCAGCGCTGCAAGGAAGCCTGGAACGACGTGCCGATCATCCTGGGCGGCATCGAAGGCTCGCTGCGCCGCATCGCGCACTACGACTACTGGTCGGACAAGGTGCGCCGCTCCATCGTGGTCGACGCCAAGTGCGACCTGCTGCTGTACGGCAACGCCGAGCGCGCCATCGTCGAGATCGCGCACCGCCTGGCCGCCAAGGAGCCGGTGCAGCAGATCACCGACGTGCGCGGCACCGCCTATGTGCGGCGCGAAACGCCCGAGGCCTGGTTCGAGATCAACTCCACCAGCGTCGACGAGCCGGGCCGCGTCGAGGCGCACGTCAACCCGTACCTGATGGTGTCCGACCAGGCCAAGGCCAACGGCGCCACCTGCGCGAAGGAAGACGAGGCGCAAGCCGTCGCCAAGGCCGCCGAAGCCGCGGGCTCCGCTGCGGGCTCGGTCGTCAACCCCGCCATCAAGCCGCTGAACTTCGTGCCCAACCCGGCGCTGCAAGGCCGCGGCAAGATCGCCGTGCCGCCGCGCGACCGCTCGGTGATCCGCCTGCCGTCGTACGAACAGGTGCGCAGCGACCCGGTGCTCTACGCGCATGCCAACCGCGTGCTGCACCTCGAAACCAACCCCGGTAACGCCCGCGCACTGGTGCAGGCGCACGGCGAGGGCGCCACGGCGCGCGACGTGTGGATCAACCCGCCGCCCATTCCGCTCACCACGGCCGAGATGGACCATGTGTTCGACCTGCCGTATGCGCGCAGCCCGCACCCGCGCTACGCCGACGAGAACGGCAGCCACGACGGCGCGACCAAGATCCCCGCGTGGGAAATGATCCGCTTCAGCGTGAACATCATGCGCGGCTGCTTCGGCGGCTGCACCTTCTGCTCGATCACCGAGCACGAGGGCCGCATCATCCAGAGCCGCTCGGAAGACTCGATCATCAAGGAGGTCGAGGCCATCCGTGATTCGGTCAGCGGCTTCACCGGCACCATCTCCGACCTGGGCGGCCCCACGGCCAACATGTATCGCCTGGGCTGCAAGAGCCCCGCGATCGAGGCGGCGTGCCGCAAGCCCAGCTGCGTGTACCCGGGCATCTGCCCGAACCTGGGCACCAACCACGACCCGCTCATCAAGATCTACCGCCGCGCGCGGGCGCTCAAGGGCATCAAGAAGATCCTCATCGGTTCCGGCCTGCGCTACGACCTGGCCGTGCAGTCGCCCGAGTACGTGAAGGAGCTGGTGCAGCACCACGTCGGCGGCTACCTGAAGATCGCGCCCGAGCACACCGAGCAGGGCCCGCTCACGAAGATGATGAAGCCCGGCATCGGCAGCTACGACAAGTTCAAGCAGATGTTCGAGAAGTACTCGGCCGAGGCGGGCAAGAAGCAGTACCTCATCCCGTACTTCATCGCCGCGCACCCGGGCACCAGCGACGAGGACATGATGAACCTCGCGATCTGGCTCAAGAAGAACGGCTTCCGCGCCGACCAGGTGCAAACGTTCTACCCGAGCCCGATGGCCACGGCGACGACGATGTACCACACCAACAAGAACCCGCTGCGCAAGATCACGCGCGAGAGCGAGACGGTGGACATCGTGCGTGGCGACAAGCGCCGCCGCCTGCACAAGGCCTTCCTGCGCTACCACGATGCCAACAACTGGCCGCTGCTGCGCGAAGCCCTCAAGAGCATGGGCCGCGCCGACCTCATCGGCAACGGCAAGCACCATCTGATCCCGACGTGGCAGCCGCTGACCGATGGCGGCTACACGAGCGCGCGCCGCAAGAACTCGACCTCGGCGCCGGTGGCCGCCAAGACCGCGGCACCGGTCCGGCTGGCGCCGGTGAAGCCCTCCAAGGGCCGCATCCTCACGCAGCACACGGGCCTGCCGCCGCGCGACAACGGCAGCGGTGGCAAGCCGCTCAACAAGCCTTCACGCAAGGTGCGTTGAGGCCTGGTCGAAGGCGCGGTCAGCCCAAGGCCGCGTGCTTCGACAGCCAGAACACCCACGCCCCCAGTGCCGCGCAATGCAGCGCGACCGTGGCGTAGAACCTCCACAGGAAGCTCGCCTTGCTCGACTTGTGCCGCAGCAGCCGCTGCGCGCACCACGCGCCCGGCCAGCCGCCCGCGAGCGCGAGCAGATGCAGCGTGCTTTCCTGCGTGCGCCAGCGCCCGGCCTGCGCCGCGCGCTTGTCGAAGGCGTAGGCCCCGAAGGTGAGCAGGCTCAGCCCCGCGACGACCGCCAGCGCGAGCAGCGGCAGGTGGCCGAGCCAGACGGCGGCGCCCAGGCCCAGCGCGTAGATCCCGATCAGCCACGCGCCCCACGGCGTGCCGGCCGTGCCGCGACCCGAAGGCCGGCGCGGCTGTGCGCGTGACGCTGCACGAGGCACCGCACCCGCAGAGGCCGCAGCCGCTTCCACGGCCACCGCCCGCGGCCCCTTGCCGCCGACATGAATTTCGTCGAAGTGCACCGCCATGCCGACCTGCGGCTTCAGCTGGCGGTCGCGAAAGTCGCGCAGGTGCACGAAGACGTCGGCCGACACCTCCGGGCTGCGGATGAAACCGAAGCCGCGCTCGGCCTCCCAACGAACGAGTCGACCTTGGCGCTTCATGGCATGCAGTGAGAAAGGGCAGGGCACATGCGGGCGATTCTCTCTTGTGGGCGCGGGGCGCCGCTCCTATCATCGACCGCTCATGCACCTGCATCACTCTCCCCCTTCCTCGACCTGCCGCTGACGTTCGCGCGCGCTTCGCGCCGCGCCCGTCAGGCCCGCAAGTGGTCGCTGCCGTCCGCCTTCTTCCGCTGAGCGAAGACAGGCCGGGCGGTGGCCGGATGGTCATGCCCGCCCCCGGCAATGCGTCGACGCGACGCCGAGGCGACGGGCCTCACGGAGAGTTTCAACATGAATGCAAGAACAACGGCCGCCCTGGCCTGGGGCGGCGTGCTGCTGGCCGGCGTGCTCTGGGGCGGCGGCGCCCTGGTGGCGCAATTCCTGATCGACGGCGGCATCGCGCCGCACAGCCTGTCGCTGGCGCGCTTCGCGCTGGGCATGCCGCTGCTGTGGTGGCTGCACTGGCAGGCGACACGGCGCGCGCCGGCCGCCGATGCCGCGTGGCGCCATCTGACGCGGCGCGAGCAGGGGCACGTCGTCGGCACCGGCGCCGCGATGGCGCTGAACGTGAGCTGCTGGTTCGCCGGCATCGCGCACCTGGGCGCCGCGTTGCCGACGGTGATCTCGATCTGCTGCGCGCCGCTGATCGTGGCCTGCGTGTCGGTGCTGCGCGGCTACGAGCCCTTCGGCGCGCGCCTGCTCGGCGGCCTCGTGCTGGCGCTGGCGGGCGTGCTGCTGCTGGTGATGCCAGACGCCGGCTGGGGCGCCTTGCCGACGGGCTACGGCGCCGGGCTGGCGTGGTCCTTCGGCTCGGCCGTCTGCTATGCGCTGGTGGTGCTGGGCAACGCGCGCATGCCGGCGCGGGTGCCGGCCGTCACGGCGTCCGCCTGGGGCATGAGCGCCGCGGCGCTGTGCATGCTCGGCGTCGCGGTTGCGAACGGCATCACCTGGCCCGAGGGTGCTGCGCAATGGACGGGCGCGGCCTACACCGGCGTGGCCACCACCTCGGTCGCCTACCTGGCCTTCGCCTGGGGTGCACGCCGGCTGTCGCCGACGGCGGCGGTGGTCGGCACGCTGATCGAGCCGCTGGTGGCGGCCTGGCTCGCGGCGCTGTGGCTGGCGCAGCCGATGGCACCGCGCCAATGCCTGGGGGCGGCGCTGCTGGCGGGGGCGATGCTGCTGCTGGTGCGGCGGAACCGGGGTATCGTGTAGCCCCATGACGAGCAGTTCGCCCCCCGTGCCGGTTTCGTGGAAGCGCATCCTGGCGATGGCCGGATGCTGCGCTGTGTCGCTGCTGGCGCAGGCGGCGGCTCCCGAGGCCTCCGCGCCCACGGGTGCCCAGGCCCTGCGGGCCGAGCACCAGAAGCTCAGCGACAAGCTCGACCAGAGCCGCTTCGGGCGTCCCGTGCAACTCGATTCCACCGAGACGCCCGGCGGCCTCGAGGGCGACATCTACGCCGTGGTCGAGCACCCGCTGTCGAAGGTCAGCGCGGCGCTCAAGGGCTCGGACCACTGGTGCGAACTGCTCACACTGCACATCAACAACCGGCGCTGCCGCGTGAGCACCTCGCCGCAGGGCAAGGAGACGCTCACGCTGTTCGTGGTGCGCCGCTACGACAAGCCGGTCGACCAGGCCTTCGAGCTGCCCTTTGCCTACCGCGTGGCCAGCGCCACGCCCGAGCACCTGCAGGTCGAGCTGTCAGCCGACGCCGGCCCGTTCGGCACCAGCAACTACCGCGTGCGGCTGGAGGCGGTGGCGCTCGACGAGCGCAAGACCTTCCTGCACTTCAGCTACGGCTACGACCACAACACGATGGTGCGGCTGGCCACGCAGGCCTACCTGGCCACCTTCGGCAGCGGCAAGGTGGGTTTCACCGTGGTGGGCAAGGGGCCCGACGGCCAGCCCGAGTACATCCGGGGCCTGCGCGGGCTGGTGGAGCGCAATGCGATGCGCTACTTCCTCACGCTCGACGCCTACCTGGCCACCGGCGCCACCGGCGCCACCGACCCGGCCGAGCGCCGGCAGCGCTACTGGTTCGCGGCGGCCGAGCGCTACCCGCGCCAGCTGCACGAGGTCGACCTGGACACCTACCTCGCGGTCAAGCGCGAAGACCGCCAGCGCGACGGCAACGGCCGCTGAGAGGGCGCCGACCATCGCAACCTTTCGGTTGCAGTTTCACGGGCTTGTCATCTGCCTCGGCATTAATCGCCGGGGCTTGCGCCTTTGCGCGGGCGCATCACAAGGACAACAAGCAATGCGCAAGACAACAAGAGGATCGAGGATGGGATGGCTGGCGCTCGTGGGCGCTGGCGCGGTGCTGACCGCCTGCGGCGGCGGCAACGGCGGCGGGGGCGGCTGGTCGTTCCCGGTGGGCGGCGGCGGCACCACCAATCCGCCCGCTGCACAGTCGAAGACCGGCACCTTCCTGGATGCCGCAGTCGAAGGCCTCGACTACGTGGCCGGCAGCGCCGCCAAGGCCGCCACCAACGCCAAGGGCGAGTTCACCTGCAAGGACGGCGAGACCGTCACCTTCAGCGCCGGCGCGCTGGCCCTGGGCAGCGCCGCCTGCGGCGAAGCGATCACGCCGCTCACCCTGGCCGGCGGCAGCGACGTGAAGGCCGATGCCGTGGTCAACCGCCTGCTTGCGCTGCAGAGCTTCGATGAAGACCGCGACCCCGCCAACGGCATCCGCCTGACGCCGGCGCTCAAGGCTGCGCTGACGGCCGGCGCGCTCGATTTCAACGCCGCGCCCGACGCCTTCCACACCGCGCTCAACGCGGTGCTGGCCGCGCTGCCCGCTCCCTACAACGCCCGCACGGTCGACGCGAGCCGCCGCATGCTGGCCCGCGAACACTTCGAGGACACGCTGGCCTCGCGCCTGGGGGCACCGGTCACCGAGGCATCGAAGCAGACGAACCAGCTCGGCGCCATCGGCATCGCCGTCACGCGCTACCAGCTGCAAGCCGATGCCCGCTTCCACGTCCCCTACGAGGGCGACAACGCGGACATCAAGGCCGACTTTCCCCAGGGCTTCCTGCCGGCCTACGGCTCGGGCCTGGCGTTCAAGGGCAAGGCCGACGACGGCACGCTCGAGTTCTACGCCATCACCGACCGCGGCCCGAACGGCGACGGCCCGACCGCGCCCGTGCCCGGCGGCAACGGCGCCACCAACATCAGCAAGGTGTTCCCGGCGCCGTCGTTCGCGCCGAGCTTCGGCATCGTGCGCGTGGGCAAGACCGGCGCGGTGCTCAGCACCAGCGTGCCGCTGCGGCTCGATGCCGGCAAGAAGATCACCGGCCTGCCACCGCGCTCGGGCGTGGGCTCGACCGGCGAGACCCCGCTGACCGACCAGTACACGTTCGACGAGGCCAAGGCCGGCTACGACGCCAACGGCCTCGACCCCGAGACGCTGGTGCTCGACAAGGCGCGCAACGTGCTGTGGACCAGCGACGAGTACGGCCCCTTCATCGCGCGCCTGAACATCGCCAGCGGCGTGATCGAGAAGAAGTACGCGCCCGGCCCCGGCGCCACCGACCTGCCGGCGGTGCTGGCCCAGCGCCGCCCCAACCGCGGCATGGAAGGCCTGACGCTCGATGTGGCCAGCGGCGTGCTGCACGGCTTCCTGCAGAGCCCGATCGACCCACGCGACGCCAACGGCAAGTCGATCAAGGCCAAGCCGCCGGGCGGCAGCAACACCGACGTGCGCCACATCGCGAAGTTCACGCGCTGGCTCGCGTTCGATCCGGCCACCGAGACCTCCAAGCTCTACGCCTACCCGATCGACGGCAGCCAGTACGACAAGGACCGCACCGGCAACGCCAAGCTCGGCGACATGGTGAGCCTGGGCAACGGCCGCTTCATCGTCATCGAGCAGGGCGCACGCAAGAGCGACGGCAAGGTGTTCAACAAGCTGATGCTGGTGGAGCTGCCGGCCAACGCGACGAACATCGCAGCCCCGGAGTTCAACCACAACCTCGAGATCAGCAGCATCACGCAGGCCCCCTCGAATGGCGTCGACTATTCGACCGTGGTGACGATGCGCAAGACCGAGCTGCTCGACCTCAACGTGCTGGGCTGGCTGGCCGAGAAGGCCGAGGGCCTGACCATCGTCGACGACCAGACCCTGGCGCTGGTGAACGACAACGACTTCGGCCTGGGCACCGTGCTGCTCGGCGCCGATGGCACCCGCCTGGCCGGCAGCGTGGAAGACTGCACGGCCGCCGTCGACGGCCAGCTCAGCGGCTGCCCCGCGGGCGCAACCCGGGCGCGCATCACGCGCGGCTCCGACCTGGAGCGGCCGACGCGCATCTGGCTCATCAAGCTCGACCGCAAGCTGAGCGACCTGCGCCTGCCGGCGTCCTGAGCGCCGTCAGTCGGCCAGCGTGAGCAGCGGCACGTCGCGCTCACGGCCCATGGCCTCCAGCTCGGCGCGCGTGCGCGTCGCGAGCCAGGCGGCCAGCGCCGCGTGCGTGGCCGGCGCCATCATGTCCGGCGGCGCCACGCCGGCCACGTCGCACAGGCGCGCGGCGAAGTGCGGCTCCAGCGCCGCCACGGCCACGCGGCCGTCGGCGCAGGGGTAGACGCGGTAGCCGGCGTGCGCGCCGCCCACCGCGCCGTCGGGCTTCGTCAGTCCCCAGGTGCGGGGCAGGGCGAGCCAGTCGGCCGAGGCGTTCAGCGCCACCTCGAGGTACACGCCGCCGCGCTGGCGGGTCTGCTGCAGCACGGCCTTCAGCACCGCCTCGCTCGCGAGCAGCGCACCGCCCATGTCGGCGTACAGCGTGGGCGGCAGCGCGGTGCCGGTGACGAGGCCGCTTTCGGCAAGGTAGGTCAGGTCGTGGCCCGGCTCCTCGGCGCGTTCGCCCGGGGCGCCGACGATGGCGACCTGCGACAGCGCCGGATGCCGCGCCCGCAGCGAGGCCCAGTCGAGCTTCAGCTTTTGCAGCGCCGAGGGGCGGAACGAGGTCAGCAATACGTCGGTGCGGGCCAGCTCGGCGTGCAGCTGCGCCTGGCCGGCCTCGGTCTTCAGGTCGACCGTGCGGACCTCGACGCCCTCGTGCAGCGCCGTGTACGCGGGCCGGTTGTACAACCCCATCGGATCGCCGCCGGGCGGCTCCAGCTTGAGGCAGGCCGCGCCCATCGTGCGGCAGCGCAGCAGCGCGGCGGGGCCCGGCAGGTTGAGCGCCAGGCTCAGCACGCGCACGCCGTCGAGCGGCAGGAAGGAAGCATCGGAGGAACGGGGCATGGGTCGTGTGTCCGGAAGGTCCAGGGGTGAAGGGGAAAGGGGGCGCGGCCATTTTCACCCGCCGGCAGAGCCAGATTCCGCAAGCCATGGCGGCCTGTCGGTCGTAGCATGCGGCCGATGGCAGCACGCGCTCCTGCCGCTGCCGCAACGCCAAGGAGACCCCTCATGTTCGAAGCATCCCTGATGCGCGGCCAGCGCATCCTCGTCACCGGCGGCGGCACCGGCCTCGGCCGTGCCATGGCCGAGCGCTTTCTGAGCCTGGGCGCCGATGTCGCCATCTGCGGCCGGCGCCAGGCGGTCTGCGAAGAAACCGCCGCCGCCTGGCGCCAGCAGTTTCCCGATCGGCGCATCGATGCCTTCGGCGTCGACATCCGCATCGCGCAGCAGGTCGACGAGATGGTCGAGAGCCTGTTCCAGAGCGGCGGGCTCACCGGCCTCGTGAACAACGCGGCGGGCAACTTCGTCTCGCCGACCGAGAGCCTCTCGCCGCGCGCCTTCGACGCCGTGGCCAACATCGTGTTCCACGGCAGCTTCTACGTGACGCAGGCGGTGGGCAAGCGCTGGGTGGCGCAGGCCAAGTCGGGCGCGTGGAAGCCGGGCGACGCCTTTCGCAGCGTGATGAGCATCATCGTCACCTGGGTCGACAACGGCAGCCCGTATGTCGTGCCTTCGGCCATGAGCAAGGCGGGCATCGAGGTCATGACCAAGTCGCTCGCGGTGGAGTGGGCGCGCCACGGCATCCGCCTGAACGCCGTAGGCCCCGGCGAAATTCCGACCGAAGGCATGAGCAAGCGCCTGAACCCCGGTGAGGAGCCCGGCGCACGCAGCATCAAGACCAACCCGATGGCGCGCGTGGGCCGCATGAGCGAGCTGCAGAACCTCGCGTCCTTCCTGATGGCGCCGGGCCAGTGCGACTGGCTCACGGGCCAGAGCATCATGATGGACGGCGGCAACGCGCTGGCCACCGGCGGCAACTTCTACGAGCTGCGCGAGTGGAGCGACGCCGACTGGCTGGCCGCGCGCGAACGCATCGAGGCGCAGAACCAGAAGGACAAGGCGCAGCGCTGACGCTTACTTGCGCGGCGCCTTTGCCGCGCCCACGGTGACCTGCTTGCGCACGGGGCTCGACAGCACGAGCGAGGTGGTCACCGAACCGTCGACCGCCAGCGCATCCACCACGCGCTCCAGGTCGGTCGGCTCGGCGATGGCGCAGCGCACGAAGAAGCAGTCGGCGCCGGTCACGCGGTCCACCGCGAGCACCTCGGGCATGGCCTCGAAGAGCGCGAGGTAGCGCGCAATGGCCGCGTGCGTGGTGTCGATGCGGATGATGGCCTCCAGCCCCACGCCCAGCGCGCGCAGGTTCACGCGCGCGCCGTAGCCCTCGATCACGCCTGCATGCTCGAGCTTGCGCACGCGCTCGCTCATCGCCGGCTGCGACAGGCCGATGCGCTTGCCGATCGCGGCCAGGCTCTGGCGCGCGTCGGTCTGCAGGGCTTCGAGGATGAGGCGGTCTTTCTTGTCGAGGGTCATGGCGTGCGGCGAAAGAAGAGGGGACCGATGATCGATCGGCGGGCGGCGCCGATTTTCGATGGGTTGCCCTTCTGCGCACGCGGCGCGGGCGCTATGGTGATGGTCATCTTTCTTCAGGAGACCCCATGCAACTCGTCGGCATGCTCGACTCGCCTTTCGTTCGCCGCGCCGCGATCTCGCTGCGCCTGCTCGGCCTCGGTTTCGAGCACCGCTCGATCTCGGTCTTCAGCACCTTCGAGCAGTTTCGCGCGATCAACCCGGTGGTGAAAGCCCCGACGCTGGTGTGCGACGACGGCACGGTGCTGATGGATTCGACGCTCATCATCGACCACGCGCAGGCTGTGGCGGGGCGCAGCTTGTTTCCTGCCGATCCGGCCGATCGGTTGCGCGACCTGCGCCTCACGGGGCTCGCGCTCGCGGCCTGCGAGAAGACGGTGCAGATCGTCTACGAGCGCAACCTGCGCCCCAGTGAGAAGCAGCACCAGCCGTGGGTCGATCGCGTGCAGGGCCAGCTGAATACGGCCTATGCCGAGGTGGAGCGCGAACTGGCGGCTGCGCCGCTGGCGGCACCCGCAGAAAACACGATCACGCAGGGCGGCATTTCGGCGGCGGTGGCCTGGACCTTCACGCAGTTCATCCTGCCCGACGCGGTGCGCCCGTCGGACTTTCCGCTGCTCGCCGCGTACACGGCGCAGGCCGAGCAACTGCCGGTGTTCGTCGGCGCGCCGCTGGCCTGAGCGACCGCGCTCAGGCCGCGATGTCCGCCCCGCGCTCGGCCAGCAGGCCACGCAGCAGCGAGCGGTGGCAGTGCGACTCGTCCTCGCAGTAGCAGCCGACCGCCAGCGCGGCGGTGTGCGAGAGCGCCGCGAGCAGGTCGAGGCTGCGGCTCGCGTCGGCCTCGGCCATCTCGGCCTTGTACTTGCGCATGAAGGCGTTCCATTGCGCCGGGGTCTCGGCTTCCTGGCCCAGCTTCATCGTCTCGGCCGACGGCGCGAGGTTGGGGTACCACACGTCGTACCAGTTCTGCGCGGCGAACTCGGTCTTCGGCACGCCGCGCGGCGGGCGGCGCACGGTGCCGATGCGCAGGCCCTCGCCGGGTGCGCGCGGGGTGCCGAGGCGGACGATGCGGATGCTCATGACGGGAATCTCCTGGGGCTGTTGTTGTGATGTGTTCGACGGTCAGGTGCCGACGATACCGCCGTCGCGCCGGCGGATCGCCAGCGTGGCCGAGCGCGGGCGCGCGCTGCCGGGCGCCGTGCCGTCGGGCCAGGCGCTGTTGTGCTTCGCGTCGCCGTCGTCGCGCGACTCGCCCGGGTGCTGGATGTTGACGAACAGCGTGCGCCGGTCGGGCGTGACCACGCAGCCCGTGATCTCGCAGCCGTTGGGCCCGGTCAGGAAGCGCTGGATGCGCCCCGTGGCCGGGTCGGCGCACAGCATCTGGTTGTTGCCGAGCGCGGCATAGGGCGGCTTGCCCATGGACTGCCCGCTCATGTCGGTCTGGATCCACAGCAGCCCGCCGCTGTCGAAGTGCAGGCCGTCGGGGCAGCCGAACACGTCGGCGTGGTCGCCGGGGTAGCGTGTGCCGGCGCCGGGCTGCGCGGGGTCGCCCGCGAGCGCGTAGTGGTCCCAGGCGAAGGCGGTGCTCGCCGCGTCGCCGCCGTCCTCGCGCCAGCGCAGGATGCCGCCGAAGAAGTTGGGCGCGCGCGGGTTGGCGGCGTCGGCGCCGGGCTTGCCGAGGTCGCCGCGCTGCGTGTTGTTGGTGAGCGTGACGTACACCTCGCCGCTGTGCGGATGCACGGCGATCCATTCGGGGCGGTCCATCTTCGTGCCGCCGACGATGTCGCCCGCCAGCCGGGCGTGGATCAGCACTTCGGCTTGGTTGGCGAAGCCGCTGGCGGCGTCGATGCCTTGGCGGCCGTGCACCAGCTCGAGCCAGCGCCCCCGCCCGTCGGCGTCGAAGCGCGCGACGTGCAGCGTGCCTTCGTCGAGCAGGTGCCGGTTGGCCGCGCGCGCGGCGGCATCGGTGCCGGGGCGCACGGGGTCGCGGCTCACGAACTTGTAGATGTATTCGAAGCGCGCGTCGTCGCCCATGTAGACCACCACGCGGCCGTCCCTGGCCACGGTGCAGGTCGCGCTTTCCTGGCGCTTGCGGCCGAGCGCGGTGCGCTTGACGGGCGCCGACTCGGGGTCGAAGGGATCGATCTCGACCACCCAGCCGAAGCGGTGCGGCTCGTTCGGATGGCGGCTCAGGTCGAAGCGCTCGTCGAAGCGCCAGTACTCCACCCACTGCGCGCCCGGCACCGTGCCATAGCGGCGCTGCGCGGGTGTCGCGTGGTTCGCGGCCTCTTTGGGGCCGCCGAAGTAGCCGTGGAAGTTCTCCTCGCAGGTCAGGTAGGTGCCCCAGGGCGTGACGCCCATCGCGCAGTTGGCGAAGGTACCGAAGACGCCGGTGCCCGCCGGGTCGGCGGCGGTGCGCATCAGCGGCGTGCCCGCGGCGGGGCCGGCGATGCGCATCGGCGTGCGGCCGTGCACGCGGCGCGCGTAGGGCGAGGGCAGCACCTGGCGCCAGCCTTCTTGTGTGCGGCGGACCTCGATCACCGACACGCCCATCGCATGCAGCGACTTGCGGACCTTGTCGGCGTTCCAGGCCTTCACGCCGTCGGTGTGCAGCAGCTGCTCGTCGGTGTACTCGTGGTTCATCACGAGCAGGCCGCGTTCACCGCGCGCATCGAGCGCGAAGAAGTGCATGCCGTCGTGGTGCATGCCCGCCTGCAGGGCCTGCTCGTCGGCGCTGTTGCCGGCGTCGGGCGCGAAGGCCGGCATGCGGCCCGCAACGCCCGTGGGCGCGCCCCAGGGGTAGAGCATCTGCCACTCGTACTCCGGCGGCACCACCACCGCATCGCGTTGCGAAATGGGCACGCTGGTGAAGAAGCCCGACGGGCTCGTCGCGCCCGTGGAAGGCGGCAGCTGCGAGCGCGCGCAGCCCTGGCCGAACAGCGCGACGACGGCGGCGGTGGCGCCCGATTGCAGGAGAAAGTGACGGCGGTCCAGGGTCATGGCGAGGCGGCGGAGGTGTTGGGTCGGCGACAGTGCGCATCATCGCCCAGCGGCCCGGTCGCGCGATACTGGACCGATACCCGGACACCGACAGGAGACATGCAATGAGCGACCGTATCGAATGGACCCGCCACGCCGACGGCGTGGTGGAACTGCAGCTGGCGCGCGCCGACAAGATGAACGCGCTCGACCCCGCGATGTTCGACGCGCTGGTCCAGGCGGGCGAAGCGCTGCGCGACGACAGGAGCGTGCGCGCCGTGGTCATCGCGGGCCGCGGCAAGGCCTTCTGCGCGGGGCTCGACATGGCGTCGTTCGAACGCATGGGGCAGGGCGCCGCCAGCGACGTGCTGGGCGCGGCGGCCGGCGGCACCGACCTGGTCGCGCGCACGCACGGCCTCTCGAATGCCGCGCAGCAGGTGGCGATGGTGTGGCGCGAAGTGCCGGTGCCGGTCATCGCGGCCGTGCATGGCGTGGCCTTCGGCGGCGGGCTGCAGGTGGCGCTGGGCGCCGACATCCGGCTCGTGGCGGCCGACACCAAGCTGTCGGTGATGGAGATCAAGTGGGGCCTCGTGCCCGACATGGCGGGCATGGTGCTGATGCGCGAACTGGCGCGCACCGACGTCGTGCGCGAACTCACCTTCACCGGCCGTATCTTCTCGGGCGAGGAGGCCGTGCGCCTGGGCCTGGCCACGCGCGTGGCCGCCGACCCGTTGGCCGAGGCGCTGCAGATGGCGCATGAGATCGCAACCAAGAGCCCCGACGCGATCCGCGCCGGCAAGCGGCTGCTGAATGCGTCGCTCGCGCACAGCGCTGCCGAGCTGCTGATCGCCGAGTCGGTTGAGCAGCAGGCGCTGATCGGCAGCCCGAACCAGCTCGAGGCCGTGAAGGCCAACATCGAGCGGCGCGCGCCGCAGTTCAGCGCGCCGGCCTGAGTTTTCTCTTCTGGTTTTTCCTGCGTTCCTCGCGGTGCCGACACCGCGAGGCGCAGCTGTTGGCGCGCCCGTTTCTGCCGGTAGAAGGGGCGTTCGCAACATTTCGTATGCCAAAAATCGTACACAAAGTGCACCAGCCGTGTCTTCGTGTAAGAATTAAGTAGTTGTTTTCCCGAGTAATTCGACGGAATTGACCGCACTTAGTGTGCGGAAGATCACGACTTGTCGTATGCCCTCGGTCGGGGAAATGGCTATCGGAGTCACACTCGAAAACAATTAATCAACTTCTTGCTTTGGCTAGCGACGGCGTCCTGCATGTCGACGAATACGTTTTTTTGCAATCTCAGCGTGCCCATCCTCGTGGGCGAGGACCGCTACAAGTACGTCCCGATCGTGGGGGTGTTTCGCAGCATTCCCATCGAACAGGTCGACGCCTGGGTGATGCACCCTGATGGCCGGCCGCGCAGCGATCGCGAACTCGCCGCCGAAGTGCTGGTCGAAATCCGCAAGCCGCTCGGCACCAGCGGCCACACGGCGCCGAACGCCTTCGACGTCGCCGACATCCTGCAGCTCGATCGCGCGGCTGCGATCGTGGTGTCGACCTTTCTCGCGGCGTTGCCGCGGGTCTGAACACCTTCCTCGTTTCTCGTCTCAGCTGGCAATGGCGCCGACCGCCCAGTAGAAGGTCGGCCGCGCACCGTTGAGCAGGTGGTCGCCCACCACGCGCCCCTTGTAGATCGTCGGGTTGTGTGACGCCAGCGTGCGCGCATTGCGCCAGTGCCGGTCGAGCCGCCGGTCTTCCTGCAAGGCCGAAGCGCCGCCGATGTCGAACAGCCGCGTGCCCGCCTGCAGCACCGCATCGACGATGCCGGCCTGCGCCTTGGCGGTGTTCAGCTCCACCTCGAACAGCAGCTGCTCGGGCACGGCCTCGCCGCGCTGCAGGTGGCGGTCGACCTCGCCCAGGCCGCGCGCCACCGCCTGCACCGTCGACGCGGCCACGAAGGCCGTGCTCGCGAGCTGGCCGATCACCTGCTGCACCAACGGGTCTTCGCGCGGCGTGGCGCCGCTGCCGTGGCTGTAGACGCGCTTGCGTGGCTGCACGAAGGCCACCGCGTCGCGCACGATGGCGCGTGCGATGCCCGCCAGCGTGGCCAGGTGCGTGAGCTGGAAATGCGCGGTGAGCGGCGTCGGTTGATCGCGCACGTACAGCAGCACGTGCTCGGGCTTCACGCGGACCTGGCGAAAGCGCGTCGTGCCCGAGGCACTCAGGCGCTGGCCGAAGCCACGCCAGTCGTCGACGCGCTCCACGCCCGCCGCCTCCGCAGGCACGAGCGCGATCACGCGGTCGCTGCTGCCGTCGTCGTTCAGGCGCTGGGCCGCGACCGAGATCCAGTCGGCGTAGAGCGTGCCGGTGCTGTAGAACTTGTCGCCGTCCAGGCGCCATGTGTCGGCGCTGTGCGCGTCGCGCGTGAGCGTGGTCTGCAGCGCGCCGAGCGCGCCTTCGCCGAGCTCGGTGGTGGCGTTGCCGAAGATCACGCCGTCGGCCGCCAGGCGCATCCACGGGCCGTGCAGCGCGGGATCGATCTCGGCGAACAGGCGTTCGATGAAGCCGAAGTGCGCGCGAAGGATCTGCGGCAGGTTGGAGTCGGCCTCGCCGAGTTCGATCAGCAGGTCGTACAGCTGCTCGACCGAGGCACCGAGGCCGCCGTGTGCGAGCGGCACGCGCAGCGCACCGAAGCGGGCGGCCTTGAGCCAGGCCACCGGCGCGTAGGCCAGTTCGCGCTCGTTCTCGCGCTGCGCCGCGTGCTCGGCGATGCGGTCGAAGACGGGGCGGAAGCGCTCGGCGAGTTGCTGCGACGAGGGGGCGGGTGTGGAAGGGCGGGTGGGGGCCGTGGGCGCGGCAGGGCGCGTCGGCGTGTCGTGAAGGGATGCCATGGCGAGCCGGGCGGCCCCGAGGGCGCGCCGGAAAAAGAGCGATACAGGCGTGGGACTGTGCCCGCGCCATGCCCTCGGGGGGAAATACGCTTTTCGTGTTTTCTTATGCGCGGCAGGTGTGCTGTGTCATCGCGTCAGAACTCGCCCTTCAGCCCCACGCGCACACCCACCGATCCGCTCGAGCCGCTGACCCCGGCGGAGAGCGCCAGCGGCATGTCCGTCGCGAGGCGGTGCACGACGCTGGCACCCATCGCGGAGTGGCCCTTGTAGTTCGCCAGCTGCGCGGCCCAGCTGGTCTTGCCCGGTGCGGACGGCATCGGCGCATCGCCCATCGCCATCGCCGCGGCCACGCCCTTGGCCGCGAAGCTGCGCGCCTCCGACACCGCAGCCGCCGTCAGCTGCTGGGCCTGCTGCAGGTTGACCGCATCGGTGGGCAGCACGCCGGGCGCCACGTTGGCGATGCTGCGCGTCTGGCCGGTGGCCGCGTTGCCCACCGACACCGAGTTGTCGCGCGTGGCCACCGAGCCTTGGCCCAGAGCAACCGAGTTCGATCCTGCGGCCAGCGTGTTGGCGCCCAGCGCCACCGCGTTGTTGCCGGTGGCGACGGCGTCGTTGCCGACGGCGGTCGTCGGATCGGCCAGCGCCTTCGCGCCCGCGCCGATCGCCACCGAGCCCGCGTAGCGCGCCTGCGCCCCGTTGCCGATCGCCGTGGTGTTGTCGCCCTGGGCCGTGGCGTTGGTGCCCAGTGCCGTGGCGCCCGTGCCCGTGGCCTGCGTGCCGGTGCCGCAGGTCACGTTGCCGCCGCTGAAGCTGCACAGGCCGTTGGACAGCGCCTGGTTCATGACGCCCTGCAAGGCGGCGATCTGCTGCATCGTGAAGGTGTTGGCGGTGGTCAGCGCGCCTTGCTGCACCTGCTGCAGCTGGCCGACATTGGCGGCATCGGTGGCGGCGACGCCCGCGCGCACGTTGCTCAGCGTGGTGCCGGCGCCGCCGTTGGCGTTCAGCGCGACCTGGGCACCGCCCGCGCCGTACTGCACGGAGTTGTTCGCCACGCCCAGCGCCGTGTTGGCCGTGCCTTGCGCGGCGACGGCGGTGGCCTTGGCATCCGTGGCGCTGGCTTGCGCACCCTGCGCCGCGCCGAGGGCCACGTTGGCGGTGCCCTGGGCGGCCACCGCCGCGGCCTGCGCGGTGGCGACGCCCGCCTGCGCGGTTTGCGCGGCGCTCAGGGCTGTGTTGGCCGTGCCTTGCGCTGCGCCCGCGTCGACCATGGCGGTGAGGGCCGTGCCATTGGCGGCGGAGGCCGTGGCCTGTGCGTTGGCCGCGCTCTGCTGCACGGTGTACAGCTGGCCGCCGTTGACGGCATCGGTGCTGGTGGCGTTCACCGCGCCGGCGCTCACGTTGACCAGGCCACGCGTCTGTCCCGCGCTGCCGAAAGACACGGTGTTGGCCGATGTGGCGACCGAGTTCGCGCCGATGGCCACGCCGCCGTTCGCACCGTTCACGACCCGGCTGCCGGAGCCGATCGCCACACTGCCCGTGGCCAGTGCAGCGGCGCCCGAGGCCCCGTTGTCCGCGCCGCCGATGGCCGTGCTGCCGTTGCCGGATGCCACGGCGCCCTGGCTGGCGCCCGAGGCGCTGCCGATGGCGACCGCGGCGTTGCCCGATGCCTGTGCGCCGCTGCCGCCCGACGGGCCGGTGCCGGTGCAACAACCGTTGCCGCCTGCGGCTCCCGCGCCGAGTGCGATGGCCCCGCCCGCCGATGCCACGGCGCCACGTCCTCCGGCGCCGCCTATGCCGCCTGCGTCGCTCGATCCGCCGGTCCCTCCGCCGCCGACGGCCGTAGCACCGCCGGCGGTGGCGCTGGCACCGGTGCCACCCGAGCCACCGGTTCCGCCAGAGGTCCCGGACCCGCCATTGCCGCCCCCACCCAGTGCTGTCGCGCCATCGAAGGCGGCCGAGGCTGCAGCGCCGCCGAGGCCGCCCGTGCCACCCGAACTGCCCGCGCCTGCGCTCCCCGCATCGCCGTGCGTCAAGCCGGCCGCATGGACACTGCCGGCAACCCACAAGGCCGTGGCAGCCAGATGCCGAAGGGCGCGGACGCGCGGTGGTTGTCCATGGACACCATGGATGTGGACGTGGATCGGCATGGACTCTTCCCCTGTGAAAGCAAACAAGACAAACGCGTCGAAGTGTGTCTTTTCGCCTTCGAGGAGGCCATCACCGAAAACTGGTACGAGCCCTCGCCGGGGTGCTAGATCGCCTTGACTTCGAAGTACGCCTCGTCCGTGTCGCCCAGGTCGCGAAAGCCTGCCTTGCGCGCGGCGTCGTAGGCCTTGATCCAGCGCGCGGCCAGGGCGATCTCGGTCTTGGTGAGGTCGGTGTCGCTCGATTCGCTGGCGTTCTGGAACGCGCGCATCACGGGCAGCACGTCGGCGCCCAGCTGCTTTTCGAGTTCGCGCCGGAAGCGTTGTTCTGCGACCCTGACCGCGTCGGCCGACGAATGGGGGTAGTCGATCAGCTTGGCGCAGAAGGCTTCGCCCCGTTCGTCTTCGGATGCCTCAGGCAGGACCATAGGGGCGGGCTCGTGAAAGTGGAAGACGGTCGAGGGCGGCGTTGCCGGCCGGGGGAAGAAGAGTTCAGCTTGGGTCATGGCTCACCCACGCGGTGGACTGGGATGCGTTCTTCGGCATGTGGATTCCTTGAGAATACTGTTTAAATGTACAGTATTGAATCCAGAATTCAAATGACAGGCGGCGTACATCTGACGCTTGGAACCCTCTGCTTTAATGGCGCCTTGCCCGGAAGGGCCCAGGCTTGTTTCACAGAGGAAGGCGACGTGCAGATGGATTGGATGACCGTCCTGGGGACCGTCGCAGTGATCGTCCTGCAGGGGCTGTCGTTCTGGTTCCTCTACTGGCTCTGGAAGAAGCTTCGCACGCCCAAGGCGCCCCGGGCGGGTGCTGCGCCTCTTGTGATCAAGGGCGGGGTGATCCCCGCCGTGGCCACGTTCACCGGCCTGCGCGGAATGCCGTGGATCGCGTTGGCGACCAACAGCCTGAACCCTGTCTTCCGTATCGAACGCGAGCAGCTGGTGTACCGCGTGCTGCGCCAGCGCGAGCGGCCCTTTGCGGACATTCGCCAGGTCGATGTGCGCGAGGCCTACGGCACCTTCAACCTGATCTTCGAGTTCCACGACACGCGGCGCACCTTCGTGGCGAATGTGGGCACTGCGGCGCGCGGTGCGCAGGCGCTGTCGTTGCTGCCCGAGAGCGTGCCGCTTTCGGGACGCGCGCGGGAGGCCATGCGAGCGAGCTCGTCGACACGGGCGTGATGGTGATGAGCGCCCGGTATCAGCGCCCACCCGGCGACGTGATCCTGGGCACCGTGCCCACCGGAATGTTGGGATAGGGGCTGCGAATGCCGGCCTCCGGCGCCGCACCCGGGCCGAAGTGGTTGCGAGCGACACACTGCCGGCCACTGGCCTGTACCTGGTTGCAGGCCTGGCTTGCAGTGGTGTAGTTCTGTTGGTATTGCTGGCGTTCGACGGCGCGCTGTTGAGGCGTGCCATCGCCGCAGCCGGCATCGATCAATTGGACTGCGGTGCTCGTCATCCACATCACCGTTTCCTGGCTGGAGGTGACGGCCGCATTGGAGGGAATCCTTGTGGCAATGACGGCCTGCTTCAGGGCTTCGCATTGCTGGGCGGAAAGGCGTCCTCCCGCAGGCCGAGGGGTCGCCTCGACGGCACCCGCCGGGCCGCCGCCGGATTCGCCTGCCATCTGCCGTGCCGCTGTGGCGGCCAGCGGGTGATCGGGGAAGCGGCTCATCAACGCGCGCTGCACTTCGCGCGCACGGGCGCTGTCGCCCTGGGCGTTCAATTCGTCGGCACGGGCGAAGAGCTGGCCCGGGTTCATGGCCTGCAGGCTCGTGCGGAACTGCTGCTCCGATCGTGCGGCCTCGTCGCGCTTGCGTTGCTCCGCTTGCGCGACTTCATCGCGTGTGCGCTGCACGACCTCCGCCGCGACCCGCTTGCGTTCGGCGAATGCGCGTGCCGCAACGTCCTGTGCGGCAGGCGATCGCGCGCTCTTGCACATCTCTTTCCTGGTCACGGGGTCCACCTCTTTCCAAACGCCCGGCTGATCTGGAATCCAGTCGTTGCATTCGAAGACCTCGCCCCAAATCTCTGCGTCCTTCGTGCTTGCAACGACAACAGGCGCGGCCGGCTTCGAGCCACGGCCGGCGCTCGATTCGTCCTGGGTGCAATTTCCTCTGTAGCCAGAGCCGGGCACATAGCTCCATTTCGCTGCGCCTCGGTGCTTCGTGGCGCAGGCAAACCAATGCACCGTGCCATTGAGGATGTTGCCTTCCTCCCGGCCGGGGAGCAGCGTGCTGAGCCCGCCATTGGGGCACCTGAACGCGTCGGAGCTGTCGAAGAAATTCTGGGTTTGTCGAGGGTTCTCGACGCAGAAGCCAACGTCGACCGGGTAGTCGCACCGGTTGAACAGCGTCCGGTTTTTCTCGACGACGCAATGGCTGTCGGTGCCGTCGCTCGCCGCGTGCGCATGCAACGCACCCAGCATCAACAGGCTCGCTATCAGGAAGCGTCGGATCGACATGCGAGCCTTTGTGGGTTTCAAGGCACTTGAATCTAGCGGCGTGCCTGGCAAATCAAATACCGTGTCTGTGGGAGTCCACGGAAACCGGTGGTGCGCATCGGCCGCAGGCGACCCATGCGGCACGGGCCTCGCTACCATCGCATCCATGCGCCTCACCTTCCTCGCCAGCCTTCTGCTGACCGCCTGCGGCATGGCCCAGGCGCAGCAGGTCTACCGATGCGGCAACCAGTACAGCGGCGAGCCGTGTGGGAGCGGCGGAGGCCGCGTGATCGACGTGTCGCCTCCGGTGCGCAACCTCGATGCGGCAGGCGCGTCCCAGGTGTTTCTCTGCGTCAGCAACAGCGGAGGGCGGTTCTGGTCGCCGAATCACTGCCGCGAGCGGGGTGCGCTGGTCGAGCGCATCGAACCGGTCCCGGCAGGATTGCCGTGGGAGCAGCAGGTGGAGATGGCCGACCGGCAAACCAGGCAAGGCTATGCGGTGCAGCAACAGGCCGCGCAACAACGCGGCGCGACCTCGCCAGGCGTGACGAGGGGCAGTGGCGACGCGTCGCGCTGCGCGCACTTCAACGAGCGGGTGGCGTACTACGACCGCATGGCGCGACAGCCGCAGAGTGGCGCGACCCAATCCTGGATCGCCGAGCAGCGCAAGGAGGCGCGGGATCAGCAGTTCAGGGCGAGGTGCTGAGGCCCGCGAAAAACGGCGGCGCGTGACGCCGTGAGGCCTGCGCTCGCAGGGCCTCAACGGCCGGGCCCGAAATGATTCTGCGCAACACACCGGCGCCCGCCGGATTGCACGGCATTGCAGGCGTTCTCGGCGGCTGCGTACTGCTGTTGACGCGTCTGGCGTTCCGAGGCGATCTGGGCGGGTGTCACGCCGGGCTCGGTGGGGCAGTTGGCGGCGATCATGTCCAGCACCGTCTTCGTCATGAACATCACCGTTTCCTGGCTGGCGGTGATCGAGGCATTGGGTGCGACCTTCGTCGCGATGACCGACTGCTTCATGGCCTCGCACGTCTGACTGGAAGGGCGCGTGCCTGCGGGGCGACCGGCCGCATTGGCGGCGCCTCCTGGCGACGAGCCGCCACCGGACTCACCCGTCATCTGCCGCGCCGCCGTGGCCGCCAGCGGGTGATCGGGAAAGCGGCTCATCAACGTGCGCTGCACTTCGCGCGCACGGGCGCGGTCGCCCTGCGCGTTCAGCTCGTCGGCACGTGCGAACAACTGGCCGGGGTTCATGGTTTGCAGGCTGGCCTGGAACTGCTGTTCGGCGCGTGCGGCCTCTTCGCGTTTGCGTTGCTTCTCGGCCTCTGCGGCGAGCCGGGTCTTCTCGGCGGTCTCGCGGGCAGCGGCTTCGCGCGCGGCCGGCAGATTGACCTCGGTGCGAACGCCGGCCAAGTCGTACTGCGTGCCTACCGACAGCTTGCCGCTTTCGTAGCGGCCCTCTTCGGCCAGTGTGCCATCGGCGCGGTACTCACGTCCTTGCGTGCGCCAATTGGTGCTCATGCTCCCCTCGAAGCGTGTGCCGTCGGCGCGCAAGAAAGTACCCTGGAAGGACGCGTTCTTGCTCCAGCTGCCTGACTTCGTCCCGCCGTCGCGGAGTACCTGCAGACCTTGTCCTTCACGGTTGTCATCGACCACGTTTCCCACGTAGCGATTGCCGTTGGGGGCATACAGCATGTCGGCGGCGCCCTGCACGCGATTGGTACTGAACTGCCCGCGCTGGATCTCGCCGTCGGAAAAGACGCGTGTGCCGGTGCCGTCTGCCTTGCCGTCCTTGACTTGCCCGTAGTAGACCCAGGTCGTGTCGCCGTTGCTCTTGCCCGACAGCATGTCGCCCGTGCCCACTTCGCGCACGCGTGCCCCGATCTCTTGCGACAGGCGCTGCGGCTGCGCCAGGCCGCCGAGCTTGCGCTCGTTCTCGCGGTCATCTCCGTTGAGCACCGCGGTGAACATCGCATCGGGCGTGACCTCCTTGCGGTAGAAGCCGAGGAAGTTGCGCGTGCCTTCGCCGATGGCTGCCTGCAGCCGCTCGAGGTAGCCCTTGGCGCGCGCGCAGGTCTTCTGTGCGCTCAATACGAAACGGCAACCGATGTGGGCCGAGCAAAGGTCGGCCTGGGTGATGGTGGCTTCGTCCTTGAGTTCAAGGCAATTCGCGATCTCGGGATTGACCTGGGCCCGGGCTTCCATGGGGACGGCGACCACACAGGCCGAGAGGACGAGTGCCGACAGCAAAAAGTGCGGGAACCGGGTCGCTTGCCTGGGGCACCGACGCCCTCTGCGCATGAGAGTGGAAATGGGCGCAGGTTCTCGTGCGGTGGTCGCCATCGTCATGACGTTCTCCTCGGTCTGTGATCGGCCGAATCTAGCGGAGCGATCTGCAAACCAAATACCGCTTTTGTGGGAGGCCACGGGAATCGGTGGGGCGTGTCGCCTGGGGCGAGACGAGAGGCGCATGCCGGCCCCTCGGATGGGAGGCAGGGCTTTCCGACCTGCGGTCAGGACGCGGACGACAGAGGGGAAATGGTGCTCGGAGGGGATT
Organism: Variovorax sp. FW301-JW7; assembly: GCF_058788795.1. Classification (NCBI taxonomy): domain Bacteria; kingdom Pseudomonadati; phylum Pseudomonadota; class Betaproteobacteria; order Burkholderiales; family Comamonadaceae; genus Variovorax; species Variovorax sp. FW301-JW7. The sequence goes on from NZ_JBYTBC010000001.1 coordinate 508,292, forward strand.
GAAGGGTGCGCGCAACCAGGTCGTCAGGTCGCCAGTGCGCCGTTTTTGATCGGCTGTGGGAAGTTGGTCGCTGGGCCGACGCCACGGAGCCTTAACCGCCCTGAATTGCGCCTCGATCCTGGCTTCGGTCAGGGCCGAGGACCGTGCAATACTGGTGCGATGACTCGCATCGAAAAACTACTTGAGGGGATCGATCTTCAGGCTGCGGCGGGGATCGAGATCGGAGCACTGGACAAGCCCATCATTCCAAGGGAATCGCCCGGGGTGTTCTATGTTGACCACGTAGACACGCCAGCCTTGCGCGAGAAGTACGGCGACGATCCGCAGGTCAACGTGGACAACCTTGTTCATGTCGGTGGAGTCTGGGGCGAGAAGGGTCTACCGGAGATCGCAGCTTCCGTGGCTCCCGTGGATTTCCTTGTCGCCTCGCACGTCATCGAGCATGTTCCCAACCTCATCGCCTGGCTGAAGGAAATCGAGGCGGTGCTGAAGCCCACGGGGAGCCTGCGCTTGGCGATCCCAGACCGGCGCTACACCTTCGACCTGCTGCGAACTGAAACCGTGCTGGCCGATGTCCTGTCCGCCTATCTCGTTGGCGCGCGTATTCCTCAGATCCGGCAGGTGATCGACGACGTGGCGAACGTTGCCGAGGTCGATACGTGGCACGTCTGGGACGGAACGCTCGACCGCTCGCGCCTAGCATTGCTGCATCCGCCGGTCGACATTGAGATGCTGGCGCGCGACGTGCTGGAGAACCAGACGTACCATGATGTGCATTGCTGGGTGTTCACCCCGTCGTCGTTCGCCCAGCTCATGGGGCGGATGGCCGAACTGGGCTACCACTCGTTCAAGTGCACTCGACATTTCCCGACCGAATACCACCAGAACGAATTCATCGTACACGCCCAACCAGGTGCGAATGCCGCAGAGGCGGCCGCGAGCTGGCAAGCGATGTTCGTTGATGTGGAGCGCGATGCCGTGGAGAAGGCGGAGCCTGCGGCTCTGGAACGGGCAATGGCTTCGCGAGATACCGAGATCGAGGCACTTCAGGCACAGATGGCAAACCTGAAGGCAACCATCAAGGCCTTGAAGGATTCGAACTCCTGGAAGGTCACTGCGCCCATGCGTTCAGTCGTGCACGCCCTGCGGCGCGGTCGCTGATCTGGCGCCTACCACCAAGCAGGTACGGGCATCCGCCGCAGCGACCAAGGGAAAGGGTGAGCAGGGTCGGCGGCCTCCGTTGCTCGTGGCGCAAAAACGCCGGCTTCTACGGAGGGGAAATGGCTGTTTCCGGCTCTTTGTGGGGGGAACGTGGAGCCAAAAATTGGCCTGCCCGGAGGGGATCGAACCCCCGACAACCTGCTTAGAAGGCAGGTGCTCTATCCAACTGAGCTACGGGCAGATTCCGGTCGAGAAACGAGGGCCGCAGCCTTCAGTCCTCGGGCCGCACGCAGTGCGGCAGCAGACCGAAAAATCAACGGTCTGGACGCTTCTGCCTCTGACCGGGGAAGCGCGGATTCTACCTACAACCCTCCAGGCACGACGCCTTCGTGGGTGGTCGCTGCTGAGGGGGCGAATGCGCGGGGATGGCGCGGGACGAGACCCTGGCGGTCTCGGCTGCCTGCTTGGACACGAGTTGCTTCTTGCCGCAGGCGCTGCACCGGTAGAGCCTGAGGGCGGGGAACACCCTCATCCACGCCCGCCGCTCGACGCGACGAAGACCGGCCAACCCGCAGGAACATCGGAAAAACAGATTCACCAGCATCACAGAAGAGTTCAAACCGGGAAGGTGTGGACACTCTTTCCCCGATGCTGCTTCGCGGTTTGCGCAACCGTGAAGCACCCGCGTTCGATTCTGTGGGGGCGCAAGGCATGCAGCGAAAGGGCTGCATGCGCAACAGATTGCTAAGGACGGCGTTTCGACCGTCCGATGCCTCTGAGGATCGCTGGGGCCGAGGGGGCGTCAGACGTTTTCCGAGCGGTACTTCCAGACCGCGTCGTTCACCGCGCGTTCGGACGCCAGTTGCTTCTTTCCGCAGGCGCTGCATTGGTAGAAGCGCAGGCTCGAGAAGAGTCGCATCCATGGCCGGCGCTCGATGCGTGCGAGATGCCTGAGGCCGCAAGAACAGCGGGAAAAGTAATTCAGCATCGGAAAAGGGTCCAGGGGTGAGGGTTCTGTTGCGACGTCCATCCCTGACTCAGCTCTTCGGCTTTGTAAACGCGATTCCGCTTACTTTGTAAACACGATCACGATTGGCTCGATTCTGCGTGAGCGCCGAGGGCCTCGCGGGTAGTTCCTTAAGAAAAAGGTTGTCTTGACGGTGTAACAACAAGGCAGCGGCGTTGCCCGATGTACGGAAAGCCGTGGGTCGTGCTACGAAACGTCTAAAGGGCGGTGAGATTCGCGGTGATCGCGAGCGGCCCGGAAAAGAAAAAAGCCTGCAACGACTTTCATCGTTGCAGGCTTTCACTTTTCTTTTGGTCGGGGCGAAAGGATTCGAACCTTCGACCCTCTGGTCCCAAACCAGATGCGCTACCAGGCTGCGCTACACCCCGCCAAGCCTTCCATTCTAGCCCGAATAAAGGCCCGCTCAGCGCTTCTCGTACTGTGTCTTGCCAAAAAGGATCTCGCGCGCCTTGTCATCGGTGATCGGGCGGCGCAGATCGGCCAGCACTTTCACGCCGCGTTGCACGGCGGGGCGCGCGGCGATGCCGTCGAACCAGGCCTTCAGGTGCGGGTAGTCGGTGAGGGTGATGCCCTGGTTTTCCCAGCTGCGCAGCCACGGGAAGATGGCGATGTCGGCAATCGAATAGCTCTTGCCGGCGATGAACTTGTGCTTCGACAGCTGCCGGTCGATCACGCCGTACAGGCGCCTGGCCTCGTTGGTGTAGCGATCGACGGCATAGGCGATCTTCTCGGGGGCGTAGATGCGGAAGTGGTGCGCCTGGCCGAGCATCGGGCCGACGCCGCCCATCTGGAACATGAGCCACTGCAGCACGTCGTAGCGTTCGCGGTCGCCCGTGGGCAAGAACTTGCCGGTCTTGCCCGCGAGGTACACGAGGATGGCGCCCGATTCGAAGAGCGAGATCGGTTGGCCGTCCGGTCCGTCGGGGTCGGTGATGGCGGGGATCTTGTTGTTCGGGCTGATCTTCAGGAACTCGGGCGCGAACTGGTCGCCGGTGCCGATGTTCACCGGGTGCGCGTGGTACGGCAGGCCGCACTCCTCGAGCATGATGTGAATCTTGTGGCCGTTCGGCGTGGGCCAGGAATAGACCTCGATGGGCGATGCGGGCATGTCGCGGGCTCCAGAGTGAGAGGGTTGTGACGGGAGAACGGCAGCATATACACGCGCTTCCAGACGCGTGCGGGTGCGGGCATTGGCCGTTCAGCCGCTGGTCATCCCACCTGTCGTTCGTGCGCGTTGCACCACATCCAGTGCTCGCCGGGCTCGATCGACTGGATCACCGGATGCCCTTCGGCCCGCGCATGCTTCGTGGCGTGGCGGTTCTTCGACGAGTCGCAGCAGCCCACATGGCCGCAGTGCACGCACAGGCGCAGGTGCACCCAGGTGTCGCCGGTCTTCAGGCAGTCTTCGCAGCCGTGGGGCGTGTGCGGTTGCGCAATGTTGGCGGGAACGTGTTCGCAGGCTTGGATGGGCATGGGTGTCTCAGGACAAGAAGAAAGATTCAAGCCACGGCCGAGGTCGATGACAGGTGCTGGTGAATGAGCGCCACCACCGCGGCGCCTTCGCCGATCGCACCGCCCACGCGCTTGACCGAGCCCGATCGCACGTCGCCCACGGCGAACACGCCCGGCACGCTGGACTCGAGCGCCGTGGCCGGGCGCGCGGGAAAGCCGCTGCTCGCGGCCGCGCCGGTCAGCACGAAGCCGTGCTTGTCGACCGACACGCCGCAGCCTTCGAGCCATGAGGTCTCGGGCTCGGCGCCGACGAACAGGAAGATGTTGCGCGCCGGGCAGTCGTGCTCCTGGCCCGAGGTGTGGCAGCGCCATGTGGCGCCGGTCAGGCCTTCTTCGGGCGCGCCGTGCAGCCGCACGAGCTCGGTGTGCGGCTGCAGCGAGATGTTGGGCGTGGCCTCGATGCGGTCGATGAGGTAGCGCGACATGCTGGCCGCCAGCGACGGCCCGCGCACCAGCACGTTGACCTTGGCGGCGTGGCGCGACAGGAACACCGCCGCCTGGCCGGCCGAGTTGCCGCCGCCCACCAGCGCGACCTCTTGCTGCGCGCAGATCTTGGCTTCGATGGCCGAGGCCCAGTACCAGATGCCGCGGCCTTCGAATTCGGCCAGGCGTGGCACGCCGGGGCGGCGGTAGCGCGCGCCGCTCGCGATGACGACCGTGCGCGCGCTGATCGTGCGGCCGTCGGTGAGTTTGAGCGCCAGGCTGCCCAGCGCGTTCTCGCGCGAGCAGTCGAGCGCCGCCACCTGCGCCGGGATCAGCATCTCGACGCCGAACTTCTGCGCCTGCACGAACGCGCGACCCGCCAGGGCCTGCCCGGAGATGCCGGTCGGAAAGCCCAGGTAGTTCTCGATGCGCGCGCTGGCGCCGGCCTGGCCGCCGAAGGCGCGGCAGTCGAGCACGATCACGCGCAGCCCTTCGGAGGCGGCATACACCGCGGTCGCAAGGCCCGCCGGCCCGGCGCCGACCACGGCCACGTCGTACAGCTCGTCGCGCGCCGCGGTGTCGACCATGCCGAGGCAGCGCGCCAGGCCTTCGTCGCTCGGGTTGACCAGCACCGAGCCGTCGGGGCACACGGCCAGCAGCTGGTCGGGGCCATATTGGGCGAGCAGTGCGGCGGCATCGGCGTCGGCCGCTGCATCGACCAGGTGATAAGGATGGCCGTTGCGGCGCAGGAAGTTCTCCAGCCGCGCCATTTCGGGCGAATCGGGCCGCCCGATCAGCACCGGCCCCGCCGCACCGGATTCGATCAGCGCCACGCGCCGCAGGATCAGCGCGCGGGTGATGCGCTCGCCCAGGTCGGCCTCGGCCACCAGCAGCGCGCGCAGGCGGTCCGGCGGCACGACCAGCGCCTCGACTTCTTCGTCGGCATGCCCGTCGACCAGGGCAGGGCGCCCGCTCAGCTGGCCGACCTCGGCGAGGAATTCGCCCGGCCCCTGGCGTGCGATCGGCACCACATGGCCGAGGCCGTCGCGCTGCGTGACGGCGACCACGCCCTTGAGCAGCACGAACATGCCGGCGCCGGTCTCGCCGGCGGTGAACAGCCGCTCGCCGCGCGCAAAGCGCTGCACGCTGCCGAAGCTGGCGATGCGTGCCATCTCGGCGTCACTGAGGACGGGGAAAGTCTGGTGCAGGCGGCTGTTGGCGCCTGGTGCGTCGGTGGCCATGGGGTCGAACTCCGTGTCGCGAATGCCCCGCATTAGACGCCGAAGCGGCGCCAAAGCGACGCTGACGCGCGATGTAACAACGTCATGTGTCTGCCACGCCGCTGACATGCCGGTTTCATTGCGCGTGTCCAGACTCGGTCAGCAGAAAGGGATTTCCCATGAAAGAACTGCCGAACCCGACGTTTCCGCTCTCGCAGCTCGGACTGCGCGCAGCCTTGTGGCCCGCACCCGCTGCCGGAACCCCCGCCGTTGCTGCTGCCGCCGCTACCGTCGCCGCACTGGCCACCCGCACGTCGGTCCCCGAGGCGCCCCTGGCCGTCATCGTGCCGCCGGCCGCCGAAGCCAAGCCGGGCATCACGGTGAGCTGGGCGCGTCATCTGGATGACGTGCGCGCCGCGCAACGCCTGCGTCACGATGTGTTCGTCGGCGAGATGGGCGCGCGCCTGAGCACGCCGCTGGCCGGCCACGATATCGACCTGTTCGACGACTTCTGCGAACACCTGCTGGTGCGCGACGAACTCACCGGCCAGGTCATCGGCACCTACCGCGTGCTGACCCCCGCGCAGGCCCGCCGCGTCGGCAGCACCTACAGCGACACCGAATTCGACCTGACCCGCCTGCGCGACCTGCGCGAGCGCATGGTCGAGCTGGGCCGCAGCTGCGTGCATGCCGAGCACCGCCAGGGCGGCGTGATCCTCGCGCTGTGGGGCGCGCTGGCCGGCTTCATGCACCGCAACAAGCTCGACACCATGATCGGCTGCGCGAGCATCCCGATGTCGCACAACGGCGTGACCAGCGGCGACGCGGCGGCCAGCATCTGGCGCCAGCTCTCGGCCAGCCACCTCGCGCCGATTCAATACCAGGTGCAGCCGCGCCTGCCGCTGCCGGTCGAGCGGCTCGACAGCGCGCTCGACGTGGAACCGCCTGCGCTCATCAAGGGTTACCTGCGCCTGGGCGCCAAGGTGCTCGGCGCACCGGCCTGGGACCCGGACTTCAATACCGCCGACCTGCCGATGCTGATGCGCATCGACGACCTGCCGGCGCGCTACCGCAAGCACTTTCTCGGCGCATGAAGCCGGCGGCCATCCGGCCCAACGCCGGGCCGCACGCTGCTTCGCTGTCGCCGAATGTGTCAGGTTCGCTCTCTGCGGGGCAGGGTGCGTCACGCGAATGTCATGGAACTGTCACGGACGACGTTGACACTGTCATATTTCAGCCGACGTGTTCTCCCGTGCCGCTTGCTCCAGAATCAGTGCCCATGCCTTCCCTCTCCGCTGACCCGTCGCGCGCTGGTGAGGCGCCTCCGTTCGCGTTGCTGGACCGCGACCACAGCATCCTCTCGTTCAACGAACGCGTGCTCGACTGGGCGCGCCGCCCCGAGGTGCCGCTGATCGAGCGGCTGCGCTATCTGTGCATCGTGTCGTCGAACCTCGACGAGTTCTTCGAAGTCCGCGCCGCGCCGCACCTGATCGCCGGCAGCGCCGGTGACAACAAGGGCACCTACACCGTCGAATCCTTCGAGCGGCTGGCCGAGGCCGCCCATGCGCTGGTGGCGCGCCAGTACGCGCTGTACAACGACGAGCTGATGCCGGCGTTTGCCACGCACGGCATCCACATCGTGTCGCACGGCGAACGCAACCCGGCCCAGCGCAAGTGGGTCAGCGAGTATTTCGAGCGCGAAGTGCGCCCGCTGCTGATCCCCGTGGGGCTCGACCCGGCGCACCCGTTCCCGCAGGTGGCGAACAAGTCGCTGAACTTCATCGTGCGCCTGGGCGGCAAGGATGCCTTCGGCCGCGAGAACCCGATCCAGATCGTCAAGCTGCCGCGCGTGCTGCCGCGCCTCATCAAGATGCCGGCCAAGGTGTCGGACGGCAAGACGCTGTTCGTGGCGCTGTCGAGCGTGGTGCGTGCGCACCTGTCGAGCATGTTCCCGGGCCGCGAGGTGGGCGACTTCTCGCAGTTCCGCGTGACGCGCCATTCCGACCTCGCGGTCGACGAGGAAGATGTCAAGAACCTGCGCACCGCGCTGCGCCAGGGCCTGCAGCACCGCCACTACGGCCAGGCTGTGCGGCTCGAGGTGTCGGCCAGCTGCGCCGAATCGCTCGCGAGCTTCCTGCTGGCGCAGTTCAACCTGCCGCCGCAGGCGCTGTACCGCGTGCACGGCCCGGTGAACCTGGCCCGGCTGACGCAGTTCATCGACCTGATCGGCGAGCCGCAGCTGCGCTTTCCGCCGTATGCGGCGTCGTTCCCCGTCACGCTGTCGCCTGCGCAGTCGTTCTTCGACCGGCTGCAGCGTGGCGACGTGCTGATCCACCAGCCCTTCGAGAGCTTCGACGGCGTGCTGGCCTTCCTGCGCGATGCGGTGCTCGACCCGCAGGTGCTCGCCATCAAGCAGACCATCTACCGCACCGGCGCCGACTCGGAGCTGATGGACCTGCTGCGTGAAGCCGTGCGCCGCGGCAAAGAGGTCACGGTGGTGGTCGAACTGAAGGCGCGTTTCGACGAAGAAGCGAACATCAACTGGGCCGAGATGCTCGAGTCGATCGGCGCGCAGGTGGTGTACGGCGTGGTGGGCCTGAAGACCCACGCCAAGATGCTGCTGGTGACGCGTCGCGAGGGCAAGCAGCTGCGCCGCTACGGCCACCTGTCCACGGGCAACTACAACCCGCGCACGGCGCGGCTGTACACCGACATCAGCCACCTCACGGCCGACCCCGCGCTCACGGCCGACATGGAAGCCGTGTTCGTCCACCTGGCCAGCCAGAGCCGCCTGCCCAAGCTCAACCGCATGTGGCTCGCGCCCTTCGACCTGCACAAGAACCTGGTCGCGCGCATCGATGCGCTGGGGCAGGCCGCTGCCAGCGGCGAGCCGACGCGCATCGTTGCCAAGATGAATGCGCTGACCGACGAGGCCATCATCGGCGCGCTCATTCGCGCGGGGCAGAAGGGCGTGAAGATCGATCTCATCGTGCGCGGCGCCTGCACGCTGCCGGCGCAGGTGCCGGGGCTCACCGACAACGTGCGCGTGCGCTCGGTGATCGGGCGTTTCCTCGAGCATTCGCGGGTGTTCTATTTCCGCCATGGCGAGGACGAGTCGCTCTACCTGTCGAGCGCCGACTGGATGAATCGCAACATGATGCGGCGCATCGAACTGGCCTGGCCCGTGACCGATCCCACCCTGCGCCAGCGCCTCATCGACGAGTGCCTGGTGGCTTACCTGCACGATGGGCGCGACGCCTGGGACCTGGGCGGCGACGGTGTCTACCGACGTGTCGACCACGACACGCACTCCGGCGAGGCGGGCGCGTCCCCCGCGATCGAAGCGCATGGCGCCCAGGCCGCCTTGATGGGCCGCTATGCATCACGAGGAAACCACCGTGATGCGTCCTCCAATTGAAGTTGAAGAAGAAGTTCGAAAGACGATGAGCATGGACTTGATCTTCTGGCGTCACGCCGAAGCCGAGGACTGGACCGAAGGATGTGACGACATGCAGCGCTCGCTCACGCCGCGCGGCGAAAAACAGGCCAAGCGCATGGCCTCCTGGCTGGATCGGCAACTGCCCGACGGCACACGCATCGTGTGCAGCCCGGCGCGCCGCTGCGAGCAGACCGCCCTGGCGCTGGGTCGCAAGTACAAGGTGCGCTCGGAGCTGTCGCCCGACACCACCCCCGACGCGCTGCTGGCCGCCACGGGCTGGCCCAACGGCAAGTCGGTGGTGCTGGTGATCGGCCACCAGCCTTCGCTGGGGCAGGCGATCTCGCTGCTGCTCGGCCTGAAGCAGGACAGCTGCCCGGTGCGCAAGGGCTCGCTGTGGTGGATCCGCACCCGCGAGCGCGACGGCGATGTGCAGACCGTCGTGGTGACGGTGCAGGCGCCCGAGCTTCTCTAGCTGCCGTCCTTCCCCGCGGACACCCTGCCTGACGCTTGCGGACAGGCGCTTTGTCACGGTCGCGGGCAGAGGCGGCAGGGCGCTTGTCTCCCGGAAAAAGGGGCGAAGCACTCATGCGCGCGCGCGGCGCAATTTCTACAGTGTGATTCCACGGCAGCGTGCTTTTGACGCCGATGCGGGAAAGAAGCGGTGCCGGTCGACCACATCACTGGGGAAGACGCATGAAACCGCTCAACACACTGCCAGGAAGCTTCGTGAACATGCTGCGTGCAGACGCGGACGTGCGGTTGAAGGCGCTGATTTTTCTGCTGGTTGCCGCAGCCCTGCTGTCGGGGTGCGCGACGAACACCGCCGCGCCTGTGCCGCCGACCCGCCACGATGTCGCCCGTTCGATCGAGAAGATCGAGCTCATCTACAACCAGGAAGACCAACTGATCGTCACGGATGGCGGCGGGTCGGGGCTGACGGGCTTCGCAGGGTTTCTGGGACCCGTCGCTGCGCTGGTGGCCATCTCCGTCGATACCAACAGCCGGCTGACGATGGCCGCCCGGACCGACCAGCGCAGCAAGGAGTTCACGGCCGCAGTGAAGAACAGCGGTGTGACCATGGGGCTCAACAGGCAGTTCGCAGAGCGACTGGCGGCGCGCCTGCGGGACAGTGGCCGCGAGGTGAAGCTGACGCCTTTCTTCCGCGCGACCGGAGAGCACGCGCAGATGCAGGTGCAGGAACTCCAGCCGACGCCCGGCTACAGCACATTGATCTTGCGGATCACGACGTCCTATGGCGCGGCCGATGCGACATCGAGCTTCAAGCCGTACGTCTGGGTGGAGCAGTTGCTGAGGGACGAGAAGCAGTCCGTCGTGGGCCAGACGTTGCAGGTCGCCGACCTGAGCGAGCCGACCTATCTCCTGTACGACGGCCTGCTCAAGGACACCGCAGGCGCTCGCGAAGGGTTGAAGCGCGGGCTTGACCAGATCGTGCAGCCGGCCTATGTCAGCCTGTTCGGGGAAGACGAGCCGCGCAAGGCCAGCGCTGCGGCAGTCACGCAGACGGCCGGCATCGACACGAAGTGAAGCGGCTCAGGCGCCGCTGAGTTCCACGCGCCAGTTCCCGGTCTTTTGCCAGGCCAGCACTTCCTCGCGCAGGAGGTGCGCCGACTGCGGGTACATCTCGGCCCAGTCGGGTGCGCAGGCGATCGTGAAGGCCCTGGCACCGAGTGCCGCGAGGTTCAGCGCCTGCGGCTCGGGGTCGCGGCGCGCGTGGCACAGGATCACCGCCAGGCGCAGCGCCAGCAGCTGCATCACGAAGGTCTCGTCGTCCAGCGAGGCTTCGAGCTTGCGCAGCTTGCCGCGCTGGCCCAGCACCAGCTGGCCGAGGGCGTGCAGTTCGTTCACTGCAAAGCCCGGGGCGTCGGTGTTGTCGAGGATGTAGGCGCCGTGCTTGTGATAGTCGCTGTGCGAGACCAGCGCGCCGATCTCGTGCAGCTGCGCGGCCCAGCCGAGCTTGCGCAGCGCGCGCCCGGCGCGGCTCGAGGTGCTGCCGCCGCGCGCGGCGGGGGCCAGCTGCACGAACAGCGCGGCAGCGGTGTCGCTCACGCGCTTGGCCTGGGCCGGATCGACCGCGAAGCGGGTGGCGAGCCGCGCCACCGTGGCGCTGCGCATGTCGGCCACGCTCTCGTCGCGTTCGAGCAATTCGTACAGCACGCCGTGGCGCAGGGCGCCCTGGGCGACCTTCATTTCCTGGATGTCGAGCAGGTCGAACACCGCGCGCAGCACGCTCAGGCCGCCGCCGATCACGGCCTTGCGGTCTTCGCGCATGCCGTCGATGCGCAGCTTGTCGATGCTGCCGGCCTTGAGCAGGCGGTCGAGCAGCCAGTCGAGGCCCTCGCGCGTGACAAGGCCGGCTTCGCCGCCGGCCGCCGCGAGCACGTCGCCCACCGCACCGATGGTGCCGGAGGCGCCATAGGCCACGTCCCATTGGTCGCGGGTGTAGCTGGAGAGCGCGTCGTCCAGCACGGCCTTGGCCGCCACTTCGGCAGCGCGGAAGGCGGGGGCGGTGAACTGGCCCTCGCCGAAATGCTTCATGGACCAGGCGACGCTGCCCACGCGGTACGACTCCATGCGCTCGGCCTCGAGGGCGTGGCCGATGATCATTTCAGTGGAGCGCCCGCCGATGTCGATGACGAGCCGGCGTTCCTGGTCGGACGCGTCGGTGTGCGGCAGGTGGTGTGCCACGCCCTGGTAGATCAGGCGGGCTTCTTCCCGGCCAGGGATCACGTCGATGCCGAAGCCCAGGATGGTGCGCGCACGCAACAGGAATTCTTCGCGGTTGCGCGCTTCGCGCAGGGTCTGGGTGGCCACGGCGCGCACCTGCGAGCGCTTGAAGCCGGCCAGCCGCTCGCCGAAGCGGGCGAGGGCGTCCCAGCCGCGCTGCATGGCTTCGGTCGTGAGGTTGCGTGCGCTGTCCAGGCCGTTGCCCTGGCGCACGGTTTCCTTGAGGTACTCGGTGCGGTGGATCTGTCCGTGGTCGACCTGGCCGATTTCCAGCCTGAAGCTGTTCGAGCCGAGATCGACCGCTGCGAGGCGGGTGCCGTTTTGCATGTTGTAGTGAAGAGGGCGGTTCTCTGATCGTAGCGCCGTGACAGCAGGCGCCGCCTCCCTGGATCGCGTCACGGCGAGGGCTGGAGGTTAGGCGGGACGAATGACGGTTGTGTGACAGCGTCACACACGGCATGGGTGGCGCAGCGGCATTTTCCCTCGACAGAAGGGGTGTCACATCGATGTCACAAAAGCTTTTTAGAGTCCGTTCGAGCCCCCAAAGGGACTACTTCTTACTTCTCAAGGAAGCTTTATGAAAACGACGTTCAAATTTGCAACCGCCGGCCTCGTGACCGCGCTGTTCTCCATTTCCGCCTTCGCACAAGACGTGACCGGCGCCGGCGCCAGCTTCCCCGCACCGCTGTACGCCAAGTGGGCCTCCGATTTCAACAAGGCCACCGGCGTCAAGATCAACTACCAGTCGGTCGGCTCGGGTGCCGGCCTGAAGCAGATCGAAGCCAAGACGGTCGATTTCGGCGCTTCGGACGCTCCCCTGAAGGACGACGAACTGCAAGCCAAGGGCCTGATGCAGTTCCCCACCGTCATCGGCGGTGTGATCCCCGTGGTCAACATCCCCGGCATCAAGCCGGGCGAACTGAAGCTCAACGGCCAGGTGCTGGGCGACATCTACCTGGGCAAGATCACCAAGTGGAACGACCCCGCCATCAAGGCACTGAACGCTTCGCTGGCCCTGCCTGACGCTGCCATCGCCCCGGTTCGCCGCGCCGACGGTTCGGGCACCAGCTTCCTGTTCACCAACTACCTGAGCAAGGTCAACGCCGAGTGGAAGAGTAAGGTCGGCGAAGGCACGGCCGTGAACTGGCCCACCGGTGCGGGCGGCAAGGGCAACGAAGGCGTCGCTGCTTTCGTGAACCGCCTGCCCAACTCGATCGGCTACGTCGAGTACGCCTACGTGAAGCAGAACAAGATGACCTACGCCCAACTGCAGAACGCAGCGGGCACGTTCGTGTCGCCTGACGACAGCGCCTTCAAGGCCGCCGCCGCCGGTGCCGACTGGAACAAGAGCTTCTACCAGGTGCTGACCAACCAGGCCGGCAAGGATTCGTGGCCCATCACCGGCGCCACCTTCATCCTGATGCACAAGGTGCAGGACAAGCCCGCCAGCGCCACCACCGTGCTGAAGTTCTTCGACTGGGCCTACAAGGGCGGCGACAAGACGGCCGACGAGCTCGACTACGTGCCGATGCCCGACGCCGTGAAGGCCACCATCGCCAAGGCATGGGGTGAAGTGAAGGACGCATCGGGCAAGCCGGTCGCGTTCAAGTAAGCGAAGAAGCAACCCTTCATCCACCCTCCAGACGGCGCGCCCATGAGCAACTCTTCGCTCCAGGACGCGCCGCTTTCGTCTTTGCCGGAGCGACCCGTGTCATCCACCCTCCCTGCTGCCGCCTCCCTCGACCTTGCGGCCGAGCGCGCGCGCACCTCTGCCGCTCCTCCGCCGCCCGTGAAGGCGCCCCGTTCCGGCCCCATGGCCGACCGCATCTTCGGCTGGGCCGCCAAGGGCGCCGCGCTGCTGACGCTCGCGATGCTGATCGGCATCCTGCTGTCGCTGATCGTCGGCGCCTGGCCCGCCATTTCGAAGTACGGCCTCGGCTTCCTCACGAGCAGCGTGTGGGACCCGGTGAAGGACGAGTACGGCGGCCTCGTGATGATCTACGGCACGCTGGCCACCTCGTTCATCGCGCTGCTGATCGCCGTGCCGGTGAGCTTCGGCATCGCGCTGTTCCTGACCGAACTCTCGCCCAACTGGCTCAAGCGCCCGCTGGGCACCGCCATTGAACTGCTGGCTGCCGTGCCGTCCATCGTGTACGGCATGTGGGGCCTGCTGGTCTTTGGCCCCATTCTTTCGACCTGGGTACAGCAGCCGCTGCAGAAGCTGCTGGCCGGCGTGCCGTACCTCGGCGCCCTGGTGTCCGGCCCGCCCGTGGGCATCGGCATTCTGTCGGCCGGCATCATCCTGGCGATCATGATCATTCCGTTCATCGCCTCGGTGATGCGCGACGTGTTCGAAGTGACGCCCGCGCTGCTCAAGGAGTCGGCCTACGGCCTGGGCTCCACCACCTGGGAAGTCGTCTCCAAGGTCGTGCTGCCTTACACCAAGGCCGGCGTGATCGGCGGCATCATGCTCGGCCTGGGCCGTGCACTGGGCGAGACCATGGCCGTCACCTTCGTGATCGGCAACATGAACCAGCTCAACTCCCTGTCGGTGTTCGAGGCTGCCAACAGCATCACCTCCGCACTGGCCAATGAATTCGCCGAAGCCGGCGCGGGCCTGCACCAGGCCGCGCTGATGTACCTCGGCCTCGTGCTGTTCTTCATCACCTTCGTCGTGCTGTCGCTCTCGAAGATGCTGCTGGCCCAGATGAAGAAGAGCGAAGGAACCAAGTCGTGAGTACTGCGCAAAACCTGATCAACGCCAAGACTTTGGCCGAAACGCGCCAGGCGAGGTTCGCCGCGCGCAACCGCGTCAACAAGATCGCGCTCACGCTGTCGCTCGCCGCGATGGCGTTCGGCGTGTTCTGGCTCGTGTGGATCCTGTGGGAAACGCTGCGCCAGGGCATCGGCGGCCTGGCGCTCGCCACCTTCACCGAGATGACGCCGCCGCCGAACGAGGCGGGCGGCATCGCCAACGCCATCTTCGGCTCGTTCGTGATGGTGATGCTGGCGACCTTCGTGGGCACGCCCATCGGCATCATGGCCGGCATCTACCTGGCCGAGTACAACCCCAAGGGCCTGCTGGCCTCGATCACGCGCTTCGTCAACGACATCCTGCTGTCGGCGCCGTCGATCGTGATCGGCCTGTTCGTCTATGCCGTGGTGGTGGCCTACTTCAAGACCTTCTCGGGCCTGGCCGGCGCACTGTCGCTGGCGCTCATCGTGATTCCGGTGGTGATCCGCACCACCGAGAACATGCTGCAGCTGGTGCCGCCGGGCCTGCGTGAAGCGGCCTACGCCCTGGGCACGCCGAAGTGGAAGGTCATTCTGAGCATCACGCTGCGCGCCGCGCGCGCCGGTGTGGTCACGGGCGTGCTGCTGGCTGTGGCCCGCATCGCCGGCGAAACCGCGCCGCTGCTCTTCACCGCGCTGAACAACCAGTTCTGGACCGCCGACGTGAGCCAGCCGATGGCCAGCCTGCCGGTCACGATCTTCAAGTTCGCCATGAGCCCGTACGAGAACTGGCAACAACTGGCCTGGGCCGGCGTGTTCCTGATCACCGTCGCCGTGCTTGCCCTCAACATCCTGGCGCGCGTGCTGACGCGCAACAAACACTAAATCAAGAAGGCGCCAACATGCCAAACACCGTCGCACAACAACAACCGTCGCGCTCGAAGATCTCGGTCAAGGACCTGAACTTCTACTACGGCAAGTTCCACGCGCTCAAGGGCATCAACCTCGAGATCCCCGAGAACAAGGTCACGGCCTTCATCGGCCCGTCGGGCTGCGGCAAGTCGACCCTGCTGCGCACCTTCAACCGCATGTTCGAGCTGTACCCCGAGCAGCGCGCCGAAGGCACCATTGCGCTGGACGGCGAGAACCTGCTCACGTCCAAGCAGGACGTGGCACTGATCCGCGCCAAGGTCGGCATGGTGTTCCAGAAGCCCACGCCGTTCCCGATGTCGATCTACGACAACATCGCCTTCGGCGTGAAGCTGTTCGAGAGCCTCTCGGCCAGCGAGATGGACGACCGCGTCGAGTGGGCCCTGAAGAAGGCCGCCCTGTGGACCGAAGTGCGCGACAAGCTGCAGCAAAGCGGCTCGGGCCTCTCCGGCGGCCAGCAGCAGCGCCTGTGCATCGCACGCGGCATCGCGATCAAGCCTGAAGTGCTGCTGCTCGACGAACCCTGCTCCGCCCTCGACCCGATTTCGACCGCGAAGATCGAAGAGTTGATCGCCGAGCTGAAAAACGAGTACACCGTGGTCATCGTGACCCACAACATGCAGCAAGCTGCCCGCTGCAGCGACTACACCGCCTACATGTACCTCGGCGACCTGATCGAGTTCGGTGCCACCGAACAGATGTTCTTCAAGCCGCAGCGCAAGGAGACCGAGGACTACATCACCGGCCGCTTCGGTTGAGTTGAAGTCAAAGGAAAACACCATGACCGAGAAACACCTTTCCAGCCAGTTCGACAGCGAACTCAATGGCGTCTCGTCGCGCGTGATGGAGCTCGGCGGCATGGTCGAGTCGCAGATCCACCAGGCCGTGTACGCCCTGCTGCAGTTCGACTCCGAAGCCGCCGACCGCGTGATGGAAACCGAGAACCGCGTCAACGCGATGGAGATCGAGATCGACCGCGAGCTGTCGTCGATCATCGCCCGTCGTCAGCCCACGGCGCGCGACCTGCGCCTCTTGATCGCCATCAGCAAGACCACCGCCAACCTGGAGCGCGTGGGCGACGAGGCCAACAAGATCGCACGCATGGTCAAGTCGATCATCGAAAGCGGATCGGCCCGCCAGCTGCCCACCACCGAGCTGCGCATTGCCGCCGACCTGGCTTCGAACCTGCTGCGCACCGCGCTGGACGCCTTCGCGCGCCTGGACACGGCCGCCGCGCTGTCGATCCTGAAAGACGACGACCTCATCGACAAGGAGTTCGACGGCTTCGTGCGCAAGCTGGTCACCTACATGATGGAAGACCCGCGCACCATCTCCGCCAGCCTGGACCTGCTGTTCCTGGCCAAGGCCATCGAACGCATCGGCGACCACGCCAAGAACATCGCCGAGTTCATCATCTACATCGTCAAGGGCGCCGATGTGCGGCACACTTCGATGGAGGAAATCGAGTCGGCATTGCAGTGACGACCGTCGCCGCACAGACTCCCCATAACGCATGAAGAAACCAAGAGTCCTGATCGTCGAAGACGAATCCTCGATCGCCGAGCTGATCGCCGTCAACCTGCGCCACAACGGCTTCGAGCCGATCTGGTCCGAAGACGGTGCCGCTGCCCAGCGTGAAATCGACGCCTTCCTGCCGGACCTGATCCTGCTCGACTGGATGCTGCCGGGCCAGAGCGGCCTGCAGCTCGCGCGCCAATGGCGCAAAGACCCGCGCACCAAGGCCATCCCGATCCTGATGCTCACGGCGCGCGGCGACGAGCCCGACAAGGTCGCCGGCCTCGATGCCGGTGCCGACGACTACATCACCAAGCCGTTCTCCACCCAGGAAATGCTGGCGCGCATCCGCGCCGTGCTGCGCCGCCGTGCGCCCGAGGTGGTGACAGAGCGCGTCGAGATCGGCGAACTGGCCCTCGACACCTCCACCCACCGCGTCACGTGGCAGGGCGGGGCACTGAAGGTCGGCCCGACGGAGTTCAAGCTGCTGGCCTACCTGATGCAGCACGCCGAGCGCGTGCACAGCCGCGCACAGCTGCTCGACAAGGTGTGGGGCGATCACGTCTACATCGAGGAACGCACGGTCGACGTGCACGTCAAGCGCCTGCGCGAGTCGCTGGGTGCGGCTGCGCCGATGGTGGAAACCGTTCGCGGAGCAGGTTACCGGCTGACGGCCCAAGTCACGGTGTGAGCGCCGCCGTGAGCCTCGGCGGCGGGCGCGGATAATCGCCCGCCATGCCTTTTCGTATCGCTACGTTTTTAATAGCGTCCCTCGTAATTGCGGCGGGCGCTGTCGGCCTTTTCGGCTGGAAGTTCGGCTGGCTGGGCGCCTGGCTGGGCGCGGTGCTCTGGCTGGGCTTCGATGCCTGGCGCGCCGAACGCTTGCTGCGCGTGCTGCGCAACGACGCGGCCGGGCTGCCGTCGCGCGGTCCGGGCGTGTGGGGCGAGCTCTCGGAGCGCATCCGCAAGCTGCTGCGCGAGCGTGAACAACAGACCCGGCAGGCCGAAGACCGGCTGCAGGAATTCCTGGCCGCGATCCAGGCCTCGCCCAACGGCGTGGTGCTGCTCGACGAGCAGGGCCGCATCGAGTGGTGCAACCAGACGGCGGCGGGGCAGTTCGGCATCGATGCCGAGCGCGACCTGCTGCAGCACCTGGCGAACCTCGTGCGCGATCCGGCGTTCGTGGCCTACCTCGCGTCGTGGAACTACAGCCGCGATGTCGTCATCGACGCGCCCGGCCTCGTGCATGCACAACATCGCGGCCACCCGGTGCGGCTGTCGGTGCAGGTGCATCCCTACGCCGGCAACCGGCGCATGCTGCTCACGCGCGACATCACGGCGCTGGAGCAGGCCGAGGCGATGCGGCGCGACTTCGTGGCCAACGTGTCGCACGAGATCCGCACGCCGCTCACGGTGCTGGCGGGCTTTGTCGAGACGCTGCAGAACCTGCCGCTGGATGCCGACGAGCGCACGCGCTATCTGTCGCTGATGGGGCAGCAGTCCCACCGCATGGAAACGCTGGTGAACGACCTGCTGACGCTGTCGCGGCTGGAAGGCAGTGCGGCGCCGTCGGGCAATCAGTGGGTGCGCATGCGCGCGCTGCTGGCGCAGTGCGAGGACGAGGGGCGCGGCCTGTCGGGCCGGCTCACGACGCAGGGGCACCGGCTCACGTTCACGTCGGAGGCCGAATCCGAGCTGTCGGGCGCGCCGACCGAGTTGCAAAGTGCGATGTCGAACCTCGTGAGCAATGCCATCCGCTACACGCCGGGCGGCGGCGAGGTGGTCGTGACCTGGCGGGTGCTGCCCGACGGGCGCGGTGAATATGCCGTGCGCGACACGGGCCCGGGCATTGCCGCCGAGCACATTCCGCGCCTCACCGAGCGCTTCTATCGCATCGACCGCAGCCGCTCGCGCGAGACCGGTGGCACCGGGCTCGGGTTGGCGATCGTGAAGCACATTGCGCAACGTCACGGCACCGAACTGCGCATCGAAAGCACGGTGGGCAAGGGCAGTCGCTTCGCACTGCTGTTCCCGGCGACGCGCGTGCGCGAAGCGCGCGTGATGGTCAAGTAAGCAGGCCGCGTGGCCCTCAGCGGGCCCGCGCCTTCATCGTCCAGCGCAGCAGCGCCACGAACAACAGCGCGGTGAGCGCCAGTGCCGCGGCGCTCATGAGCCAGAACGCCAGCGGCGACTGCATGGCCGGCCACGGCCCCAGGCCGCGGTAGGCCAGCAGGTAGCTGCCGCCCAGACCCATGCCCCAGAGCATCGCGCAGTAGATGACCAGCGGCGCCAGCGTCACGCGGTAGCAGCGCAGCACGAAGACGCACAGCGTCTGGAACGCATCCGCGATGTGATACAGCGCCACCGTGACCAGCAGCGCCGAGGCCATCGCGATCACGGCGGGGTTGTCGGAATACACGTTGGCGAGTTGCGTGCGAAACGCGGCCATGGCGCCGGCATAGAGCAGGGCAAACAGGGCCGTGAGTTCGAAGCCCAGCCGGCAGGCATGGCGCGCCCGGGCGGCGTCGCCGGCGCCGAGCCAGAAGCTCACGCGCGCACTGGTCGCGATGGCGAGCGACAGCGGCGTCATGTAGGCCACGGCCAGCAGGTTCGACGCGATCTGGTGCGCGGCCGCCGCGGCGGTGCCCAGGCGCGCGATGAAGAGCGCCATCAGCGTGAACGATGTCACTTCCACCAGCACCGCGAGGCCGCCGGGCACGCCCAGCCGCGCGAAGAGACGGATCTGGCGCCAGTCGGGCGCCTCGATGCGCTCCCACAGCTGGTAGCCGCGGTAGAACGCGCCGTGGCGCAGCAGCCAGACCGCGCAGCCCAGCATGGCCCAGTTGACGCACAGCGTGGCCCAGGCGCAACCCACCAGCCCCATCGCCGGCAGGCCAGCGCCACCGAAAGTGAACCAGACCGACAGCGGCAGTTTCACGAGCAGCGAGGCCAGCTGCAGCCAGGTCACGAGCTTGGGCTTGCCCAGGCTCTGGTTCAGCGTGCTGAAGAGGCGAAAGAGCAGGGCGGGCGCCAGCGCGAAGGCCAGCACCGCGAGGTAGGCTTCGACCTCGCCGCGCATGTCGGCGGGCACCTGGGTCCAGCGCAGCGCCGCGCCGGGCAGCAGCAGCACGGTCATGCCGACCACGACGGCGATGGCCGCGAGGTAGAGCGACTGGCGCACCGAGCGGCCGATCTCGCTGCCCCGGTTGGCGCCGTGCAGTTCGGCCCACACCGGCAGCAGCGCCTGCAGCACGCCCATCAGCGAGACATACACGCTGACGAAGATCGCGGCGCCCACCGAGAGCGCAGCCAGCGCGCCTTCGGAATAGCGGCCCGCGATGATGGTGTCGGCCACGCCGAAGGCCATCACGGCCAGCTGGCCGATCAGCACCGTGCCGGCGTGCCGCGCGATGAGTCCCCGTTCGCTGGTGGTGTTCTTCTGTGTGCGGTCGGTGCTGCTGCTCACGGGTCAGCGCACGATCTTTTCGTAGAGCAGCAGGTCGTCCGCGGGGCTGCTGGGGCGGCGCAGGGTGCCGCTGAAGCGCCATTGGTCCATCGGGATGATGGTGTGCAGGCGCTCGATGGTGTCGGGGCTCACGAGCAGCCACGGGCAGTCGTTGCCCAGCAGCAGCGGCTGCAGGTTGAGGTTGCCGTGGTGGCGCAGCGCCGCGATGTGCGGGCGGCTCAGTGCCAGCTCGGCGACGCAGCGCGGATGGCCGATGCGCTCCGTCACGGCGCGCACCTGCGGGACGTAGCTGCGCGCGTAGTCGATGGGCGGCAGCCAGAGCGTCATCAGCAGCATCCAGCACAGGGCGGTGCCGCCGGCCGGCAGCACCAGCGTCTTCCACAGCGCCGCGCGATGGCGCCCGGTGCGCCAGCGCACCAGCCAGCACCAGGCCAGCGTGGCGGCCAGGGCGAGCACGAAGGCGACCGGCGAGAACGCGGCCTCGAAGCCCGGCACCAGCCGTGCGACGCTGGCGGCCGGCTTGCGCGGCGCGCCGGTCAGCATGGCGATCCAGTACATCCAGCCCAGCACGGCCAGGCCGCTGAAGAACAGCACGTTGAACCAGTCGATCAGTGCCGCTGCACTGCGCCGGAACGTCGGCAGCGCAAAGGCCGCCAGCGTGGCGAAGGCGGGCAGGGCCAGCAGCAGGGAGCGGTCGGAGAAGTCGGTGGTCCAGGTGGCGGCCAGCGGCACCAGCGCGAACCACAGCGGCAGCGCGACGTGGCGCTCGAGCCACTGGCGGCGCCAGCGCCAGAGCGTCCAGAGCGCGAGCGGCCAGACCGGCCAGGTGAACCACAGCAGCAGCTTGGCCTGGCTGCGCACGTCGGACAGCAGCGAATGGCCTAGCGTGATCTTCCATTGCGCCAGGCCCAGGCCGAAGACCAGCGCGGCGGCCAGCACGGTGATGCCGATCATCGTCAGCAGGGCGGGCAGGGTGAAGCCGGGGCTTTCGTCGTCGCTGCGACCTTCTGCTTGTCGGGCGGCGCGCTGGCGGCGTTCGTAGACCATGTACACCGCACTGCCGATCGCCAGTGCGAGGCCGACCGTCGGGCCACCGCTCAGCGTCACGCCGAGCGTACCGACCACGAGCGCGATCACCGGGCCGACGCGGCGGTAGGGCAGTGCGGCCACGCCGTAGAACAGGTGCGAGGCGAAGTACAGCTGCGCCAGCGCGGGCGTGGTCTCATGCCCCAGCTGCGCCAGGCCCAGCGAGGCGATCAGCGCCAGCAGGCCGCCGTCGGCGATGGCGCGGGCGTAGTCGGTGGGACGCGCCTCGCCGCCGAAGGCAAAGGCCACGGGCTGGGCGCGCGGCGTGCGGGCCAGGTAGTAGACGGCGTACCAGGTCGCGGTGAAGGTGCCCCACAGCATCAGCGCGAACACGAAGCGCACGGCCAGGTCGGGGTTGACCCACGACGGGGCCAGCTGGATCGCCCAGGCGCCGATCCAGTAGGGGATCAGCGCGGGGGTCTCGGGGCGCATGCCCAGCAGCAGCGGATCGAACCAGCGGGCGATGCCCTCGGTGCTGCGGGCCAGCTCGGCCATGTAGCCGAAGGCCGTGATGTCGGCGCTCTTCCAGGGGCCCCGGCCGAGCAGGCCCGGCAGCAGGTAGGCCGCACACAACAGCAGCAACGCGACGCGCGGCAGCCGGCGTACGGCATTCTGGGCAACGATCGCGGGGGTCGGCTGGTTCAAGGGCGAGGCGGAAGAGGCGAAGGGGTGATTGGAAAGAAAAAGGGCAGCGCGGTAAACCGGGCTGCCCTCGACGCCAGAGCGCGTGCCTGATTACTTGGCAGCGGTCTTGCCGAAGCGGTTGCGGAACTTCTCGACGCGACCGCCCATGTTGTCCACCGACTTTTGCGTGCCGGTGTAGAAGGGGTGCGATTCGCTCGTGGTGTCGAGCTTGAACAGGGGCAGCTCGCGGCCGTCGTCGGTCTTGCCCATTTCCTTGGTGTTCGCGCACGAACGGGTCACGAACTTGAAGCCGTTCGACATGTCGACGAACAGAACTTCGCGGTAATTCGGGTGGATGCCTTCTTTTGCCATGGTGTTTCCTTTTGCGCTGTTGGAATCAATGCGCGGTCGATGCGAGAGCCACCAGCGTGCCAGCAATCTGGCGCGCCGCCCTGAGGCCTTTGACGTGAAGGCCAAGGAAGCCGGGCGACGTGCCCAGCCGCACTTTTCGCGGAGCCCATGATTATCGCATACTGCCCCCATCGCGAGCAAACCGGGCCCTCCCATGACTTCCACACCCCTTCGCGCCGGCCTCGTCGGCTACGGTTTTGCCGGCCAGACCTTCCATGCCCCAGTGCTTTCGGCCGTTCCGGGGCTCGAACTGGCGGCCGTGGCGAGCTCGCAGCCGCACAAGGTGCATGCCGACTGGCCCGGCGTGGCCGTGGTGCCCGACGTGGCGGCGCTGGTCGCCCGGGCGGACATCGACCTCGTGGTGGTGGCGACGCCCAATGCCCAGCACCATCCGGTCGCCAAGGCGGCCCTGGAGGCCGGCAAGCACGTGGTGGTCGACAAGCCCTTCACGCTCGATGTGGCCGAAGCGCGGGAGCTCGAATTGTTGTCAAGGCGCAACAATCGCGTGCTCTCGGTCTACCAGAACCGGCGTTTCGACGCCGACTTCCTGACGCTCCAGCAGGTCCTGGCATCTGGCGACCTGGGGCGTCCGGTGTACCTGGAATCGCATTTCGATCGCTTCAGGCCCCAGGTTCGTGAGCGCTGGCGAGAGCAGCCGGTGCCGGGTTCGGGCCTGTGGGTGGACCTGGGCGCGCATCTGGTCGATCAGGCCGTGCAGCTTTTTGGTCGGCCTGACGCGCTGCAGCTCGACACGGCCGTTTTGCGCGATGGCGCGCTGGTCGAAGACTATTTCCATGCCGTGCTGCGCTACGAAGGCGGCCCCCATGCGCCCCTGCGCGTGGTGCTGCACGCCACGACGCTAGCGGCCCATGCGGCGCCGCGCTACATCGTGCACGGCACGCGCGGCAGCTACGTCAAGCACGGCGTCGACCCGCAGGAAGACGCGCTGCGCGCTGGTCAGCGACCGCCGGCCGAAGGGTGGGGTGCCGATCCGATCGATGGCGAACTCACGCTGATCGGTGGCGACGGCGCGCCGCATTTTCACGCGGTGCCGACGCAGGCCGGTAACTATGCCGACTACTACGCGGCGATCCGCGATGCGATCCTGGGCAAGGGGCCGAATCCCGTGCCGCCTGAGCAGGCCGTCGCGTTGATGGAACTGCTCGACATCGGCCGTCAGAGCGCCGCCGAAGGCCGAGCCATCCGCATCGAGCGCCCATGAAAAAAGCGCGTTGACCCGTGAGGGCCAACGCGCTTTTGCGGGAGAGCCTGAAGCTCAGCCGCCGCGACGCATCATGTCGAAGAACTCGACATTGGTCTTGGTCGCCTTCATGTTCTTGAGCATCAGCTCCATCGACTCGATCTCGTCCATGTTGTACATGAGCTGACGCAGGATGCGGGTCTTCTGCAGGATCTCGGGGGCCAGCAGCAGTTCTTCGCGGCGCGTGCCGCTGCGGTTGAGCTGGATCGACGGGAACACGCGCTTTTCGTACAGGCGGCGGTCCAGGTGGATTTCGGAGTTGCCGGTGCCCTTGAACTCTTCGAAGATCACTTCGTCCATGCGGCTGCCGGTGTCGATCAGCGCGGTGCCGATGATGGTCAGCGAGCCGCCTTCTTCCACGTTGCGCGCGGCGCCCAGGAAGCGCTTGGGGCGTTGCAGTGCGTTGGAGTCGACACCGCCGGTCAGCACCTTGCCCGACGAGGGCACGACGTTGTTGTAGGCGCGGGCCAGACGGGTGATCGAGTCCAGCAGGATCACCACGTCCTTCTTGAGTTCGACCAGGCGCTTGGCGCGCTCGATCACCATTTCGGCGACGTGCACGTGGCGCGCTGCGGGCTCGTCGAAGGTCGAGGCAATGACTTCTCCTTTCACCGTGCGCTGCATTTCGGTCACTTCTTCAGGGCGCTCATCCACGAGCAGCACCATCATGTGCACGTCGGGGTAGTTGGCGCTGATCGCGTGAGCGATGTGCTGCATCATCACCGTCTTGCCGCTCTTGGGCGGTGCCACGAGCAGGGCGCGCTGGCCTTTGCCGATGGGGGCGATGATGTCGATGATGCGGCCGGTGAGGTTCTCTTCGCCCTTGACGCCTTCGCGTTCCAGCTTCATCTGTTCCTTGGGGAACAGCGGCGTCAGGTTCTCGAACATCACCTTGTGCTTGTTGGCTTCGGGTGCGCCGTCGTTGACCTTGTCCAGCTTGGTCAGTGCGAAGTAGCGCTCGCCGTCCTTGGGCGTGCGCACTTCGCCTTCGATCATGTCGCCGGTGTGCAGGTTGAAGCGCCGCACCTGGCTGGGCGAGATGTAGATGTCGTCGGTGCTGGCCGTGAAGCTGGTGTCCGGGCTGCGCAGGAAGCCGAAGCCGTCGGGCAGGATTTCGAGCACACCGTCGGCGAAGACCTGTTCGCCGGCCTTGGCGCGCTTCTTGATGATCGCGAACATCAGCTCTTGCTTGCGCATACGGCCGATGTTTTCGATCTCAAGCGCCTCAGCCTGCTTGAAGACTTCAGACACGTGGAGTGCCTTGAGTTCGTTTAAGTGCATGGAACGACCCCTGGAGGGGTAATCGAATCGGGAACGGGGGGAGGTTTGATGTGGGGCAAGAACTGCCTCACGAACCGGGGAACTCGAACCGGTTGCCTGATGAAAGGCCCGGTGAACTGAGGGCGATTATGACAGGAAAATCGCCCCGGCCAACGCATTGCGCGCTGGCCGGAAGAAATGCATCAGGCGAGTTGCTGGTCGATGAAGGCCGTGAGTTGCGCCTTGCTCATGGCGCCGACCTTGGTGGCGGCCAGCTGGCCGTCCTTGAACAGCATCAGCGTAGGGATGCCGCGGATGCCGAACTTGGCGGGGATGTCGCGGTTCTCGTCGACGTTGAGCTTGGCGATCTGCAGCTTGCCTTCGTAGGTGGCCGAGACTTCGTCCAGGATGGGGGCGATCATCTTGCAGGGACCGCACCATTCGGCCCAGTAGTCGACCAGAACCGGCTGGCTGGACTTGAGCACGTCGGCCTCGAAGGAAGAATCGGAGATGTGTTTGATCAGTTCGCTGGCCATGTGATGTGTCCTTGTGCGCAGAGAGAGTTTCGGTGCAGCTAAAGTGCGGGTCATTGTGACAGAAACCAAGGGGCGACGTGCCATGCGGCCCGGCTATGGCGGCGATAGCCAAAGCCCTTTGCGGCCCTGCCGCCGACCCCCTCAACCCCCTCGATAGAACATGAACGAAGGCCACCCCGTCCAGGCCCTGTGGTGCGATCCCGCCGACGGCGTCGTCGCGCGGATCGTGCGCGCGCTCGACGAGCGCCAGCTGCATGCGGCGCGCACCGTGGTGCTGGTGCCGTATGCGCAACTGATGGCGGTCGCGCGCGGCATGTGGGCGCGCTGCGGCAGCCCGGGCTTCGTGCCGCGCTTCGAGACCACGCACAACTGGGCGCGCAGCGCGGGTGGCTTCCTGCCGTCCGGCTACGACATCGCCTTCGACATGGCGCGCGACCTGGTCACGGCCCAGGGCCTGCTCGCGCAGTCGGGCTTCCAGGCCGAACGCTTCGCGCTCGCGGGGCGCGTGGTCGAGCTGGCCTACCAGCTGGCGCCGCTGGCATCCGCCGTGGCGCCTGACGTGCGCGGCAGCGACTGGGCACAGGGCGCAGCCAAGGTGGCCGATGCCGGCAGCGAGTCGGAGTGGTTCCGCATCGAGAGCGCGCTGATCCGCGTCGCCGTGGCCTGGGCCGCGAACTCGGGCTACGCGACCGACGTGCTGCTGCGCGACGCGGCGCGTACGCAGGTCGATGCGCTGATCGTGCTCGAAGGCTTCCAGACCGATCCGCTCACGCAGGCCCTGTGCGTGCTGTGGGGCGACCGCGCGATCCGCATTCCGCTCGTGCCCGCCGATGCACCCCTGTCTGCGGCCCACGCGCACGTGGCGCTCGATCCCGAGGACGAGGCCCAACTGGCCGCCGCCTGCGTGCTGCAGCACCTGGCCGAGGGTCGCGCGCCGGTCGCGCTCGTCGCCACCGACCGCGCGCTCACCCGCCGCATCAGTGCGCAGCTGAGCACCCAGGGCATCGTCACGCACGACGAAACCGGCTGGAAGCTGTCCACCACGCGCGCTGCTGCCACGCTGATGAGTGCCTTGCGCGCCTGCGCGCACGACGCCGCCACCGACCAGGTCCTCGAATGGCTCAAGAGCGGCGCCGAGGTCGATGTGTTCGCCGTGCAGTCGCTCGAAATGCGCCTGCGACGCGAAGGCGTGCGCGACTGGCAGGCCTGGTGCGCATTGATCGCGCGCAGCGAAAAACCGCAGGACGAAGGCCTGCGCGCCTTCACAGCCACCATCGAAACCCGCCGCGCCCCGATGGCGCGCGCGCGCTCCCTGGCCGAGTGGCACCGCGCGCTGCGCGAACTGTTGACGGCCGGCGAGCAGTGGGACGCGCTCACCGCCGACTTCGCGGGCGCCAAGGTGATCGCCGCCCTCTGGCTCGATGCCGACGCGCATGGCGAAGAAGACGAGTTCCCCGGCGGGCGGCATAGCCTGGCCGAGTTCACGGCCTGGGCGCGCGACGTGCTCGAAGACGCCAGCTTCGTGCCGCCCGCCGGCGACGAGGCGCCCAAGGTCTCCGTGTTGCCGATGTACCAGCTGCTGGGCCGCGTCTTCGGCGCCGTCGTCATTCCCGGTTGCGACGACCGCCGCATGCCCGCGTCGCCCGAACCGCCGGGCAACTGGAACGCGGCGCAGCGCCTCGACCTGGGACTGGCCTCCCGCGAGGTGCTGGAGACCGCGCAGCGCGCGGCCTGGGCCATGGCCACGCGCAACCCGAACTGCGACCTGGTCTGGCGCCATTCCGACGCCAGCGGCGAACCGGTGCGGCCGAGCCCGCTGGTGCAGGCCCTGCAGCTCGCCCACGCGCTGCAGCCGGGCGTCGATCCGCGCACGCCGCGCGACGTCGCCGTCACGCCGACCCTGCGGCCCACGCCTTCAGGCGCGCTGCTGCCGCTCACGAATGTGTCGACCAGCGTCTACGAAGACCTGCGGCGTTGCCCCTATCGCTTCTTCGCGCTGCGCCAGCTGGGCCTGCGCACCGCCGACGAGCTCGATGCCGAGGTCGACAAGCGCGACTTCGGCAACTGGCTGCACGCGGTGCTCGGCCAGTTCCACGAGACCCTGCGCGACGCACCGATCAGTGATGCGCAGGCGCGCGCCACACTGCTGGCCGACACCGCGCGCGATGTGACGCAGACGCTCGGCTACTCCGACGCCGAGTTCCTGCCGTTCGCCGCAGCGTGGCCGGCGGTGCGTGACGGGTATCTCGACTGGCTCGCGAAACATGAAGCCGACGGGGCGGTCTTTGTCGAGGCCGAGCCTTGGAAAGAGCAGCCCCTGGGCACCCTGCGGCTGGTCGGCCGGCTCGACCGCGTCGACCGCACGGCCGACGGCCAGCCCTTCGTGATCGACTACAAGACCGAGACCGCCTCCGTTACCAAGGAGCGCGTGAAAGATCCGACCGAGGACACGCAGCTCGCCTTCTATGCCGCGCTGGTGGCCGACGACACCTTGCGTGCGGCCTACGTCAACGTGGGCGAGAAGTCGTCCGGCACGCAGACCGTCGAGCAGCCCGCCGTGGTCGAGGCGCGCGATGCGCTGGTGGCCGGCATCATCGACGACTTCGCGCGCATCGCGCAGGGCGCGCCGCTGCCGCCGCTGGGCGAGGGCAGCGTCTGCGATTTCTGCGCCGCACGCGGCCTGTGCCGCAAGGATTTCTGGGAGGTCACGCCATGAACGGTGCTGCCTACGAACACAACGGCCGGCACGTCGCGCGCGAGGCCTTCTACACCGTCGCCTGCGATCCGCGGCGCTCGGTCGCGGTCGAAGCCTGCGCGGGCGCCGGCAAGACCTGGATGCTGGTGTCGCGCATCGTGCGCGCGCTGCTCGAAGAAGGCGATTCAGCCTGCGAGCCGCACGAGATCCTGGCCATCACCTTCACCAAGAAGGCCGCCGGCGAAATGCGCGAGCGGCTCGATCAGTGGCTCGCGCTGTTCGCCGAGCTCGATCCGGCCGCGTCGCAACGTGAACTCGTGATGCGCGGCATGACTCCGGAGGCCGCGCAGGCGGCCGTGCCGCGGCTGCAGGGACTCTACCGGCGCCTGCTCGAAGGCGGGCGTCCGGTGCAGTTCCGCACCTTCCACGCGTGGTTCGCGGGCCTGCTGCGCAATGCGCCGCTCGCCGTGCTGCGCGAACTGGGGCTGCCCGCGAACTACGAGCTGCTCGAAGACGATGCCGAGGCGCGCAACCACACATGGCGTCCGTTCTTCGAAGCCGTGACCGGCGATGCGCGCGCGCTGGCCGACTACTACGCCGTCGTCGCCACCCACGGCCGCTCGCAGACCGCGAAGGCGCTGGGCGAGGCGCTGTCGAAGCGGGTCGAGTTCTCGCTGTCCGATCCCCAGGATGCCGTGACGCCGTTCGACGTGCTGTACCCGGCCCTGCAGGGGCTGGAGCTGCCGACCGACGCGCTGCGCGGCGAGGCCGTGCGCCGCCGCTGGCTCGACCGCGCCGCCGCCCTCGGCCGCGAGGCCAACAAGACACCGCAGAAGGCGGCCGAAGCCATCATCGACGTGTTCGGCACCGGCGAGCCCGCACCCGAGGCGCTGGCCGACGCGCTCGCCGTGCTGCGCAAGACCTTCTTCGTCGCAAGCGAAGACCGGCTCACCAGGAACCTGCAGAAATTCCCCGCCGCCCAAGAAGCCGAGACCGAGCTGCAGCTGCTGTGCGCCGCGCAGGCTCAGCACGCGGCCTGGCTCTACCAGCAGCGCATGACGCGGCTCACGCGCCTGCTGATCACCGCCTTCGACGAGGTCAAGCGCGCCCACGGCTGGGTCGACATGAACGACGTCGAACAGGCGGCGCAGCTGCTCTTGGGCCAGTCGGCGCTGTCGGGCTGGGTGCAGGAGCGGCTCGACGCGCGCGTCGCGCACCTGCTGATCGACGAGTTCCAGGACACCAACCCGCTGCAGTGGCAGGCGCTCTACGGCTGGCTCAGCGCCTACACCGGCGCGGGCGGCAGTGCGCCGCGCGTGTTCATCGTGGGCGACCCCAAGCAGAGCATCTACCGCTTCCGCCGCGCCGAGCCGCAGGTGTTCATCGCTGCCAAGAAGTTCGTGCGCGAAGGGCTGGGCGGCGAGCTGCTCAACTGCGACCACACGCACCGCAACGCGCGTGCCGTGGTGGGCCTCGTCAACAGCGCGATGCTGGCCGCGCAGGCGGCCGGCGAGTTCGACGGCTACCGCGCCCACACCACCGAGCGCGGCGACGACGGCGAGCTGCTGAAGCTGCCCGCCATCGACCGCGACGCGCTCGACACCGCCGTGGCCGCCGCGCCGGCCGACGACGGCATGCTGCACTGGCGCGACAGCCTCGTCACGCCGCGCGTGCTGCCCGAAGAACAGCTGCTGCAGAAGGAATGCGAGCAGGCCGCGCGCTGGGTCGCACAACGCATCGCCGACGGCACGCCGCCGCGCCAGATCATGGTGCTGGCGCGCCGCCGCAGCCGCTTGTCGGCCATGCAGGACGCACTGCGCCGCCGCCACATCCCCGTGCAGCAGCCCGAGAAGAACGACCTGAACGACGCACCCGAAGTGCAGGACGTGGTCGCGTTGCTCGACGCGCTGGTGTCGCCCGCGCACGACCTGTCGCTGGCGCGCGCGCTCAAGTCGCCGTTGTTCGGCATCGACGACGACACGCTGGTGCAGTTGGCACGCTGCCAGCGCGAGACACCGGTGGCCAGCTGGTTCTCGCTGATCCAGAAGGGCGAAGGCCTGCCGACCGTGCTGACCGAGGCGGGCGTGCAGCTGCGCCGTTGGCAGCGCTGGCTGATGGCGATGCCGCCGCACGACGCGCTGGATGCGATCTTTCACGACGGCGACGTGCTCGCGAAGTTCGGCGCCGCCGTGCCGGCGGCCTTGCGCCAGAGCGCGCTGGCCAACCTGCGCGGGCTGGTTGCCGCCTCGCTCGACATCGACGGTGCGCGCTTCGCGACGCCTTATGCCCTGGTGCGGGCCCTGCGCGCGGGCGGCGTGCGCGCACCCACCGTGGCCGCGCCCGAAGCGGTGCAGCTGCTGACCGTGCACGGCGCCAAGGGCCTCGAAGCCGACACCGTGCTGATGCTCGACTGCGACGCGCCGCCGCCGCGCGCCCAGACCATGGGCGTGCTGGTCGAATGGAAGGGCAGCGACAGCGCGCCGACGCGCTTCGTGTTCCTGGCCAGCGAGAAAACGCCGCCGGCCTGCGCCGCCGCACTGCTCGAAGAAGAGCAGCACGCGCGCCATCGCGAAGAACTCAACGGCCTCTACGTAGCGACCACGCGGGCCCGCGAGCGGCTGGTGCTGTCGTCGGTGAAACCGTCGCGCGCCAACGAGGGCAGCTGGTGGGCGCGGCTGGAGCCGCTGTGCGAGCCGACCGAGGCCGACGAGCCGCTGGTCGAAGCCTCCGCCGCCGGCGAGACCGGGGTGGGCACCTTCGCGATGAAGCGCCTGCCCGCGCCGCTCGTGGCTGCAGCCGGTGTGCCGCCCGAAAAGAAAAAAGCACAAGACGCCACGGTCGACGCGCGCGCCGCCGCGTTCGGCCAGGCCATGCACCGGCTGCTCGAATGGGCGGTGCCCGGCGAGGCGCTGCCGCCGGCCCATGTGCGGGCGGCCGCGCGCGAATTCATGCTCGATCCGCAGCAGGCACGCGGCGCCGCGGCGCTGGCCCAGCGCATCCGCGCGGGCGCCGGGGCCTGGGTGTGGGACGATCGCAGCATCGACTGGCATGGCAATGAAGTCACGCTGGTCCACGAGGGCGATACCTTGCGCATCGACCGGCTGGTGCGCGAGCGCGCCACCGGCGCATGGTGGATCCTCGACTACAAATCGGCCGCGCGCCCCGAACGGGACGCGGCCCTGATCGCACAGATGCAGCGCTACCGCGCTGCCGTGCAACATGCCTACCCCGGTGCCACGGTGCGCGCCGCGTTCCTGACCGGGCAGGGCGAACTGGTGAATCTCGAATGACTGTTTCTTCTACCGTCGCCGTCATCGGCGGCGGACCTGCCGGCCTGATGGCGGCCGAAGTGCTGAGCGCGTCCGGCGCGCAGGTGCACGTGTACGACGCGATGCCCTCGGTGGGCCGCAAGTTCTTGCTGGCCGGCCGCGGCGGCCTCAACCTCACGCACTCCGAGCCCTTCGACGTGTTCGTGACCCGCTTCGGCGAGCGCCGCGCGCAGCTCGAGCCGCTGCTCGCCAAATTCGGTCCGCAGCAGGCGCGCGAGTGGGCGGCCGGGCTGGGCATCGAGACCTTCGTCGGCACCTCGGGCCGCGTGTTCCCGACCGACATGAAGGCCGCGCCCTTGCTGCGCGCCTGGCTGCATCGTTTGCGCGCCGCGGGCGTGCAGTTCCACATGCGGCATCGCTGGGTGGGCGAGGGGGCCTTCGATGCGAACGCGCTGCGCTTCGCGACGCCGGCGGGCGAGGTCACCGCCAAGGCCGACGCCGTGGTGCTGGCCCTGGGCGGCGCGAGCTGGGCGCGCCTGGGCTCCGACGGGGCGTGGGCACCGTGGCTGCAAGCGCAGGGCGTGGCGGTGGCGCCGCTGCTGCCGGCCAATTGCGGCTTCGACGGCGCAGGCTGGAGCGAGCATTTTTCAAGCCGCTTCGCGGGGCAGCCCTTCAAGTCGGTCGCGATCGCCTTCACCGACAGTCAGGGGCGACACTTCGCGCGCAAGGGAGAGTTCGTCGCCACGGCCACCGGCATCGAAGGCAGCCTGGTCTATGCGGCGTCGGCGCTGCTGCGTGACGAGATCGCCGCTCACGGCAGTGCGACGCTGCTGCTCGACCTGCTGCCCGACCGCAGCGCCGAACAGGTGCTCGCCGCGGTGAAGCATCCGCGCGGCGCTCGCTCGCTGAGCAGCCACCTCAAGAGTCGGCTGGGCATCGAAGGCATCAAGGCGGGCGTGCTGCACGAGGCGATGAGCAAGGAAGCGATGCAGGACCCGGCGCAGCTGGCGACCACCATCAAGGCGGTGCCGCTGAAGCTGGTCGCGACGCGGCCGGTCGACGAGGCGATCAGCACGGCGGGCGGCGTGCGCTTCGACGCGCTCGATCCGGCCCTGATGGCGACGGCACTTCCTAGCGTGTTCGCGGCGGGGGAGATGCTTGACTGGGAAGCGCCGACCGGCGGCTACCTGCTCACGGCGGCGATGGCCAGCGGCGCGGCTGCAGCGCGCGGTGCGATCACGCGACTGAGTCTTTGAGGTATTCGATCGCCAGGCAAACCCCAAGCGTTGGCCTTGACGATCTTCGTGCGTGCTGCCGCTCGCCTTGATCGAGGCGATATTCACTTTGTGCGACCCCTCGAAGGCACGCCCAGAGATCGAAGAACGGCTTTTCGTTAGAAGCTATTTCTCGTTGAGGCAAGAAATCGAAGCATGACCGGGGCTGACTGTCCAGCGGGGCGGCGTCTGGTTCTTTTGTTGTTCGTCAATATCTGTGCTGTATTTGTTGTATCTGAACCTTGCCGGGAGGAGATTCGATGCTCAGAATCGGTAACCGAATATCGGCATCTACTACAACGAGGAGACGGAATTGGATTTCATCGATCAGATCAGGGCCCTTGCATCGCGAGTAACCGCCGCGAAAGATATCTTGCAAACCGAGGAGGCAACCAAGAATGCGATGGTCATGCCATTCATTCAGCTCCTTGGATACAACGTGTTTGATCCCTTGGAAGTGACCCCTGAGCTCATTGCTGACGTGGGTACGAAAAAGGGCGAAAAGGTCGACTATGCGATCCTGAAAGATGGCAAGCCGATCATGTTGTTCGAATGCAAGAAGAGCGGCGGTGACCTTCACATCAATCATGCGAGTCAGCTGTTTCGGTACTTCCACGTGACCGAAGCCCGTTTCGGCGTACTGACCAATGGCCTTGTCTATCGGTTCTTCACGGACCTGGAGAAGCCCAACAAGATGGATGAGAAGCCATTTTTCGAATTCAACATGCTGGATTTCCGCGACCAAGACGTGGAAGAGTTGAAGAAGTTTGCGAAGTCGGCCTTCGACCTCGAGAACATCCTGACGACAGCCAACCACTTGAAGTACACGCGGGCGATTCAAAACACCCTGACCGATTGGATGGTCAACCCTCCTGAGGAGTTCGTGCGCCTGGTGTCGGCCGAATTTCTGGCTGGAAAGCACTTCAAAAGTGCGGTCAAGGATCAATTCACGCTGATCACAAGGCAGGCCTTCCAGCAACTTGTGGGCGACAAGATCAACGAGCGGCTCAAGGGGGCGATGACCCCGGAGCCTGTGCTGGTTCCTGAAGCTGCATTGGTGGACTCTCCTCAGGCGGAGGATGAGTCTTTTGTACCGTCACCGGTTGAGCTCGAGGCTTTTCAAATCATCCGTGCAATCTTGCGTCCCGTGGTGAAGCCGAATCGCGTGAACATCCGGGATGCAGCAAGTTATTGCGCAATTCTCTTTGACGACAACAACCGCAAACCAATCTGCCGCCTTCGGTTTAACAACGAAAGCAAGCTGGTTGTTGGACTCTTTGACGAAAGCAAGAACGAGGAGAAGGTCTCGCTTGAAGGCGTCGATGACTTGTTCGACTTCGCCGATCGACTTCAGGCATGTGTGACCGCGTACCTCAAGCCCGCATCGGGCAAGGAGGCCGCGGACGCGGCGGTGATCTGACGCTGCTGCAGGACGAGAGGCTCTTGCGCTTGTCCTGCGGAGAAGCCTTCAAGGCAGTTCCGTTAACGCGAGCGCGCGCACGGCCAGAAGAACACCTGCTCGAGGTCGTCCGCATCGAGGTTCTCGATGTGGCCGCTCTCCCTGAACCCGGCTTCTTTCAGCAGCGCGTGCATCGCCGTGTTGGAGCGGTTCGTGGAGGTGAAGAGCTTGGGGCGTTCGCAGATCGACTGGAAGTGATCGATGAGTCGCAGGCTGAGCCGCCTGCGGCGAAACCTTTCGCCGACCATGAGCATCTCGATGAAGCCGCAGTCGAAGAAGTGGTGGTGCAGCACGCCGTAGGCGGCGATGTCGCCATCCATCTCGATCACGTGGCAGAAGCGATCTTCGATCCAGCCTTTGATCTGCGCCGCGCGGCGCGCATCGTGCGCGGTCACGGTGTCGAGGCGCACCAACGCGTCGAGATCGCTGATGCGGGCGGGCCGGATGTCCATGTTCATGGCAGGCTGCGCGAAGTTCTGGGAATTTGAGGTGTCCGGGGTCGGTAACGCCTGGACACAGCGCGTAAGTTCTCTGCAAAGGAACTCACGGCTTCTGGATGTTAGGTTGACGAGCCTTACCCCTGGCACTGACTACGCAGTTAGGGCTGCTTGGTTCCCCACCTGACCCGGTTGGCCACTTCACCATGCAGGGAGGCCCGTCAGCCTGCATTCTAACCGCGTGAATTTGCCCCCTTCGCCGGGGCGTGAATCATTTCGAGGGGGACGGGAAACAAGCGTGAAGTGACCCCCGCCGCGCCTTTTAGAATGCCCGCAATGTCTTATCTCGTGCTCGCTCGCAAGTTCCGTCCGAAAACCTTCGGTGAGATGGTCGGTCAGGGGC
This sequence comes from Variovorax sp. FW301-JW7, assembly GCF_058788795.1. Lineage (NCBI taxonomy): Bacteria > Pseudomonadati > Pseudomonadota > Betaproteobacteria > Burkholderiales > Comamonadaceae > Variovorax > Variovorax sp. FW301-JW7. The sequence continues at coordinate 543,178 of NZ_JBYTBC010000001.1, forward strand.
ATGTGGTCCAGGCGCTGGAAAACGCGCTGACGACGCAGCGCCTGCACCACGCCTATCTGTTCACCGGGACGCGGGGCGTGGGCAAGACCACGGTGTCGCGCATCCTGGCCAAGTCGCTCAACTGCCAGGGCCCGGACGGGCAGGGCGGCATCACGGCCACGCCCTGCGGCGTGTGCCAGGCTTGCCGCGACATCGATTCGGGCCGCTTCGTCGACTACACCGAGCTCGACGCGGCCTCCAACCGCGGCGTGGACGAAGTGCAGTCGCTGCTCGAACAGGCGGTCTACAAGCCGGTGCAGGGGCGCTTCAAGGTCTTCATGATCGACGAAGTGCACATGCTCACGAACACCGCGTTCAACGCGATGCTCAAGACGCTCGAGGAGCCGCCCGAGTACCTCAAGTTCGTGCTGGCCACGACCGATCCGCAGAAGGTGCCTGTGACGGTGCTGTCGCGCTGCCTGCAGTTCAACCTGCGGCCGATGGCGCCCGAGACGGTGCTCGAACACCTCACGAGCGTGCTGCAGACCGAGCAGGTGCCGGCCGAGCCGCAGGCGCTGCGCCTGCTGGCGCGCGCCGCACGCGGTTCGATGCGCGACGCGCTCTCGCTCACCGACCAGGCCATCGCCTTCGGCAACGGCGAGCTGCTCGAGACTGGCGTGCGCCAGATGCTCGGCAGCGTCGATCGCGGCCATGTGTTCCGCCTCATCGAAGCGCTGGCACAAGGCGACGGCAAGACCGTGGTCGACACCTCCGAGGCGCTGCGCCGCGACGGCATGTCCGCCGCGTCCACGCTCGAAGAAATGACGGCGGTGCTGCAGGCCATGGCCGTGCTGCAGGCCGTGCCCTCGCGCGCCGAATCGGCCGACGCGGCCACCGACCCCGACGCAGCCGACACGGCGCGCCTGGCGTCACTGATGCCCGCCGACGAGACGCAGCTGCTGTACAGCCTGTGCCTGCACGGGCGCGGCGAGCTGGGCCTTGCGCCCGACGAGTACGCGGCGCTGACCATGGTGCTGTTGCGGCTGCTGGCCTTCAAGCCCTCCCATGCGGCCGCCTCGACGGCCTCCACGGAAAAAAAAACTCTGAATGACGCCGGTGGCGCCGCGCCGCGGGCTCCCGCGCGCGAAGCCGCCCCGGTTTCCCGGCCTTCGGTGCCCGATCCGGCACCGGCTGCCGCGCCTTCGCAACCGCCCGCACAACCCGCGCCGGCCGGCCAGCGGCTCGCGGTGGTCGATGCCCCGCAGCGCCAGCCCATGCCCCGGCCTGCGCCGCAAGAGGCGTCCGACGCCGCCGCAGCCCATGTCGTCGGCGTGCCGATCCGCGTGCAGCCGCCGCCCGGCCAGCGCGACGTGCCGCGCGAAGAAGAACAGCGCAGCACCTACACCCCGATTCCGCCGAGCGAAGAGGGCGACTTCTGGCATGCCACGGTCATGCAGCTCGTCACCGCCGAAAGCGTGGCGGCACTGGCGCGCGAACTGGCGCTGCAGTCGCAGCTGGTGGCGCGCGACACCGACCAGTGGATGCTGCGCATCGAGCGTGAAACCCTCAACCAGCCGTCCAGCCGCGAGAAGCTCACGGCGGCGCTGCAGGGCCTCGGCCACAATGTGAGGCTGGCCATCGAGATCGGCGGCGTGGTCGACAGCCCGGCGCGCCGCAACAAGCAGGCCGCCGACGAGCGCCAGCGGGTGGCCGAGGAAGCCATCCGCAGCGACCCCGAGGTGCAGATGCTGATGCGCGACTTCGATGCGAAGATCGTGCCCGGATCGCTGAAGCCCCTCTGAAGCCGGCGCCGCAGTCGCCGCATTTTTCGACCCGTATTCTTTCCATCACCAACCCATCACAGACAGGACCAACGATGTTCAACAAAGGACAACTGGCCGGCCTCATGAAGCAGGCGCAGGCAATGCAGGACAACCTCAAGAAGGCCCAGGAAGAACTGGCGCACATCGAGGTCGAAGGCGAGTCGGGCGCCGGTCTCGTCAAGGTCGTCATGACCTGCAAGCACGACGTCAAGCGCATCACCATCGACCCCAGCCTGCTGGCCGACGACAAGGACATGCTCGAAGACCTCGTGGCTGCCGCCTTCAACGCCGCCGTGCGCAAGGCCGAGGAAACCAGCGAGCAGAAGATGGGCAAGCTGACGGCCGGCATGCCCGGTCTCCCGCCCGGCATGAAGCTGCCGTTCTAAGCGACGCATGGCAGACGCCAGTTCGCTCGATGCGCTGGTCGATGCGCTGCGCCGGTTGCCCGGTGTCGGCGTCAAGTCGGCCTCGCGCATGGCCTTCCACCTGCTGCAGCACGACCGCGAGGGCGCGCAGTTGCTCGCGCGCGCGTTGCAGCAGGCGGCAGGCCAGGTGCGGCACTGCGAGCTGTGCAACACCTTCACCGAAGCACCGATCTGCCATGTCTGCATGGACTCTCGACGCGACGGCACCAAGCTGTGCGTGGTCGAGACGCCAGCCGACCAGGCCGCGCTCGAACGCACGGGCGCCTTTCGCGGCTACTACTTCGTGCTCATGGGCAAGCTCAGTCCGCTCGACGGCATCGGGCCGAAGGACATCGGCCTGCAGAAGCTGTTCGACCGCGCACGCGACGGCACGGTGAGCGAGGTCATCCTCGCAACCAACTTCACCGCCGAAGGCGAGGCCACGGCGCACGTGATCGGCGAGGCGCTCAAGCAGCATGGGCTCACCGTGACGCGTCTCGCGCGCGGCGTGCCGGCCGGCAGCGAGCTCGAGTACGTCGACCTCGGCACCATCGCGCACGCGCTGGTCGATCGCCGCTGACGCGCGGCCTGTTCAAGGCCGCGTTCGTTCTTCCCTTTTGTTGTCGTCACCATGACCTTCTCTCTGCTCACCGTCGCCTACTGGTGCGTGTTCATCGCCTGCGGCCTGCCGTACCTCGCGGCATGGATCGCGAAGGCGGGCAGCTTCGGCGTGCGCGACAACATGCATCCGCGCGACTGGGCCGCCAAGCAAAGCGGCTGGCGCGCACGCGCCAACAGTGCGCAGGCCAACAGCTTCGAAGGCCTGCCGTTCTTCATCGGCGCGGTGGTCATCGCGCACCAGCTCGGCGTGGCGCAGGCGCGGCTCGACATGCTCGCGGTGGCCTACGTGGTGCTGCGCGTGATCTATCTCGCGCTCTACATCCGCGGCGCGCCGAGCGCGCGCAGTGCGGTCTGGGCACTCGCGTTCCTGGTCAATATCGCGATACTTTTTCTGGCGCGATAGCGCCTTGGCGAAGGCTTCTCCAGGAGGCCTTCGTGCTTACGTGGAAACCCGCACGGGATGACCCCGATGCAGGCCCACACGGCGCACGCCTAAGCTCGATTCAGTTCACAAGAATCACAGAGCCCCGCAGGACCGCGCCATGCTTCATCGCAGAACCCTCATCTCCGCTTCCGCCATCGCTGCCGCAGCGATTGCATTGCCGCGGGTCTTTGCGCAGCAGGCCAAGCTGGAGAAAACCAAGGTCTCGATCGCGGTGGGCGGCAAGGCGGCGTTCTACTACCTCCCGCTCACCATCTCCGAGCAGCTGGGCTACTTCAAGGCCGAAGGCCTCGAAGTGGAAATCTCCGACTTCGCCGGCGGCGCGCGTGCATTGCAAGCGGTGGTGGGCGGCTCGGCCGATGTCTGTTCGGGTGCGTACGAACACACGATCAACCTGCAGGCCAAGAACCAGTTCTTCCAGGCCTTCGTGCTGCAGGGCCGCGCACCGCAGATCGCGGTGGGCGTGTCGACGAAGAACATGGCGGGCTACACCGGCATCCAGGACCTCAAGGGCAAGAAGATCGGCGTCTCGGCGCCGGGCTCGTCGACCAACATGGTGGCCAACCTCGTGCTCTCGCGCGGTGGTCTCAAGGCCAGCGACGTGAGCTTCATCGGCGTGGGCGTGGCGGCCGGTGCGCTCACCGCGATGCGCTCGGGCCAGATCGACGCCATCAGCAACACCGACCCGGTGATGACGATGCTCGAGCAGAAGGGCGACGTGAAGATCATCAGCGACACGCGCACGCTCAAGGGCACCGAGCAGGTGTTCGGCGGGCCGATGCCCGCGGCCTGCCTGTACGCGCCGATCGACTTCATCCAGAAGCACCCCAACACCTGCCAGGCGCTGGCGAACGCGATCGTGCGCGGCCTCAAGTGGCTGCAGACGGCGGGGCCGGGCGACATCATCAAGACCGTGCCCGAGACGTATCTGCTGGGCGACCGCGCGCTGTACCTCGCGTCGTTCGACAAGGTGCGTGAGTCCATCGCCACCGACGGCCTCGTGCCGGCCGAAGGACCGAAGACGGCGCTCAACGCCATCGCGAGCTTCGACACCTCGGTCAAGGCCGACAAGATCGACCTCGCCAGGACCTACACCAACGATTTTGCAAAGCGTGCGAAAGACAGGTTCAAAGCCTGATTGCGAACGTTCAGCAACCCGGCTTCGGCCGGGTTTTTTCTTCCGGAGCGCCATGTCCGACTACGCACTCGAACTCCTTTCCATCCGCTGCACCTTCCATTCGAAGGACGACCCGGGCCAGCGCTACACGGCGGTGGACGACACCACGCTGCGCATCGGTGCGGGCGAGTTCGTCTCGGTGGTCGGGCCCACGGGCTGCGGCAAGTCGACGCTGCTGAACGTGGGCGCAGGGTTGCTCGAACCATCGTCGGGCGGGGTGAAGGTCTTCGGCCGGGCGCTCACGGGCGTGAACAAGCGCGCGGGCTACATGTTCCAGACCGAGGCGCTGATGCCATGGCGCAGCGCCATCGACAACGTGAAGGTGGGGCTGCAGTACCGCGGCGTGCCCGATGCCGAGGCGCACGCGCAGGCCGAGGCCTGGCTCTCGCGCGTGGGCCTTTCGGGCTTCGGCGATCGCTACCCGCACCAGCTCTCGGGCGGCATGCGCAAGCGCGTGGCGCTGGCGCAGACGCTGGTGCTCGACCCCGACATCATCCTCATGGACGAGCCCTTCAGCGCGCTCGACGTGCAGACGCGGCAGCTGATGGAAAACGAAGTGCTCGAACTCTGGAGCGCGAAGAAGAAGGCCGTGCTCTTCATCACGCACGACCTCGACGAGGCGATTGCGATGAGCGACCGCGTGGTGGTGCTGTCGGCCGGCCCGGCGACGCGGCCGATCGGCGAGTTCGTGATCGACCTGCCGCGTCCGCGCGACGTGGCCGAGGTGCGCACGCAGCCGCGCTTCGTGGAGTTGCATCGGCAGATCTGGGAGGTGCTGCGCGACGAGGTGCTCAAGGGCTACGCGCAGCAACTGAGGAAGGCCGCATGATGCCGCGCCTCGATGCACGCCATGCGCGCTTCTGGCAGCTGATGCTGCTGGCCGTGATCCTCGTGACCTGGCATGTGGCCTCGCGCAACGACCAGATCGCGTTCTTCCTCGGCCAGCCGATCGTGGTGGCGGGGCGCATCTGGAGCTGGTTCCTGCCCTTCGAGGTGCCGCCGAACCTGGTGTTTCCCGAAGGCCTGAAGGGCAACGCCGACATCTACCGCCACCTGGGCACGACGCTGCTCGAAACGGTGCTGGCCTTCGGCATCGGTACGGCGCTCGGGCTGGGCTGCGGCCTGTGGCTGGCGCTGGCGCCCACGGCGAGCCTGATCCTCGACCCCTACATCAAGGCCGCGAATTCGATGCCGCGCGTGATCCTCGCGCCGATCTTCGCGCTGTGGTTCGGCCTGGGCATCTGGAGCAAGGTGGCGCTGGCCGTCACGCTGGTGTTCTTCATCGTGTTCTTCAACGTCTACCAGGGCGTGCGCGAAGTGAGTCCGGTGGTGCTGGCCAACGCGAAGATGCTGGGCGCCAACCAGCGGCAGCTGCTGCGCACGGTGTACCTGCCCAGCGCCACGAGCTGGGTGTTCTCCAGCCTGCACACCTCCGTGGGCCTGGCTTTCGTCGGCGCGGTGGTGGGGGAGTACCTGGGCTCGGCGCGCGGCGTGGGCTACCTGATCCTGCAGGCCGAGGGCACCTTCGACGTGAACACGGTCTTCGCGGGCATCGTGGTGCTCACGGCCTTCGCGCTGGCACTCGACGGGCTCGTGGGGCTGATCGAGAAGCGCCTGATGAAGTGGCAACCCAGGAGCGGCGAGACCGAGAAGTTGTAGGCCGCCAGTGCGATGATCGCGCCAGAGCGCCCGTGGGGGGCGACAACAACATCTGGGAGTGAATCTTGAACCACAACCACGGGAACCAGCGCGGGAGTACCTTGCGCTCGCGCGGCGAAGCCGCAAGGGTGTCGAACGAAGAGCTGTTCTTCGACCTGGTCTATGCCTTTTCCGTCACGCAGCTGTCCCACTACCTGCTGGACCACCTCACGCTGCTCGGCGCCTTGCAGACGCTGGTGATGTGGTTTGCGGTGTGGCTCGGCTGGCAGTACACGGCGTGGACGACCAACTGGTTCAACCCGGGCACGCTGCGCATACGGGCCATGCTGTTCGGCGTCATGCTGCTGGCGATGGTGATGGCGTCGGCATTGCCGGGCGCCTTCGGCGAGCGCGGGCTGGTGTTCGCGCTGTGTTTCGCGGGCATCCAGGTCGGGCGCACCTTCGGCATGCTGGTGGCGGTGGGGCGCGACCATGCGCTGGCGCCCAACTTCCGGCGCCTGCTGGCCTGGAACTGCGTGGCCGCGGTGTTCTGGATCGCGGGCGGCCTGGCGCAGCAAGGCACGGTGCGTCTGTTGCTGTGGATGGCTGCTGTCTCGTGCGAGTACGTGGCGCCGATGATTGGCCTGCGCTTTCCGGGCCTCGGGCGGTCGACCACCGCCGACTGGACCATTGACGGCGGCCACCTGGCCGAGCGCTGCCAGCTGTTCGTGATCGTGGCGCTGGGCGAATCGGTGCTGGCCACCGGCATCGCCTTCGGCCACCACACCGAATGGCACGGTGTCGACCTGTTCGCGCTGCTCGTGAGCTTCGCCGGCAGCCTCGCGATGTGGTGGATGTACTTCGACACCAGCGCCAAGGAAGCGACGCACGTCATCGAGCACGCCAAGGACCCGGGCGGCATCGGCGCCAAGTTCCACTACACGCATGTGATCCTGGTGGCCGGCATCATCGTCTGCGCCGTGGCCGACGAACTCGTGATCGGCGAGGGTTCGCACCATGCGCAATGGAAGCACCTCGGACCGCTGTTGGGTGGGCCGGCGATCTACCTGTTCGGCAATGCGCTGTTCAAGCGCGTGGTGCGCGGCTTCATGCCGCAGTCGCACCTGTACGGCTTGGCGCTGCTCGCGGTGTTGGCGGTGTTCGCCTCACAGCTCTCGATCCTGGTGGTGGGCTCGTTGACCACGCTGGTGATGGTGGCCGTGGCGGCGCTGGAGGCCGTGGTGCGCCGCCGGGCCGGGGCCGGGCAGACGCTGCACCCCTGAGCGGCGCGGCGTTGCCGCTGCCGACGACGGTGCTCAGCGCTTGTGCTTGGACGGCGTGCCGCCGCGCGGCTGGCGCACCACCGCCTGCTTGGCGCTGCTGCTGCCGCGTGCGGCGGTCTTGGCCGGCACACCGCCGCGCTTGGAGGTGGCCACCACGGCGCCACGGCCGCGCGCGGGTGCTGCGCCCGAGCCGACACGGGCCGCAGGCGTGGCGCGCACCGGCAGGTACACGACCACGCTGTAGCCGCGCTTGAAGGCGTGGCTCGTGTTGACGTCGTTCCAGTCGGCCACGGCCGCGGGCTTGAGGTTGTAGCGGCGCGCGATGCTCGCCACGTTGTCCGAGCGGCCGGCCTTGACGGTGGTGCGGCGCGTGATGATCTCGGGCTGGAAGCTCAGGTGGCCGCCGTCGGCCACGACCGCCGCCACGTCTTCCTTCACGCGCGCGCCGCGCGGCACGATCAGCGTGGAGCCGGCCTTGATCAGCATGCGCGGCGGCACGTTGTTGAGCGCGCGCAGGTCCGACTCGCTCATGCCCGAGCGCTGGGCGGCGTCGGCCACCGTCATGGTGCTGGGCACGACCCAGGCGGTCCAGCTGGCGTACTGGCCTTGCGAGTAGGCGTCGAAGTTGCGCTTGAAGACCGCCGCGTTGTCCCAGGGCAGCAGGATGTCGGAGGTGCCGGCCGCGATCAGCACGGGCTTGTGGGCGGCGGGGTTGAGCGCGCGGAAGTCTTCGATGCGCACGTCGGCCAACTTGGCCGCCAGTTCCACGTCGAGGTCGCGCGTGAGCGGCACGGTCTGGAAGTAGGGGTGGTTGGCGATCAGCGGCAGCTCGGCGTTGAAGGCCTGCGGGTTGGCCACGATGTTCTTCACGGCCTGCAGCTTGGGCACGTAGAGCCGGGTCTCGGCCGGCATCGACAGGTCGCTGTAGGTGGTGGGCAGGCCCAGGCGCTGGTTCTTGGCGATGGCGCGTCCCACGCTGCCTTCACCCCAGTTGTAGGCGGCCAGTGCGAGCTGCCAGTCGCCGAACATGCCGTAGAGCTTCTGCAGGTAGTCGAGCGCGGCGCGGGTGGAGGCCACGACGTCGCGGCGGTCGTCGCGGAAGATGTTCTGCTTCAGGTCGAAGTCGGTGCCGGTGGCGGGCATGAACTGCCACATGCCGGCGGCGCGCGCGCTCGACACGGCCTGCGGATTGAAGGCGCTCTCGATGTACGGCAGCAGCGCCAGCTCGGTCGGCATGTTGCGGCGCTCGAGCTCCTCGACGATGTGGAAGATGTACTTGTTCGAGCGCTCGGTCATGCGCTGGATGTAGTCGGGCCGGCTGGCGTACCACTGCTCGCGGTCGCGCACCAGGTCGCTCTCGAGGTTGGGCATCTTGAAGCCGCGGCGGATGCGGTCCCACATGTCGGCCGGCGGGGCCAGCGTGACCACGCTCTGCGAACGCGCCTGGCCGCTGGTCAGCGGGCTGAGGTTGGCGTCGCGCGGATAGATGGGCGTGGCGCTGCCCGAGGGGCGGGCGCCGGTGCCGCCGGCAGCGGTGCCGGCCTTGGCGGTGGGGGAGGAAGAAGCACTGTTGTCCGTGCTCGCGCAGCCCGCGAGTACCAGGGAGCCTGCGAGGCAGGTGGCAACGATAAATTTCATCGGAAGTCGTTTTTCCATTGGCGCAGCGCGGCGAACACCTCGGCTTCGGCGGCATCCGCGGAAAGCTCGGCATGGGCCCGCACTGCTCGAAAGACGGTGGCTTCGCGGCTGCGAAGAAAGGGGTTGATCCGGCGTTCGATCGCCAGTTGCGAGGGCAGCGTGGGCTGCCCCTGTGCGCGCAGGCTTTCGCAATGCGCGTTGTAGTGAGTGAGTTCGTCGTTGCCGGGTTCCACGGCGCGGGCGAACTTCAGGTTAGCAAGTGTGTATTCGTGCGCACAGCACACACGCGTGTCGCCGGGCAGCGCGGCCAGCGCGTCGAGCGAGGCGAGCATCTGCGCAGGCGTGCCCTCGAACAGGCGACCGCAGCCGCCGGAGAAGAGGGTGTCGCCGCAGAACAGCACGGGGGCCTGCGCGGCCGAGGCCGGCAGAAAGTACGCGATGTGCCCGGCCGTGTGGCCCGGCACGTCGATGACCTCGAAGCGCAGGCCCAGGGCCTGCGCGATGTCGCCCTGCACCAGCGGCGTGAAGGGCTCGGGGATGCGCTCGCGCGCCGGGCCCCACACCTTCGCGCCCGTGGCCGCATGCAACGCGGCCACGCCGCCCGTGTGATCGGGGTGGTGGTGCGTGACTAGAATCGCGGCCAGCTGCAGCTTGTGGTGCGCCAACGCATCGAACACCGGTTGGGCATCGCCCGGGTCCACCACGATGGCGTGGTGCCCGTCGTGCAGCATCCAGATGTAGTTGTCAGCAAAAGCGGGCAGCGGAACAAGGGTCATGAGCGGTCAAATTATAGGTTTGCAGGATTGGTTCGCGACCCCCCCCGGTCGCTACCTCCTGGCCTGGGAACAGGCCCAGTTCGACGAGGCGGTGGCCGATGTTTTTGGTTACCACGCCTTGCAGCTCGGCGCGGCCGAGGTCAACGGGCTGCGCACCAACCGCATGCCGCACCGCTGGCTGGCCCTGACCGACCCGGTGCGGGCCGGCAAGGCCACGCTGGTGACCGACTTCGCCGCCTTGCCGTTCGCGGCCAACAGCCTCGATCTCGTGGTGCTGCCGCACGCTTTGGAACTCAGTCCCGATCCGCACGCCACGCTGCGCGAGGTCGAGCGGGTGCTGGTGCCCGAGGGCCGGGTGGTGATCTGCGGCCTGAACCCGACCAGCCTGTGGGGCCTGCGGCAGCGCCGCGGGCACCTGTACCGCCGGCTGGGCCTGGGCGAGACCTTCCTGCCCGAGGCCGGCGAGTTCATCGGCTACTGGCGCATGCGCGACTGGTTGCGGCTCTTGAGCTTCGAGGTGGAATCGGGCCGTTTCGGCATCTACCGGCCGGCGGTGCGCAGCGAAGCCTGGCTGGAGCGCTCGCGCTGGATGGACGCTGCCGGCGAGCGTTGGTGGCCGATCTTCGGCGCCGCCTATTTCCTGGTGGCGGTGAAGCGCGTGCGCGGCATGCGCCTGCTGAGCACCGACTGGCGCCGCAGCGGTGCGCGGGCGACGGCGCCGGTGCCCATCGCGGGCAAGGTGCACCGCAGCAAGCAGTGAACGAACGAATCCATGGACGCGGGCGGCATCGCCCGCATGACGCTAGAGAAAAAAGGAACAGTCAGTTTGAACGAAGTCGTGATCTACACCGATGGCGCGTGCAAGGGCAACCCGGGACCGGGCGGCTGGGGCGCGTGGCTCAAGTCGGGCCCCACCGAGAAGGAACTGTTCGGCGGTGAACTCAACACCACCAACAACCGCATGGAACTCACGGCCGTGATCGAAGGCCTGGCCGCGCTCAAGCGGCCCTGCAAGGTGCTGCTGTACCTCGACAGCCAGTACGTGCGCATGGGCATCACCGAGTGGATTCGCGGCTGGAAGGCCAAGGGCTGGCTCACCTCGACCAAGCAGCCCGTGAAGAACGTCGAGCTCTGGCAGCGGCTCGACAAGCTGGTGGCCGAAGGCGGTCACCAGATCGAGTGGCGCTGGGTGAAGGGCCACTCGGGCGACCCGGGCAACGAGCGGGCCGACATGCTGGCCAACAAGGGCGTGGACAAGGCCCTGGGCCGGATCTGACCCTCGGCGGCTGGGCCAGGGGCTAGATCAGCCCGTCGAAGACCATCACGTCGACTTCCTGCCCGGCGTCGACATGGCCCTGGTCGTGGGGCAGCACCACGAGCCCGTTGGCCTCGAGCATCGAGCTCAGCACACCCGATCCCTGGTGCGCCGCCACCCGCACTTCTGGCAACGACCCCGGCACCTGACGGACAACTCCGCGCTGGTACTCGGTGCGCCCCGGTTTCTTGCGGATGGGCCCGGCGCTGCGCGCGCGCAGCAGCGGCGGCGGGGCGCAGGCCGCGTCGTGGCAGCCCATCAGCCGCAGCAGCGCCGGCCGCACGAAGGCCAGGAAGGCAACCATCGCCGCCACCGGATTGCCCGGCAGGCCGAACAGCACGGCCGACGTGGCCGTGGCCTCGCGCGGACGCGGAATCAGCCCCACCGCCAGCGGCCGTCCGGGCCGCATCGCGACCCGCCAGAAGGCCATGTCGCCCAGTTGCTGCATCACGTCGCGCGTGTGGTCGGCCGCGCCTGCGCTCACGCCACCGCTGGTGACGATGGCATCGGCCTCGTGCGCCGCGCGCTGCAGCGTGGCCGCGAGCGTGGCGGGGTCGTCGTGCACCAGGCCGAGGTCGATCACCTCGCAGCCCAGCCGCGTGAGCAGCCCGAACAGCGTGTAGCGGTTGCTGTCGTACACGGCGCCTTCGCGCGGCGTGTCGCCCAGGCAGAGGATTTCGTCGCCGGTCGAGAAGTACGCCACGCGCAGCCGGCGCCGCACGGTCACGCGCGCCAGGCCGAGGCTGGCGACCATGCCGAGCGCGGCCGGCGACAGGCGCTCGCCGCGCCGCAGCGCCGGCTGGTCCTGCATCAGGTCTTCGCCCGCGAGGCGGCGGTTGTCGCCGCGCCGCAGCACGCGGGCCGGAAAGCAGACCTGGTCGCCGTCGACCTTGCAGAACTCTTGCGGGATCACGGTGTCCAGGCCCGCCGGCATCATCGCGCCGGTCATGATGCGCACCGCGTCGTGCGGCCCGAGCGTGCCGCGCCAGGCCGAGCCGGCCAGCGCCGTGCCCGCCACGCGCAGCGTGAGCGAATGGTCGATGGGCGCATCGGCCGGCAGCAGTGCGCCGTCGAAGGCGTAGCCGTCCATGGCCGAGTTGTCGTGCGGCGGCACGCTCACGGGCGAGACAAGGTCGTCGGCCAGCACACGGCCGAGCGCGTCGCGCAGCGCGACCTCTTCGGCGTCGGCCACGGCCAGCGGCGCGACGAGGCGCGCGAGAAAGGCGGCGACGGTGTCGACGTCGAGGTCGCCCGCGTCGTAGTCCGCGAGGTCGGCGGCAATGGCGGCGATGCGGCTCATGGCTGTTCGAGCGTCTGCAGGTCGGCCAGCGTGTTCGCGTTGAAGAAGGCGTCGGGCGCGTCGCCGGGGCGGTCGAAGGGAACGGTCAGGGCGTTGTGCTGCGCGGTCCAGGCGCCGACCTTGCGGCCGCCTTCCTCGACAAAGCGGCGCAGGCTGTCGCGCAGTTCGATGTGCAGCAGGCAGAACACCGGCTGACGGTGCAGCACCGTGCGGCCGTCGGCCTCGGTTTCAGGCGCGGCGGCCATGGCGATGCGCGCGTGGGCGCCCTCGGCGGCCAGGGCTTCGGCCAGTCGCGCCGCCAGGTCGGGCGGAAAGCGTGGCGTGTCGCAGGGCACGGTGAGCAGCCAGGGCGTGGGGCAGTGTTCGAGCCCGCTCAGCATGCCGGCCAGCGGACCGGGGTGGTCGGGCACGCTGTCGGCGAACACCGGCACGCCCAGCGCTTCGTAGGCGGCGAAGTTCCGGTTGGCATTGATCAGCACGCGGCCGACCTGCGGGCGCAGCCGCCGCACGGCGTGCGCAGCGAGCACTTCCCCCTGGAGCATCTGCAGGCCCTTGTCGACCCCGCCCATGCGGGTGCCGCGCCCGCCGGCGAGCACGAGGCCTGTGATGTCGGCCGCTGCGATGGCCGGTGCGGTACCCATGGCTGGCGGCCTCATCCGCCGATGTAGCTCATCTCGACGCGCCGGGGCGCTGCCGCGTCGGGGGCGCTGTCGTCGGGGCCGCGCAGCGCGCGCAGCTCGGAGTAGCGGTCGGCGCGGCCCTGCCAGATGTGGCCGATGGCGGAGGCAATGTCGCCGTCGCTCGCGCCGTCGCGCAGCATCGGTCGCAGGTCGTGGCCCTGGCTTGCGAACAGGCACAAGTACAGCTTGCCCTCGGTCGACAGGCGCGCGCGGCTGCAGTCGTGGCAGAAGGCCTGGGTCACGCTGCTGATCACGCCGATCTCGCCGCCGCCGTCGGCATAGGCCCAGCGCTGGGCGGTCTCGCCGGGCGTGGTGGCTTCGAGCGGCACGAGCGGAAACTCGGCCGCGATGCGGGCGATGACCTCGGCCGAGGGCAGCACTTCGTCCATGCGCCAGCCGTTGGTGGCGCCCACGTCCATGTACTCGATGAAGCGCAGCACGACCTTGCCGCCGTGATGCTCGCGGAAGTAGCGCGCCATCGGCAAGATCTCTTGCTCGTTGGTGCCGCGCTTGACCACCATGTTGACCTTGATCGGGCCCAGGCCCGCGGCCAGGGCGGCGTCGATGCCGGCCAGCACGTCGGCCACCGGAAAGTCGACGTCGTTCATGTGGCGGAACACGGTGTCGTCCAGGCTGTCCAGGCTCACCGTCACGCGCTGCAGGCCGGCGGCCTTCAGCGCGGCGGCCTTGCGTTTCAGCAGCGAGCCGTTGGTGGTCAGCGTGAGCTCGAGCGCATCGCCGTCGGGCGTGCGCAGCTCGGCCAGTTGCGCGATGAGGCCCTCGATGTGCTTGCGCAGCAGCGGCTCGCCGCCGGTCAGGCGGATCTTGCGCACGCCGTGCGAGGCGAACAGGCGCGCCAGGCGCGTGATTTCCTCGAAGCTCAGCAGGGCGCTGTGCGGCAGGTACTGATAGTCCTTGTCGAACACGTCCTTGGGCATGCAGTAGCTGCAGCGGAAGTTGCAGCGGTCGGTCACGCTGATGCGCAGGTCGGTCAGCGGGCGGCCCAGCCGGTCGGCCAGCAGGCCGGTGGCGGGCACGGCGATGGCCGGCGCGGCCACGATGGCGTGGCCGGCCTGAGCGATCGGAATGACGGTACTGCTGCTGCTGTTCTTCATGGGGCGATGCCGATTTTGCGCCATGGCCCGCGACCGCGCGCCATGCGGGCTACTTCAGCACTGCCGCATAGACCATGTTGCGCGCGAGGCTTCGGTAGTGGGTGCGGTACTTGGGCGATTGCAGCATCAGCACCACGAACAGCTCGTTCTTCGGATCGACCCACATGTAGGTGCCCCCCGCGCCGCCCCAGTTGTACTCGCCGCCGCCGGACGGGTAGGGCGCCTCGCCATCGTTGCGGCGCACCGCGAAGCCCAGGCCGAAGCCGTAGCCCGGGCCCGGCAGGTACAGCGGGCCGGGCACGATGCCGGCGCCAGCGTTCGAATGGTCGCTCGTCATCAGCGCCAGCGTGCGCGGGCCGAGGTAGCGCGTGCCGTCGAGCGTGCCGCCGTTGAGCAGCATCTGCAGGAAGCGCGCGTAGTCGGACGCGGTCGACACCAGCCCGCCGCCGCCCGATTCGAGCTTGCGCGCGATGCGCGGGTCGTTCAGGTCGGCACCCACGCCGAAGCTGCGGTCGCTCGGCAGCGGCTCGGCGATGCGCGGCTGGCGCGCGGGCTCGGGCACGTAGTACGTGGTGTCCTTCATGCCCAGCGGGTCGAACAGGCGCGCCTTTTCGAACTGGTACAGCGACTGGCCCGACACCACCTCGACCACGCGGCCCAGGATGTCGGTGGAGTAGCTGTAGTCCCAGGTCGTGCCGGGCTGGTAGGCCAGCGGCAGCTTGGCCAGGCGCTGCGAGAACTCGGCGTTGGTCGGATCGCCGTCCGCCAGGTTGGCCGCGTTGTAGGCCTGCTTCACCAGCCCCGGGCCGAAGAAACCGTAGGTCACACCGCCCGAGGTGCTGACCGACGTGCAGCGGGCCGCGCGTTTCTTCTACCTGCAGCAGCAGGCCTTCGGTGGCCGCGTCCAGGGACAGACCTGGGGCACGGCCACCACCGCGCCAGCGATCAACCTGCTGCGCATCGAGGAGAACCTCAGCGCGGCTCACTTGCGCCTGGCCAGCGCCTACATCGAGCAGCTCGACTGGGCCACCTGCCTGGACCGCTACGACCGGCCGCACACGCTCTTCTACATGGACCCGCCGTACTGGCAGACCGAGGGCTACGGCGTGCCCTTCGAGTGGAGCCAGTACGAGCTGATGGCCACCAAGCTGCGCCAGATCAAGGGCAAGGCCATCATCAGCCTCAACGACCACCCGGATATTCGGCGGTGCTTCGAGGGCTTCGGGATGGAGAGCCTGGCCATCGACTACACCGTGGGCGGAGGTGCCAACCGGGCGGAGCGCCAGGAACTGATCATCTACAGTTGGGATCGTGAGGCCGAGCCCGCAGGCCTTTTTTAAGGAGCGCCATGGCGAAGTTTCCCGACGACCTGTACTTCACCGGTGCCAGCGAACCTGCTGGAGTCTTGTTCTGGGGGAAATCGGCCGAGCAAACCGAAAAGGATCTGGCTGCGGGTATCGCAAGGCTCGGCGGATTTCGGGCGCCGAACTATGGCCAGGCCTACCTGCTCGCGGCCAATACCCTGTTGACCGCCGCTCGGGAGAAGAAGACGTTGGACCACCACGGCCTGCCGATCTTCTTTCTCCAGCGTCACTCGGCCGAACTGCTGATCAAGGCCCCGCTGCAACTCGGGATCGACGTTCAGAAGTATCGGGAGAAGCTCGGCCGCCCGCGCCCCCGTTTCCCCAGCAAAAACCAAGCGAAACGAGCGGAAGGTTGGCACGGCCTTGGCGAGTTGCTTGCCGATCTGGAGGCGATGACCAAGGCCTTGCAGGTCGGCATCGTTCCTGACGCTGTCCGCTCGGTGGTGGCGGAGATCCTTGCGGTGGAGATGAAGCACACTTGGTCGAGGTACTCCTACGACTGGTACACGCCGGATGGTGGCGGTGACGAGGCCCTCAAGGTGCACATGAAGGACGAAGTCGTCATCCCTCTGGCCAAGATTCAGAACTTGCTTCAAGCTGCAAACGACGCCCTGGGCACCATCTGGCCATTCCATGGAGGGCTGATCATGGGGGCACTGGGCGGCCTCTATGAGGGCTTGCTGCGCGAGGCGGGCGAGATCGAAGCCGGGCCGCTGGGACACCTTTGAGCCGCGCCAATTGCCACTAGAAGACGTGGGGAGGACCGGACTCGGGGTCCCAGTTCGCCGGCATCGGGTTGCGCGCCAGCGACTTCGATGACGCCGTTGCCGCGGGCTCATCGTTCGGTGGACGCCTGTCTTTCCTTCCCGGCAATTCCTTTGCAGCGGGCGTAACCGGATCAGGGCAGACTTATCGCACCGATCTGAGCGCACTTATCGCGGCGCGCTTCAGCAGACAATGAGAATTACTATCATTTGAACGCCTGAGTACGCAGCACAAGCACCACGCAAAGGGCTCTCTTCCAACAAGGAGCTTCCCAACCGTGCCGTACACCCTGCCAGCCTTGCCCTATGCCTTCGACGCGCTCGAACCCCACATCGACGCGCAGACGATGGAGATCCACCACGGCAAGCACCACCAGACCTACGTGAACAACCTGAATGCGGCGTTGAAAGACACGCCGCATGCGGACACGCCGGTCGAAGCCCTCGTCGCCGGCGTCGAGGAACTGCCCGAGGCGCTGCGCGCCCCCGTGCGCAACAACGGCGGCGGCCACGCCAACCACAGCCTGTTCTGGACCGTGATGGCCCCCGTGGGCGAGGGCGGCGGCGGGGCGCCTGCGGACTCGCTCGCAAAGGCCATCGACGCCGACCTGGGCGGCTTCGACGCCTTCAAGGACGCCTTCACTAAGGCCGCGCTCACGCGCTTCGGCAGCGGCTGGGCCTGGCTGGTCGTCGGTGCCGACGGCAAGCTCGCCGTGGAAAGCAGCGGCAACCAGGACAGCCCGCTGATGCGCGGCGTCGGCTCGGGCAAGACCCCGGTCCTGGGCCTGGACGTGTGGGAGCACGCCTACTACCTGAAGTACCAGAACCGCCGCCCCGAGTACATCGCGGCCTTCTACAACGTGGTGAACTGGGCCGAAGTGGCCCGCCGCCATGCCGCCGCGACCGGCGGCTGATGAACCGAAGAGGAGCCCGCCCATGAACGACACGCCGCAGGGCACGGTGGCCACGGCGCCGCCGCCGAGGTCGCCGCGCCCGTTGCGCGAATGGATCGGCTTTGCCATCGTCGCGGCCGGCGCGCTGGCGCTGGCGTCGCAGTTCTGGTCCTTCGTGCGCGCCGACCCGCTGGTGTGGAACGCGCTGCGCGGCGGTTCGGTGGCGGCGCTGGCGACCGCGCTGGGCACGCTGCCGGTGCTGTTCTCGCAGAAGCTGCCCGACAAGCTGCAGGACACGCTGTTCGGCTTCGGCGCCGGCGTGATGCTCGCGGCCTGCGCCTTCTCGCTGATCATTCCCGGGCTGGATGCCGCCAAGTCGACGGGCGTCTTCGGCGGCGGCGACTGGGCGGCCGGCGGCGTGATCGGCACGGCCATCCTGCTGGGCGGCCTGGTGCTCATGACCATGGACCGCGTGCTGCCGCACGAGCATTTCATCAAGGGCCGCGAAGGGCAGAGCGGGCGGCAGCTGCGCCGCACCTGGCTCTTCGTGTTCGCGATCGCGCTGCACAACGTGCCCGAGGGCCTGGCCATCGGCGTCGGCTACGCGGCCAACAACGGCGTGCGCGCCGACGCGCTCGCCACCGGCATCGCGATCCAGGACGTGCCCGAGGGGCTGGTGGTGGCCGTGGCGCTGCTGGCGGCGGGTTACAGCCGCCTGTTCGCGGTGCTGATCGGCATGGCCTCGGGCTTGGTCGAACCACTCGGTGCCGTGCTCGGCGCGGCGGTGGTGGGACATTCGGCGATGCTGCTGCCCTGGGGGCTGGGCTTCGCGGCAGGCGCGATGCTGTTCGTGATCAGCCACGAGATCATTCCCGAATCGCACCGCAAGGGGCACGAGGCCTACGCGACCAGCGGGCTGATGATCGGCTTCGTGCTGATGATGCTGCTGGACACCGCGCTGGGCTGACGCCCGGGCGCGGCGTCGTCAGCCTCAGCCGTGCTTGACGGCGATGGTCTTCAGGGTCGTGAAGCCGTACAGGGCCTCGAAGCCCTTCTCGCGACCGTAGCCCGACGACTTCACGCCGCCGAACGGCAGTTCGACGCCGCCGCCCGCGCCGTAGTTGTTGATGAACACCTGGCCGCTCTTCACGCGCCGGGCCATGCGGAACTGGCGCGCGCCATCGGCCGTCCAGACGCCGGCCACGAGGCCGAACTGGGTGGCGTTGGCGAGCGCCACGGCTTCGTCCTCGTCGGCGAACTGCATCGCAGCGAGCACGGGGCCGAACACTTCTTCCTGCGCCAGGCGATGGCCCACGGGCACGTCGCGCAGCAGGGTCGGGGCCTGGTAGAAGCCGGTCTCGGGCGCTTCCTCGACCACCACGCCCTGCGCCACCATCGGGATGCCGGCGTGCTGCGCGTCGCTCAAGAAGTCCCACACGCGCTGCTGCTGCGTCTGGCGGATCAGCGGACCGACGTCGAGGTCCATCGCCGCGGGGCCCACGCGCAGGGCTTCGAAGGCATGGCCCAGGCGCTCGAGCAGGGGCTCGTAGATGTCGCGCTGGATCAGCACGCGCGAACCCGCCGAGCAGGTCTGGCCGGCGTTCTGCACGATGGCGTTGATCACCACGGGAATCACCGCGTCCAGGTCGGCGTCGGCGAACACGATCTGCGGGCTCTTGCCGCCCAGCTCGAGCGTGACGGGGCAGCGCCGTTCGGCCGCCACCTGCTGGATCAGCGTGCCGATCTTCGGGCTGCCCGTGAAGCTGATGTGGTCGATGCCTTCGTGGCGCGCGAGCGCGTCGCCCACTTCATGGCCGTAACCGGTCACGATGTTGAGCGCGCCGGCCGGAAAGCCGACCTCGGCCGCCAGTTGCGCCACGCGGATCAGCGACAGGCAGGCGTCTTCGGCCGGCTTGACCACGCACACGTTGCCGGCCGCCAGGGCGCCGCCCACGCTGCGCCCGAAGATCTGCATCGGGTAGTTCCACGGAATGATGTGGCCCGTGACGCCGTGCGGCTCGCGCCAGGTGAAGACGCTGTAGCCGTCCTGGTAGGGAATGGTCTCGCCGTGCAGCTTGTCGCAGGCGCCGGCATAGAACTCGAAGTAGCGCACCAGCGCCACGGCGTCGGCGCGGGCCTGCTTGACGGGCTTGCCGCAGTCGCGCTGCTCGATGAGCGCGAGCTCGTCGACGTGCTCGGCGATCTTCTGCGAGAGCTTGAAGAGCAGGCGGCCGCGGTCGGCGGCGCTGACCTTGTGCCACACGCCCTCGAAGCAGTCGCGCGCGGCGCGCACGGCGGCGTCGATGTCGGCGGCGTTGCTGCGCTGGATCTCGTCGAAAGGCTGGCCGTCCGACGGGTCGATGACGGGGAGGGTGCGGCCGGAGGCGGAGGGAACGTCCGCGTTGGCGATGTAGTTGAGCTGCATGGGGCGAGATTTTGCGCGAAGCCCGCCCCGCGCGTGGCGCCCCGGCCGGCCCGCCTTACTTCGCCGCGGTGGCTTTGGGCAGCGCGCGCACGGCGTTCAGCATGCGCTCGACGTGCTTGTCGGGGTTGAGGTTCTGGTAGTAGTAGGCGACCTTGCCGTCGGTCGCGATCACGTACGACAGTCGGTTGGCGAAGTCGGGCCGGGTCTGCATCAGCGCGTCGAAGCCCTGGATCACGGTCTTGCCCTGGTCGGAGGCCACCGGGAAGCGGCTCTGGCATGACTTGACCGAGAACTTGGACAGCGTGTCGATGTCATCGGCCGAGACGCCGATCACCGTGGCCCCGAGCGCGGCGAACTGGTCGACCGCCTCGGCGAAGGCATGGGCCTCGATGGAGCAGTCGTTGGAGTCGGCCGCTGGAAAGAAGTACAACACCACCGGCCCCTTGGCCAGCGCCTCGGCCAGCGAGTAGCGGAAGGTCTTGCCGCCGAGCGCGGCCGTGGCCGTGAACTTGGGCGCGGGATCGCCGATGTCGAGTGCGGCGTGGGCAGTGGGTACCCCGGCGGCGAGGGCCGCGGCCCACAAAGCGGTGCGCAAAAGGAGCGATCGGGCCATGATGTAACTCCGAAGCGAAGTGAACCGAATTCTAGGACGGTGCCTTGCGAAATGGGTCCTCGCTGAAACCGCGGCGGGCGTGGCGGCGTACATCAGGGCAATGGCAACCACAACGACAAGAGGAATCCGATCATGAATGCCTGGGCCCGGTCTTTCTTGCGCACGGCGCTGGCCGGCGTGCTGCTGGCATTGCTCGGCGCGTGCGGCTCGCTGCCGCCGGCGCGCGAACGCCCGGCCGAACACGCCGCCGCGGCCGACCCGGGCACCGCGCTCGCGAAGATCGCCGCGGCCTCCACGCCGCCCGGCGAGCATTCGGGCTTCCGGCTGATGCCGCTGGGCGTGTACTCGCTCGACGCGCGCATCCAGCTCGCGCAGCGCGCCGAGCACTCGCTGGTGGTGCAGTACTACCAGCTCGAGAACGACGCCACCGGCCGGCTGCTGCTGCGCACGCTGCGCGAGGCGGCGGCACGTGGCGTGAAGGTGCGGGTGCTGGTGGACGACCTGTACACGGTGAAGAGCCAGCAGCTGTTGCTGGCGCTGTCCGAAACGCCGAATGTGTCGGTGCGCCTGTTCAACCCGTTCTGCTGCGCGCGCGACGGGTTTCTCTCGCGCTTCGTGGTGTCGATCTTCGACATCCACCGGCTCAACCACCGCATGCACAACAAGCTCTTCATTGCCGACGGCGCGATGGCGGTGGTGGGCGGGCGCAACATCGCCGACGAGTATTTCGTGCTGAGCGAGGCGCAGAACTTCATCGACATGGATGCGCTGGTGGTCGGCAAGGTGGTGCCGCAACTCGAGAGCATCTTCGACGCCTACTGGAACAGCGACCAGGTCTGGCCCATCGCCGAGATCGTGCGCGCGGAGGCGGGCGCCGCCACCTTCGACGCCGAGATCGGCATGTCGGGCCCGCCGCCGAAGGTCGTGCTGCCGCCCTCGGACATCCTCGGCTACGGCCCCATCGCCGAAGAGCTCGACGGCGGCCGCATGGGCCTGCTGTGGGGCGAGGCCCGCGCCATCGCCGACCCGCCCTCCAAGCCCACGACCCTGACGGCCGAAGACGCCATCGCCACCAGCGTGACCATGAAGGTCTGGGCGCTGCTGCTCGACGCCAAGACCGAGGTCGACCTGACCTCGCCCTACCTCGTGCCCGGCGAGCGCGGCATGGCGGCCTTCGAGGACCTGGCCAAACGCAAGGTCAAGCTCACGCTGCTGACCAATTCGCTGGCCGCCAACGACGAGCCGCTGGTGCACACCGGCTACGCGCGCTACCGTGAGCGCCTGCTGAAAGGCGGCGCCGACCTGTACGAGCTGAGCCCGCAACGCACCACCGCGAGCATGCGCTTCGGCAGCTTCGGCAACTCGCTGGGCCGGCTGCACGCCAAGACCGCCGCCATCGACAAGACGCGCATCTTCATCGGCTCGATGAACCTCGACCCGCGCTCGGCCAGCCAGAACACCGAGATGGGCGTGGTGGTCGACAACCCGCAACTGGCGCGCGAGATGCTGCGCATCATCCACGTGAGCAAGCTGCAGAACTCCTACCGGCTGCGGCTGTCGAAGGAGGGCGGCACGCTCGAATGGCTCACGAACGACGGCGAGAAAGAGATGATCCTCACCTCGGAACCCGAGTCGGGTTTCTTCCAGCGCCTGTACAACACCCTGATCTCCCCGCTGGTGCCCGAGATGCTGTTGTAGCCTCGGGGGATGGCGCAGACCTTCACTTCTCTTTCGGCTCCGCAGGTCATGCTGTGGGGCCTGCTGTTCTTCGGCGGCATCTACCTGGGTTTCGGCGCGCTCACCTGGCTGCTCACGAAGCGCGTGCTGCCGGCGCTGGGCATCGGGCGCGCGCTCGACCCTCGGCCCTTGCAGCCCGGCCAGTTGCGGCGTGAACTCACACAGTCGGGCATCTCGGTGTTGATCTTCGGACTGGGCATGGTGTTTCCTTGGGGGCTGCTGCAGCTGGGCTGGGCGCGACTCGAGCCCGACGCGGGCTGGCGCCGCATCGGCGTCGAGATCCTCGTGCTCGCGGTGTGGAACGACGTGCATTTCTGGCTCAACCACAGGCTGCTGCACACGCGCTGGCTGCGCCGCTTCCACGGGCCCCACCACCGTTCGTTCGTGACCACGCCGTGGGCCACCTACAGCTTTCACCCGATCGAGGCGCTGATGCTCGGCAACGTGATCCTGCTGCCGATGGTGCTGCACGACTTCAGCTTCTGGTCGCTGGCGTCGGTGCCGGTGTTCAGCCTGTTCTTCAACTGCGTCGGGCATTCGAACTACGACTTCGTGCCCGGCGTGTCGTACAGCCACTGGTTCGCCGCGAGCCGCCGGCACCACCTGCACCATGCCGTGCACAACGGCAACTACGGCTTTCAATTCACCTTCATGGACCGGCTGTTCCGCACGCGCATCGCGGCCGACGCGGCCGAGCCGCTGTTCCAGGCGTTTCGAAAGAAGCATGGCGCCACGACGGCCTGACGCGCGCCATCGGCTGCCGCGGCTGCGCCACTGGCGCGACTGGCAAAGCCTGGCGTACCTCGTCGCCTTGCCCGCGCTGGCGGCGTGGCAGTGGGTGCACGGCTTCCAGGTGGTGCTGTATGCGCTGATGCTGTTCCTCACGCTCGGCATCGGCGTGATCCACCACAACCACGTGCACCTGCGCATGTGGCGCGGTCGACGCATGAACCGGCTCACCGACTTCTGGATCACGCTGCTGCAGGGCCATCCGACCTTCGTCTTCTGGCCCGCGCACGTGGCCAACCACCACCGCCACCGCCACGGGCCGAAGGACGTGGCGCGCACCTACCGCTTCGGCGGCGACACCAACCACCTGTGGGGCTATCTGCTGCACCCGTTCCAGGCCGTGTGGGTGCTGATGCCGGTGTTCTTCGGTTGGCTCGCGCGCCTGCACCAGCACCACCGAGGCGCCTGGCGTTACTGCATGGCGCAGTACGCGCTGTGGCTGGCCAGCTGGAGCGTGCTGCTGGCGATCGACTGGCGCAAGGCATTGATCTTCGTGATCGTGCCGCAACTGCACGGCCTGCACTGGCTGCTGGCCACCAACTACCTGCAGCACGCGCACGCCGACGGCCGCAGGACGCCGCGCAAGGAGGCATCCGGCGATACCCGCGGTAGCCAGCTGAACTACGCGCGCAATTTCGAGGGGCTGGTGAACCCCTTGCTGTTCAACATCGGCCTGCACACCGCACACCACGAGAACCCGCATGCCCACTGGTCCGAGCTCACGCACCTGCATCACACGCGCTACCGCGCGCAGGTGGCACCCGCGCTCAACGAGGGCGGGCTGGTGCCGTACATGGTGCGCATCTTCGTGCTGGGGACCGTGTGGCCGCGTTTTCGCAGCCGCTCGCTGATGCCTCCCGATTCACCTATTGCCTGAACCCATGCCCGTTTCATTCCAACGCGTGTACCTCGAAAGCGCCGGCTATTTCATGCCCGGCGAGCCTGTTCCCAACGACCGCATGGACGCGTATATCGCGCCGCTCAACCGCATGTCGGAGCGCATCAAGCGCCGCATCCTGGCCGAGAACGGCATCCTCACGCGGCACTACGCGATCGACGAAGAAGGCGTGACACGCCACACCAACGCGCAGCTGGCGGCCGGTGCGATCCGCGACTGCCTGCAGCGTGGCGGCGCCGAGCTGTCGCGCGTGTCGCTGCTGGCCAGCGGCTCCTCGGGCGGCGACACGCTGATGCCCGGCTTCGCCAACATGATCCAGGGCGAACTGGCGGCGCAGCCGATGGAAACGCATTCGGTGCACGGCATCTGCGCGGCCGGCGTGTCGGCGATCCAGACGGCGGCGCAGGGCATCGAGCTGGGCGCACACCGCTCGGCGCTGGCGGTGGCCAGCGAAATGCCGTCGCGCCTGTTCAAGCGCTCGCGCTTTGCCGCGCGCGGCTACGAGACCGACTTCGACTCGCACTTCCTGCGCTGGATGCTGTCCGATGGCGCGGGCGCGCTGCTGCTGTCCGACGGCGCGCCCGCGCTGGCCGGCAAGCCGGGGCTGCGTCTGAAGCTGAAGTGGGTGCACCAGCGCGCCTTTTCGGGCGACTACCCGGTGTGCATGCAGCTGGGCCTGACCGAAGACCGCGCGCGCGGTCACCTCGATTTCGGCTCGTGGGCCGAGGCCGAAGCGGCCGGCGCGCTGTCGCTGCGCCAGGACATCCGCCTCTTGCCGCACCTGTTCGACATCGGCATCCACGAGTACGCGGGCCTGGTGCGCGACGGCTGGGTCGATCCGAAGCGGGTCGACCATTTCCTGTGCCACTACTCATCCGAAAAATTCATCCCGGTGGTCGAAGACCTGATGGCCAAGGCCGACCTGGCGATTCCGCGCGAGCGCTGGTGGAGCAACCTCGCGTGGCGCGGCAACACGGGCGCGGCATCGATCCTCGTGATGCTGGCGGAGTTTCTGCACACCAAGGCGCTGAAGCCGGGCGAGCAGATCTTCTGCTACGTGCCGGAGTCGGGGCGCTTCATGGCGGCGTACATGCTGCTCGAGGTCGAGGCCGTCGATGCGGCGCCCGTCGTGATCGCGTCCCGCGCTGCGGCGGCGGTGGCGCCCGACGACGACCTCGTCATTGCGCCGCCGCACGACCCGGCCGCTGCGCCCGAGGGCCTGGGCGCCTTGCTGACCGAGCTGGCCGCCATCTGGCACGACTACCGCTCGCGCGTGTGGCGCACGCCGCTGATCCGCCAGATTCGCGAGCGCCGTTTCGCCGTGCCCGACTACCTGAACTGGATGGAACAGTGGGTGCCGCAGGTGCGCGAAGGCAGCCTGTGGATGCGCGAAGGCGCCGCCTCGCTGAGCGAGCCGTACCGCATGCTGTCGTCGCTGATCGACGTGCACGCGGGCGAGGAGCAGAACGACTTCAACATCCTCTTCAGCGACTACCGCAAGGCCGGCGGCACGGTCGAGTCGATCGACGAACTGCGCCGCAACCCCGGCGGCGAGGCGCTCAACGCCTACCTGCACGGGCTGGCCGCCACGCGCGACCCGATCGGCCTTCTGGGCGCGATCTACATCATCGAAGGCACGGGCCAGCGCATCGTGCCGGCGCTGCTGCCGCTGCTGAAAGCCAGCCTGAAGCTGCCGCCCGAAGCCTTCCGTTTCCTCGAATACCACGGCCACAACGACGAGCACCACCTGAACCGCTGGCTCGCCGCGGTCGAGATGGTGATGGCCGTGGAAGGCCAAGCCCGCGCCGCCCGCCAGATTGCCGACACCGCGCGCCACACGGCCGCGCTGTACCTGATGCAGTTCCAGCACATCACCGAACGAATGCCCCATGGATCGAACACCTGATTTCCTGACGCAGGCGCACGACGAGCGCGACCCCAGCCCCTGGCTGGCGCTGTACCTCGACCAGAGCACGCCGCTGCCCGACGACGTGAAGGCGGCGTGGCTGGCCGATTCGAGCTCGGCCTCGCGCCAGTACCTGCTGCCGTTCCTGCGGCCGATCGCGCGGCTGACGATCATCCTGATCCAGATCGTGAAGGTGTTCGTGCCGCGCAACTGGTCGCACTCGATGCTGCTGCACCGCTTTCTGGCGTGGGGGCTCAAGCGCTTCGTGTCGCCCGAGGCCAACTGGCTGATCCTGCGGCACTTTCACCTGGGCTCGCAGGTGCTGGCCTTCATCGGTCGCAACTCGCCCGCGCCCGTGGGCACGTCGCCGCTGGAGCCGGCCGACATCGACGCGTTGAAGGACGAGATGTTCCTGAAGCATGACCTGAATTTGTTCAACTTCGTGATCCGGCTGAACACTGCATTGCGCGACAAGGGGCTGGCGCTGTGCAAGGCCGAGCAGGTCGATTTCTCGATGATCCAGCCGCCGGCGCTGCGGCTGGAAGACATGCCCCAGGGCAAGCTCAATTTTCTCGACCTGCAAAGCGCCATCGAGCTGTTCACGCCGCTGTACCAGCTGATGCTGACCGACAACGATTTCTGGCGCGCCGCCAACTCCTTGCAACTGGACGAAACCATCGGCATCTACGCGGCGACGATCCTGAACGCGCCGGAGCACCTGATCCTGGTCAACAACAAGCATCCGCTGGTGCCACTGTCGACTTTGCGGGCCGGGCACCGGCTGGTGATCCACGGCCTGTCGACCGAAATGCTTCACAGCCTGCTCCAGCGCATGCGCGCGGCGCAGGAAGCCATGTCGGCAGAGACACTTCCGCGGGACCCGCCCCTTGCATAGGGGTATGCTGTCCCCACATGCAAACCATGAACACGACCCGAAATCCGTCCCCCAAGACCGATCTGGCGGTGACCCACGTGCTGGCTCAACTGCTGGAGAGGCTTGAGCACAGCGCCGTGCCGGTTGGCGCCGAGCAGTACCGCTCGGTGGTCGAGCACCTGGTGCATGAATTCGAAGACGTCGAGCCCGGTGCCGAACTGGGCCAGTTGCTCGATGCCTATCCGGCCGCCTCCGAGGTCTACGAAAATATGAATTACCAGCACGCCGGCCTTTGCCGCTCGGCGCTGGACGTTTCCCTGGCCGCCGAAGGCGCTGCCAAGGAAGCCATTGCCCGCGCCATGCGCGGTGACGAATCGAACAAGGACAAGATGCATGGCCAAGGGTGAAGTGAAAACGGCAGTGGTGGCGGACGGGCTGCGCTACAAATCGAAGGCGCCGGGTTCGCCGTTCCGCGCCTCGGCGTCGTTCAGCGGGGCCACGATGTCCTGCTTCATGTGCGGCAAGCACCGCGTGCGTTCGCAGCTGCGCACGCGTCAGGTGCTGGGCAAGTCGCAGACCGTCTGCGCGCCTTCGTGCAAGGCGCTCGACGAGGCCCTCGAGGCCGAAGCATCGTCGAGCTGAGCGCCTAGCACGGCGCCGCGTCGCGTTGGCGACATGGCCTCATCGGCATGTCGTCGATTGCCTTCCATCCCGGTCGCAATCGATATACAGTTGGACACAAATGATGCAAGTAATTGCATTTAATCTAAAGTTCTAATTTGTAGCCGATGACCACTCAAATCCAGCAAGAAGGCGATCGGTGCCCCGCAGCGGGCGTGGATTTTTCTCTGCGTGGAGGGCCTGAGCTGTGAACAAGCCACGTCACGTCGTCATGCAGGTCGTCAAGCGCTCGTCCGGCAGCGCCACGCACCATGTCGAATTCCTCATGGACGACAACTTCGCCGAGCGCCTGCGTCAATTGCGCTCGCTGGTGCCGCCGCTGGGTGCTCTCAACAAACAACGCGACCTCGTGATCGACAAGGTCCGCGTGCGCCTGCCCAACGCCATCTGGCGCTCGGGCAACGAGATCGCCATCGACGGCGGGGTGGACGGCTCCTGCATCGTGATCGCGGCCGAGGGCTCGTTCAACTGCGGCGGCAAGGACCGCCGCACGCGCGAAAAACTCGTGACCTACAACTTCTCGATCGCACGCCTGATCGAGCTGCACGGCGAGCGCCCAGAAGGCGAAACGCTCTATATCCGCGACGGCGTGTTCGCCAACGACGAACCGGCCGAATCGCCGGCTGGCCGCTGGGTGGCCTCCATGCACGAACTCGAGGTGGTGATGCGCGTGCCCGATGCGCCGTCGGACTTCGACACGCTGCACGACCTCACGATGCGCGCCGACGGGCAGCCGACGCAGGCGGGGGCGCTGAGCCCGCACCGCGCCAGCATCTACTGACCCCGGCTGACGAACTCAGGCCGACGTTGCCGCAGGCGCGCCCACGGGCGTGAACTGCGCGCCGTTGTCGGCCAGCCAGCGCGCCGAGAGGCTGCTGTCCTGCTGGTCGGGATGGAAGTCGCTGCGCAGGTACTGGCGCCAGCCCGCGAGATTGCCCCGCAGCAGGCCGCCGCGGCCCAGCAGGATGCGCGCGGCGCTCTTCCAGGTGGCCCACTTCCACAGTTGCTTTTCATGCCGCAGGTTGTCGACCGTCTGGCGCATCAGGTCGCCGAGGAACATCACCGTCACGCGGCGGAACCAGCGCGTGCGCCATTCGTCGGAGCCGCCCGCGGCCTTGTAGATGTCGAAGGCCACGCTCTTGTGTTCCAGCTCTTCGGCGCTGTGCCACAGCCACATCGTGCGCAGTCGGGGCTCGGCGCCGTCCAGGATCTCGGGGCGGGCCAGCAGCCACTCGGCGAACATGGCCGTGAAGTGCTCGGTGGCGGCCGTCACGGCCAGCGCGTGGCGCGGATCGGCGCCGTCCATGAGTTCCATGCGTTGGCTGGCGCGCGCGGTCCAGCGGTCGACCAGGCCTTGCTGCTCCAGGTGCGCGTTGAACAGCGAATGGATGCGCCGGTGCGTCGCCTCCTGGCCGATGAAGCCGCGCACGTCGGCGCGGTGGCGCTCCTGCACCTCGGGCGGCAGCGTGGCCATGGCGTCGCGCACGGCGTCGATGAAGAACTGCTCGCCGAAGGGGAAGCTCATCGACAGGGCGTTGAAGAAAGCCGTCGAAAAGGCATCGCCGCCGCACCAGTCGCGCGAGAAGGGCGGTTGCAGATCGATCAGCAGGCGGCGGACTACGAGTTCGGTCATGGGGGCAATTCCTGAGGTCGTGGGCACAATGGTTGGTACAGATCCGTACCGCGTGCCGCCATGGTGCAATTGTGAACTGGTACTGTCAAGTACCAAGGCGTAGGAAAATGAATCGCACATGACTGCCACGATCGACAAAACCGCCACGCCCGATGCCGCCGAAGGCGCGCCCAGCGAGCACTACGCGCGGCTGCTGCAGGGCATGGCGCATGCCGTGGCGGCCAAGGGTTACGCCGACACCACCATCGCCGACATCGTGCGCGAGGCGGCGGTGTCGCGGCGCACGTTCTACGAGCACTTCAGCACCAAGACCGAGTGCCTGATCGCGCTGTACGAAACGGCCAGCCGGCTCGGCCTGCAGGCCGTGAGCGAGGCCTTCGACCCGGCCCAGCCCTGGCACACGCAGGTGGAGCAGGCGATGACCGCCTACATGGACTACCTCGCCCAGGACCCGGTGCTGCTGCGCACGCTGTTCGTCGAGATCCTCGGGCTGGGCCTGCCGGGCCTGGCGGCGCGGCGGCGCGTGAACGGCGAGATCGCCAACTTCATCCAGGTGGCGATCAACAGCAGCGATTCAGGTGAGGTGCCCGCGGCGCACATGAGCAGCCAGATGGCGATGACGGTGGTAGGCGGCATCAACGAACTGGTGCTGCAGGCCATCGAGCAGGACCGCGTGGGCGACCTGCGCGAGCTGGTGGCACCGGCCACGCGGCTGGTGCGCGCCGTGGCGGCGGACAGCCGACGCTAGTCGCGCTCGTTCTGGCGCGGCGTGGCCGCGGCCCACAGCACGAGCAGTCCCGCCACCACCATCGCTGCCAGCGCCCCGAGGTACGGCAGCACGTCGTGCAGCGGCGCCCCCATCTGGTTGAGTCGCAGCGAGGCCTGGATGCCCGCCGTGCTGGGGAACAGCCAGCGCAGCGCCTGCAGCGGCGCTGGCAGGGCCTCGACAGGCCACGAGAAGCCCGAGAGAAAGGCCATCGGCAGCGCAGTGAAGAGCAGCACCTGCAACGCACGCTCGCGGTCGCGGAACCAGCAGCCCAGCAGTAGGCCGAGCACGCAGATCGCCGGCACGTAGAACAGCAGCAGCACCAGCGCGGCGAACGGATTGCCGCCGCGCGGGTAGTCCTGCAGGAAGAACACCCAGCCGAAATAGAACAGGCCGCTCAGCACGCCGAAGCCCGACAGCGCGCCCAGCCGCCCCAGCCACGCGCCCATGCCCGCACGCAGCCGGCCAGCCTCGGCCCAGGTGCCGGCCAGCATTGCGGCGCCCATCAGCAGCGTCTGCTGCAGGATCAGCAGCGCCACCGCCGGCACCACGTAGCTGCCGTAGCCCTCGGTCGGGTTGAACAGAGCGACCAGCTGCGTGTTGAGCGGGCTGCGGCTGCGCGCGGCCTGGACCGCGCTTTGGCCGCCGGCCTGCAGCTTGCGGATCTCGACACCGGCCGACACCGTGCCCACCGCTTCGGAGAAGCCGTACAGCACCGCCTTGTTCAGCAGCGCGTAGGCGCCGTTGCCCTCGATGCTCACCACCGCCGGCGTGCCGCGCAGCACGTTGCGCTTGAGGTCCTTTGGCAGCAGGGCGTAGCCCTCGATCTCGCCGCGCCACAGCGCCTGCTGTGCCTCGTGCACGTCGGACGTGACCATGCGCACATCCAGCCGCGGGCTGGCCATCGCGAAGCGCGCGATCTGCCGCGACAGCCCGCTGTGGTCCTGGTCGACCACCGCCACCGGCACCCGAGTGACGGCCTGCGTGCCGTAGGGCCACGGGTAGAAGAAGCCGTAGATGATGGGCGCGAGCAGCATGATCAGCAGCACGCCCTTGTCGCGCAGCACGCCGAAAGTGGTGTCGCGCCAGGCGGCGGCGAAGCCCTGGATGCGCGTAGTCATCAGCGGCCTCCCCACGTCTCGGGCGCCGCGGCCGCACGCACCAGCAGCGTCGCCGACACGGCCAGCAGCACGGCAG
The DNA here is from genome assembly GCF_058788795.1 of Variovorax sp. FW301-JW7. Classification (NCBI taxonomy): domain Bacteria; kingdom Pseudomonadati; phylum Pseudomonadota; class Betaproteobacteria; order Burkholderiales; family Comamonadaceae; genus Variovorax; species Variovorax sp. FW301-JW7. The sequence goes on from NZ_JBYTBC010000001.1 coordinate 573,909, forward strand.
TGCCTACCACCATCCACAGCGGCGTGGCGGCCGAGTAGGCCAGGGGCGCGCCCATCTGCAGCTGCTCCATCTGCACGCGGATGTAGTGCGTGTAGGGCAGCAAGCCGGCCCACAGCTGTGCGAGCACCGGCATGGCGACCAGCGGAAAGCCCACGCCGCCGAACGCAAAGGCCGGCGCGGTGATGAAGCCGGTGGCCGACAGCGCGGTGCGCAACGAGCGCGTGAGGCTGGCCACGAAGGCGCCGAGCGCGATCGACAGCGCCAGGAACACCATCAGCGCGAACAGCGTCCATCCCACCGAGCCGACGGGGTGCCAGCCGCGGCCCGCCGTGATCCACAGCATGGCGGCCAGACCCACCGCCGACAGGCTCGCGAACGGCAACATCAGCTTGCCAGCCAGCGCGGCCAGCGCCTCAGGCCAGCGCGGCGCGGCGCCGAGCCAGCCGCCCAGGCTGCGGTCGCGCAGCTCGCGGCCCACGGCCCAGGCGCCGGCCGTCATCGCGAGGATGTGCAGCAGCGCGGGAATGAGCGCGGCGCCGAGAAACTGCTCGTAGTCGGTGGAGGTGTTGAACAGCGCCACCATGCTGGCCTTGACCGGGTCCATGCTCACGCGCGCGGCCTTCATCGACTCGCCGCGCTTGTTGCGCACCGCGAGCTCGACGCCGGCCGACACCGTGGCGACGGCCGTGCGCACGTCGCGCTGGATCAGGCTCGAATGCGTGCCCAGCTGCGCGTTGTGCAGCAGCACGACCTGCCCGACGCGGCCCTGCTTGACGTCGCGGCTCAGCTCGCGCGGCAGCTGCACCGCCGCATCGACGGCGCCGCTGGTGAGCGCGCGCTGCATCTCGCCTTCGTCGGCGTACTGCTGCGCCACGCGCAGGCCCGGCGTGGCGTCCAGGAAGCGCACCAGCTGGCGCGAGAGGGCGGAGTGGTCCTGGTCGAGCACGCCGATCGGCAGGCGCTCGGGCAGGCCGGCCGAGAAGATCCACCAGATCAGGAACACCGCGAGCAGCGGCACCCACGAGATCATGGCCAGGTCCCACGGGCGCGTGCGCAGCAGCGCGAATTCGCGCCGGGCGCTGGCGGTGGAAAAGCCGCGCAGGCTCATGGCGGGCGCGGCGTCAGTCGACCAGAACGCTCATGCCGGGGCGCGCGCCTTCGATCGGCTTGAGCGGCCGGGCGCGGACCTCGAAGGTGCGCACGTCGAAGCCGGCACCGCCGCGCGTGGCGCGCCAGGTGGCGAAGTCGGGCAGCACGCCGCTGTAGTAGACCTTGAAGCGGGCGGTGCGCCGGTCCTCGGGCAGGGCGGGCAGGCGGGCGTCGAATTCCTTGTCGAGCGCGAAGCGGGCCAGGCGGTCTTCGCGCACGTTGAGCACCACCCACTGGTCGTTCAGGTCGACCACCGTGACCACGGCCACGCCCTGCGGCGAGAGCTCGCCGACCTTGGCGAGCACCTTGGCCACTTCGCCGCCGACCGGGCTGCGCAGCTCGGTCTCGGCCTTGGCGGCTTCCACTTCGGCGACCACGCCGGCCACCTGCCGTGCCTGCGCGCTGGCGGCGGCCTTGTCTTCGGGGCGGGCGCCGGTGCGCGCCATGTCGTACTGCGCCTTGGCGGCCACGGCGGCGTCGCGCGAGGCCTTCCAGTTGGCCTCGGCCTCGTCGCGTTTCTGGTCGGCCACGAGGCCGTCGCGCGCCAGGCCGTCGACGCGGCGGAACGAGGTCTGTGCGAGCTGCGCGGCGGTCTCGGCGCGCTGCCACTGCATGCGCGCCATTTCGATTTCTTGCGGGCGGGCGCCGTTCTGCGCCTTGTCGGCCACGGCCTGCGCGGCCTGCTCGGCGGCGGTGGCCTGCGCCAGCTTGGCGCGCACCTCGGGGCTGTCCATGCGCACCAGCAGGGCGCCGGCCTGGATGCGGTCGCCTTCCTTCACGGCCACTTCGGCGATGCGGGCCGTGACCTTGCCGGCCACGTCGGTCTCGCGCGCTTCCATCTGGCCCTGGAACACCTCGGGCGCCGGCTGCGCGGCGCGCCAGAAGCCCCAGGCGAGCAGCACCAGCACGAGCAGTGCGGCGGCGATGGCGATCAGTCGGCGGGTCTTGGCACTCATCATGGTCAGTTCACCTTCACGTCGGCGCGCGCGATGTAGTCGGAAAAAGTCTCGGACAGGCCCGCGCTCTCGAGCAGCTGCGCGAGCGCCTGCACGTAGTCGTTGGCGGCCTGCGCGCGTTCGGTCAGCACCTTGGCCTGGTTGGTCTCGGCGTCGATCAGGTCGAGCGTGGTGCTGGTGCCTTCGCGCAGCCCGGCGGTGCGCAGCTTGACCACCTCCTGTGCGAGCTCGACCGAGACCTTCATCTCGAGGTACTGGCGGCGCGCGTTGTCCAGTGCGCGCCAGTTGCGTTCGACCAGCAGCGAGATGTCGCTGCGCGCCTGCAGGTCGGTGCGCTCGGCCTGTTCGACCTGCTTGTGCGAGGCGGCCGACAGCGCGTTGCGGTCGACCGAGTCGTACAGCGTCCAGCGCACGCCGAGGCCGGCCACCCAGTCGGCGTTGCCGCTCTTGATCTCGCGCGTGCCGAAGGCGATGACCTGCGGGCGGCGCAGGGCCTCTTCGCCTTCGTGCAGCTGCTCGGCCTGCGCCTTCTTGGCCGCGACCTTGCCCAGGCCCGGATGCCGCGTGAGCGCCGCATCGATGAAGTGGCCGAGCGGTTCGATCGGCGCGCTGATGAGGAACAGCGGCGTTTGCGGCGTGACGCTGCCCTCGGCGCGAACCGTGCGCGCCAGGGCCACGCCCGCCAGCGCGGCGTCGTTCTCGGCCTTGCGGGCGTTGCGGCGCGCTTCTTCATACGCGGCGCTGGCCTGCAGCCGCTCGACGCGCGAGATCACACCGGCCGCGAGCATCTTCTGCGCCGCCGCGTCGTGTTGCGCGATGGTGCGCTCGGCCTGCAGGCGCAGCGTGGCGGCGCGCTGCGCGAGCTGGGCGCCGAAGTAGCGCTGCACCAGCAGCGTGTCGACCTCGTGGCCGGCCTGCTCGGCATCGGCCTGGGCTTCGCGCGCCTGCGCCGAGACGAAGCCGCGCACCGCGTCGGTCGCGCCGCCCAGGTAGAGCGGCCACACGGCCGACACCGAGGCGTTGGCGCCGGTGTCGTGGCGGTTCAGCGTGTAGCTGTTGGGCAGCTGCGGAATCGGCACGCGCGAGACGAAGCTCTGGATCGACGGCGGCAGCGACGAGCCGATCTGGCCGAGCTTCTGGTTGAGCGGATCGAGGTCGAGGTTCAGGTTCGCGTTGTACGCATAGGCCAGCCCCGAGATGCTGACCACCGGCCCGCCCAGGCGCTTGACGCCTTCGCTCTGCAGTTCCTTGGCCTCGACGGCGATGCGCGCGGCGGCCAGCTTGTCGGAGCGCTCGACCATGCGCTGGCGCGCGGCGTCGAAGCTCAGCGCCAGCGTGCTGGAGGTGTCGCCGCGGGCCTGCTGCTGCGCGAAAGCCGCGCCGCCGAGGAAGGCCGGCAACAGCAGCAGGGACGGAAGAAGGGCGAGGCGAGGTCGTGTCATCGGCATCAGGCGGTCTTGTGCAGCAGGGCGTCGAGCTCCTGCTGCAGGATCACGGGAAAGGCGGCCTGCACCGCCCCGGTGGCCAGCGGCCGTGCTTTCTCGAGCAGCTGCGCGGCGCGGCCGGCATCGAGGGTGTCGCCGGAGAGCAGGCTGTCGGCCAGCGTGCGCAGCCAGCGCCGCGCCACGGTGCGCAGCGTGCGGACCATGGTTTCCTGCATGCCGATGACCGCTTCGAGCGGCAGGCCCAGCGCGGCCAGCTGCTCGGCGACCTGGCCGAGCGCCGGGCTCAGCACCTGCACTTGGCCGTCGGGCAGTTCGCGCATGAGGCCGGCGCGGGTGGCGCGGCCGAGCAGGGCGGGCGTCATCTGGCCCTGCCACTTGGTGGCCAGCGCCTGGGCCGACACCACCACGGGCGTTTCTTCGGCGAACAGGCTGCCCGACACCGAGCGGGCCACGGCCAGCAGGTCGGGCCAGGTGGCGGCCGGCGCGCGCGTGAAGATGCGGCGGATCGCCTCGATGCCGAAGCCCTGTTCGCGCAGTTCGCGGATCAGCGCCAGGCGTTGGACGTGGTCGGGGCCGTACAGGCCGAGCCGGCCCTGCAGCCGCGGCGGCGGCAGCAGGCCGCCCGTGGTGTAGGCGCGGATGTTGCGGACCGTGACGCCCGTGCGCGCCGCCAGGGCCTCGATGGAGAGGTCCTGCAAAGCGGTGGAATCGGACGTGGCGGTGGATGCGTTCATGTGACAGTTTCAATGTTACATCGAAAATGTTGCATAAAACCAGCCCGGATCGCGCGGTCCAGGCGGGGCATCCTCAGCCCGGCTTGCGCTGCGCCGGGTCGTAGAAGAACTGTTCTTCGGCGATGCGCTCGCCGTCCCAGCGCTGCCAGGCGATCTCTTCCATGCGCATGCGCCCGCCGCCCTTGAACGTGAACTCGAAGATCCAGTGGATGCCGACGTGGTCGCCATTCACCAGCACCGGCCGCACGCAGGTCGATGCCACCGACTCGGTGCGCGCGAGCACGGCGCTTTCCTGCGCGACCAGCGTGCTGCGCCCGCGCCGCGGCTCGGCCTGGTTCTCGCGCATGGTGGCGTCTTCGGTATAGAAGTCTTCGATGACCTGGGCATGCGCGCCGCCTTCGACGGCGGCAATGAAGGCTTCGAGCCGGGCGGGCGTGGGCATGTCAGGACTTCACTTTCACTTCGACGCGGCGCGCTTCCGAGGCCGGGCCGTCGGCCTGCGACTGCTCGGGCTTGGCGAGTTCGATCTTGTCTTCGGGCGCGCCCGCCGACTTGATGGCGTCGCGCACGGCCATGGCGCGCTGCTTGGCCAGCTCGGCGTTCTTGGCCGGGTCGCCGCTGGCGTCGTGGTAGCCGCTCACCAGCACGGTGCTGCCGCTCTGCACGGCCTTGATGACATCGGACAGCGCCTCCTTGGCGTTGGGCGCGACTTCGGCGCTGGCGCTCGCGAAGTAGAACTTCACGATGCCGTTCTCGACCTTGACCGCTGCGGCTTCGGTGGCTCCGACGGCCGCCGAGGCGAGGGTGGCGGCCGGCGTGGCCGCTGGCGCCATCGCGGCGGGGGCCGTGGCTGCAGGCGGGGTCTCGATCTTGGTCGGCACGGCCGCTGCCGCATCGCCGGCGTGGAACTTGACCACCAGCGGCACGATCAGCAGCGCCACGATGTTGATGATCTTGATCAGCGGGTTCACCGCCGGGCCGGCCGTGTCCTTGTAGGGGTCGCCCACGGTGTCGCCGGTGACGGCCGCCTTGTGCGCCTCGGAGCCCTTGCCGCCGTGGTGGCCGTCCTCGATGTACTTCTTGGCGTTGTCCCACGCGCCGCCGCCCGTGCACATCGAGATGGCGACGAACAGGCCGGTGACGATGGTGCCCATCAGCAGGCCGCCCAGCGCCTTCGGTCCAAGCAGCAGGCCGACCAGGATCGGCACCACCACCGGCAGCAGCGACGGGATCATCATTTCCTTGATGGCCGCGCCGGTCAGCATGCCCACGGCCTTGCCGTACTCGGGCTTGCCGGTGCCTTCCATGATGCCGGGGATCTCGCGGAACTGGCGGCGCACTTCTTCCACCACCGCACCGGCCGCGCGGCCCACGGCCTCCATGGCCATCGCGCCGAACAGGTAGGGGATCAGGCCGCCGATGAACAGGCCCACGATCACCATCGGGTCGCTCAGGTTGAAGCTGATGTTCAGCCCGAAGCTTTCCAGCTTGTGGGTGTAGTCGGCGAACAGCACCAGCGAGGCGAGGCCGGCGGAGCCGATGGCGTAGCCCTTGGTCACGGCCTTGGTCGTGTTGCCGACGGCGTCGAGTGGGTCGGTCACGGCGCGCACGCTGTCGGGCAGCTCGCTCATCTCGGCGATGCCGCCGGCGTTGTCGGTGATCGGGCCGTAGGCGTCCAGCGCCACCACGATGCCGGCCATGCTCAGCATCGACGTGGCAGCGACTGCAATGCCGTACAGGCCGGCCAGCGAGTACGAGGCCAGGATCGCGATGCACACGAAGATCACCGGCCAGGCCGTCGAACGCATCGACACGCCCAGGCCCGCGATGATGTTGGTGCCGTGGCCGGTGGTCGACGCTTGCGCGATGTGCTGCACGGGCTTGTACTGCGTGCCCGTGTAGTACTCGGTGACCCACACCAGCGCGGCCGTGAGCGCCAGGCCCACGAAGCAGGCGCCGAACAGCTTCAGCTGGCTGCCGCTGGCGGCAATGGCGTTGTCGGGAATGATCCAGCTCGTGACGAACCAGAACGCGATCAGCGACAGGATGCCCGCCACCGCCAGGCCCTTGTAGAGCGCCGGCATCACGTTGACCATGCCTGGCGACGCCTTCACGAAGAAGCAGCCGATGATCGACGCGATGATCGACACGCCGCCCAGCGCGAGCGGGTACAGCACCGCGTCCAGCGGCGCCGCCGTGACCATCAGCGCGCCCAGCACCATGGTGGCGATCAGCGTCACCGCGTAGGTCTCGAACAGGTCGGCCGCCATGCCGGCGCAGTCGCCGACGTTGTCGCCCACGTTGTCGGCGATCACCGCCGGGTTGCGCGGGTCGTCTTCAGGAATGCCGGCTTCGACCTTGCCCACCAGGTCGGCGCCGACGTCAGCGCCCTTGGTGAAGATGCCGCCGCCCAGGCGCGCGAAGATCGAGATCAGCGAGGAGCCGAAGGCAAAGCCGATCAGCGGATTGAGGATGGCGGCAAGGCTGTGGTCCGCCTTCGGCGCGCTGCCGGCCAGGAACCAGTAGAAGCCCGTCACGCCCAGCAGGCCCAGGCCCACCACCAGCATGCCGGTGATGGCGCCGCCGCGAAACGCCACGTCGAGCGCCGGGCCGATGCCCTTGGTCGCAGCTTGCGCGGTGCGCACATTGGCGCGCACCGACACGTTCATGCCGATGAAGCCGCAGGCGCCCGAGAGCACTGCGCCGACCACGAAGCCGACGGCCGTGGTCAGGTCGAGGAAGAGGGCGATGAGCACCGCGAGCACCGCGCCGACCACTGCGATGGTGGTGTACTGCTTGGCGAGGTAGGCCGAGGCGCCGGCCTGGATGGCCGCGGCGATTTCCTGCATCCGGGCGTTGCCCGGGTCCTTGGCGAGAATCCAACTTCGGGCCCAGAAACCGTAGCCTACGGCCACCAGGCCGCAGACGATGGCAAGAATCAGGGGGGTGTTGCCGCTCATGCTTTGCTTCTCCATTCGTTCGTTGTGACTTGTGGAGACGGACAGCCTGGGCCCTGCGCGCAACGCGTACGGGACCATGTTCTCCGCCGCGTTGCTTCCTCGAAGCTCGCTGCACCGAAGGTGCGGAGCCGATTGGCCAACGGTTGCAATTTACAGGCAAAAACACACACGCGTGCGACCGGCCCGTGACACGGAAAGTAAACTCCGGGTTTGTCCCCATCCGTCTCATACTTTTCAACTACTCGAAAAACGTCATGTCCTTCGACAAAGTCTCCCCCGGCAAGAACGTCCCCGACGCCTTCAATGTCGTGATCGAAATCCCGATGAACGCCGACCCGATCAAGTACGAAGTCGACAAGGAATCGGGCGCGATCTTCGTGGACCGCTTCATGACGACGGCCATGTACTACCCCGCCAACTACGGCTACGTGCCGCAGACCCTGTCGGGCGACGGCGACCCGGTCGACGTGCTGGTGATCGCCCCGTACCCGCTGCTGCCGGGCGTGGTCGTGCCCTGCCGCCCCCTGGGCATCCTGATGATGGAAGACGAAGCCGGCGTCGACGGCAAGGTGCTGGCCGTGCCCACCGACAAGGTGCTGCCGATCTACAGCCACTGGAAGTCGGTCGACGACGTGAACCCGATGCGCCTGAAGGCCATCAGCCACTTCTTCGAGCACTACAAGGACCTGGAAGCCGGCAAGTGGGTCAAGGTGCTGGGCTGGGAAGGCATCGAAGCCGCCAAGAAGGAAGTTCTTGACGGCATCGCCGCGTACAAGAAGTAATTTTTTCTTTCGCTTGAAAGACGGCCTGGATGCTCCGGGCCGTCAGCCCTGGACCGCATCCCCGGCCAGCCGCATCCATTCGCGGTTGACGCCTCGCGCATGCGAGTTCCAGTGGCGCGCCGCCTGCTGCAGTTCGTCCCATTGACGGCGTGCACCGGCGGTGTCGCCTTGTTGCGCCAGCCACGCGATGTAACGGGCGCGCGTTTCCACCGTGTTGTAGGTGTTCAGCGCCGTCTCGAAGGCTTCGCGCGCTTCCGGCGTGCGGCCCTCGGCGGCGAGCGCGCGGGCGTTCAGCACGGCAACCTCGTCCTTGCGGTAGTCGTCGCGCGTGGCACGCAGGGCCTGCAGTGCCAAGTGCGCCTCGCGGCCCGAGGCCGGGCTGCCTTCGGCGACCAGGGCGCTGGCCAGGCCGAACTGCAGTTCGGGGTCGGAAGCGAAGGGGCCTTTCAGTGCGTCGCGGTAGTGCCCGACGGCGTCGGCCGCCTGGCCGCGGTCGAGTGCTGCCTTGGCCAGGCGCAGCTTGTTCTGCGCCGTGGGTGCGAGGTCGTAGGCCTCGGCGGCGGCGCGGTATTCGCGCTCGGGATCGATGAAACCGATGGCCGCGTTCGCCACCTTGCCCGCGGTGCGCTGCATGCGCGAGGCCGGCAGGTACTCGACCACGAAGTACACGATGCTGCCGAGCAGCGGAAAGCTGAAGAGGATGATGAGCCAGTACATCTGCTTGCCGTGGCGCATGGCATGCACGGCGAAGTACAGCGCGATGAGGATGTGCAGTCCCAGTCCGACGAATGGCATCGGTGCTCCCTGTGTGTTGTGTGTGGTTGTTTGAGTGCCGGGCGGCTTTATAGCAGCCCCCGGTGCTCCTGCGCCGATCAGGTCGCCTTGAACGGGCTGCGTTCGCCGAGGTGGTCCAGGTAGTTCTCGATGCCCGCGCCCTCGCGCTCGAGGAAGCGCTCGACCGCGTCCGCGAACGACGGGTGCGCGAGCCAGTGGGCGCTGGTGGTGCGCACCGGCATCAGCGCGCGGGCCATCTTGTGCTCGCCTTGCGCGCCGCCTTCGAAGCGTGCCGCACCGTGCGCGATGCACCAGGCGATCGGCTGGTAGTAGCAGGCCTCGAAATGCAGGCAATCGACGCGCTCCAGTGCGCCCCAGTAGCGGCCATAGGCCACCAGCGGTTGGGCCTCGTCGGTAGAGAGCGCGATCAGGCTGGTCGCGATGGGGCGCCCGTCGCGCTCCGCCACGAACAGCAGCCAGGCCTCGGGCAGCGTGTCGGCCATGCGCTGGAAGAAATCGCGCGTGAGGTAGGGCGGGTTGCCGTGCTCGCGGTAGGTGCGCTCGTAGCAGCGATAGAAGAAATCCCAGTCGGCGGCGGCAATGTCGGTGCCGCGCGACCAACGGAAGCTGACGCCGGCCTCGGCGACCTTGCGGCGCTCCTGGCGGATCTTCTTGCGTTTGTCATGCGAGAGGCTGGTCAGGAAGGCGTCGAAGTCTGTGTAGCTGGGCTGCGTGTTCGTCCAATGAAACTGCACCGTGTGGCGTCGCATCAGCCCGGCTTCGGTGCACGCGGCGATGTCGGCGTCGGCGCCGAACAGCAGATGCAAAGACGAAAGTTCCTGTTCCTTGCAGACCGCCACCAGCGCCTGCACCAGCAGCGTGCGGCTTTGCGCGTCGCGTGCCAGCAGCCGGGCGCCGGGCACGGGCGTGAAGGGCGCCGCCACCACCGCCTTCGGGTAGTAGGCGAGCCCGTGCTGCTCGTAGGCGTTGGCCCAGGCCCAGTCGAACACGTACTCGCCGTAGGAATGGTCCTTGAGGTAAAGCGCGCAGGCGGCTTCGAGCATGTCACCGCGCCACAGCGTGACGAACTGCGGCGTCCATCCGCGCTCGGGCGAGGCGCTGCCGCTGTCGTGCATCGCCGCGAGGTATTCGTGGCGCATGAAGGGCGAGGGCTCGGGCTGTGCGGCGAGCAGGGCGTTCCAGGCTTGCGGGTCGATGTCCGACGGCGACGCCAGAACCCGAATGACATAATCGTTCAAGCCTTTTTCTTCCTTCTGTATGACGCTCAAGCTCGCCATCGCGCAACTCAATTTTGTGGTGGGCGACCTCGTCGGCAATGCGCAGAAGATCGTCGGCGCCGCACGCGAGGCCTACGCGCAAGGCGCGCGCCTTCTGCTGACACCCGAACTCTCGATTGCCGGCTATGCGGCGGAGGACCTGTTCCTCCGTCCCGCCTTCACCGAAGCCTGTGATGATGCCGTGAAAGGCATCGCCGCCGCGCTGGCCGACCTCAAAGACATGGTTGTGGTGGTGGGGCATCCCAGCGGCGGCAGCCTGCGCAGCCGATCCGTGGCCGTGCAGCTGCGCCACAACGCGGCCAGCGTCCTCAAGGAAGGCCGCATCCTCGAGACCTACGCCAAGCGCGAACTGCCGAACTACCAGGTGTTCGACGAGCGCCGCTACTTCACGCCGGGGCAGGGCACCTGCGTGTTCGAGGCGGGCGGCGTGTCGGTCGGCCTGCTGATCTGCGAGGACGCCTGGTTCGACGCGCCGGCCGAGCTGGCGCGCGCCGGCGGCGCCGAGGTGCTGGCGGTGATCAACGCCTCGCCGTACCACGTGGGCAAGGAAGGCGAGCGCGTGGCGCGCATGGCCGACCGCGCACGCGCCGTGGGCCTGCCGCTGGTCTACGCGCACCTGGTGGGCGGGCAGGACGAGGTGGTGTTCGACGGCGCCTCGTTCGCGCTGCAGGCCGATGGCGCGCTGGCTGCCCAGGCCGAGAGCTTTCGCGAGCGGCTGGTCTTCATGGAGCTCGCGCGCGGGGCGCAGGGCGGTGTCGCCGTCGTGGCCGACCCGTCGGCCATTGCCGCGCCACGCGACGCCGAGGCGCAGCTGTGGGACGCGCTGGTGCTCGGCGTGCGCGACTACATCGGCAAGAACGGTTTTCCGGGCGCGATCCTGGGGCTGTCGGGCGGCATCGACTCGGCACTGGTGCTCGCGATCGCGGTCGACGCGCTGGGCAAGGACAAGGTCCGCGCGGTGATGATGCCGTCGCCCTACACGGCCGACATCAGCTGGATCGATGCGCGCGACATGGCCGGCCGGTTGGGCGTGCGCTATGACGAAATTTCGATCAAGCACACCTTCGAGTCCTTCAAGGCCGCACTGGCCGGGGAGTTCGCGGGCCGGCCGGAAGACACGGCCGAGGAGAACATCCAGGCCCGCATCCGCGGCACGCTGCTCATGGGGCTGTCGAACAAGTTCGGCGCCATCGTGCTGACCACCGGCAACAAGAGCGAGATGGCCACCGGCTACTGCACGCTCTACGGCGACATGGCGGGCGGCTTCGCGGTCATCAAGGACCTGCTCAAGACCACGGTGTTCGCGCTGGCGCGCTGGCGCAATGCCCACGACCCGTACGGCACCGGGGCGGCGCCGATTCCCGAACGCATCATCACGCGCCCCCCGAGCGCCGAGCTGCGCCCGGACCAGACCGACCAGGACAGCCTGCCGCCCTACGACGTACTGGACGGCATCCTGGCACGCTACATGCAGGACGATGAAGGCATCGACGAGATCATTGCCGCGGGCTACGACCGCGCGGTGGTCGAGCGGGTTGCGCGGCTCATCAGGATCAACGAATACAAGCGGCGCCAGGCGCCCGTAGGCATCCGGGTCACCCACCGAAGCTTCGGCAAGGATTGGCGTTACCCTATCACCAGCAAGTTCAACGAAACCGCCGGAGCACAAAAACCATGAAGCAGATCACCGCCATCGTCAAACCCTTCAAGCTCGAGGACGTGCGCGAAGCCCTCGCCGAGGTGGGTGTCACCGGCCTCACGGTGACCGAGGTCAAGGGCTTCGGCCGCCAGAAGGGCCACACCGAGCTGTACCGCGGCGCCGAGTACGTGGTCGACTTCCTGCCCAAGATGAAGGTCGAAGTCGTCGTCAACGAGAGCGACGTGGAGCGCTGCATCGAGGCCATCGTGAGCTCGGCGCGCACCGGCAAGATCGGCGACGGCAAGATCTTCGTGACCGAGGTGGAGCGCATCGTGCGCATCCGCACCGGCGAAGAAAACGAAAACGCAGTTTAAAAGCTCGCCCCCAGGCTGCGCGCACTTCGTGTCGCTTCGCCAACCCCCTACCGGGGGCAACACCAGAGGCCCGGCGAAGCCGGTTCCTCGGTGTTCGCTGGAATGGGGCAGGGGCCCGTTCCGGTCAGAGGTTTTCTGACAGCTTGTCGTCGCGGGGGTGCAGGGGGACTTCGGCGCGCAGTGCTGTCAGCAGTTCGGGCACGTCGGTGCCGGTGCGGACCAGGTCCATCTGCCATTCGCCCATGAAACCCTCGCGCACGCTGTGCGCCAGGAAGCTCAGCAGGCCGTCGTAGTAGCCGGCGGTGTTGAGGATGCCGGTCGGCTTGTCGTGGTAGCCGAGCTGGCGCCAGGTCCAGATCTCGAACAGTTCTTCAAAGGTGCCGATGCCGCCCGCCATCGCGAGGAAGGCGTCGGCGCGCTCGCCCATCATGGCCTTGCGCTCGTGCATGGTGTCGACGACGTGCAGCTCGTCGCACAGGGGGTTGGCCAGTTCCTTGTCGACCAGAGCCTTGGGAATGATGCCGACGACGCGCCCGCCGGCCTGGCGGGTGGCCTCGGCCACCGTGCCCATCAGGCCGGTGCGGCCACCGCCGTAGACCAGCTGGCCGCCGTTCTGGCCGATCCATTGGCCCACGGCCTGGGCGGCCTGGGAAAACTCGGGGCGCTCGCCGGGGCGCGAGCCGCAATACACGCAAATCGAAAATTCTGGAGTCATCCTGCGATCATGCCGCAGGCGGCAGACCCGCTCATGACATGAAGCGTTGCCACAGGGCTGCGGCCCAGATGCCGCCGCACAGCGTGAGCGACAGCAGGACGGCGGCGCTGCCCATGTCCTTCGCGCGCTTGGAGAGGTCGTGCCACTCGGGGCCGATGCGGTCGATGGCGGCTTCCACCGCCGTGTTGAGCAGCTCGACGATCATCACGAGGACGGCGCTGCCGGCGAGCAGCGCCACCTCCACCCAGCTACGCCCCAGCCAGAAGGCGGCCGGGATCATGATCATCGACAGGATGGCCTCCTGGCGGAACGCCGGCTCGGTCCAGCCGGCACGCAGGCCGTACAGCGAGATCAGCGTGGCATGCCAGACGCGCTCGAGGCCCTTGCGGGCCTTTTGCGGGTTCACGGCGGGGTCGGGCAAGGCACTCATTGGCGGCTCATCGGTTTGGAGGTGATGAGCCGCGTACCGGCCCAGGCGTCGTGCCAGAACTGGCGCTCGGGGTGAAAACGGGCCAGCAGCGCCCAGACGGCAACCCAGCCGAAGATCAGGACGGTCGATTCGCCGCCGGACAGCTTGAACGGGGCGATGGCGGCCAGCGGCGGCAGGAACCACACCCAGCTCAGCAGGTAGCGCGCCAGCGCACGGCCCTGGCTGACGGGCTGGCCCTGGCGGTCGACGATGCGGATGTTCCAGGTCTTCATGGCCAGCGTCTGGCCCTTGGCCCAGAACCACACGAAGTAGACGCCGAACACCACGAAGAGAAAGGCCTGCAGCAGGTGCCGCCGCTCGTCCATGGCGTCGCGCATCTGGCCCAGCGTGCTGAACAGCCAGCCGGACACGAACACGACCGCGAACAGCAGCATGCCTTCATAAAGCCAGCAGGCCATGCGACGCCAGAGGCCGGGCACGGCCGGCGAGACGCCGTGGCCGGCTGCGGTGGGAAGGGGCGAGGCCGACTGGCCGGGACCCGAGGTCTCGGGAGAACTGGAAACCATCGACATCTTGTCAGGGAGCGGAGGACGGCGCCGGCACCTGCGCTTCGGCGGGCACCGGGGGAGGCGTGACGCCGTTCGGCGTGGAGGCGGCCGGGGCGACGACGGTGCTGGTCGGTGCGGGCGCGCGTTCCGTTGCTGCGGGCGACGTTGCCGGCGAACTCACCACGACGGCCGCCGGCGGCGGCACGGGCGTGGGGAGCGTGGCCGGCACGATGCGGGGCGTGTGCTGTCCGGGCGGCGTGACGGCCGGCACGGGCACGAGTTTTTGCGATGAAACCGGGCGCACCGGCACGGCGGCGCCGCGCGGCTTGGGCGGTGCGCGCTCGGCGAGCTTGCGCTTTTCTTCTTCGCTCAGCGCCTGGTACTGCTCCCACTTGAGCCTGCGCTCGTCGGCGGGAACCCGCTTGACCTCGGCGAAGTTCAGGCGGGCCTGGGTGCGCTGCTGGTTGCTCAGTGCCGCCCACTCGATCATGCGGCTGTGCAGCGTGACCTGGTCGTCGGCGGGCATGTTCGTGTAGTTGCGCGACAGGGCCAGCCATTTGCGCTTTTGACCGACGTTCAGCGTGTTCCAGTGCAAGGCCAGCGGCTTCAGGGCGTATTGCTGCTCGGTGCTCAGGTCGCTCCAGAGGGGCCTGGTCGTGGTGGCGACGCCCTTGGGGCTTGCTGCGCCATTGGTGCCTGCGGCGTGCGTGGCGGGCTTGGTGGCTTCGGGCAGCGTCTGAGCATCGGCCAGTGTCAGGCCGAAGACGGCGGCTGCCAGCGCACCCGCCCAAACGACGGCGCCCGCCGGGAGCGGGCGCAACGGAAGCAGGGCTTTCGCACGGGAAACGGAGCGGCGTCGCATTCGGTCGGGCAAGGTGTTCAGTCGGAGGCGCTGTCGGACTTCAGGAATTGGGCGAAGCCGGGATCGGTGTAGGCGGCGGGCGGCAGGTCGCCCGTCAGCAGGGCCGAGTCGACCTCGGCGAGTTCGCTGGCGCGGTCGTCGTCCTGCATCACGCTGATGGTGATCAGGCCGGCCACCAGGGCGATCAAGGGCACTACGGAACCGATGCGGGTCCACCAACTGCCGCCCAGCGTGACCGTGTGGCCCGACTGGACCGCGACGGGCGCCGTGCGCAGCTGCGGGGCCAGCTTGCGCGCAGCCACGGCCTGCGAGCGAGCCACGCGCAGGCGTTCGCTGATGTCGTGCGGCAACGCTCGATTGCCGTCCGACAGTCGGGCCGCCAGCCGTTGGCCGAAGCGATCTTCTGCAGCGTTGGATTGAGAGGTTGGAACCTTGGTATTCATAGCGATATTCCCTTGGCTTTGAGCGCCTTGCTCAGAGCGTGGACGGCTCGCGAACAATGGGTTTTGACGCTGCCCTCGGAGCAGCCCATCGCGGCGGCCGTCTCTGCGACGTCCATTTCCTCCCAGTAACGCATCAGGAAAGCCTCGCGTTGACGGCCGGGCAAAGCCGCGATCTGTTCTTCGATTTCGTGAAAGACCTGGCTGCGGCGGGTGGTGTCTTCGGCGCTCTCCGATTCTCTGGAGTCGGTGGGCGAGACAAAGTTCTCCAGCAGGTCGAAATCCTCGCCGTTATCGGCCGGTTCGAAGTCGCTGAGGTTGGAGAAAAGGGCGCGGCGGGTCTTCTGGCGGCGGAACCAGTCGAGCGTGCAATTCGACAGGATGCGCTGGAACAGCATCGGCAGTTCCTCGACAGGCTTGTCGCCGTAGTGCTGCGCCAGCTTCATCATGCTGTCCTGCACGATGTCCAGGGCCGCTTCTTCGTCCCGCACGTGATAGACCGAGCGCTTGAAGGCCCGTCGTTCGACGCTTTTCAGGAAGTCGGAGAGTTCGTGTTCAGTAGCCAAATGAGAGGGGGCGGCGGGACGCGCCGCGTGGGGAGGATGTTTGGCGAACGCTCATGTTTTTATGCCGCGGATTATGCCTTTGTGCCAAGACAGGGCACCTGAAGCGAGTCTGAACGCGCCGGTAGTGTCATAATCCGCCTTGCAAGTCAAAAGGCAAACGGGTCACGGTCCGGCGGAACATCAGTCCGCTCATGGCTTTGGCCTCAAGTCCTGGCGCGGCCCCACAAGGGCTGGCAAGGGGCACCCAAGGTTTTTCGTTCCCGAAAAAACACAAAGGTTGATCATGGAAATCTCGAAGGCGGAACTCGCTTCCGCAGCAGCCGCGTCCTCTGGCGCCGGCAACACAACGCAAGAACTCATGGGCGCTGAAGTGCTGATCAAGGCACTGCAGGCCGAAGGCGTTCAGTACGTCTGGGGCTATCCCGGCGGCGCGGTTCTCTACATCTACGACGCGTTCTACAAGCAGGACACCATCCAGCACGTGCTGGTGCGCCACGAGCAGGCCGCCGTGCACGCAGCCGACGGCTATGCGCGCGCCACTGGCGAAGTCGGTGTGGCACTGGTCACCTCGGGTCCCGGCCTGACCAATGCGGTCACCGGCATCGCGACGGCGTACATGGACTCGATCCCGATGGTGATCATTTCCGGCCAAGTGCCGACGGCCGCCATCGGCCTCGACGCCTTCCAGGAATGCGACACGGTCGGCATCACGCGCCCCATCGTCAAGCACAACTTCCTCGTCAAGGATCCGAAGGATCTGGCCATGACGATGAAGAAGGCCTTCCACATCGCACGCAGCGGCCGTCCTGGCCCCGTGGTGGTGGACGTGCCGAAGGACGTCTCCTTCAAGAAGGTCCCGTACAGCGGCTATCCCGACAAGGTCGAGATGCGCTCGTACAACCCGGTGCGCAAGGGCCACGGCGGGCAGATCCGCAAGGCGCTGCAACTGCTGCTGGCGGCCAAGCGTCCCTACATCTACACCGGCGGCGGCGTGCTCCTGGGCAATGCCACGAACGAGCTGCGCACGCTGGTCGACATGCTGGGCTACCCGGTCACGAACACGCTGATGGGCCTGGGCGCCTATCCGGCGAGCGACCGCAAGTTCCTGGGCATGCTGGGCATGCACGGCACCATCGAAGCCAACAACGCGATGCAGAACTGCGACGTGCTGCTGGCCGTGGGCGCGCGCTTCGACGACCGCGTGATCGGCAACCCGAAGCACTTTGCGCAGAACGAACGCAAGATCATCCACGTCGACATCGACCCGTCGAGCATCTCCAAGCGCGTGAAGGTCGACATTCCGATCGTCGGCGACGTGAAGGACGTGCTCACCGAGCTCATCTCGATGATCCGCGAGAGCACCGCCAAGCCCGACGCTGGCGCGCTGGCCGACTGGTGGAAGACCATCGAAAGCTGGCGCTCGCGCGACTGCCTCAAGTACGACCGCGACAACAAGGACGTGATCAAGCCGCAGTTCGTGGTCGAAACGCTCTGGAACATGACCAAGGACGCCGATACGTACATCACGTCGGACGTCGGCCAGCACCAGATGTGGGCTGCCCAGTACTACCGCTTCGACGAGCCGCGCCGCTGGATCAATTCGGGTGGCCTGGGCACCATGGGTGTGGGCATCCCCTACGCCATGGGCATCAAGCTCGCCAAGCCCGACTCGGAAGTGTTCACCATCACCGGCGAAGGCTCGGTGCAGATGTGCATCCAGGAGCTCTCCACCTGCCTGCAGTACAACACGCCGATCAAGATCTGCTCGCTCAACAACCGCTACCTGGGCATGGTGCGCCAGTGGCAGGAGATCGAATACTCCGGCCGCTACAGCCACAGCTACATGGACGCGCTGCCCAACTTCGTGAAGCTCGCTGAGGCCTATGGCCACGTCGGCATGCTGATCGAGCGTCCACAAGACGTGGAGCCAGCGCTGCGTGAGGCGCGCAAGCTCAAGGACCGCACGGTGTTCATGGATTTCCGTACCGACCCCACCGAGAACGTGTTCCCGATGGTCAAGGCCGGCATGGGCATCACCGAGATGCTGCTGGGTTCCGAAGATCTCTGATCCGGAACGTTCGTTCGTTCAACTTTTTACTGACGAATCTATTGCCCGCCGAGCCCGCGCATTACCGTGCACGGAGGAGGGCGGCGAAAGCGAAAGCTTCCGCGTAGGCGAAAAGAGGAGTCACGCCAACATGAAACACATCATTGCAGTGCTGCTGGAAAACGAGCCGGGTGCTCTTTCCCGCGTGGTGGGCCTCTTTTCGGCCCGTGGCTACAACATCGAATCGCTGACCGTGGCGCCGACCGAGGACGCAAGCCTCTCGCGCATGACCATCGTCACCACCGGCTCGGACGACGTGATCGAGCAGATCACCAAGCACCTGAATCGCCTCATCGAGGTCGTGAAGGTGGTCGACCTGACCGAAGGTGCCTACACCGAGCGCGAGCTCATGATGGTGAAGGTGCGTGCGGTGGGCAAGGAACGCGAGGAAATGATGCGCATGGCGGAAATCTTCCGCGGTCGCATCATCGACGTGACCGACAAGAGCTACACCATCGAGCTCACCGGCGATCACGGCAAGAACGACGCTTTTCTCGAAGCGATCGACCGCAGTGCCATTCTGGAGACGGTTCGCACCGGCGCCAGCGGCATCGGACGCGGCGAACGCATCCTGCGGGTCTGACACCATGATTCGGAGCTCAGTCGTTGCCCGTTCGGGCTGAGCTTGTCGAAGCCTCCGCGCAAGCGGGGACTGCATTGAGCCCTTCGACAGGCTCAGGACGAACGGCACAACAACACACTGCAACTCGCATATCTATCTGGAGAACATCATGAAGGTTTATTACGACAAGGACGCGGACCTGAGCCTCATCAAGGGCAAGACGGTTGCCATCATCGGTTACGGCTCGCAAGGTCATGCGCACGCGCAGAACCTGAACGACAGCGGCGTCAAGGTCGTGGTCGGCCTGCGCAAGGGCGGTGCTTCGTGGGACAAGGTCGGCAAGGCCGGCCTGCAGGTCGCTGAAGTCGCTGACGCCGTGAAGTCGGCCGACGTCGTCATGATCCTGCTGCCCGACGAGCAGATCGCCGCCGTCTACAAGAACGACGTGGCCCCGAACATCAAGGAAGGCGCTTCGCTCGTCTTCGCGCACGGCTTCAACGTGCACTACGGCTTCGTGCAGCCGCGCGCCGACCTCGACGTGTGGATGGTGGCTCCCAAGGCCCCGGGCCACACCGTGCGCGGCACGTACACGCAAGGTGGCGGCGTGCCGCACCTGATCGCGGTGCACCAGGACAAGAGCGGCAAGGCGCGTGACCTCGCGCTGAGCTACGCCACCGCCAATGGCGGCGGCAAGGCCGGCATCATCGAGACCAACTTCCGCGAAGAAACCGAGACCGACCTGTTCGGCGAACAAGCGGTTCTGTGCGGCGGCACGGTCGAGCTGATCAAGGCTGGTTTCGAAACGCTGGTGGAAGCCGGCTACGCGCCTGAAATGGCGTACTTCGAATGCCTGCACGAGCTGAAGCTGATCGTCGACCTGATCTATGAAGGCGGCATCGCCAACATGAACTACTCGATCTCGAACAACGCCGAATACGGCGAGTACGTCACGGGCCCGCGCATCGTGACCGACGAGACCAAGAAGGCCATGAAGAAGGTCCTGCAGGACATCCAGACCGGCGAATACGCCAAGAGCTTCGTGCTCGAAGCTGCTGCCGGCCAGCCGGTGCTGATCAGCCGCCGTCGCCTGAACGCCGAGCATCAGATCGAAGTCGTCGGCGAAAAGCTGCGCGCGATGATGCCCTGGATCAAGAAGAACAAGCTGGTCGACCAGACCCGGAACTGATCTTCAGAGGCAAGAGCCAACAGGGTGCTTCGGCACCCTGTTTCGGAGGGCCACCCGTCGCGGTGGCCCTTTTGTTTGAAGGGGAGCGCACAGGTCCCCTGAACTACACTGCGAAGCATGCGATTCACAGACCAAGACGCTATCGAATGGATAGCTGATCGGGCAGTTCCCACGAGGGACGGAGGCCATTTCAATGCATGACGACACGCTCCCCGACGATGTGCAGCCGCGCAAGCGTCGCAAGGGCATCTACATCCTGCCGAACCTGTTCACGCTGGCGGCGTTGTTCGGCGGCTTCTACTCGGTCGTGATGGCCATGAACGCGCGCTTCGACCTCGCGGCGCTCGGCGTGTTCGCCGCGATGATCCTCGACAGCCTCGATGGCCGCGTCGCGCGCATGACCAACACGCAAAGCGCGTTCGGCGAGCAGATGGACTCGCTGTCCGACATGGTGTCGTTCGGCGCCGCGCCCGCGCTCATCGCGTACGAGTGGTCGCTCAAGGGGCTGGGACGTTGGGGCTGGATTGCCGCCTTCGTGTACTGCGCTTGCGCGGCACTGCGGCTTGCGCGCTTCAACGTCAACACCGGCGTGGTCGACAAGCGCTGGTTCCAGGGCCTGCCGTCGCCAGCGGCGGCGGCGCTCGTGGCCGGCTTCATCTGGCTCATGACCGAGTGGGGCAAGCGCGGCGGCGAAGTGCTGTATCTCTCGTGGACGCAGATCACGTGGATCACTTTCGCGTTCACGCTCTATGCCGGACTCTCGATGGTCACCAATGCGCCGTTCTACAGCTTCAAGGACGTCCAGATGAAGAAGAGCGTGCCCTTCGTCGTGATCGTGCTGATCGCGCTGGGCATCGCGGTCATCAACATCCATCCGCCGACGGTGCTGTTCAGCCTCTTCGTGGCCTATGGCCTGAGCGGCTACGTGGTGTACGCATGGCGCAAAGCCAAGGGCCAGCCGGTGAGCGTGATCAGCACCTCGACCGAAGAGCCCGACGAGCGGGGGCTGCACAACTGAAGTCCCGGGCCTTCACAGGCCCGCGAAGGCTGTGCTACATTCGCAACCCTCATGACCAAGTTTTCGCTGCTGGCCCTACTAGCCCTCCCTCACGGGCGGAGACGGTAGCGCACGCGCTAATCCTTCATCACGGCCCGTTCGCACCAGCAACGGGCCGTTTGTCTTTTGGGGTTGCTGGTTGAGTTCCAACCATCACAGAGAAATCGACATGCTCAAGCAACCTCAAGCCAAATACCGCGCATTCGCCCCGATCGGTCTCAAGGACCGCACCTGGCCCGATGCCGTGCTGACCAAGGCCCCGATCTGGCTGTCGACGGACCTGCGCGATGGCAACCAGGCCTTGGTCGAACCCATGGACATCGCGCGCAAGATGCGCATGTTCGAAACCCTCGTGGCCATCGGCTTCAAGGAAATCGAAGTCGGCTTTCCCTCGGCGTCGCAGGTCGAATTCGACTTCGTGCGCAAGCTCATCGAGGAAGACCGCATTCCCGACGACGTGACGATCCAGGTGCTCACGCAGGCGCGCGACCACCTCATTGAACGCACCTTCGAAGCGCTGCAGGGCGCGCCGCGTGCCATCGTTCACCTCTACAACGCCGTCGCGCCCGTGATGCGCCGCGTGGTGCTCGGCATGGACGAAGACCAGATCGTCGAACTCGCGAGCAGCCATGCCCGCATGTTCAACGACTTCGCCGCAAAGCAGCCGAACACGAAGTGGACCTTCCAGTACTCGCCCGAAATGTTCTCGGGCACCGACGTGGTCTTCTCCAAGCGCGTGGTCGATGCGGTCACCGCGGTCTGGGCGCCCACGCCTGAACGCAAGTGCATCGTCAACCTGCCCACCACGGTCGAGCATTCCACGCCGAACATCTTCGCTGACATGATCGAGTGGATGCACCGCAACCTCGAGCGTCGCGATTCGATTGTGCTGTGCGTGCACCCGCACAACGACCGCGGCACCGGCACGGCGGCCGGTGAACTGGCCTTGATGGCGGGCGCCGAGCGCATCGAAGGCTGCCTCTTCGGCAACGGCGAGCGCACCGGCAACCTCGACCTCGTGAACGTCGCGCTCAACCTCTACACGCAGGGCGTCTCGCCCGAACTCGACTTCTCGAACATCGACGAGATCCGTGCCACGGTCGAGCACTGCAACCAGATTCCCGTACATCCGCGCCATCCGTATGTAGGCGACCTCGTCTATACCTCGTTCTCGGGCTCGCACCAGGACGCGATCAAGAAGGCGTTCGCCGCGCGCAAGGACGGCGACATCTGGGACATCCCGTACCTCCCCATCGACCCGAAGGACGTGGGCCGCAGCTACGAAGCCGTGATCCGCGTGAACAGCCAGTCGGGCAAGGGCGGCATGGCCTACCTGCTCGAGAGCGAGTACGGCCTCGAGATGCCGCGCCGCCTGCAGATGGAATTCATGCAGGTCGTGCAGCGCGTGATGGACGTGGGCGGCAAGGAACTCACCGCCGCCGACCTCTGGCAGATCTTCGTGAACGAATACGGCATCGAGACCGCCAAGGCCTTGCAGCATCGCGTGATCCAGGAAGAAGGCGAGGGCGCCGAGGCCACGGTGGTGCTGCGCGGCGACCTGCCTTGGGACGGTGAAACGCGCGCCATCGAAGGCCGCGGCAACGGCCCGATCGACGCCTTCACGCAGGCACTGAGCCAGGCCACCGGCCACACGGTGCGCGTCATGGACTACCACCAGCACGCCATCGGTGCGGGCGCCGATGCCAAGTCGGTGGCCTACCTCGAACTGCGCGTCGACGAGTCGCAGACCCTGTTCGGCGTCGGTATCGATGCGAACGTGATCTCGGCCTCGCTGAAGGCGATCGTGTCGGGGGTACAACGGGCCAGAGGCCGGGGCGCGCGCAGCGCACAATCGGTGGCTGAAGTCGCCTGACGCACCGGCACCAGCCGCACGCGCAAGGTGGGAACGAACCAAGGAGATCCACGATGACCGACCAACTCATTATTTTCGACACCACCTTGCGCGACGGCGAGCAGTCGCCCGGCGCCTCGATGACACGCGACGAGAAGCTGCGCATCGCCAAGCTGCTGGAGCGACTGAAAGTCGACGTCATCGAAGCGGGCTTTCCGGCCAGCTCGAACGGCGACTTCGAGGCCGTGAAGGCCATCGCCAACGCGATCAAGGACTCGACGGTGTGCGGCCTCTCGCGCGCCAACGACCGCGACATCGCGCGTGCGGCCGAAGCCCTGAAGGGCGCGGCGCGCGGACGCATCCACACCTTCATCGCGACCTCGCCGTTGCACATGGAGAAGAAGCTGCGCATGTCGCCCGACGAGGTGCATGAGCAGGCCAAGCTGGCCGTGCGCTTTGCGCGAAACCAGATCGCCGACGTGGAATTCAGCCCCGAAGACGGCTACCGCAGCGACCCGGACTTCCTGTGCCGCGTGCTCGAAACCGTGATCAACGAGGGCGCCACCACCATCAACGTGCCCGACACCGTCGGCTACGCCATTCCCGAGCTGTACGGCAACTTCATCAAGATGCTGCGCGAGCGCATTCCCAACAGCGACAAGGCGATCTGGTCGGTGCATTGCCACAACGACCTGGGCATGGCCGTGGCGAACTCGCTGGCCGGTGTGAAGATCGGCGGCGCGCGCCAGGTCGAGTGCACGATCAACGGCCTGGGCGAGCGCGCGGGCAACTGCTCGCTCGAAGAGGTGGTCATGGCCGTGAAGACGCGCAGGGACTACTTCGGGCTCGACCTGAACATCGACACCCAGCACATCGTGGCCGCGAGCCGCATGGTCAGCCAGACCACCGGCTTCGTGGTGCAGCCCAACAAGGCCGTGGTGGGCGCCAACGCGTTCGCGCACGCCTCGGGCATCCACCAGGACGGCGTCCTCAAGGCACGCGATACCTACGAGATCATGCGGGCCGAAGACGTGGGCTGGAGCGCCAACAAGATCGTGCTGGGCAAGCTGAGCGGTCGCAACGCCTTCAAGCAGCGCCTGCAGGACCTGGGCGTGACGATGGAGAGCGAAACCGAGGTCAACGCCGCGTTCTCGCGCTTCAAGGAACTGGCCGACCGCAAGTCCGAAATTTTCGACGAAGACATCCTGGCGCTGGTCAGCGCGGAAGAGTTGTCAAACGTTGGTGAACAGTTCGCCTTTGTCTCTCTCTCCCAGCACAGCGAAACCGGCGAGCGGCCCCAGGCCAAGATCGTGTTCACGATCCAGGGCAAGGAAGTCACCAGCGAATCCGATGGCAACGGGCCGGTCGATGCGTCCCTCAAGGCGATCGAGGCCCACGTCAAGAGCGGTGCGGAGATGGTTCTTTACTCTGTCAACGCCATCAGTGGCTCGACGGAAAGCCAGGGAGAAGTTACAGTCCGGTTACAAAACGCAGGGCGGGTGGTCAACGGTGTGGGTGCAGACCCTGACATCGTGGTCGCTTCGGCAAAGGCTTATTTGAGTGCGCTCAACAAGTTACAGAGCCAAGCTGAGAGAGTGGCGGCACAAGGTTAGGTTTTGAGGCGTTCCTTGGTATTCGAATGAAGAAGGGGATGCAAGTAACTGATATTGCGTGCCTTTTTTGATTTCGATACACTGCGGTCCTCGTTTGTTGCCGCTGGAGATTTATTGATGCCTGAAACCCGTCTACGTCGAGTTTCCATCCAGCGGTTCCTACCCGCCTTCAAGTTCCTCGCCGTGGCGCTGTGCGCCTCGGCGTTTTTGCTGCCTGGCGCCCAGGCCGCGAAGAAGGAAAAACCCGCTGCCGCCAAGTCCGCCGTCGCCAAGAAGGCGAAGGCACCCGCCGAGGCCAAGCAGCGCAATGCGTCCGCTTCCAAGGTGGCACGCGGCGGTCGCGCCGAGCAGGCCGACAAGGTCGTGCGCGGCGGTCGCAATGTCGTGGCCACTATCCACAAGAAGAACGGCAAGACCGTCGTCGCCGTGCAGCGCCGCTCGGTGGTGCGCGTCGAAACGCCCGCCCGCCAGTCCTTCGGCCAGATGGCCGGCCTGCACAGCACCGACGACGCGCTCGACCTGAAGTCGAGCGTCGCTCTGGTGATCGACCAGGACACCCACGAAGTACTGTTCAGCAAGAACGATCACGCCGTGCTGCCGATCGCTTCGCTCACCAAGCTCATGACCGGCCTGCTGATCAGCGAGGCCCATCTGCCGAACGACGAGCTCATCACTATCACACAGGACGACGTCGACACCGAAAAGGGCAGCCGTTCGCGCCTGACCGTCGGCACCACGCTGTCGCGCGGCGAGCTGCTGCACCTGGCGCTGATGTCCAGCGAAAACCGCGCGGCGCACGCACTGGGCCGTACCTACCCGGGCGGCCTCACGACCTTCGTGAGCATCATGAATGCCAAGGCCCGCATGCTCGGCATGAAGGACACGCGCTACGTGGAGCCCACGGGCCTGTCCAGCCGCAACCAGTCGAGCGCGCAAGACCTGGCGCTGCTGGTCAATGCGGCCTATTCCGACGCCACGGTGCGTTCGCTGTCCACGTCGCCGGAATACCAGGTCGAGGTGGGCAACCGCGTGCTGCAGTTCAACACCACCAACCGCCTCGTGAAGAGCCCGGAATGGGACATCGGCCTGCAGAAGACGGGTTACATCTCCGAAGCCGGCCAGTGCCTCGTGATGCAGGCCAAGGTGGCCGGGCGCAAGCTGATCATGGTGTTCCTGGATTCGGCCGGCAAGTTCAGCCGCATCGCCGACGCCGAGCGGGTTCGCCGCTGGGTCGAGGCCACGCACGCTGTGTCGGGACCGCGCGGCTTCCAGGTCGCCGGCTGAGATTGATCGAGCAGGGAGGCCGTTTAGCGGCCTGCCTGCAGCCCTCGTGGAGGGGCAACCGGCTAACTCGCCGGGATGGAGAGGAAAAGAGTCGAAGGCAAACGGGCGCTCAGGCGCCCGTTGTCACGTTCGCACCCGACGCAGGCGTTGCGGCCATGCCGTCCTTGAAGCCCAGCGCGCCCGAGATCTCGTTGGCGGTCGCCTGCAGCTTGGGCAGCCAGCCTTCGTCGAGGCGATCCGCCGGGGCCGAGATCGACAGGCCCGCCACCAGCTTGCCCTGGTCGTCGTAGATGCCGGCGGCCATGCAGCGCACGCCCAGCTCCAGTTCTTCGTTGTCTCGGGCAATGCCGTACTGGCGCGCCTTCGACAGCTCGCGCTCGAGCGCGGGCAGCTGGGTGATGCTGTTGCGGGTATGGCCGGCCAGGCCGGTGCGCGTGGCGTAGCTGCGCACGCGCTGCGGGTCGTCGGCGGCCAGGAACAGCTTGCCGGTCGAGGTCAGGTGCAGGGCGGCACGGCCACCGATGGCACGCACCACCTGCATGCCCGAACGCTCGCTGTAGGCGCGCTCGATGTACACGATCTCGTCGCCCTGGCGCATGCTGAGGTTGACCGGCTGCTGCGTGAGCTTGTGCAGCTCGCGCATCGGGCCCAAGGCCGCGTCGCGCACGTTCAGGCGGCCCTTGACCAGGTTGCCCAGCTCCAGCAGGCGCATGCCGAGGCGATAGCTGCCGGCCTCCGGTCGGTCGACGAAACGACCGACCGCGAGGTCATTGAGGATGCGGTGCGTGGTCGACGGGTGCAGCCCCGTCTTTTCGCTGATTTCCTTCAGCGAGATCGCTTCTTCGCGCGAGGCCAGGACATCGATCAGCGAGAACATGCGCTCGATGACCTGGATGACGGGAGTGGCGGGAACGTCGGATAGGTTTTTTCTCATGGCGCAATGCGGTGATGACCGTGCGCCATTTTACCTTGTGAAATCGCTCGGTGCCTGCCAGTGGCCGTCCACCAACACTTCGTGCGGGGAAAAGCGGGCCTTGTAGTGCATCTTGGGGCTGCGCTCGATCCAGTAGCCCAGGTAGACGTGCGGCAGCCCCAGCTTGCGGGCCTGCTCGATCTGCCACAGCACGCTGTAGGTGCCGTAGCCGGCGCCGTCCTCGGGCTCGTAGAAGGTGTAGACGGCGGAGATGCCGTCGCTCAGCACATCGAGGATCGACACCATCTTCAGCGCGCCCGGGCTGCCGTCGGGCAGGGTTTCGCGGAACTCGACCAGCCGCGAGTTGACGCGGCTTTGCAGCAGGAACTGCGTGTACTGGTCGATGCTGTCGTGGTCCATGCCGCCGCCCGAATGGCGGCCGGTCTGGTAGCGCAGGTAGAGCTGGTAGTGCTCGGGCACGAAGCACAGCTTGAGCACGCGCGCCTGCAGGTTGGCGTGCTGTTTGGCGGTGCGGCGCTGGCTGCGGTTCGGCTGGAAGCTGTGCGCCAGCACGCGCAGCGGGATGCAGGCGCGGCAGCCGTCGCAATACGGCCGGTAGGTGAACATGCCACTGCGCCGGAAGCCGCTGAGCACCAGGTCGGAGTACGCGTCGTTGTGGATCAGGTGGCTGGGCGTGGCCACCTGCGAGCGGGCCTGGCGATCCGGCAGGTAGCTGCAGGGATAGGGCGCCGTCGCGTAGAACTGCAGCGTGTGAAGCGGAAGATCCTTGAGGTGCGTCACGTCACGTCACGTCGAAAGAGGAGGTCGCTCGGAAAGGAGTTCAGACCAGTATACGGGGTCGAATTGCCACTGCGGGCCCTCCTGTTTTCGAGCCTGGGCCACGTGCGCGACGAAGCGCGCGCGCGGCATTTCACGGGCGCCGAGGCTGGCCAGGTGCGCGGTGTTCTGCTGGCAGTCGATCATTTCGACGCCGGCGCGGCGGCACAGCGCGACCAGGCTGGCCAGCGCGATCTTCGAGGCGTCGGGGCGGCGCGTGAACATCGACTCGCCGAACACGGCCCGGCCCAGCGCCACGCAGTAGAGCCCGCCCGCCAGCTCGCCGTCGATCCAGGTTTCGACGCTGTGTGCGTGCCCCGCGCGGTGCAATTGCGTATAGGCCTTGACCATGTCCGGCACGATCCAGGTGCCCGACTGGCCGGCCCGCGCCGACTGCGAACACGCCTGGATCACCGTTCCAAAATCGTGATCGATGCGCAGCTCGCAGCCGGGCGTCGCGGCAAAGCGGCTCAGGGTCTTGCGCAGCGAGCGATGCAGCCGGAAGTCGTTCACCCGCAGCACCATGCGCGGGTCGGGGCTCCACCACAGGATGGGCTGGTCGTCGCTGAACCAGGGGAAAACGCATCGGCCGTAGGCCTGCATCAAAGTATCGACATCGAGCGATCCGCCGGCCGCCAGCAGGCCGGGCACGGGGTCTCTTTCGTCCCATGCCGATGCGGGGTCGGGCAGTGTGTCTCCGGGTTCGAGCCAAGGCAGTTGTCGCATGGATGCAGGTATACACGGCTTCTCGAAAACGCAAGCCAGTTGAGGGAAAATCCCGCTCACACGGGAACAGTCCACAAGGCTGCGGCCCTGGTGCCACCGCCGATGGCACGCGAGACAACCCCACAAGACCCGTCGAAAAACCTATAGTGCACAGCTTGCTTTCGCAGTACCACAGCGGATCCGGCAGGCATGTGCAGGGCGCCGGGGATCAGCACAAGAGGACCACGTTGACCACTGAACCCAACCCCACGCGCTTCGGCAGCGGCCAGGCGGTGCGCCGCCTCGAGGACGAAAGCCTGCTCGCAGGCGCCGGCCGTTACACCGACGACGTCACGCTCGCCGAGCAGGCGCATCTCGTTTTTCTCCGCTCCCCCTATCCGCATGCGCGCATCGTGTCCATCGACACGTCCGCGGCCGTCGGCATGCCCGGCGTGCTGCGCGTGATCACCGGGGCCGACCTGGCCGAGGCCGGCGTCAAGCCGATGCCCGGCGCCGCCGGCTTCAAGCGCGCGGACGGCAGCGACAGCGCCAGCCCGCCGCGCCGCGCCCTGGCGCACGAGCGCGCGCGCTTCGTCGGCGAACCGGTGGCGGCCGTCATTGCCGACACCGTGCAGCAGGCGCGCGATGCGGCCGAAGCCGTCATGGTCGACTACGAAGAGCTGCCGATGGTGGTCGACCTGCCGGGCGCAACCGCCGAAGGCGCGCCGCTCCTGTGCGAAGAGGCCACGGGCAACATCGCCGCCGAGATGCGCCACGGCAGCAGCGAAGCCGCCACCGCCGCGTTCGAGCGCGCCGCCCACGTGATCGCGCTCGACGTGAACAACCAGCGCGTGGTCGCGCTCACCATCGAGCCGCGCGCCGTGCTCGCCACGCACGACAGCAAGACCGACCGCCTCACGATCCGCATGAGCACCCAGATGCCGTCCGGCGTGCGCGATTCCGTCTGCGCGGCCATCGGCCTGGCCAAGGAAAAAGTGCGCGTGGTCGTGGGCGACGTCGGCGGCGGTTTCGGCATGAAGACCGGCGCCTACCCCGAGGACATCGCGGTGGCCTACGCCGCGCTACAGGTGGGCCGGCCCGTGAAGTGGGTGGCCGACCGCAGCGAAGAGTTCCTCTCGAGCGCGCACGGCCGCGACATCGAGGCGCGCGCCGAAATGGCGCTCGACGCCGACGGCAAGATCCTGGCCCTGCGCATCAAGACGCTCGCCAACGTGGGTGCCTACGCCACCGGCACCGGCGTCGCGATCCAGCTGCTGATCGGCCCCTGGGTGCAGACCAGCGTCTACGACATCCAGACCATCGACTTCCATTTCAAGGCGGTGCTCACCAACACCGCGCCCACCGGCGCCTACCGCGGCGCGGGCCGGCCCGAGGCCATCTTCACCATCGAGCGCCTGATGGACGAGGCCGCGCGCCAGACCGGCATCGACCGCATCGCGCTGCGCCGGCGCAACTTCATCCGCCCCGAGCAGATGCCCTACAAGAACCCGATGGCGCAGACCTACGACACCGGCCAGTTCGAGTCGGTGATGGACCAGGCGCTGCAGCTGGCCGACTGGCAGGGCTTCGAGGCCCGCGCGGCCGAGTCGGCGGCGCGTGGCAAGCAACGCGGCCTGGGCATTGCCACCTTTCTCGAATGGACCGGCGGCAACGTGTTCGAAGAGCGCGTCACCGTCTCGGTGCAGGCCGATGGCGTGATCGAGGTGTTCTCGGCCGTCAACGCCATGGGGCAGGGCATTGCGACCTCGCTCGCGCAGCTGGCCGTCGATGCCTTCGGCGTGCCCATCGAGAAGGTGCGCGTCGTGCTCGGCGACACCGACCGCGGCGACGGCTTCGGCAGCGCCGGCTCGCGTTCGCTCTTCACCGGCGGCTCGGCCGTGCGCATCGGCGCCGAGCGCACCATCGACAAGGCGCGCGAACTCGCGGCGCAGGAGTTCGAGGCCTCCATCGACGACATCGTCTACAGCCGCGGCACCTTCATCGTGGCCGGCACCGACCTCGAGCTCGACCTGTTCACCCTGGCCGCCAAGCAGCCGGGGCGCGAGATCTTCGTCGACTCCACCAGCACCGTGGCCGGCCCGAGCTGGCCCAACGGCTGCCACATCTGCGAGATCGAACTCGACCCGCCCACCGGCGAGATCAGCGTCGTGGCCTACAGCTCGGTCAACGACGTGGGCCGCGTGGTCAACCCGATGATCGTGCGCGGCCAGCTCGAAGGCGGCGCGGTGCAGGGCATCGGCCAGGCGCTGTACGAGCAGGTGGTGTACGACAGCGAAACCGGCCAGCCCGTCACCGGCAGCCTCATGGACTACGCCGCGCCGCGCGCCGACATCGTCGACACCATGTTCCAGATGGAAATGGACGAATCGACGCCCTGCAAGAACAACCCGCTGGGCGTGAAGGGCGTGGGCGAGCTGGGCACCATCGGCGCCACGCCGGCCATCGTCAACGCGGTGGCCGACGCCTTCGCACGCAACGGCCTCGGGGCCCGCGCGCCCCGCCTGCACATGCCGCTGAGCCCGTCCCGGGTCTGGCAGGCCATGCAGACGATCGACTGAGCGCCGCCGGCCGGTGATCGAAGGGCGACGAAAGTCATCATGCGCGTCACCACCGAACTGCAGACCGACGCGATCCGCGTCTCGACCTACCGCTGCGACGCGGGCGTCGGCGCGGCGCCGTTCACCGAGATGCACGAGACGCACTCGGTCTCGTACGTGCGCAAGGGCAGCTTCGGCTGCCGCGCGCTCGGCCGCGACTACGAGCTGGTGGCCGGCGCGGTGCTGGTCGGCGCGCCGGGCGACGACTACGTCTGCACCCACGAGCACTTCGCCTGTGGCGACGAGTGCCTGTCGTTCCACTTCTCGCCGGGCTTCGTCGACCTGATCGGCGCCGACCGGCGCAGCTGGCATGCCTCAGCATTGCCGCCGCTGCCCGAACTCATGGTGCTGGGCGAACTCGCGCAGGTCGCGGTCGAAGGCGGCAGCGACGTGGGCCTGGACGAGCTGGGCATGGGCTTCGCCAGCCGTTTCCTCGACGTGGTGAAAGGGCGTGGCAAGCCGGCAGCGCCGCCGTCGGCCACGCCGCGCGACCGTCGCCGCGCGGTCGAAGCCGCGACCTGGATCGAGGCCCACGCCGCAGGCGAGATCGGCCTGGAAGACGCGGCCGCCCAGGCGGGCCTGAGCGCCTTTCATTTCCTGCGCCTGTTCTCCCAGGTGCTGGGCGTCACGCCGCACCAGTACCTCGTGCGCTCCCGGCTGCGCCGCGCGGCGCGGCTGCTGGCGGACGGCGACCTTGCCGTGACCGACGTCGCCCTCGAAGCCGGTTTTGCCGACCTGAGCAACTTCGTGCGCACCTTCCACCGCGCGGCCGGCGTGTCGCCGCGCGGTTTCCGGCTCGCCGCCAAGGGCGACCGCAAGATTTTCCAAGACCGCCTGGCCGCGCTGCTTCACGATGACCGCTTGATCCACCCTTCAAGCAGGAAGTCATCGCCATGTACGACCACATCGGACTGAAAGTCAAAGACCTCGCCGCGAGCCGGCGCTTCTACGAAGCCGCGCTCGCGCCGCTCGGCCACGTGCTGGGCTCCCACGACGACAGCTATGCCGGCATCGGCCCGGCCGGCGAACCGGCGCTGTGGCTCTACGCCGCGAAAGGCGCCAAGGGCCCGGGCACGCACATCGCGTTCCGCGCGCCCGACCACACCGCCGTCGCCGCCTTCCACAAGGCCGGCCTGAAGGCCGGTGGCACCGACAACGGCGGCGCGGGGCCGCGCGCCGACTACAGCCCGACCTACTACGCGGCCTTCCTCATCGACCCCGACGGCAACAACGTCGAGGCCGTCTGTCCCTGACACGAAAGGCACCGACCCCATGGCCACCGTCTACAAGGAATTCATCGTCGAGGCCGATGCCGCGCAGGTGTGGGACGCGCTGCGCGACTTCGGCGCCGTGCACACGCGCCTCGCGCCGGGTTTTCTCACCGGCTGCGAACTCGACGGGCAGGGTGCCCGCATCGTCCACTTTGCCAACGGCCTCGTAGCGCGCGAGCTGCTCGTGGCCCTCGACGACGAGAACCGCCGGCTGGCCTACACCGTGACCGACGGCAAGGCCACGCACCACCACGCATCGGCCCAGGTGTTCGCGCAGGGCGAAGGCCGGTCGCGCTTCGTCTGGATCACCGACGTGCTGCCCGACGGGCTCGCGGCGTACATCGAACCCATGATGGCCCAGGGCGGCGCGGCCATGAAAAAGACGCTGGAGAAAGCCAACGAACGATGAGCACGCCGATGACCCCTGCTGCGAGCGAGATCCTGGCGGTCGTGCAGCGCTACGCGCAGACCTGGGCCGCCAACGACCTCAAGGCCATCGTCGACTGCTACCACGACGAGGTCGTCTTTCACTACTTCGGCCGCAGCCCGCTCGCGGGCACGCACCGGGGCAAGGCGGCCTGCCTCGCGGTGCTCCAGCAGGTGAAGGCGCGCACGAACCGCCGGCTGGTCGCGATCCGCGACGTGCTGGCCGGCGAGCATTTCGGGCTGATCGTCGCCGTCGAGCAGTTCGAGCACCAGGGACGCCCGGTCGAACTGGAGCGCCAGCTGCGCTATGCCGTGAAGGACGGCAGGCTCAGCGAATGCTGGATCTACGACGAAGACCAGCGCTGGGTCGACGAGGTGCTGTCGTCGCCCGCCGCTCAGAAGTCTTCGAGCGGCAGCCCCACGTAGTTTTCCGCCAGCGCGGTGGACGCCGCGCGCGAATGCACAAGGTAGTCGAGTTCGGCTTCCTGGATCTTCTGGCCGAAGGCGCCTGTCTCGGGAAAGCGATGCATCAGCGAGGTGAACCACCACGAGAAGCGCTCGGCCTTCCAGACCCGGCGCAGGCACAGGTCGGAATAACGGTCCAGCGCCGAGGCCGATTTCTCGTTGTAGAAGATCTCCAGCGCGCGCGAGAGGTACCCCACGTCGGCCGTCGCAAGGTTGAGCCCCTTGGCGCCGGTCGGCGGCACGATGTGCGCGGCGTCGCCGGCCAGGAACAGCGAGCCGAAGCGCATCGGCTCGGCCACGAAGCTGCGCAGCGGCGCAATGCTCTTTTCGAGCGACGGGCCCGTCACCAGACGTTCGCGTGCCTCGGGGTCCAAGCGCGCGCGCAGCTCGTTCCAGAAGGCCTCGTCGCTCCAGTTCTCCACTTTCTCTTCGGTCGGCACCTGCACGTAGTAGCGCGAGCGCGTGGCGCTGCGCATGCTGCACAGCGCAAAGCCGCGTTCGGTGTTGGCGTAGATGAGTTCGTGCGACACCGGCGGCACGTCGGCCAGCACGCCGAGCCAGCCGAAGGGGTAGACCTTCTCGTAGGTCTGGATCGCGTCGGCCGGCACGCTGGCGCGGCTCACGCCGTGGTAGCCGTCGCAGCCGGCGATGAAGTCGCACTCGATCTCGTGCGTCTGGCCGTCTTTTTCGTAGCGAACGCGCGGCTTGGCCGAATCGAAGTCGTGCAGGCTGACGTTGGCTGCGCTGTAGATCGTCGTGAGGCCTTCGGCCGTGCGCGCTTCCATCAGGTCGCGCGTCACCTCGGTCTGGCCGTACACCGTGACCTGCTTGCCGCCCGTGAGGCCGTGCATGTCGATGCGGTGGCGCGCGCCCTTGAACAGCAGCTCGATGCCGTCGTGCGGCAGGCCCTCGGCCTTGGCGCGAACGTCGACGCCTGCGCGCGCCAGCAGGTCCATCGTGACCTGTTCGAGCACGCCGGCGCGGATGCGGCCCAGCACGTAGTCGCCGCTCTGGCGCTCCACGATGACGTTGTCGATGCCTGCCTTGTGCAGCAGCTGGCCGAGCAGAAGGCCGGCGGGGCCTGCGCCGATGATGGCGACCTGGGTGCGCATGTTCGTGTCTCCGAAAGGGTTTTGGCAAGCGTAGGGCGCGGCCGGCCGGTTGGGGCGGCGGCCGGCGAGGCTCTGTGCGATCATGCGAACGCGTGCGCGATCATCGCGCAACACTTCTTCAGCCGACCGATCCACGACGAACTCCCGACGACGAATGACCATCGCCCGCGCCGACTTCATCGAGGGCATCGCCAAGGGGATGGCGGTGCTCGAAAGCTTCGACACCGAGCGCCAGCGCCTGAACGCCACGCTGGCGGCCGAGCGCGCCGGCCTCACGCGCGCCGCCGCCCGGCGCCACCTGCTCACGCTGGCCCACCTGGGCTACCTGGAAACCGACGGCAGCTACTTCTGGATGGCGCCGAAGGTGCTGCGCTTCTCGGGCAGCTACCTGGCCTCGTCGCGCCTGCCGCGCGCGCTGCAGCCCACGCTGAACCGGCTCGCGGCGCAGACGGGCGAGTCGTTCTCGGCCGTGGTGCTCGACGGCGAGGAGGTGGTCATCGTCGCGCGCAGCGGCAGCTACGGCACGCCGACGCGCGTGCTGGCCTACGGCCTGCACCTGGGGGCGCGCCTGCCGGCCCATGCCACCTCGACCGGGCGCGTGCTGCTGGCCGCCATGGCCGCCACGCAGCTCACGCAGTGGCTCAAGGGCCGGCACCTGGCGCGGCTCACGCCGCACACCCTCACCCAGGCGCGCGCGCTGCGCCAGCGCATCGCGCAGGTGCGCAAGGACGACTACTGCTTCGCCAGCGAGGAGCACGAACTCGGCGTGCAGGCGCTGGCGGTGCCGCTGCGCGACATGCAGGGCCACACGGTGGCCGCGCTCAACGTGGTGCTGTCGGGCACGCGCTACCAGGAAGAGACCTTGCAGCGCGAGATGCTGCCGCTGCTGTTCGAAGCGGCGCGCGAGGTGCGTTCTCTCCTGTGAATTGAGGCGCGCTGAACTTTCGGCGCCGGCACGGCCTCGAACCCCCGAAACGGACACCACCATGCGACTCCTGCTTCTCGAAGACGACGTGATGATCGGCGAGGCCGTGCTCGACCTGTTGCGGGCCGAGCAGTACGCCGTCGATTGGGTGAAGGACGGCGATGCCGCCGAATCCGCATTGCGCACCCAGCAGTACGACCTCGTGCTGCTCGACCTGGGCGTGCCGCGCCGCGACGGCCTGGAAGTGCTGCGCGCCCTGCGTGCGCGCAAGCAGCGCATGCCGGTGCTGATCGCCACCGCGCGCGACTCGGTGCAGCAGCGCATCGAAGGCCTCGACGCCGGCGCCGACGACTACGTGCTCAAGCCCTACGACCTCGACGAACTGCTGGCCCGCATCCGCGCCTTGCTGCGGCGCGCATCGGGGCGCGCCGAGCCGGTCTACGAGCACATGGGCGTGAGCATCAACCCCGCCACGCGCGAGGTCGCGGTGAACGGCGAGCCGGTGGTGCTCTCGGCACGCGAGTGGGCCGTGCTCGAACCGCTGCTGGCCCGCCCGGGCATGGTGCTCTCGCGTGCCCAGCTCGAAGAAAAGCTCTACGGCTGGAAGGACGAGATCAGCAGCAACGCGGTCGAGGTCTACGTGCACGGCCTGCGCAAGAAGCTGGGCGCGGAGCTGATCAGGAATGTCCGCGGCGTCGGCTACATGGTGCCCAAGGCATGATGCGCCGCGTGATGCGATGGACCGGATCGCTGCGCGCTCGGCTGCTGGTGTTCCTGCTCGCGGCCATCGTGCTCGCGGCCGGCGCGCAGGCGCTGGTGGCCTACCGCACGGTGCTGAAAGAGGCCGACGACATCTTCGACTACCACATGCAGCAGATGGCGCTGTCGCTGCGTGCGGGCCTGCCGCCGAGCGCGGCCGTGGGCGGGCTCGGCGGCGCGGAGCAGAACTTCGATTTCGTGGTGCAGGTGTGGACGGTCGACGGCGTGCGCATCTTCGAGTCGGCGGAAGAGGCTGCGCTGCCGCAGCTCGCGGTGCTGGGCTTTGCCGACGTGCGCGCACGCGGCACGACCTACCGTGTGTTCTCGATGCAGACGCGCGGGCTGGTGATCCAGGTG
This sequence comes from Variovorax sp. FW301-JW7, assembly GCF_058788795.1. NCBI lineage: Bacteria > Pseudomonadati > Pseudomonadota > Betaproteobacteria > Burkholderiales > Comamonadaceae > Variovorax > Variovorax sp. FW301-JW7. Next base: position 609,630 of record NZ_JBYTBC010000001.1, read on the forward strand.
GCGCAGGACATGGCGGCGCGCCGCCACATGGCGGGCTCGCTCGCGCTGCGCACCATCGTGCCCGTGGCGCTGATGGCGCCGCTTCTGATGCTGGTCGTGTGGTGGGTGGTGAGCCTGTCGCTGGCGCCCGTGGCGCGCGTGCGCCGGCAGGTGGCCTCGCGGCAGGCCGACGACCTCTCGCCCGTGAGCGAGGAGAACCTGCCCGAAGAAGTGCGCCCGCTGGTGCAGGAGCTCAACCTGCTGTTCGGCCGCGTGCGCCATGCCTTCGATGCGCAGAAGCACTTCGTGGCCGATGCCGCGCACGAGCTGCGTTCGCCGCTGGCCGCGCTCAAGCTGCAGGTGCAGGGCCTGCAGCGCGCGCCCGACGACGCGGCGCGCACGCTGGCCGTGAGCCGGCTGTCGGCCGGCATCGACCGCGCCACGCGCCTGGTCGAGCAGATGCTGGCGCTGGCCCGTCACGAGGCCAGCGTGGCCGCGGGCGCGAAGCCTGAAGCGGTCGACCTGGCCGAGGTGGCGCGTCTGGCGATCTCCGATGCGGTGGCCGCCGCGCAGGCGCGCCGCATCGACATCGGTGTGGCGCAGGCCGACGCGGGCGCGACCGTGAGCGGCCAGCCCGAGGCGCTGCGCATGCTGCTGCGCAACCTGATCGACAACGCCGTGAAGTACACGCCCGAAGGCGGGCGGGTCGACGTCGGCCTCGTGAAGCGCGCCGATGCGGTGGAGCTGCGCGTGGAGGACAGCGGCCCCGGCTTGCCCGAGGCCGAGCGCGCGCGCGTGCTCGACCGCTTCTACCGCTCGGGCGAGCCGCAGGCGCCGGGCAGCGGGCTGGGGCTGGCCATCGTGAAATCGATCGCCGATCTGCACGGTGCTACCGTGGCGCTGGATAAGTCCGCGAGCCTCGGCGGGCTGTGCGTGCGAGTGACGTTCGCTGCCCCAGAGAAAGTGGATTCCGTTTAAGCGACGCCTAAGTCAAGGCCGCGACATTCCCTTCATCGTGTTTGCGCTTCGGCGCAGGATTGAAAGGAATCGAAGAATGAAAACCGCCTTGACTTCCCCCCGTGCCCTCGTGATCGCGCTGGCCAGCGCCGGCGTGATCGGTGCCGTCGGCGCCGGGGCCTACACCAGCGCCCGCGCCGTGAACGCCCCGGCCACCACCGCCGCCGTGGCCGCGCCGGCCGCGATGGTCACCTTGCCCGACTTCTCGACCATCACCTCGCGCGACGGCCCGGCCGTGGTCAACATCAGCGTGACCGGCACCGAGAAGGCCCCGGACGACGACACCATGGCGCAGCTGCAGGGCATCGACCCCGACGATCCGATGTTCCAGTTCTTCCGTCACTTCCAGGGCCAGATGGGACCGCGCGGCCAACAACAGCAGCGCGCCGTGCCGGTGCGCTCGCAGGGCTCGGGCTTCATCGTGGACCCGAGCGGAATCATCATGACCAATGCCCACGTCGTGAAGGACGCGAAGGAAGTCACCGTCAAGCTGACCGACCGCCGCGAGTACCGCGCCAAGGTGCTGGGCGCCGATGCCAAGACCGACATCGCGGTGCTCAAGATCGACGCCAAGAACCTGCCCGTGCTCGCGCTGGGCAACACCAAGGACCTGAAGGTCGGCGAATGGGTGCTGGCCATCGGTTCGCCCTTCGGCTTCGAGAACACCGTGACGGCCGGCGTGGTGAGCGCCAAGGGCCGCTCGCTGCCCGACGACAGCTACGTGCCCTTCATCCAGACCGACGTGGCCGTGAACCCCGGCAACTCGGGCGGGCCGCTGCTCAATGCGCGCGGCGAGGTGGTCGGCATCAACTCGCAGATCTACAGCCGCAGCGGCGGCTACCAGGGCGTGTCGTTCGCCATCCCGATCGACGTGGCCGTGCAGGTGAAGGACCAGATCGTCGCCACCGGCAAAGCCACGCATGCGCGCCTGGGCGTGGCGGTGCAGGAGGTGAACCAGGCCTTCGCCGATTCATTCAAGCTCGACAAGCCCGAAGGCGCGCTCGTCTCGAACATCGAGAAGGGTGGCCCCGGCGACCATGCAGGCCTGAAGGCGGGCGACGTGATCCGCAAGGTCGACGGCCAGGCCATCGTGTCGTCGGGCGACCTGCCGGCGGTCATCGGCCAGCAGGCGCCGGGCAAGAAGGTCACGCTCGAGGTGTGGCGCCAGGGCGAGCGCCAGGAGCTGCAGGCCAAGCTCGGCGATGCCAGCGACAAGCCGGCGCAGGTCGCCAAGGCCGACAACACCGCAGGGCAGGGCAAGCTCGGCCTGGCGCTGCGCCCGCTGCAGCCGCAGGAACAGCGCGCGGCCTCGGTCGACGGTGGCCTGCTGATCGAGGACGTGGCCGGCCCGTCGGCGATGGCCGGGGTGCAGGCCGGCGACGTGCTGCTGGCCATCAACGGCACGCCGGCCAAGAGCCTGGAGCAGGTGCGCCAGGCGGTGGCCAAGGCCGACAAGTCGGTGGCGCTGTTGATCCAGCGCGGCGAGGACAAGATCTTCGTGCCGGTGCGACTGGGCTGACCGGCCCGGCCGGGTTCAAGGCAGCGCGCAGGGCCAGTCGAGCGACACGCGCGTGCCGCCGGCCTGCGCGTCGGCCCGCTCGATCTGCAGCCGTGCCCCGATGGCCTGCGCCCGCGAACGCATGTTCGCGAGGCCGTGGCCACCGGGGCGTTCGTTCGCCGGCAACCCGCGGCCGTTGTCGGTGAGCACGATGCGCACCAGCGGCGGCGTCTGCTCGCCGTGCCAGCCCACATGCATCACGATGCGCGTGGCGCCCGCATGCTTCAGCACGTTGGTGAAGGCCTCCAGCAGGATGCGCTGCAGCTGCAGCGCGGCCTGCGCTGCAAAGGGCGCGAGCGTGGGGATGAGCGCCACGTCCCACACCAGCTCGATGCCGGCGGCGTCCAGCCGGGGCTGCAGGCGGTAGCGCAGCGTGGCGAGCACGGTCGTCAGGTCGTCGTGCATGGGCTGCAGCGAATCGACGGCCATGCGCATCTCGTCGAGTGCCAGCTTCACGTGCTCCTCGACCACGTCGCGGTCGGGCGCGGGCTGGTTCACCACGTTGAGCAGGCCCACGAGCTGTGAGCCGACGCCATCGTGGATCTCTCGCATGATCCGCTGGCGCTCCAGCAGCACGGCCTGTTCTTCCTGCTGCTTGCGCACGGTTTCGAAGGCGCCGCGCAGCTGCTCTTCGCGCTCGGCCACGCGCGCGGCGAGGTTGGCGTTGAGCGAGCGGTAGTCGGCCACGGTGCGGCTGTAGCGCTCCACCACCAGGCCGGCCAGGATCATCACGAAGAAGAAGATCGCGTGCGAGGTGAGCGTGTAGTAGGCGCCGCCGAACAGGCCCATGCGCACCAGCAGCAGGTCGTGCGCGCCCGCCAGGATGGCCAGCGTGCCCGCCGCCATCAGCACGCCCGCGATGCGCCGCCGCGCCACCAGCGCGCCGTGCACCACGTAGGGCAGGCAGATGGTGCTCGTGACCTGCAGGATCGCCAGCCCCGTGGTCCACAGCGCCGGCAGCGCGAAGGCGAAGGAGGCGCAGGCCAGCACCACCGACAGCGCCAGCGCGCCGTAGATGGAGCGCACCAGCCAGGGCGGGTTGCGGTCGAGCACCAGCAGCACGAAGCGCGCGATCAGCCCGATGTGGCAGGCATAGCAGACCGCCACCACCGCGCCCCACAGCGGCCAGGGCACGGGCCCTTCGGTCAGCACGCGGTCGAGGTTGCGCGCCACGCCCGAGAGCGCGGCCAGCGCAAAGCAGCCGTAGAGCGCATCGCGCTGGCGCAGCCACAGCCCGGCGGCCAGGCCGCCCATCAGCAGCAGGCTCACGGCGTAGACGATGGCCGAGGTGTTGCGCCAGTTCTGCTGCGAGCGGTGCAGCGGGGCCAGGGAGGCTTCGGGGCCGTAGAGCACGCTGGCCAGCCCGCCGCCGCGCTGGCGCTGGATGGTGGCCTGGATGAGCAGCTCCTGCGGCTGGCCGTCGCCGCGCCGCAGGGCGGCGGCCAGCGGGATCAGCAGGTTGCCCTTGCCGGCGTCGTAGGCCGGGTCGCCGAGTACGCCGTAGTTGGCGACCAGCGCGCCGTTGAACCACACGGCGGCCTGGTTGCCCAGGCCCGACATCAGCAGCGCCTGGGCGTCGCCCGCGCGGGCGGCGTCCGGGGGCAGTGCGATGCGGTAGCTGGCCTTGCCGCCACGCCCCGGAAACTCGTGGTCCCAGCGAAAGGGCAGTGCCACCTGGCGCACCTGCAGCGGCAGGCCGTCGGGTTCGAGGCTGGCTTCGGCCCAGTCCACGTCGGTGGTGCCCGGCGGGTTGGCGGCTTGGGCGAAGGGCACTGCGAGAGCCAGCCACAGCAGCAGTAGCAGCAGCACGGCCCGCAGGGGGGAAAGGAAAAAGGCGGTGCGGTTCACGCGGCTAGGAAAGCCGGCCTGGAGGACGGGTCGCCAACACGGCTTCCGAAGGTGGGGGCGCATCCAGCTTGCCGTAGATGTTTCTGATATGGGTTTGAACCGTCGATGCGGAGACTCCCATCTGTGCGCCGATTTCGGCATAGGTGAAACCACGAGAGACCCGGTCGAGCACTTCGGCCTCGCGCGACGAGAGGTGCCCGGGTGCGCCGTCGGAGGCCTGCCAGCGGCGCAGCAACTGCCGCGCGATGCCCGGCGGCAGCGGGGAGCCACCGGTGCCCAGGTGGCGCAGGTGCGCCGCCAGGTCGGCCTCAGTGCCGTCCTTGAGCAGGTAGCCGCGCGCGCCGGCCTCGAAGGCCTGCACCATGTGGGTCTCGTCGCCGAAGATCGTCAGCACCATCACTGCGCAGGCCGGCTGCATGCGGCGGCACTGGCGGATCACCTGCAGGCCGGGGTGGTCGGGCAGGCCGAGGTCGACCAGCAGCACATCGACCGGGTTGTCCGTAAGCCAGTTCAGGATGTCGACCGCGTTCGAGGCGCTGAAGGCCAGCGCCAGCGCCGGGTCTGCGCCGATCACGCGGGCGATGCGCTCGCGCATGCCGCTGTCGTCCTCGACCACGGCGACCTGGGTGGCGGTCAGGGGCATGGCGGGCTTCCGCAGGCGAGACCGGGGCCGAGGCGCATGGGCAGATCCGTTTCCGTTCGGAGGTTGCAGGTGCCGCAAGCCTATCGACCGGTATCGGGCGAGCCCATCCTATAGACGGGGGATGGGGGTACCCTGCCGGCGCGCGATGGTGTCCAGCCGTACGGCGACCTGCGCCACGTGCTGCACCAGTTCGGGAGGCGACTCGATCTCGATGGCGTGGCCCAGGCAGCCCAGCCACACGGCCAGCGCATCGAGCGAACTGGCGCCGGTCACGACGCGCGTGCGGCCCGCATCGAGGGTTTCGGGCACGCCGCCCACCCAGCCCAGGTGCGGTTCCAGCGCCGCGAGCGGGGCATGCACGATCACGCGCGCGTGGTGCAGGTAGGGCGAAACCTTGAGCGCGTGTTCCATGTAGGCCTCGACGTCGCCCAGCGGCAGGCGGCGCGCGGTGAAGCGCGTGCCCGTCGGTTCGGCGTCGACGATGCGGTCGAGGCGGAAGGTGCGCCAGTCCTGGCGCGCCGTGTCCCAGGCCAGCAGGTACCAGCGCTGGCCGGTCTGCACCACGCGGTGCGGCTCCACGGTGCGCAGCGTGACCGTGTCGTGGTGGTCCTGGTAGCCGAAGCGCAGGGCGCGCCGCTCGGTGCAGGCCTCGGCGAACATCGATACCGCCTTCACGCGCACGCCCGACTTGCTGCGCATCACCGGCACCACCGAGGCGCGCACGCTGCCCAGGCGGCGCTGCAGGCGCGGCGGCATCAGCTGGTCGAGCTTGGCAAGGGCGCGCATCGAGGCGTTGCCGATGTCGCCTTCGCCCGTGCCGGCATGGCCGAGCGCCAGCGCCACCGCAATGGCTTCTTCGTCTTCCAGCAGCAGCGGCGGCAGGGCGCTGCCCGCGCCCAGCCGGTAGCCGCCGGCCACGCCCGAGGTGGAGTCGACCGTGTAGCCAAGGCTGCGCAGCCGGTCGACGTCGCGGCGCAGCGTGCGCTCGGTGATCTCCAGGCGCTCGGCCAGGGCGCCGCCGGTCCAGGCGCGCTGGGCCTGGAACAGCGCGAGCAGGCGAAGCAGGCGGGCGGAAGCGGACAGCATGGGCCGCATCATGCCTGCGATCGAGGACAGAATCTGTCCGCAATGGGTCGTAGCCTTGGGGTTCCTCCACTCGTTTCCACGGACACCGACCATGAAGAAGACCTATCACGGCAGCTGCCACTGCGGCAAGGTGCGCTTCCAGGCGCTCATAGACCTCGCCGCGGGCACCGGCAAGTGCAACTGCTCGATCTGCATGAAGTCGCGCGGCTGGGGCGCCATCGTCAAGCCGGCCGACTTCACGCTGCTGTCGGGCGAAGAAGACCTGTCGAGCTACCAGTTCGGCTCGTTCAGCGCCGAGCACCTGTTCTGCCGCCATTGCGGCGTCAAGTCCTTCGGGCGCGGCAACGTGCCGGAGATCGGCGGGGCGTACGTCAGCGTGAACGTCGCCTGCCTGGACGACGCGACGCTCGAAGAGCTGTCCACCGCGCCGGTGCGCTACATGGACGGTCGCCACAACAACTGGTTCGAGGTGCCGGCGGAGGTGCGCTATCTCTGAGATGACCGATGGCCCCACGCTTTCGGCTGAGAATGCCCGTTGCTTCACCTGCTGCGAACGAAACCAATGAACGACGAACTCGAAGCCCGCATCCGCTCGGGCCAGGCGCTGTCCGAATCGATGGGCAACTTCCACGTGACCGGCTGGGACGCCGAGCGCAAGACGCTGAAGGCTGCCTTCACCGTGCGGCGCGAGTACTGCCACACGAACGGCACGATCGCCCAGGGCGGCTTCATCACCGCCTGGCTCGACGCCGCCATGGCCCATGCGGTCATGCACGACACCGAGCAGGCGCAGACGGTCTTCAGCCTGGAGATCAAGGTGAGCTTCTACGAGAAGGTCGGCCCCGGCGAAGGCCGGGTCGAGGGGCGTGTGATCCGCCGCGGCAAGCGCGTGGCGTTCCTCGAAGCGGCGCTCTACAACCCCGATGGGAAGCTGGCCGCCGAGGCCACGTCGACCGGAATACTGGCGAGCCTCTAAAGCTACGCCTGCCCGACCTGGGCCTGTATCTCCCGGATCACCGCCTCTTTTTCCTGGTTGTAGACCTGCGGGTTGGCCGGGTCGATGGCGTGGGCGCGGTCCTTGGCTTCTTCGTACTTCCTGCGCAGGTCGGGGCGCCGGTCGAGCACTTCCATGAACGCCAGCGAGTCGGCATGCACCGGGTCGCCGCGATGGCAGATGTGCAGGTTGAGGTTGAACCTGCGCCCGTCGTGCAGCACGGACGCGCAGACGTAGGGCTTCTCGTCCGTGTCGACCCACACGGGGCGGCGGTGAAACCCGAGGGCTTCGAATTCCGCCTGGGCCCTGCGCAGGTTCTCGCGCCGCGTGACTGCCGCGATGTCGACCATCGGCTTGCCCCGCAAACCGACGATGGCCGTGCTCCCGATGTGCACGAGTTCCACGCCTTCGAGCTGCGCCTGCACGTAACCCTGCACCTGCGCGAACACCTCGGCGTACGCCGGGTCGTAAGGCAGGATGTGGCGCTGGTCCAGGCTCTCGTCGAAGGCGAGGAGTTTCATCGCACGATGCGCGCCAGCCAGGCCAGCAGCACGGCCACGACTTCGTCGCGGTTGGTCTCGTTGAGCGTCTCGTGACGTGCACCGCCGAACACATGGCACGACACGTCGCGCAGGCCGGCCTCGCGGTAGCGCTGCACCAGCGGATAGAACCACTCGGCCTTGTTGCTGACCGGGTCCTGGTCGCCGGTGAACAGGTACAGCGGCAGCTCGGGCCGGATGCGCGTCTGCATCGCGGCGGGCGTGAGTTCGTTCAGGTTCGCGAACATGGAGCCCATGCCTTCGGCCGACACGGTGAAGCCGCACAGCGGGTCGGCGATGTAGGCATCGACCTGGGCCGGATCGCGGCTGAGCCAGTCGAAGGGCGTGCGCACGTCGGGCAGCGCGGCGTTCATGTCTTCGAGTCGGAAGCCGCTTTGCAGCGCACCGCCCAACAGGTCGAGCGCCGTGGTGCCCGACAGCACCGCACCCGACAGCAGTTCGCTGTGCCGCACCAGGTAGTACTGCGTGGCGAACGAGCCCATGCTGTGGCCGACGAGGACCAGCGGCAGCCCGGGGTGCTCGGCGCGTGCGTGGCGGCTGAGCAGCGCCATGTCGTCCACGAGACCGGCGAATCCGCGCGGGCCGAACTCGCCGAGTTCGTCGCGCGCGGCGGCGCCCGGGCCGTGGCCGCGGTGCTCGTTCGCGTAGACGACGTAGCCCGCCTGCGTGAGCGCGTCGGCCAGTGGCCGGTAGCGCAGCGAATGCTCGCCCATGCCATGCGCCAGTTGCACGATGGCGCGCGGCGCGGTGCCCTGCCAGCGGTGGGCCTCCACCGGATGGCCGTCGTTGGCGGTCAGTTCGAAGTGGGTCTCGGTGCTCGGCATGCGGGGTCCTCCAGGGAAGTGGATCTGCATCCTAATCGTTGGCGGCCCGCAGCATGGCCTTGCGCAGCCACACCTGCGCCGGGTCCTTGTCGGTCACCGCGCGCCAGGCCATCCGCAACTGGTAGCTCGGGCTGTCGAAGGGCAGGGGCTCGCAGCGCAGGCCGCTTTGCGCCGACAGCGCCAGCGCCACGTGTTCGGGCACCGTGGCCAGCAGGTCGGTGCCGGCGAGCACGGCGGGCAGGCTGCCGAACTGCGGCACCGAGAAGAGCACGTCGCGCTGGCGTCCGAGTTCGCCCAGCGTGTCGTCGACGGTGCCGCACAGGTCGCCGGCATAGGTCACGAGCAGGTGGCGCCGGCGGCAGTAGTCGTCGAGCGTCAGCCTGCCGGGCGCGGTGTCGGCGCGGAGCACGGCAAAGCGCGCGGTGCGGACCTTGCGCACCTTCGCATCGGCGGGCAGGTCTTTCAGGAAGGACATCACCGCGCTGACACGGCCCTGGTCGAGGGTGCGCATGGCGTTGCGGTAGCAGACGGTGAGCGTCACCAGCTTGGCGCCGGGCACTTCGGTGCTCAGGGCGCGCAGCAGGCGGGGCAGCATCGCGATCTGCAGGTCGTCGGTCAGGCCGATGCGGAACACCGGCGCGGCGCGCGCCGGTTCGAAGTCGGCCTGCGCGCGGAACGTGGCCTCGATCTGCGCGAGCGCGGGGCCCAGGCCCTGCATCAGGGCGAGCGCCCGTGCGGTGGGTTCCATCACGCGGCCCTGGCGCACCAGCAGCGGATCGCCCGTGAGCTCGCGCAGTCGCGCCAGCGCATGGCTCACCGCGGGCTGGCCGAGGTTCAGCCGCTCGGCAGCGCGGCTGACGTGGCGCTCGCGCATGAGCGCGGCCAGCACGGTGAGCAGGTTCAGGTCGATGCGGTTGAGTTCGATGGGTTTCATCGGGGTCGGGGCGTTATCGATGGTGCGCATAGCGACTATCCCGCGAATCGATTTCCTTGATGACGCCGCGGCCTCTAGATTGAAGCCATCGGTCATTCAAGAAAAGAAGGAGAGTTGTCATGAGCAGGATGGTTCGTTTCCACGCATTCGGCGGTGCCGAGGTGCTGAAGCTCGAAGAGGTCGCAGTGCCCGCGCCGGGCATTGGCGAAGTGCGCATCGCGGTGCAGGCCATCGGCCTGAACCGGGCCGACGCGCTGTGGCGCGAGAAGCTGTACATCGAAGACGCGACGTTGCCGGCAGGGCTGGGCAACGAAGCCGCTGGCGTCATCGACGCGGTGGGCGAGGGCGTCGAAGGGCTGGGCGTGGGCGACAGGGTCGCGGTGTTGCCGGGAGCGAGCCAGGGGCTGTATCCGACCTACGGCGACCGCATTCTCTTTCCGGCCGCGCACGTGGTGCGGTATCCCGCCAACCTGTCGGCCGCGCAGGCTGCGGGCGCCTACATGGCCTACCTCACGGGCTACTTCCCGATGTTCGAGATCGCACGGCTGCAGCGCGGCCAGGTGATGCTGGTCACCGGGGCGTCATCGGGCACCGGCATCGCGGCGCTGCAGATGGCGCGCGTGGCGGGCATCGTCGCCATCGCGGTCACGCGCACGGCCGCCAAGCGCGACGCGCTGCGGGAAGCGGGCGCGACGCATGTGGTCGTGACGGACGATGAAGACGTGGTTGAGCGTGTGTTGACCCTCACCGAGGGCCGCGGTGTCGACTTGGTGTACGACGGCGTGGGTGGCGCGCAGGTCGAGCGGCTCGGCGACGTGGTCGCGCAAGGCGGCTGGTATGTGCTGTATGGCTTGTCGGGTGGCGCCGAATTCAGGTTTCCAGTGATTGCGCAGTTCCGCAAGAGCTGGCGCTTCCACGTCTACAAGGTGCTGGAGCACACGGGGGCCGCCACCATGGGGTTGCCGCGCGACGAAGGCGCATTGGGTCGCGCGCTGGCTTTCATCGATGCGGGCCTTGCCGATGGCTCGCTGCATGTGCGCATCGACCGGAGCTTCGCGCTCGACGACGTGGTGCAGGCCCATCGCTACCTCGAGCGCGCCGGGCACATCGGCAAGGTCGTGCTCGAGGTCTGAGCGGCGCTCAGGCGGCGGAGGTCAGCCGGTACCAGGCCACCCCGTCGTCGGCGATGTCGCACGCGATCTCGCCGCGGTGCCGCAGGTAGTTGAGGCAGGCCAGGCTTTCACCGGTCGCCATGCCGAGCAGTTGCACGTCGGACTCGGCGATGCTGCGCGCGAACAAACTCGTGAACACATCGACGGCGCGCTTCGGCGTCTTCAATGCATTGCGCAAGCGGTCGAGCGAGCGCTCCTGCCCGTGCTGCAGCCGGTCGATGCGCGCATGCAGGCCGCGGAAGCACTCGTTGTGCGACGGCAGCACCAGCACGTCGTCGGGCACTTCGCGCTTGAGCTTGGCGAGCGACGCCAGCCAGTCGGCCATCGGGTCGGCGTCGGGTTCGACGGGCGATACCGACACGTTGGACGAGATGCGCGGCAGGATCTGGTCGCCCGAGATCAGCACCTTCAGGTCGGGGCAGTACAGGCACGCATGCTCGGGCGAGTGGCCGTTGCCGGTGACGACGCGCCAGTCGTGCGCGCCGATGCGCAGCACCTCGCCGTCGCGCAGGCGCCGGAAGCTGTCGGGCAGCGGATGGATGTGCTTGCCGAAATTGCCGAAGCGCGTGCGGTAGGTCTCGATGGCCGCCTCACCCCAGCCGGCGCGGCGGTAGAAGGCGATGGCATCGTCGGGTGCCTCGCGGCCGGTGTCGGACACCATCACGCGGCACATCAGGTATTCGGAGCGGGTCATCCACAGCCGCACGCCGAACTTGCGCGTGAGCCAGCCGGCCATGCCGACGTGGTCGGGGTGCATGTGCGTCACGAAGACGCGGGTGAGGCCGCGCGTGTCCGGCGAATTGGCGAACAGCTCGCGCCAGACCGCCACCGTTTCCTCGGTGCGCACGCCGGTGTCGACCACGGCCCACCCGTCGCCGTCGTCCAGCGCCCACAGGTTGATGTGGTCGAGCGAGTAGGGCAGCGGCATGCGGATCCAGTGGACCCCGTCGGCGACCTCGATCGACTTGCCGCGTGGCGGAAGTTCCGCAAAGGGATAAACAAGCTTGCCCTTGGCTGCTTCCGCCGACTCTTCCAAACCATCCATCGTGTTTCACCTCCAGAGGGATGAATTGTGAACCCGACCGGCATTCGGCCCGGGTCACATCGAAGACGATGGACGGCTGCGCTTACTTGCGGCGCGGGCGGGCGGCGCCCGGCGCCGAGGTTTGCGACGGGGCAGCGCCGCCGTCTACGCCCAGCCGGCCGCCGCCGCCCAGGCCCTGGCCGCGCACCGTCTGCGCCTTGTAGTTGCGCAGCGAACGGACCATCTGGTTGAAGGCGTCCATGAAGGCCGCGGCGATCACCTTGCCCTGCGCGGTGTTGGTGTAGCCGCCGATGCCGCCGGCACCGCCGCGGCCACCAAGTCCGCCGAAGCCTGCGAAGTCGGTCTTGGAGGCACTGCCTTCGGCAGCAGCCACCTGCACGCCCGAGCGGTTGTCGATGAGCGTCAGCAGCGCGCTGGCTTCCTTGGTCTGCAGGCTGGCGCCTACGGCCGCGATGGCGCGGCCACGGCCGCCGCCCACGAGGCCACCGAGCGCGCCGCCGATGCCGCCGGCGTCGTTGTTGCTGAACACGATCTCGGGCGACAGGCCGTAGTCGGAGGCCACCATCTGGCCACGGCCGAAGTTGCTGCCGCCGCGCATCTCGCCCGATTGCATCAGCGCGCGCTCGCGCGTCATGGCGTTCATGCCGGCCGCGCCGCGCTCCACCACCACGAAGCAGTTCGACTGCTGCACCAGCAGGCGCAGCAGGTTGGCCGTGGGCGGCAGGCGGTATTCACCGGTGAGGATCGTGTACCAGCCGGCATTGACGTTCTCGATCAGCGAGACCGTGCCGAGCGGCGATTCGCAGCGCTCGAGCTGGCTGCTCTCGCCCGAGGTGGCGCCGCCGGCGGCGCTGCCCGTGGCCGTGGTCTTGGCCGCCGGGGCGCCCATCTGCATGTCCATGGTCTGGCAACCGGAAAGCGCCAGCAGGCCCACGAGTGCGCTGGCGAGAGAGAGTTTGGAAAAAGGCATGTCCCTGTCCGTCAAATGAAAACGATGTGGCGCCCGCGCAGGGGCGGGCGCCGCGCCCGCGCGACGATACGGGCCGCCCGACGCGGCGGCCAGTGTCGAAAGTCACACAGTCAGGAACATTTGTGACGCTTGTTGGGGCATGGTTACAGTCCGAACTCCATTCGCAGGAGTTTTCAGATGGCCACAAAGAAGAGGAATGTCGTGGGAGAAGCCGCCGTCGAGCTGACGACGCAGCAGGTCGCGCAGGCCCTGGCCATTGCCGGGGCGTCGGGCTACAGCGGCAATGCCGACCCGTCGTTCGTCGGCGCGGTGCTGGTGGCGCTGGCGGTCAACACGAGCGCCGTCAGCGCGACCATCGACAGTGCGAAGGACCGGGGCCGCGGCGTTGTCGGCGTCATGCAGCACTGACTGCGTGAACGGCCGGCGCGGCCGGCCTGAACCGGCGCACTTTCAGGTCGTGTAGTCGCCGCTGGCTTCCGGCTGGAACAGCACGGCGATCACGCGCGCGCTGTGTTCCCCGCCGTCGGGCGTCTTCCAGCGCGCGACCGCGCCTGTCTTCTGGCCGAGCAGGCCGATGCCGACGGGCGACAGCACCGAAATGAACCCCGTGGTCGGTTCCGCGTCGGCGGGATAGCAGATCACGATCTTTTGTCGCTGCCCGCCGGGCAGGTCTTCGATTTCCACCTGCGTGTACATCGTGACGATGTCCGAGGGCATTTCCCGCGAGGGAAGGATGTCGGCCGTGTCGAGCAGATCGACCAGGGCCGCGGGAAGAGGGGCGGCCGCGAATTTGCTGAGGCGGACGTAATCGAGTTCGGTGAGCGTGCGCTCCCCGTGAACGGTTGAAAGCATGAAGCACTCCAGATGAACGCAACCCGCCTTTCCAACAGACAGGGTCGCTACCGCGCGGTGGGGTGCCCGGCGGTCAAGGTGTGCGCATCAAGAAGAAGGTAGCGGACCGCCGGGCTCAGGAATGTGCGGACGTGCGTCGGAGGACCGACGTGGCCGCCGCGACGACGGCGCCCACACGACGACCGGCCGCTGCCATGGGCAGGGCTGCGCGCGCAGGGTGTCGACGGGGCGAGAGGAGAGCCATGGGGCGCGAGTGTAGGGGATTCTGGCCAGATTGACCAATTATGGCCCTACGGATGCAACGAGGAATTGCCGTGGAATCTTTGGATTCAATCGGTTGAAAGTCTGAATCGGAATCAGAGGCCAGTGATTTGAAATTGCGTGAATGAATGATGGACGAGGATGGGGTAAACGCCCATCTTTACCGAATTCTCTGTGAGTTCGATATTTTTTTGACTTGCGCTGTGCGTATTGAAATTCATCAATGAATAATTTGATGTGCTACCTCAAGATGAATGAAATGGAATTGATTCAATGAAATTCAATTCGCGTGAAATATTCTTCCTTGGTTAAAGCAGGCACTTGAGATTGCTGTTGTACACAGTTGATTTCAATTGTTTTGACTCTCTAGAGAGCCTGAGGGCTTCAATTGAGAGGCGTCTGGCCGAAAGAAGGAGTGGGGGCATTTTGTTTGTTCAATATGTCTCATTTGCGCAGCCTCTGTTCTTTTATTCGATTGCCATAAAAGCCCTGAGACATAAGAATTCGGTACGCAAAAATTTGACCCGCTGATTTTCTTCAATTGAAAGCAATGTTGATTGTTTGTTTGCGCCAAGAAGATCAATTGCAAATTTTGCGACATGAATTTCAAATAATGTTAATTGGGGTTTGAATGACAGCATCCACTTGGGACTTGTTCTTGTCGTCGTCGCGAGGCCGCGCAGGCGTGGTCCACCCGCTGATCCGCGCAGGCCTGGCCCTGCTTGCCGCAGGCGCCGCGACCGCCGCGCTGGCGCAACCCGCCGCTTCGCTGGAGGTGCCGCGCGCACCTGTCGCAGCCCAGGCCGTGACCGTCGTCCTCGCCCAGTCGAAGGTGGTCAAGGGGCCGGACGGCAATGAACAGTTCCAAGACGCGGCCACCATCAAGCCGGGCGATGTCATCGAATACAAGGCGACCTACACCAACAACACGGGCAAGCCGGTCAAAGGGCTGGTGGCCGATCTGCCGATCCCCGAGGGCCTGGAATACCTGCCGCGCAGCGCCAAGCCGGGCGCCAGCCTCGTGAAAGCCGCCACCAAGACCGCCGTCTTCGAGCCCGAGCCGCTCGTTCGCAAGTTGGCCAACGGCAAGACCGAATCCGTTCCCTACAGCGAGTACCGCATGCTGCGCTGGAGCCTGGGCCAGTTGCCCGCCAGCGGCAGCATCGCCGTGAGCGCGCGCGCCAAGGTTGAAACCGTCGCGCCGCCAACGGCCGCGCCTCCCACGCCCGCCACGCCGCCCCCGCGCGGCAAGTAAAGGCCGCGCCGCCCCTCGCGCGCTGCGCGAGGCAAGGGCGCCCGCCTTTTCCATCGATCTCTTGTTTCCGAGTGCCCGTCGGCAGGTACGCGTTCGTCCGTCGAAACGTACCGGCCAGGTTCCTTCGTGTTTCCGTTCATTGACAACAGAGGAGAAAACTACGTGATTCCCACCCAGCCAACCCCACGCGCCAGCGGCTTCAAGCCGTGCACGCCCTGGGCAGGCGCTGCAGCGTTGACGCTGGGCTTCCTTTTCGGAAGCCCGGCGGCACTTGCCGCTGCGCCGCCCGCCAACACCGTCATCGGCAACCAGGCGTCCGCCAGCTATTCGGACGCCGCCGGAACGACCCAGGTCGCCACCTCCAACCTGGTGCAGACCACCGTTCTCCAGGTGGGCTCGTTCACGCTCGACAGCGTCAACCAGGTCACGACGACCATCGTCAACACCAAGTCCGGCGCCGCCGGCGCCACGGTCTATGCACCTCACGTGCTGACCAACACCGGCAACGGCGTCGACACCTTCGCCCTCACGGTCAAGGCCGATGCGGGCAAGTTCTCGCGCATCGAGGTCTTTGCCGACGCCGACGGCAATGGGCTGCCCGACAGCACGACGGCGCTCTGCTCGGCGACCGATGTGAACGTCTGCACGGTGACCCCGGCGCAGAGCGTGCCCGGCAACAACGGCGCATTCCGCTTCGTCGTGGCCTACACGATCCCGGGCTCGGCCGCCGGCACCGGCAACTTCGATGCCGCAACGATCACCGCCACCCCGGGCACCCCGGCGCTGTACACCGCGCCGAACACCTCGGCGGCCGACAAGGACGAGGTCAAGCTGGCCACCGATGCGGTGTTCAATCTCACCAAGGTCATCGGCGCTCCGTTGGTCGCGGCACCGGGCAACGGCGTCTGGCCGACCGCGCCGACCAATGGGCCGCGCTCTTCCGCCGCCTGCACGGCCACGAGTTGGACAGCCGGTCTCGCGTCGAACGCGAACTGCCAGTACTCGGTCTACACCCTCACGTTCAACAACACGGGCGGCGCACCGGGCAAGTTCGCGCTGTCCGACGTGTTGCCTGCAGGGTTGACCTACGTCACCGGTTCGGCCGTGTGGAGCGGTGCGTCGGGTACGGCGCTGGGTGACGGTGCGGGCGGTGATCCGTCGGGCATCGACTTCCAGGTGACCGGCAACACGCTGAATGCCGTGGTGGCTTCGCTGAGTCCGAACGTGACGCAGACGCTGAGCTTCGTGGTGCTGGTGAACAGCACCGCGGCGGTCGGCACGTCCACCACCACCAACGTGGCCCGCTACAACCCCGCGACCGCGCCGGCCGGCGTGACCGCAGCGTTGATCGGCACCGTCGGTTCACCGCGTGCCATTTCTTCTTTCTTCTTCGCGTGCCGGCATGCCTCGGTGGTGGGGCTGCGTGGCGCTCGCGCGCAGCGCGATGGCGGCCTTCGGCCTCGCACTCGCATTCGCATTCGCATTCGCCATGCTGTTCGCACCGGCCGCGCAGGCGGCGCCCGCGCCCGGCGGCGTCGTCGTCCGCAGCATCGCGACGGGCACCTACGTCCCTGCCGGCCTCGGCCACAGCGAGACCGCCGTCTCCAATGCCGTGACGGCCAGCGTGCTGCCCGTGGAGGCGCTGTCGCTCACGCAGGACCAGCGCGTGAACCGCCCGCCCGGAACCGTCGTCACGCTGAGCCACCTGCTCACCAACACCGGCAACGTGGCTTCGCGCTACACCCTGGGCCTCGTCAACGACGGCGCCGGCTGCCCGGCCGACGGGCTCGACCTGTCGGCGTTGCGCGTGGCGCGCGATGCCAACCACAACGGCGTCGTCGACGCCTCCGATCTCGTGCTGCTGCCCGGTGCCGCCGGCACGCTCGCGCTGGAGCCCGGCCAGACGGCCGAACTGCTGGTGCAGGGCACCATTCCCGCCGCGGCCAGCGGCAGCGCCTGCGTGGTGCTGAGCGCGACCACCGCCCTGCAGGGCGCGAGCGCGAGCAATCGCGACACGGTCGAGGTGGGCAGCGTCGCCGTGCTCGCGCTCGTCAAGTCGGCCAGCCATGCGGGCGCCATCGTGCCCGGCAGCACGCGCATCGACTTCAGCATCTCGGGCACCAACACCGGCGCCCGCGACGCGCAGCCCGGCGGCGCGGCTGCGCCCACCGGCACGCAGGTGCTGGTCAACGGCAGCCCGCGCAGCTTGCTGCTGCTGCGCGACCTCTTGCCCACGGGCACGCGCTACCTGCCGGGCAGCCTGCAGAGCACGGCGGCCGGCGCGGTGCGCCTGTTCCGCATGCCCGGCGACCCCGACTTCAGCTACCGCACCGCCGAAGACGGCGCGGCGATCGAAGTCGCCATCGGCGTGCCCACCGCGCTTGCGCGCAACGCCTCCATCGCCATGCAGTTCGCGGTGCAGGTCAAGGCCGATCACACCGGCGACATCCGCAAGTCCGACCGCCACGTGCTCGCCGTGGGCGGTAACTACGCCGTCACCGACAAGACGCGCCTGTATGGCCGCTACGAGCTGCTCTCCAGCCTCTACGGGCCGTACGAGCTGAATGCGGGGCAGTCGAACAACGTGGGCATCCTGGGCATCGAGAGCGCCTACATGGAGGGCGGGCGCGTGTACAGCGAGTACCGCCTGGCCGACAGCCTCGACGGGCGCGCCGCGCAGGCCGCCACGGGCGTGCGCAACACCTTCCGGGTCGACGACCACTGGCGCCTGACCGGCGGCATCGAGCACACGCGCCAGATCGGCGGGTTGCGCAACAGCGGCAACAACGGCACCGGCCACGCCAGCGGCCTGGCGGGCGACTCCACCGCCATCACGGGCGGCGTGGAATACACCGACGCGCGCATCAAGGCCAGCGGCATCCTCGAAGGCCGCCACGGCGACGACGCCGACACGCGCCTGTTCAGCGCGGGCTTCGGCTTCAAGATCGATGCGTCATGGAGCCTGCTGGCGCGCAGCGTGATGAGCGCCAGCGAAGGGCAGGGCGCCAACGCCGGCAACGCGCACCACCTGGCGCGCCACCAGCTCGGCCTGGCCTACCGCCCGGTGGACACCGACAGCTGGAACGCGCTCATGCGCTACGAGCGCCGCTCCGAGCGCGTCACCGGCACGGGCAGCGCGACCGGCGCGCTCGACGGCGCAAGCGTCTTCGGCGCGGGCGGCGGCAGCGGCGCCGGCCTGCCCGGGCGCACCAGCGCCGACATCGTCTCGGCCCACCTCAACTACAACCCGCGCCCCGGCACCACCATCAACGGGCGCTACGCCGCCAAGTGGTCGCGCGCCGACGACGGCCTGCTGCGCAGCACCTACTGGGCACACCTGCTGCAGGCGCGCTACACGCAAGACCTCAATGACGGCTGGGACCTCGGCGTGCAGGCCGCCCTGCTGCGCGGCAAGGGCGGCGGCCTGCAGAAGAGCTTCGGCGTCGAGCTCGGCTACCAGCTCATGAAAGACCTGTGGGTGTCGGCGGGCTACAACTTCGTGGGCCTGAAAGACCGCGACCTGGCGGCCAACGACTACACGAGCAAGGGCGCGTACATCCGGCTGCGGTTCAAGTTCGACGAGAGCGCGCTGGGCATGGCTTCGTCGGGTGCAGCGACAGAAGCGACGGGCAAGCAGAAGAAGCACACCAAGGAACTCGAAACGGCGGTGAATGAAGATGACAAGAATTGACTCGCGCAATCAAGTATCCAGGGGGGCGGGGCTCGCGGCGTTGGCGCGTCGCCATGGCGCAGCTTTCTCCCTCTTTCGATCCGGCCTTGCTCTCGGACTCGGGGTGTTTCTTTGCGTTGCGTCAGCTACGGCGGCAGAGTTCTGTTTGCCTGACCCAGTCGCCACGAGCGGGGTCGTCGTTGACGCGGTGGGCGACGGTTGCTCCTTCAGCAATTCCAATTACCCGGGGCGTCTTGTTCTGGGGGACAAGAATATCTCCGAGGCGTGCACGTACAACTTCTCCAAGCCTTTGAGCAACGTGAGCGTTCGGCTCGGCATGCACAACTGCAACATCGACGGGTGCGAGAAGCTCGTGACGGAGGTCAACGGAAGTCACTATCCATTCACAGCCGCAGAGGTCACGACGCCTGCTCCCGATAGACCGTGGGAAGGGTTTGCAGAAATCGATGGAAACGGCGATCTGCTAGGGGCAGAGCCCGCCGATGCATACGGTGTGGGTGCCAGTGCATGGGCCTTCGTGTCGCGGACGCCTGTGTCTTCGATCAAGCTTTCGCACGAGATACTCCGCGGCGCGCCAAGTGGGACACAGTATCGGGTGTGTTTCACTGTGCCTCCCCCCAAGCTTGTGCTGACGAAAACAGCGAGTTCGCCTCGGTTCACTGCAGGCAAGCCGGCTAGCTATACGTTGACGCTGAGCTCCGAAAATGACGTGTGGCCCACGGAAACTACAACGATCCACGACTTGATTCCGAGCTATTTCGCCATAGGGACGCCTCCCGCCGGTTGCGGTGAGATGGCACGGGTTGTCACGTGCCTAGTGCCTGCGGGAACGAAACTGCCGATTTCATTCGTCATCCCGGTCGTGCCCTCGGCGATGGCGGGGCCCAGCGTTACCAACACCGCAGACGCAGCTGGTGGGGGTGATCCCAATTGCTACCGCCGGGAGCTATGCCAGAGCACGGTCACCACACCCGTTGATCTGCCTCCCACCATCACGACGACCAAGAAGGCGAGTGCCAATCCGTTGGTGGCGGGTGTCGGAGGGCAGTTCTATACCGTGTCCGTCACCGTGGCAAACATGGCGACCCTCGCGCCGATCGAGTTGAGTGACCGCTTGCAGCCGGGGATCTCCCTGTCCGGGCCGCCCACCTTGATTCCCGGGACGACGACAGGCCTTCTCGACTGCCCGGCACCTGCCGCCGGTGTGCTGAACTGCACGGTTGCATCCGGTGTGGCGCCTGGAACTTTCGATGTGAGGATTCCCGTTTCCATCAGCACCTCGGTAGTGGGAACGCCCTACGGCATGAACACGGTGCTTCTGAGCGGTGGGGGAGACCCGAACTGCACATCGCAGCCCAATGAGGCCTGCGACGCCACCACGCCACCGACGGAGGTCGCGGCGGTGGCGTTGAGGCTGGAAAAGACAGTCAGCGCGAACAGTTTCGTTGTCGGCAAACCGGCCAGCTATACATTGACGTTGAGCGGCATCGGGGGGGCGACCACGGCGGTGGCCTTGATCGATGACATGTTGCCGCCCTCCCTGACCATCGGTACGCTCCCGGCGGGTTGCAGCAAGACGGGGCAATACGTCCGTTGCAGTGTGCCGAGTGGCATGACCACGCCGCGTTCGTTCGTCATTCCTGTGACACCGCAAGCCTCTGCCGCAACGGAGGTCACGAACACGGCGATGGCATTCGGGGGAGGAGATCCCGGATGCAATGGGAAGGGCGCATGCATGAGCACAGTGACGACGCCGATGGCCCCTCCGCCCGTCATCACCTCGACCAAGACGGTCAGCGCCAGCCCGCTGCTGGTGGGGGCGCCCGACCAGTTCTACTCCCTGTTCATCACCGTGGCCAACGGGACGACCACGGCGCCCATTGGGCTGACGGACTTCTTGCCCGCGGGCATGAACCTGCGTGGCGCGCCGACGCTGATTCCGGGGACGACCACCGGCACGTTGGTCGGGTGCCCGACGATCGGCGGCGGCGTCTTCTGCAACGTGGCGGCCGGTGTTGCACCGGGCACCTTCGAAATCAGGATTCCCGTCAGCGTCGGCACGCCGGCCGCGGGCCTGAACAAGGGCACCAACACGGCGAACCTGAGCGGAGGAGGAGACCCGGCATGCACGACGGCGGTCAACGAGGCCTGCGACTCGACCACGCCGCCCACATCGGTCGACATGATGCAACTGAAGCTCCAGAAGACGGTCAGCGTCGCCAAGTTCTTCGTGGGCGTGCCGGCCAGCTACACGCTGAAGCTCAGCAGCAACGGCAGCCCGACCACGGCGCCGGCCGAGATCACCGACGCCATGTCACCGTCCCTGCGCATCGGCACGCTGCCCGCGGGCTGCACGGCCGTCCTGCAGAACGTGACCTGCACGGTGCCTCCCGGCATGACGACCTCCCATTCGTTCGTCATTCCCGTGACGCCGCTGCCGTCGGCCGTGACCGTGGGAGCCCCGGTGTCGTACATCGTCAATGTCGCGAAGGCCTCCAAGGGCGGGGACCCGTATTGCGCCGAAACGGGCGTGTGCCTGAGCACGACGAACACGCCCGTGGCCTTTCCGCTGACCATCACCTCGACGAAGACCGCGAGTGCGAATCCGTTGATCGTCGGCGCGGCGAGCCAGTTCTACACGGTCGCCGTGAAGGTGGAGCATGAACCGACCACGGCGCCGCTGTTCGTGGAAGACATGCTGCCCACCGGCATCACGCTGGCCGGGCCTCCCGTGCTGATCGCCAGGACCACCACCGGCGTCCTGAGCGGCTGCCCCGTGGCAGGTTCGCTGATTTCCGGTTGCAGCGTGGCCGCCGGCGTGGCGCCGGGCACCTTCGAGATCCGCATTCCCGTCTTCGTCGACGAAACGGCCGTGGGCGCGCAGTCGGGCACGAACACGGTGAACCTGAGCGGCGGCGGCGATGCGCTGTGCACCCCGTTGGCGAACGAACCCTGCGATGCCACGACGCCGCCCATCGCGGTCCGGCTGGGTGACCCGAAGCTTCGCATCGTCAAGGTGGCGTACGTCGGTTCGGGCACCCACCGCTTTCGCTTTGCGCTGTCGGGCCTGAGCGTGAGCAGCGACACCATCACGCTCACCGTGCCGGGGGAGGAGTTCGGCGCACAGACCATCACCGGCAGGGTCGGCGTCCCGGTCACCATCACCGAGACGTCGCCCGCCGGCTGGCCCGTGAACCCGGTGAGCGCCAGTTGCTACGACATGAAGGACGTCATCGCGCCATCGCCCATCACCGTCCCCGGTGCGCCTCGCACGAGGCGGGCCGCAGCGCCGTCGTCGGCGCCGCCGGTGGTGCTGGCCGGCAACGTGCTGACGATTCCCGCCGAGTGGATGGTGGGCGGCGCGGACATCGTCTGCACCTTCGTCAACAGCGATGCCTACGCCGTCACCGGCCGCGTCTTCAGCGACAACGGCAGCGGCGCGGGCGTACCGAACGACGGCGTGGCCAACGGCGGCGAAGCCGGGCTCGTGGGCGTGCAGATGCGGCTCACCAACTGCGCGGCGGGCGTGTGGTCCACGGCGGTGACCGACGGCTCGGGCCACTACCGCCTGGAGGTGCCGTCGCAGCCGTCGTTGCCGTCCGATGGCGATCCGCTGTGCGTCGAAGAGGTGACGCCGGCGGGTCATCTGTCCACGGGGGCGTCGGTCGGCGGCACGCCGCTGCCTTCCGGCACGGGCGTGGCCGTGGGCGGGCGGACCTACACCTACACGCGCACCGCTGCGGGGGCACCGGACCACATCGCCTTTGCATGGAATGACGCCCGGGCCGGCGAGCTGAACTTCGGCGACGTGGCCCTCAGCCGCTTCGGTGCCGACAGCGCCCGCACCGGCTCGCCCGGCAGCAGCGTGAGCCACGCGCACACCTTCGTGGCGCAGACCGGCGGGACGGTGAGCTTCGGCGTGGCCGGCGCGGTGGCCACGCCGCCGATCGACGGCTGGAGCGCCAAGATCTTCGAAGACCCGGGCTGCACCGGCGCCTTGCAGGCCGGCGCTGCGGTGCTCTATCCGCCGGCGGTGCCCAGGCCCGTGACGACAGGGCAGAACCTGTGCGTGGTGGTGCAGGAGTTCATTCCGGCCGGCGCGCTCGCCGGCTACAACGACAAGCGCTCGGTGCAGGCGAGCTTCGTGTTCACGAACGCATCACCCGCGTTGAGCGCGAGCTACCTCGTGCTCGACACCACGACCGTGTCGAGCACGGCGCTGGAGCTCAAGAAGGAAGTGCGCAACCTGACGAAGAACGGCGGCTTCGGGCTCAACAACGAAGCCAAGTCGGGCGAGACGCTCGAATACCGCATCACCTACACCAACAACGGCGCAACGCCGATTAGCGGCCTGACGGTGAGCGACGTCACGCCGGTCTACACCAGCTTCATCGCCTCGCAGGACGGCGCGACCCCGGCGACGCTGACCGCATGCACGAAGCGCACGCCGGCCAATGCATTGCCTGCGCCGGCCGTGGCGTGCGCGGCCGCGCAGGCGCCGGGCGGAACGGGTCCGCTGGACTGGAAGTTCACCGGGCAACTCGCACCCGGCGGCACGGGCAACGTGCGGTTCACGGTGACGGTGAACTGACGGCTTGCGCGTCAGCAGGCGCGCAAGCTGCTGCTGCCGCTATCAGCAGCGTCCCTTCTTCGCCTGGCCGGGCGGGCAGTGGCCGCCGCCGCGGTGGTCGTCGTCGTCACGGTCGTAGCGGTCGTGGTCATGGCGACGGTGGTGGCGGTCTTCGCGGCGTTCCTCACGACGCTCGGCGCGGCGCCAGTCGCCTTCACGCCAGCGCCAGCCGCCGTCGGCGCGCACCCAGCCACCCGGGGCGTAGGCGTAGTCGGGGCGGGCTGCCACGTAGTAGCCGGGGCGCCATGCGTAGGCGCGGTCGTTCCATTGCCAATGGCCGGGCACCCAGGCCTGACCGGGGCGTGGCCGCGGCGCGGGTTCGTAGCGTGGTGCAGGCGGGGCGACCTGGATCAGGCCGGGCACGTTGATGTTGACGGAGACCTGTGCCACGGCGGGCAAGGTGGCAGCGGCCACGGCGGCGGCCAGAAGAATTCTTGTGAGTTTCATCGTGATGCCCTTTGGTTGTTATGAGTCACTGAGCCCGAACAACGCCTGACCGGCGCGGTGCGTGCACGGGGTTGTCCTGGGCGGGGCCGCAGAAGTTGTTAACAAACAGGGAGTTTTGCACGCAGGGCGGGGCGGCCGTGTCGGACAGGCCCGCGTGCCGCGCAGCGGAAGGCCGATGTGTGGCGTAGAAAGCGAAAAAGGCCCGTTACCTTGTGAGTAACGGGCCTTCAGCAAATGGTGGCTCCTCG